>NZ_BAAILL010000032.1:0-217166 GCF_054589215.1 Paraburkholderia sp. 2C | reverse complement strand
CGCCAGGACAGCGACCGGCTCGAGCGACTCTACCGGGAAGACGAGGGCACCGTCTCGCTGCGGCGCCTCGAAGTCGCGCGCGCGACTTACGAGCAGGCGCAGAGCCAGGTGGCGGCGGCGCGTGCGGAAGTCGAGCGCGCGCGCGAACAGCAAGGCGGCAGCGAAACGGAGAATGCGCAGCTGCGCAGCGCCGCCGCTTCGCTCGAAAAGGCACAACTCGATCTCGCCAACACGCGGATACGCGCGCGCTCGGCAGGCGTAATCACGGACCTGCGCACCGAAGTCGGCCAGTTCGCCGCGGCGGGTAGCCCGCTCATGACGCTGATCGCGATTCATGATGTGTGGGTCAGCGCGGACATGACCGAGAACAACCTCGGGCGCCTCGCGCCCGGCACGCCGGTCGCCATCGTTCTGGACGCATTGCCCGGCCAGATCTTCGAAGGGCATATCCGCAGCATCGGATATGGGGTAAACGTGGGGCAGAGCACGCCGCCCGGCACGCTGCCGACGGTGCAGAACAGCCGCGACTGGCTGCGCCCGGCGCAGCGCTTTCCGGTGATTGTCGAATTCACGAAGGACGAACGCGCGAAACTGCACGATATTCGCGTCGGCGGCCAGGCTGAGGTGATGGCGTTCCCCAGTCCCGGCAACCCGCTCAATCCGCTCGGCAGAGTGTTTTTGCGCCTGATGAGCTGGCTGTCGTACGTTTACTGATGATACGGATGCCTATGCAAAATAGCGTTCGACAACGCGGCCGGCGCGTGCTCCGGATGGCGACAGGCACCGCGTTCAGCCTCGCGATCAGTTTTGCGTTGGACTTGCCGATTCCCGTGATCGCGCCGGTATTTGCCGTTTTTCTGCTCGCCACGCGGACCCGGCCGCTGACGTTCAAGGCGTCGCTCGGTCTCGCGCTGGTCGTCGCGGTGACGACCGGCAGCGGCTTGCTGCTCGTTCCGCTGCTTCGCTACTATCCCGCCGCTGGCGTGCTGATGGTCGGCCTCGGGCTGTTTCTGGCGTTTCGCTACGGCCTTCGCGGCGGCAACAATCTCGTCGCCACTTTCCTCGCGGCCGGCTTGACCATGATCTCCGCGGCCGGCGCGGCCGACATGCAACTGGCCGTGACAGTCGTGGGCGCACTGGTGAAAGGGCTGCTCGTGGCGCTAGTCGTTTCGGCATTGAGTCACGCGATATTTCCGGAACCTGCGATCGAGCGATCGCAGCCGCCGCAAGCTCGCATTGCGCGGGACGATCGGACCGTGCGGATCGCGCTGCGAGCCGCACTGGTGGTCATGCCCGCGTGGCTGCTGGCGATGAGCGATCCGGCTGCCTATATGCCGATCATCATGAAGTCGGTCAGTCTCGGCCGTCAAAGCTGCACGACATCCGCACGCGATGCGGCACGCGAACTGCTCGGGTCCACCTTGCTCGGGGGACTGCTCGCCATCGTTTTCTGGTTTGCGCTCAGGCTTTTCGTCAATCTCTGGATGTTTTATCTGTGGATGCTGCTGTTCGGCCTGCTGGCAGGGCGCAAGCTTTATCGACTGAGTCCGACACGGCAATCGCCGGGGTTCTGGCTGAACAGCCTCGTTACGCTGATTATCCTGCTCGGTCAGTCCGTGCAGGACAGCGTGGCGGGCAAGGACGTCTACACCGCGTTCGCCGTGCGTATGGGGCTGTTCATGGCAGTCACGGTCTATGCGTGTTTTGTGCTCCAGCTTTTCGAGCGATACGGCAGAGCGCGCTGAAAACTGCGCAGACGATACCGATGCCTCCGCGATTCGCAACGCGTGCTGCGGCACTCATCGCAACGCCTAGATTTTGAGCGGCGTCACCTTCGTACCGGCGAGCGAGACGTCCGCCATCAAGCCCGAATTCGTCATGACGATGACCTCGACAGGCGCCGTGGCCGTCGTCGTGTCGATCGCTCCATTTGCGCCTATTTTCACCAGTGCCACGGAGGCATCGCCGGCAACTGTCCAGCCCTTTGAGTTCCGGAACTGATCGAGCGCGTCGGACGTCATGAAAAGAAAGATGATCGCCTTTGACTGCGCCCCCACGGTCAGGCCGAGCGAGCCCGATGTCGTGCTGTAGTAGCCGACGGTGCCGCCGCGTATTCGCAGCGCGCCGTCGCCGTGCTGGCCGCCGATGATAAATCCGGCCTGGAGTACGTTCGGGAAGACCAGAACGCCTTGCGCCTTCGATACGAGTTCGCGCGATCCTTTGACGGAGGTAAAGAGGCGCGACAGCGTGCCATCGACGCTTGCGTCGATGGACTGGCGCTGTGCCATATCTGTTGCTGCGCTTTCGCCACTGCTGGAAGTCGTGGTGCATCCGGTGTATAGGGCCGGGACAGCCGCTGCAATCGCGCTCATCAGGAAATCTCGCCGCCGCATGGTCATCCTCCATGTCGGGTTGATACATAATTCATTTAATGCCTATATCCGGTTTTTAAAAAGCATTTTTTATTAAATAGAATTGCGAATTATAGTCGCCTCTTTTAATGAGTTGAGAATGAGATTGAGTGCCGGCAGGAATGTGTGAAAAAGGGATCGCGATTCGCGAAGCGGCTACATGCAAACGCTTTGAATGACTAATTGGACCAAGGTCCAATATCGTTCGCTCAATGCTGTGAGTAGGCTGAAGCAGGATTCGCCGGCGCTGAAGTTCAGCACGAAGCAATGTTCGCAGGTGGACCTCACGAACTCTCCGAGGAGCGCAAAGATGAAGGTCGGAAACTTGCTGCTGGCAGCCACCCTCGTCGTGGTGGCGCATTTGGCTTTCGCTCAACCGCAAACGTCGGTCGACGTGACAAAAGGAACGGGCAATGCGACGGTGGCGGCTACCTCGACAGTGACGGCCACGGTCGTGGCGATTGCGCCGGCCACCCGGACCGTGACTCTGAAGGAGAAGAGCGGCCGGGTGTTCGAGGTTCAGGTCGGCGAAGAAGCGCGCAATTTCGATCAGCTTAAGGTTGGCGATATCGTCACGATGGAATACAGGAAAGCGATTTCGTTAAGCCTCGAAAAAACCAGCGGCCCGCGCTCCGCAACGCAGCAGATCATAGAAAAACGGGCGGCTCCGGGGGAAAAGCCCGGTGGCACCATTGGCAGGGAAGTGACGGTAATGGCGGACGTCATTTCCGTGAATGCCAAGACGAAGACCGTCGTGCTGAAGGGGCCTGAAGGCAATACCGTGGACGTGATCGTGGAGGACCCGGAGCAGATGAAAAATATCCGGAAGGGCGATCAGGTGAAGGTTGTGTACACCGAAGCAATTGCCATATCGGTGACGCCAGGAGCCAGCCAGTAAGGCAATAGTGCCAAGCAGCAGGGCCAAGCAGCAGGGCAATAGCGCGAGCGCGCTAGAAATCGTGCCGGAGAGACACGGCTGCTCCAATCTCGTGGATATGGGTAGCGTTAATGAGCGGATTGGCCATAAAGCGCCAGTTGTCGTCCGGCGCTTCCGGACGCACCGACGAAGCTGGTGTTGCCGGCGCACCATATTGCGTCGAGTTTCGCTTCAGAATCTGGCTCTCGACTGTTGTGCCCGCGTAGCTGGACGCGCCGATGTTCGGCGGCGGCGAAAACGGGACGTTGGCGTTCCCGTACGCAAACTGGTATTGGCTCAGTGCTGCACTGTAATTCTGCTCGGGTTGCTTCGCCGTTTGCGTGGTTGTCTGCTTGGGCGTTGCCTTCGCCGAAGCCGCGTGCTCCGTTCCACGAGCATGCGCGTGCCGTGGCGGCCGCTCAGGCGAGGGGTGCGCGGAAGCGGTAACTGCAGCGGGCCTTTCAGGTAATGTTCCAGCGGCCCCGGCGACGGCGGCACTGGTGAGGCCCCAAAAGAACGCGCCGGCGATCCAATATCCTCGGTTGCGCTTCTTCATGAAAACAACCCCATTGATCGACTGCAAAATCGACATTCAAGAACCTTCTGTTTCGTACACGCGCCTCGATCGCCGAATGCTGTATGGCTGCTTTGCGCGGTAATTCATGCTTGCATGCCCATGAAACAGGCAGCGTAATCATAGAGCACGTTCAATGGACTAAACAGTTCGAGATTTCCCTCGAAATCATGATTTCGAGGCCGAAATACAACAGGGGTTTTCACGGAGTCGCCGCGCGCGTGGCCACGTATTCGCGCGGCGCCATTCCGTAGCGGTCCTTCAACGCGACTGCCCGACACGACGAATCAATCAGGCGATGCTTTCCGGTTGCCGCAATTGCCGCAGAGCCGTCACGAGGTCGCTCGGGTCGGGCCGCTTTGTGTAGTCGGGGCTGACCTCGGCATAGGCAACCGTACCGTCTTGCGCGATCACGTAGCGAGCCGGCATCGGCAGCGTCCAGCTCGGTTCGCCGTTAATGACGGGCAAATCCACATCGAATCCCTTGTACGCTTCGATCAGTTCATCCTGCAGCCGGAAACGGATTCCAAACGTGTCCGCGGTCTTGCCGCCTTCGTCGACGAGAATCGGATAGCTGAGCTTGTTCTGCCGTTGCGACTTCAGGCTGTTCGTTGCGGTTTGCATCGAGACCGAAACGAGATGCGCGCCGAGCGAGCGGATCTCCTGCGCGACTGCTTCGATGGCCTGCAAGTCGATATTGCAGTACGGGCACCAGACGCCGCGATAAAACGTCACGACGAGCGGCCCGTGTTCGAGCAGCGCCGTCGACGAGACGACCTCGCCCTCGGCGGTCTTGAGCGTGAACGCAGGCGCGACATCGCCCACCTTGAGCGACCGCTCGGCCTGACCGGTTGCGATCAACTCGTCTGTGGTCCTGTGAAAGAGTTCGACTACATGGGGCGGCGCCACCTTGCTCTCGAAGTGCGATTTGAAGGCATCCAGTTTCTCTTGCAGTTTCATTTCCGACTCCTTGTGTGCTCGCCGGTATGGCGTGAAGTCATGGTGATTCATTTGCCGGATGGCCGGTAGAATGGCAAAACGACTTTCAGTTATTCGCCATTCAAATGAATGACAAGTTATCTGTACTGCGGCTTTTCACGCGTGTCGCCCGTACGTCGAGCTTTACGCGGGCCGGGCGCGAGCTCGGCATCAGTCAGCCATCGGTGTCGAGGCAGATCTCCGAACTCGAAGTGGACGTCGGCGCCGTGCTGTTCGTCAGAAGCACGCGCGCGGTGAAACTGACCGAGGCGGGCGTCGACTATCTGATGCGCGTCGAAGCGATTCTCGAAGCGCTGGAGGAGGCCGACCTCGTCGCTCGCGGTACCTCCGAGCTGCGGGGTCACCTGCGCGTGGCGCTATCGACGAGCTTCGGCGTTCGCGAGGTGATTCCGCGTATCGGACGCTTCATGGCGCTGCATTCCGCGTTGCACATCGACTTGCTGATGTCGGACGAGCGGCAGGATCTGATCGCCGAGGGCGTCGACGTCGCGATCCGGTTCGGTGCGCTACCCGATTCGACCGCGAGATCGAGGCTGCTCGGACGTTCGCCGCGAATGCTCGTGGCTTCGCCGGACTATCTGGCGCGCGCGGGGCGCCCTGTCGACCCATCCGATCTGAGCGAGCACGCGTTCGTGCTCGGACCGTCGAGCGCGGCTTCATTGGGTTGGACGCTTCGAAAAGACGGGCGCGAATTTGTCTTGCGCGGGCAAGGACCGGCACAGGGCCAGGGGCAAGGCCAGGGACGCCTGACCACTACCGTCAACGAAGGCGCAACGGCTGCGGCGATTGCCGGGCTGGGCATCCTGACCATCGGCTTGTGGGGATGCAGAAGCGAGCTTGCGGATGGCCGCCTTGTACAGATACTCGAAGACTGGCAGCTCGATCCGGTCGAGATTCATGCCGTCTTTCCGCCGGGTCGAGCCGCGCGTCCCGCAGCCCGCGCGCTGATCGACTATCTCGTGGGCGAGATATAACTTCGCGCATGCTTTGGCAGTGCGTCTGATACATGCACCCACGACAGCTTCTGCGAGGTCCATGTGTGATGCCGCGGGGGAACCTGCTCGGGCGTATCGAGGCTGCATGTCGAAACATCGATCTCGCCGGGAAAATCATGGTGTTGGTAAGTCAGGTGTGTGCCGCAGTCCGCACAGAACATGCGCATGACCGACGTGCTGCTGGCCAGGGCCTTGGGTCGGCCGGATACGAATCGAAACGCTGACTGCCTGACGCTGAACCACGCAACGAACGACGCGCCCGATACGCGGCGACAGTCCACGCAGTGACAGATCGTCGAATCGGAAGGCGTACTCAGGATCTCGTAACGAACCTTCCTGCAGAAGCAGCCGCCTTTGAGCATGGTTCCCTCCCTGGCGCGGCGAGCGGATCGGTCGACCGATGTTGTGCGAGGTGCAGTCGGCCTGTTCACCGCGATCAATCCGTCCTGATGAAGTCGATAAACGCACGCAGCGGCGCGGGCACGAGGCGCCGGCCGGGATAGTAAAGGAATGGCCCGGAGAACGGCCGCCACCACGGCTCGAGGATGGGTTCGAGCGCACCGCGTTCCAGATGCGGGCGCAACCATTCTTCGAACAGGTAGACGACGCCGGTACCGGCAATGGCCGCGTCGACGACGAGATCCACGGCGCCGCCGAGCTGAACCAGCAGCGGACCGGACGGTTCGATCCGCACCACTTCTCCGTCGCGCTCGAATTCCCACGGCGGCATCGAACCGCTCGGGAAGCGGCCGCGCAGACATGCATGGTCGAGCAGCTCGCGCGGGTGCGCGGGCCGGCCGCGCCGTGCAAGATAAGCAGGAGACGCAGCGGTTGCGAAGCGCTGGATTCGCGGACCGATCGGCACCGCGATCATGTCCTGTTCGAGCCGCTCGTCGTAGCGAATGCCGGCATCGCATCCGGCTGCGAGCACATCGACGAAATTTTCGTCCGCGACGATTTCGAGCCGTATATCGGGGTAGGCGTCGAGAAATCGCGGCACGATGGACGGCAGGATCAGACGCGCCGCGCTGAGCGGTACATTGAGCCGCAGCGTGCCCGCGGGCCTGTCGCGAAAGCCATTGACGACATCGAGCGCCGCTTCGATTTCGGTCAGTGCGGGGCCGAGCCGCGCAAGCAGGCGCTCGCCCGCTTCGGTGGGCACGACGCTGCGCGTGGTCCGGTGCAGCAACCGCACACCGAGCCGCGCTTCGAGCCGGCGGACCGCTTCGCTGAGCCCCGAGGCGCTCACGCCGGCAAGGCGGGCGCCATCGCGAAAGCCTTTGGCGCGCGCGACGGCCACAAATGCGGTCAAGTCCGAAAGATCGATTTCCATCGTTTGCTTGGTTATGCAGCGTGTTTGAACTACAGGCGCTTTTCGCCCTGCCTCGCGACCGGCGAGATTTCAGGTGCTTCCTCGCAGTCTGCAAGAATTTTGCGGAACTCGTCAAAGACGTCGATCCGTTTCGCGTGCCGCGCGCTGCCAGCCGGTCGTACGCTTCCGCCGGGCGCGGCGGATCGAAAGTGGAATAATCTGCGCAGACGCGCGTTCAATGGATGCGCGACGACCCGTTTCATTCGGCGACGGCGTTCGGCAACGTCGGGAGCATAAGTTGACTGATATCGAGCCTGACCGCTTCGACGCGCATCTCCATTGGTATCCGGTCGCGGCCTCGCGCGAGGTCGGCGAGGGGCGTATTGTGCAGTCCTTTCTCGATGGCCGGGAACTCGCGCTGTGGCGCTCCGCGGACGGCGCAGCGCACGCATGGGAAAACCGTTGTCCGCACCGCGGAACGCGCTTTACTCTGGGATGGGTTGCCGGCGACACGCTCAGTTGTGCATACCACGGCTGGCGCTTCGCAAAAAACGGCGCCTGCACTGACATTCCGGCAAAGCCGAACCTCTCGCCGCCGCGCAGCGCATGCGCGAAAACCTATTCTGTACGCGAAGACGGCGGACTGATCTGGGCGACGCTCGGCGACGCGTCGTGGAGCGGTATCGGCGATTTACAGATGCCGAATGCGTTTTGCCGCAGCTTCGTCGTCTATCGATCGCCGCATGTCACGCGCCTGTTCCTGCACGACCACTTCGCCGCAGCGCGCAGGGGCGGCAGCGCGATGGAGCGGCGTGACGCGTCGGGTACGCGCCATGTGCTTTTTTTGCAGCCGATGGGCGGCGAACGGACCGTCGTCTATCTCTGGATCGATACCGAAGACAAAGCGGGTGGCGCGGCGCGCCATGAGGCGATGTCGCGTGCCGCGCATGCCTTCAAGGCGCTTCGCGCGCGGCTCGAAGCCGACGTGCGGCACGCACCGGCCGGGAGCGGACGATGAGCGAGGCGCATTATCAGGCAGCACGGGATAACCCACCCGTCGATGAATGGTTCGTCGTCTCGGCCGCCACGCGCATCGGCGCGACGCCGCTACGCACACGCCTGCTCGGCCGGCCGCTTGTCGTGTGGCGCGACGCGCTGACAGGCGAGCCCGTCGCCGCGCCCGACGTCGGCGTACAAGATCGTTACCACGCAATCGACCGCTACGGCTGCACGTGGGTCGCACTCGCGGCGCCCCGGCATGCGCTTTTCGCCTTGCCGCAATATGACCAGCCGGGTCGCCGCATTGTCGATTGCGGCGCGTTCGGGGTGCATACGTCGGGGCCGCGTGTCATCGAAAACTTCCTCGACATGGGGCATTTCCCCTATGTGCACACGGGCATCCTCGGCGAGGAACCGCATACCGAAGTGAAGGACTACAAGGTGCACGAGGACGAACACGGCGAACTCTGGGCCACAGGCTGCGCGTTCTGGCAACCGCGCGCCGCGGCAGCCGCGGCCGCAGGCATGGAGGTCGACTACACGTACCGCGTGCCGCAGCCGTTCTGTGCGCTGCTCTATAAGACGAGTCCGCGCCTGCCGGCGGAACGCGATGTGATCGCGTTGTTCGTACAGCCGCTCAGCGAAGTGGAAAGCCGCGCGCATCTGCTGATGCTGCTCTTCGACGACGAACACGACAATACGGCGCTCGTGAGCTTCCAGCAAACCATCTTCGGGCAGGACAAGCCGATCCTCGAAAGCCAGTTGCCGAAGCGCTTGCCGCTCGACGCGCGGGCCGAAGTGTCGACTCGCGCGGATGCGATGTCGATGGCTTACCGCCGATGGTTGAAGGCCAAGGGCCTTGGTTATGGCGTGGAACTTAAACCTCGCCTTGAAGGAGAGAGCACTCCATGATCAGACTCTACCACTACGCGCTCTCGGGAAACTGCTACAAGCTGCGGCTCTTCATGCATCTGCTGGGTATCGGGTATGAGACGGTTGCCGTCGACTTTCATCCGGGGCGAGAGCATGAGTCGGTGGAATTCGCCGCGACCGATCTCTGGGCGCCCTTACCGGTTCTCGAAGACCGCGGCTCGCGATTGCGCGATAGCGAGGCGATTCTCGTCTATCTCGCGAGCCGCTACGACGCGGGTGGCACGTGGTTTCCCGCCGAGCCCGTGGCGCGCGCGCAAGTTGCCGCATGGTTCTCGGTCGCGCGCGATATCACGCGCACGGCGTCGGCAGCCCGGCTGCACGACGTGTTCGGCTACGAACTCGACGTCCAACGCGCCCGCCGCGAGGCGCGCACGCTTTTCAGGCTGATCGACGACCATCTTGCCGAAGGCGAGATCGAAGGCCGGTATTGGCTGGTCGGCGAAACGCCGACGCTTGCCGACATAGCCTGCTTTCCCGACATCGCGTTGTCGCACGAAGGCGGTATCGACCGCGACGATTTCCCGGCGATCCGCCGTTGGGTGGACGGCGTGCGGCACCTCGATGGTTTTGTCGCGATGCCGGGTATCGTGGCGCCGCTTCGTTTGACAATAAATAGATGACCGGTTATCTTGTTATCCGTCGACGCTAACGGGAGATCAACGAAGATGCCGCGTCCCCCCAATCCTGAAGTGCGCTCGCGACTGCTGACGGTCGGGCGCGACGTCGTTCACGACCGCGGTTTCAATGGCTGCGGCGTGCAGGACATCACGGCGGCAGCCGGTGTGCCGAAGGGGTCGTTCTACAACTACTTCGACAGCAAAGAGGCGTTTGCAGCCGAAATTCTCGAAGACTACTGGCAGTCCATCGAAGACCGCCATGGTCCGATTCTGTACGACGCGCGCATCAAGCCGCTCGTGCGCATCCGGAAGTTTTTCCGCGCACTGACGGACGATCACGGCAAGAACGATTTCGCATTGGGTTGCCTGATCGGCAATCTGTCGCTGGAGCTGTCGAATGGCAGCGAAGAGGCGCGCGCCAAGCTTCTCGCGCTGCTTGCGCGCTGGCAGGGGGCCATTGCGGCGTGCCTGCGCGAGGCGCAGGAACGCAATGAACTCGACCGCAAGGAAAACACGCAAGAGCTTGCGGCGATCGTGATCGAGGCTTACGAAGGAGCTGTCATGCGCGGCAAGATCGAACAGAGCGGCGAGGCGTATGACCGCTTCGAGAAGCTCGTGTTGCCGAGGTTGATTCGCTGATTTTTTTTGCCCTTTAATAAAGCGACTGGTCATCTATATTTTGAGTTGGGGCAGCCGTTGTGATCCGGTCGTCCCTGTTTTCCGATGTACTTTCAAGAAGGTGGAGAATTTCATGAGTCAGGCAAACGAGGCAGGGCAGCAGAACATCAACCCGTATGCGGACCCGGCCGATCCAGCATTGCCGCAAACGGGATTCAAGCTGGACCGTTCGAAATCGGCGCTTGTCGTGATCGATCCGCAAAACGACTTCCTGAGTCCTTCAGGCGCGAGCTGGTCGGTGTTCGGGCAGAGCATCACCGAAAACAACACGGTCGAGAATCTGGGCCGATTGTTCAGGATCGCAAAGGAGGTCGGCATTACCGTGGCGGTCTCGCCGCACTACTACTACCCATGCGACCACGAGTGGCATTTCGGCGGGCCGCTGGAGAAGGTCATGCACAACAGCCGCATGTTCGATCGCAAAGGACCGACCACGCTCGAGGGTTTCGAAGGGTCCGGTGCGGATTTTCTTGAAGCGTATAAACAGTACATCCTCGATGGCAAAACCATCATCGCGTCACCGCATAAGGTGTATGGCCCGGAGACGAACGATCTGGCGCTGCAGCTTCGAAAGAAAGGCGTGTCGCAAATCATCCTTGCGGGCATGGCGGCAAACCTTTGTATCGAATCGCATCTGCGCGAACTTATCGAACAGGGGTTCGAGGTCGTAGTCGTGCGCGACGCCACGGCGGGCCCGCGGCTGCCGGATGGCGACGGTTATCTCGCGGCGCTGATCAACTACCGCTATCTGGCTCACGCTTTGTGGACCACGGCGAAGACTGTCGAGGAACTCGCGCGCTGATATGAGCGCGACTTGAGCCGCCGACGTCGCTTCAAGACCCGAAGCCGCGCCCCGGAATCGTTTGACATGCCGCATCTCCCGTTGCGGGAGGCGATGTCGGGTAAGTCTCCTTGCCGAGAATGTACGTTCGGCTCGTCGCGATAAACCCATCGGCATACGTGGCCTCGATAAAGAACGCGCTCCAGCCCGTTGCAGGTTCGCGGATGGGCACATCGATCGTGCCGGCACCGGTCGGCGCGATCGCGGTAGCGGTATATCGAATGCCGCACGCCAGCCGGAAATCGCGTGCGAGCGGATTCGTCGCGCTCCACAAGGCTAGCGTTTGCGGCGGCTCCGACGAATCGAAGCGGATCAGCACGTCGCGGCCCTCGTGGCTTAGCGTCGTGCCGATCGACGGGAACGGCACGGCGTTTTGCAGCCTGTTGACGAACGGCGTCATCGAACGATGCGTTGCATCCTTGATGTCGTGATGCGACGCATTCGGCACCATGCGCAACGTCTTGCTGCCGCTTAGCTGGTCGTAGTAAAGGCCCGCGTTATCGGGCGCAAACAGATCGTCGCCGCTCGCATTGACGATATATTTCGGCACCTCGAGTCTGTGCGCATGGTGCGTGCCGAGATACCGGAGCGGATCGACGATTTGCATCAACGCGTTGAACGGTTCGCTGTCGATTTTCTCGTCGATATGCTCCGCAAAGTACGGAAAAAAGGCGATCGGCCACGCGCCGCCGTACGAGCGATACATATGCTTGAGCACCTCGCGTGTGTCGAGAATATCCACGGCGAATGCCATGATTGCGTCGATTCTCGTGTCGGCAATGACGGCAAGCCAGCTTGCCCATGCGCGTTTCGATATCGCCGAGATAACGAACCTGCGAATACCGAGCGCGCTCAGCTCGCGCTCGGCCAGTGACATCGCGCGAGAAATGGCCGCGACCATCGGCACGTTCAGCGGTAGTGTCGCTCGCCTGGCAGGGTTGTCAAGAAAGAGCGCCCAGCTATGCGCGACGCTGTCGTCTTCGGCGCGTGCGCGGCCGTCGTCGGTATAGACGAGGTTCTGGTTCGGCACGTCGTGGACCACCACCACGGCCGTTCGCGTTTCGCAGGCGATGGTTGCCAGCACGTCGTGCGCATAGTCATGCGGACGCGCCGCGTCTGCTTCGCTTTGATCGTGCCGTGTGCCGCCGTTGATAACGAGCAGTGCGCGCTCGCGTATCGCATCGGGCGGGACATAAAGGGTGACATCGTGTCGCCACTGCGCCGGCTGAACGAGCTGTTCAGGCGACCAGGTCTGCGAAGTCAGCAGATAGGTATGTTGCTCGACATCGGGCAAGCGATTGTGCGCGGTTTTCACATACTGCAGCGGTTGGCGCTCGATCGCATCCCGGTAAGCCGCAATGACGTCTTCGAAGGCAAGGGGCTCGCTGGGCATAGGCTTAGCGGCCGATCATCGTGACCGGCGTTTCGCCCACGCGCGCGAAACCGCGATACATCCCTTCGGTATTGAACGGCAGCGCAACGTTGCCGTTTGCGTCGACGGCAATCAGGCCGCCGCGTCCATCGATGCGCGGCAGTCGATTCGTCACGACATCGTGCGCGGCTTCGTCGAGCGATACGCCGCGGTAGGCGATCTGCGCGGCCACGTCGTAGGCGGCGACCATGCGGATAAACATTTCGCCCGTGCCGGTGGTGGACACGGCACAGGTTGCATCGTCGGCGTAGCAGCCCGCGCCGATCAGCGGCGAATCGCCGACGCGCCCCGGCTGCTTGTTCGTGATGCCGCCCGTCGACGTCGCAGCCGCGAGGTGGCCTTGCAGATCGACGGCAACGGCGCCGACCGTGCCGAATTTGCTATCCGGATCGATCGGTTCGCGCGGCGGCGTGCGGTCCTGGTTTTGCGCGGCCGGCGATTGCGCCGCGGCGAGCGTGGCGCCGTCATGGTCGAGCATCGCGCGTTGCTGACCGCGCGCGAGTTGCCACTGGCGGTGGCGGTCGTCGGTGTGATAGTACGACGGGTCGACCAGTTCGAGGCCTTGCGCCTGCGCGAACGCTTCGGCGCCATCGGCCGTAAACATCACGTGCTCGCTGCGTTCGAGCACGCGCCGCGCGGCGAGCACCGGATTGCGCACGCGCGTCACGCATGAGACGGCGCCCGCTTTCAGTGTGCGGCCGTCCATGATCGACGCATCGAGTTCGTGCCTGCCCGCCGATGTGAAAACCGCGCCGCGCCCTGCGTTGAACAGCGGACAGTCTTCAAGCAGCCGCACCGCTTCGGTCACGGCATCGAGCGCGCTGCCGCCCTCGGCGAGCACGCGCTGCGCGGCGTCGAGCACCGTGCGCAGCTCGGCGTGATAGCGCGCTTCGACATCCGGGGTCATGGACGCAAGCGAGATCGTGCCCGCACCGCCATGAATCGCGATTACTGCGTTCGAGGTCATCGTTTGTTCTTCGACGAGTTGCACGGGTGGGTATCGGTGAGCCAGGTTAGCACGAATCGCCTGGCGCGTCGAAAGTCAAAAATCCGTTTTATTCATTAAATTTCGATGTATTCGATACTTTATTCGCTCGTGCCTTTCGCTCGTCCGCAAGCATTGGCGACGGCATGGCGTTGCAGGGGGAACGCCTATCGCCGTGCGGAATAGGCGTTATGCCGTGCCCGCCGCTACCGTGCCATGACCGCCGCTCCTACATTTCCGGTCATCTGAGTCGTATTGGGAAGAAATCGTCATGCATATGAAAGCATCGATTCGAATGACACGAAAGCGTGCGCACATCGGCGCGCATGACGTGCGGTGATAGTGGTGGTAAGCGGTGGTAAGCGGTGATAAGCGGTGATAAGCGGTAACGCGCGGCTAACCAGCGCCGATAAGAATCGTTCGCATTTGAGCATAAACTGACGTAGCATGGCGGCTCGCGTTTCCATGCGGAACTGAATGCGGCGTCATGCGATGTTGAATACTCTGCTGATAAGCAATGTCTGGTTTTACGTTTTAGGCGTGCCGGCGCTTCTGCTGACAAGTCTTTCAAAAGGCGGGTTCGGGCTGGGCCTCGGTGTCGTCACGGTGCCGCTCATGGCGTTGTATTTGCCGGTGCCGGAAGTGGTGGCGATTCTCTTGCCCGTGCTTTGCCTGACCGACCTGCTCGCGTTATGGCAATACCGCGGTCAATGGAACTGGCCGTTGCTTCGGCTGGCGATACCGGCTTCGTTTATCGGCATCGGTGCCGGAACCCTGGCGATTCATCATCTTGGCGAAGTATGGCTGAGGCTCGCTGTCGGTCTGATCTCCGTCGACTTCGCGCGGCGTCGCCTACTGCGAACGCGCCGCGTCGAGACGACAGAAGCGGTGCCGCGTTTGCGGCCGGCTTCCTGCGTGTTCTGGGGGGCGACATCGGGCTTCACAAGCTTTATGGCCAACGCGGGCGAACCGGCATTGACGATGTATCTATTGCCGTTCAGATTGAGCAATCGCAGTTTTGCGGGCACCACGGCGGCATTCTTCGCCGTGGTCAATCTCACGAAGCTGATGAGCTTTTCGATGCTCGGTCTCTTCACGCGCACCACGTTGCTGACAAGCCTGTTGCTGACGCCTGTCGCGGTGCTCGGCACATACGCAGGCATTCGCCTGAACCACAGGCTCAATGCGGCGCTCTTTCATCAGCTTTCGTGCGCGATTCTGCTCGTGATCGGCGTAAGGCTCATTTATACGAGCCTCAAGATCATTGTGTAGTCTGGCGGCGTGATTCCCAAAAAGGAGCGTGACATGGCGTTGATCGACCATCTCGATCATCTGGTGCTGACGTGCGTGAACGCCGAAGCGACGAAGCACTTCTACACCGAGGTGCTGCAAATGGAACTCGAAACCTTCGGTGCCGGCCGCATGGCGTTCCGTTTCGGCAATCAGAAGATCAACCTGCATGTGCGAGGCTCGGAATTCGAGCCCAAGGCGCACCTGCCGGTGCCCGGCGCGCTGGACCTCTGCCTTATCGCCGCCGTTCCACTCGACGACGTGATCGCACATCTCGAGAAGGTCGGCTGGCCCATCATCGAAGGCCCGGTCGAGCGAACCGGCGCAACGCAACCGATTCGTTCGGTCTACTTGCGAGACCCCGATCTCAATCTGATCGAGATTTCCGAACTGCTGAAATAGCGCGATTTTGCCGATCGCGTGCACGGACAAAAGACACAAAGTGTCCTCCTGCGTGGCACAGATTGGCACCAACCCTGACGCTCCATGCAGCGCTTCTTCAACGCGCTCGCCCCTCGTTTCCGCATGCCGCGCCATAGGCATGGGAAATGCAGACCGCAGTCGAATCCTTACCCACACGCCAGCGCGGCCATGAAATCAAACAGCATCGCGTGCCGCCGGGCGGATTGCGAGGACGCAGACGATGGGCGCGCACGAGCAACTGCAGGATTGGCGCAGCTATGCGCTGAGCCTCGAACAGGAAGCGACTAAAGCCGTAATCGGCCACCACGATACCGTGCGCCTGATCAATATCGCGCTGTTCGCGCGAGGCCATGTGTTGCTCGAAGGCGGTGTCGGCGTCGGCAAAACCACGCTGTTGCGCGCCATTGCGCGAGCGATCGGCGGCGAATTCGAGCGCGTCGAAGGCACGATCGACCTGATGCCGGGCGACCTCGTTTACCACACCTATGTCGACGCGGACGGCAAGCCGCGCATCGAGCCGGGGCCGCTGCTCAAGCATGGCGAATCGTTGTCGACGTTCTTTTTCAACGAGATCAACCGCGCTCGCCCGCAGGTTCAGTCGCTGCTGCTGCGCGCGATGGCCGAGCGCTCGGTCTTCGCATTCGATCGCGAGTACAGCTTTCCGCATATGACGCTGTTCGCCGATCGCAACAAGGTCGAGAAGGAGGAAACCTTCGAGCTTGCATCGGCTGCGCGCGACCGCTTCATGTTCGAGCTCAATATGGCGACGCCCGATGACGACGACGTGCGTCGCGCCCTGGTATTCGATCCGTCGTTTCACGATATCGACGCGCTGCTCGAGCGCGTGACGCCCGAGGTGCTGCCGTGGCAGGAGTTGAACACGATGGCCGCGATCATTCAGGCCAGCGTGCATACCTCCGATGCGATCGAGCGCTACGCACTCGATATCTGGCGTGCTACCGAGTCGCCGCGGCGCTACGGCATCGAACTCGACGATGTCGATATCGACAATCTGATCCTTGCGGGCGCGAGCCCGCGTGGAATGAGCATGCTGCTGCGCGCGGCGCGCGTGGTGGCGTGGCTGGCGGGGCGCACCTACGTCGAGCCCGAAGACCTGCATGGCGTGCTGACACCGGCGCTCGGACATCGTGTGTTTTTCACGCCGATCTATGAGTTGCGTCGCACCGAGCTTGCGCAGGCGCTGACGCGGCAGATCGTCGAGCGCATTGCGGCGCCATAACGCCATGCCGCCGCAACTGAAAGAATTCCATTACAGGCTACCGGTGCGCGTCGCTGGCGCCCGGCCCGGCTCGCATCGCGGCACGAGCGTCGGCGCGGGTCAGGAATTCGTCGCGCACACGCGCCTTTTCGACTATCCGGATCCGCGGCGCATCGATATCCGCGCCAGCATTCGCGGCGGTCACGGCGAGTGGCTCGTGAGGGTTCACCGACAGCGCGTCGCGGTGCCTGTCTATGCGATCGTCGATGTGTCGGCTTCGATGCATTTCGGTCGCGATGCGAACGCGCCCACCAAGCTCGATGCCGCGGCGCAATTCGCCGAAGCGCTCGGCTACAGCGCATTTCGTCATGGCGACCGCGTGGGCATGCTCGCATTCGACGAGGGCGAACGCGAGGACCTCTTTTTGCCGGCGCGCCAGGTGCGTGGAGCCGGCACGCTGATGCGCACGACCTTGCTCGATGCACGGGTTTGCGATTCGCATGCGGCGCCGAAGTCGCGGGCAGGGGGATTGGAGCGAGCCTTTTCGCGCATTGCCGAGCGCGCGTGCCTTGCCTTTCTGGTCTCCGATTTCCAATGGCCGATCGAGACGCTGCCCGACATGCTTCGATCGATGTCGCGCGTATGGCTCGTGCCGATCGTCGTCTGGAGTTCGGCGGAAGTCGAGCCGCCCTCGACCCGCGGTTGGCTCACCACGCACGATATGGAAACCGGCGAACAGCGATCGCTCTGGATAACCGACAAGCTGCGCGATCGATGGCGTGCCGGCATGGCCGCGAGGAAGCAGCACATCATCGACGTTTTTGCAAAAGCCGGTGTGCGTCCGCTCTTCGTGACCGACACGTTCGATGCCGATGCGCTGAGCCGCTACTTCGTGGAGCAGGTCGCATGACGCCGCGACGGAACCGCGGCCGGCACGACACGCCGCAAAGCAACGGTGGCCGGCGCGTCGGCATGGCGGCTCGCGTGCATGCGTTTGCTTATGCGTTTGCGTTCACTTTCGCCATGTTATGCGGGCGCCACGCGGCGAGCGCAGCCGAAGCATCGGTTCAGCAGCCTCCGGCATACGGTCACGTCATTGCCGATGTGCTTGAACAAAAGGTGCTGCTCGAAGATCGGGGGCGTCGCGTGGATCTCGTGTCGCCGCCGTCGGCGGGCCGCATCTCGCTGTGGCTCGAACGCCGTCCTGCATCGATCGAGACCGATCGCGCCGGCCGCCGCTGGCTCGTACTGCACTATCAGATAGTCAATGCGCCGGAGCAACTCGCCGCGGTGACGATACCCGCGCTAAAGCTTCCGCTTGCGTCAGGGGCAACGCTCGATATTCCCGAGTGGTCGGTGACAGTGGCTCCTTTGACGCTGGGCGAACCGCCGAACGTGGGCCGGCTGACGCCGCTGCAAGGAGATCGCATTGTCGCGGCACCGCCTGTGGCGCCGATCCGCCGCTCGATCGCGATCTGGGGTTCTGCAACATTCGGC
The DNA here is from genome assembly GCF_054589215.1 of Paraburkholderia sp. 2C. Classification (NCBI taxonomy): domain Bacteria; kingdom Pseudomonadati; phylum Pseudomonadota; class Betaproteobacteria; order Burkholderiales; family Burkholderiaceae; genus Paraburkholderia; species Paraburkholderia sp. 2C. The sequence goes on along the minus strand of NZ_BAAILL010000032.1, from coordinate 199,045 downwards.
ATCCTGATCGCATGGGGCCTGTGGTGGTTCTGGCGCGAGCAGCGCGAGCGTGCCGCGCTGCCGTTCGCGCGCACATGGCGTGCGCTGCGCGGCCGCGATGCCGCATCGATGGAAGGCGATGCGCAGACGTGGCGTCTGCTGCACGATGCGCTCAACGCGACGGCGGGCCGCGTCGTACGTTCACGTTCGTTGCCCGAACTGCTGCGCCATGCGCCGCACTTGCAGACGCTCGAGCCGCAGATCGAAGCATTCTTTCGTTGTTCGAGCGCGCGTTTCTTTCAAGGCGCGCAACCTGCGCCGCAGCGGGAGCACTTTGCGCTGCGTGAGTTCGCCCGCGCGCTTTATCGCGCGGAGCGGCGCAACCGGCGCTAGTTGAATGCCATGCTCGACTTTACCTATCCGTGGGTGCTCGCACTACTGCCGCTGGCCGCGTTGCCGCTGTTGCGCCGGCATTTCGAATCGTTGCCGTTCTCGTGCGTCGCATGGCTGCCACGCGACCGGGCGGGGCGCTTCGTCAGTATGGTGTGGCGTGTTCTTGCGACGCTGGCCATCGCCTCAATCGTTGCCGGATTGGCGGGCCCGGGCAACTCGAATCTCGAAAGACGCGTGACGGGCACCGGCGGCGAAATCATGATCCTGATGGACCGCAGCGCAAGCATGGATGCCGAACTGGGCCGCGGACTCGCGAGGTTCTCCAACACGCCGTCCACCGGCGAGTCGAAGCGGCAGGTCGCATCGCATGCATTGGCGACGTTCGTCGCGCATCGTCCTGACGATAGCTTCGCCTTCGTGCTGTTCGGTTTGCAGCCGATGCTGGCGGTGCCGTTCACGCGCGATCGCGACGTGGTCGATGCGGCGATGGAAGCGACCAACATCGGCCGCGGCATGCCGGACACGCGGCTCGATGCCGGCTTGTCGTATGCGGTGCAGCTTTTCGAAGGACGGCCGCGCACCGGAGGGCGCGCTATCGTTCTGGTCTCGGACGGCGGGGCACGGCTCGATTCGGCGGCACGGCAGAAGATCGCGGCCGCGCTGGCCAATAACGGCGTCGCGCTCTATTTCGTTTATCTGCGCAGTGGCATCTTTAGCCCCGATCTGAGCAATATCGAGCCGCGTTTCGAACATTCGGCCGAAGGCGAACTGCATCGCTTCTTCCAGTCGCTACGGACCCCGTACCATCTGTATCAGGCCAAGGATGCGGAGCAGATGGCCGCCGCCATGGCCGAAATCGGGCGCCGCGAGAGTCAGCGTTCGGTGTTCGTCGAGCGCCTGCCGCGTCAGGACAGAAGCATAGCGTGCTTTGCCGTCGGTCTTTTGTGCTGTGCCGCGTTGATCTGCATGAGCGGTGTTCAGAAGCGGAGCTTCGCATGAGACGCAAATGGATGCATCTGCTGTTCGGCGGCGCCGCGGTCTGTTGTGCGGGCGTCACCGTGTACTACGCGGTGACGCTGCAGCGGGCGGTCGACATGAGCCATGCCATCGATGCCATGCGCAGCGCGACAGTCGCGCAGCTTTCGAATTCACCTGCCGACGAGGCGCCGCGGGTGCGTCTTGCGCGCGCAGTCGCGTTGTCCGCGGCGGGGCGCGAGGCCGACGCGGGCAAGCTGCTCAATGAACTGCTGCTGGAACCCGGTCCGGTCGACGTCAAGCGGGCCGCGCTTTTCGATCTGGCAAACCTGTCGTTGCGCGAAGCGGCAGGCGACGACGCGCGCGGGCCGCTGCGATCGCTGCCGTTGCTCGAGACGGCGAAGGCACGCTACCGCGATTTGCTGCGCGACGATCCGGCCGACTGGGATGCACGCTACAACCTCGAGCGCGCGCTGCGTCTCGCACCCGAATCGGCCGAAGAGGCCGACACGGACCAGGATATCGAGCAGCGGCGCAGCGTCAGAGTACGCGGTGCGCAGCCACAGGAGCTGCCGTGAAGCCCGGCAAAAGCGGCATGACCGGCTTCACGCGCCGCTACGCGTTGCTTGGCGCGGCCGCGTTGCTGCTGATCGCAGCCGTATGGATGCCGCCGATTGCGCGTGCGAGGCTCGTATCGAGCTACATCGTCACGTTCGACATTACACAGAGCATGGATACCGAGGACGTCACGCTAAACGGGCGCCCCATCAGCCGGCTGGCGTTCGCGAAGAGGGCGATGCAGCAGGCGCTGCAGCGCCTGCCTTGCGGCTCGCGCGTCGGCTGGAGTGTCTTTACGGGCACGCGCTCATTGTTGCTCTTCGTTCCGGTGGAAGTCTGTTCGCATTACGATGCATTACTGTCGTCGCTCGATCAGATCGGCGGACAGATGCGTTGGGCCGACAGCAGCGTGATCGCGCAGGGCGGGCTTTACTCGGCCGTCCATGCGGCGTCGGATGGGCAATCGAAAGCCGCGGTGGTCTTTATCACCGACGGACAGGAAGCGCCGCCCGTTGCGCCATCGGAGACGAGCATTCGCGGCATGACGCAAGGGCAGGCCAATGGCTGGATCGTCGGGGTCGGCGGCGATCAGCCGGCGCCGATTCCGCATACGAATGCGCAAGGCGTGCGTATCGGATTCTGGCATGCCGATGAAGTGATTCAGTCGGTACCTTCGCGTGGCGGTGCGGATACCGGCGGGCACGAGGAATTGTCGGCATTGCGCGAGCCTTATCTTCGCGCGCTGGCCGCGCATGCGGGCTTTGGCTATCAGCGGCTGGACAAGTTCGGCGCGCTATCGACGGCAATGGCCGACCCCAAGCTCGGCCGACGCATGCAGGTGCCGACCGATTTCCGCTGGTGCCCGGCGGCGGTCGCACTGCTGCTGCTCGTCATCTATTTCATTTCCGGACGTAAGCCAAAAAGACCTGTTCCTTAAACCTCGAACGTCAAGGCGTGCTTGGGCGCCGAGGCTTACCTCGCGGAATGAGCCGGCCGAACGCGCTGGATCGTGGTGGGACTCGTGCCGTAATGTTTCTTGAAGACCCTGCTGAAGTGGGCTGCACTCACGAAACCGCACTGCCACGCGATGTCGCTGATACGAACGCGATCGTCGCTATTCGTCAGAAGCTTGTTGGCCCTTGCAAGCCGCTGTTGCAACAGGTAGCGCATGACGGAAGATCCATCGCGCTCGAAGAGCTTGGTCAGATAGCGCCTTGAAACACCCATTGCGGCAGCCACGAAGTCGATATCGATCTGTTCGTTCGCCACGTTGCGTTCGATAAAGCGCTTGGCCTGCTTGAGCAGGGCGTCCGAACTCGTGACGCGCTTCGGCGCCGTCAGGTCGTCGGTGACGATTTCCATCAGATCGGTCAGGTGCTCCGCAACGAGCCTCGCGCCGTACGAACTGCACTGCTCGCCGTAGGCGGCCGCACCCGCAATCAGCGACTTGAGCAATGCGACGTCCGGCGACGTGGCATCGGCCACGAACATTTCGCGGCTCGACAAGACCTTTCCTCTGGTTTCCAGCGAAGCTTTCGATACACGAAGGATCATGCCGCGCGAATCCGCGCGCGCAGTCTGCGTGTATTTGATGCTGCCGTCGAAGAGCAGCAACGAACCTTCGCCGAGCTCGACCTGGTTGCCATCCTGTTCGATCTCGATCGTCCCGCTTTCGATCAGGAACAGCAGCAGCGTGTTCTTGCGCCAGTCGTCGAGACCGGGGCCCGGCGTCCATGTCCATTGCTGACCGGACAGTTCGGCAGCCTCGAAGCGAAGATCGCCCATGTACCAGGACGCCGTCAGCAGTTCGCGCGAGACTCCTCTTTCGAACTGGCACTCCATGCTCCAGTTCGTTCTGACGAGGTCGCACCATTCGCCTTCGGTCTTGGCTGACTTGCTTCGGGTTGCCTGTTTGACGAAATGCATCATGCTACGTACCTGACAACTCAACCAAAACTGCGTTGCATAACTGCCGCATCAAGGCCTTCATGCGGTGCTTCATCTGCCACGGCGCGATGTAAAAGCCGGGTGACGGCATCGCGGCAAGCGGCTTCGGCTTGCAATTTAGACAACGCAGTCAAACAATCCGAAACCGCTTCGTTGCTCAATTGCGCGACGAGCACGCTATCCGTAAGGAGCCGCTGTGCAAGCCTGACCGCTGCCGACCGGCATGCAGGATCGTCTTCCATCTCTCCAAGAGACTTAAGGCAATTGACAACATGTTTGGCGCTAAGGCGGTTGCATATGGCAGCATCCGTCGCAAGACGACGTGCCAATTGGCTCACCGCTGTACGGCATGTTCTTTCGTTATGCAACTTTGCCAACGTGTGCAGGCACACGGCAACATGCCGTCCGTTCAGGTTGTGTCGCAACGGACCGTCTTCCACGACGCGCTTGGCGAGCCGAACCACTGCGCGCTGACAAGCAGAGTCTAAAGCCCATTCGCCTAACGCGCTGAGGCAATTTGCGAGACGTACACCATTCAACTGCTTTACGACCGTTTCATCCGTAACAATGCGCGTGGCCAAGCGCCTTCCCGCAAAGAAAACAGCCTCATTTCCAGGCCATTTACCAAGCGCATACAAAGCGTTGGCAATTGCATGACCATTCATGCGCGACAGCAGACCGTCGTTCGTCACGATCTGTCGGGCGAGATGTGCGCCGGCCTTAACGCAGGCTTCGTGATCGTGCCACTTGCTCAGCGCGTTCAGGCAGCTGCCGATCTCATGGCCGTTCAAGTCGTTCCAGAGCGGCGCATCCATCGTGATCCGTGCTGCGAGATGAATCCCCGTGGCGCGGCAGATCGGTTCCTTGTCCCATTTGCACAAGGCATTCAGACATTCGATGACCTCACGCACGTCGAGCGTTTGACGCAGTGGCTCATCGTTGGCCAGCCTCACGGACAGTCGAAGTCCCGCTCGCCGGCAAGCATCGTCTTTATGCCACTTGCCGAAGGCAGTCAGGCAATCGGCAATCTGGGGACCCGTTAAAGCATCGCAAAGCAGGCTGTCTGTTTCGAGTCGCGCCGCAAGTCTGACCGCCGCTTTCTGGAAGATCTCGTCGTCCCACTTCGCCAGTGCACTTACACATGCGGCGAAGTCCTTGTTGCTGAGCCTGTTGCGGAACGAGCCATCCAGCGCCAACGTTTCCGCAAAGCTTGCAGCGATTTTCTGACTCGCTTCGTCACGATTACGTTCGTTTAACGAAGCCAGTAATAAATGGAAATTTAAATGACCTGATGCGCGCGCGGCGAAGATATCTTTAGAGTTTTCGAAAGCATTTCTTTCGTTATCCAAAGTCTTCGATCGAAGGAGACTTTCAGCTCCTTTCATATCTATTTCTCCCTTTAGGTCCATTGGGCGAAGCTATCTTGGGCCAATGGCTAGCCGGGAGTTTGACCATGCGACGACTTTCTCTTGTCTTTGCGGGCATGCGTGCCCTTTGCTTCTCAAGCATCGTGCTCCCTTGCCGTCAACGCAGGCTAAGGTGGCCAGCAACGCGTAAATGCTTCCGCCGACGTCAATGTTGTCAACGATCAGACTACCCTTCTACGGAGTACCGCATGTCTCTTTCAATATTTAGCAATGTCCCGTCGCTGGTCGCACAGCAGAACCTGAACGCATCCGGAAGTTTGCTTGACCAGTCGATCCAGCGCCTGTCGTCGGGTAAGCGCATCAACAGCGCAGCGGACGATCCGGCTGGTCTGGCGATTGCCACCACGCTGCAAACGCAGATCAACGGCCTGAATCAGGGCATCTCTAACGCAAACGATGGCGTGTCGCTGGTGCAGACTGCCGGCACAGGTCTCTCGCAAATCGTGAATGCCCTGCAGACGATCCGTTCGCTGGCCAACGAAGCGCAGGGCGGTACGGAGACGGCGCAGAACCAGCAGTCCTCGCAAGCGGAAGTGGCGCAGGAGATCGCTGAAGTCAACCGTATTGCTTCGCAAACGACATTCAACGGTTTGAATCTGCTTACCGGCCAACTCGGTGTTGTCAATGTGCAGGTCGGCGCGAACGACGGCCAGACGGTGGCGATCAATCTGAGCCAGAGCGTCTCGGCCGGATCGCTCGGTGGCGGCATCGCCGAGTCCGGTGCGATTCTCGGGACGGTATCGGGTCTCAACCTGAATGCCGACGGCACCGAAAATACCAGCGGCAGCCCTGGCACGATCCAGTCGATCAACGTCGTCGCGAACGGCAATGGCGGCTTCACGTTCACGGACCAGAACGGCGATGCGATTTCGACGGCTGCGTCGGCGGCCTTGTTCACCACGACGACGACCAACGGCATTTCGTCGCTGTCGCTGAACAGCACGGGCGCACTCACGCCGGCGAACGAGCTGGCGGCGATTTCCGCCGCCGTTGGTGCTGGTTCGGGCGCTGCGAACAACACGGTGTTCGGCACGATTTCGGACATCGACATCGATCCGACGACCGGTCTCGATGCCACGGGGACCACGCAGAACGCGATTACCTCGATCACGGTCGAAGCGAACGGTTCCGGCGGTGTGAAGTTCGTCGACCAGAACGGCCAGGCGGTTCCGGCCGCTGCCCAGGCGGCCCTTTTCAACCTGACGACGACGGCTGGCGGCGGTGTAAGCGCCATCTCGTTTGCCACCGTGCCCAGCAGCACGATCGGGTCGACTGCAGCGGGCACGCAGCCGTCAAACAGCGTGCTCTCGTCCGTCAACGCGCTCAATACGCCGACCTCGGTGGCGGATATCGACATCAGCACCACGCAAGGAGCGAACAATGCAGTGCTGTCTATCGACAACGCACTGGCCACCATTAACAACCTCCAGGCATCGCTCGGGGCCGCGCAGACTCGCTTGACCGGCATCTCGCAATCCCAGCAGGACGAGTCGACCGACCTGTCCAGCGCGCAGTCGACGATCCAGGACGCCGACTTTGCGCAGGAAACGGCGAACCTGAGCAAGGCGCAAGTGCTGCAGCAAGCCGGTATCTCGGTGCTCGCGCAAGCGAACTCGCAGCCGCAGCAAGTGCTGAAGCTTCTGCAATAAGATTCGCCGCCGGCGGATTCGAAGGACAGTAGAAGTCAGCTTTTAGCAAGCAGCACGCAGTAACGCACGCGGATGAGCCGGCAATGCATGCAGTAAAGGCTCATCCGCGAAACGTGAACACATAAGCATTGCGACGTCCTATACCGCGAATGCGGGAGTGAGCGGCCAGACGGGCCGCATGGAGCTTTTCATATGTCGACTTCACCCGTTGCCTCGGCGGCAGCCGCTGCTGCCGCCAAGGCAGCCGCCCAGGTTCAGCAGGCCGCCCAGGCGCTGATTGACGAATCGACCGGCAGCACGGTCGATACGCAATCGCTCGTGGCGGCGCTTGTGCAAGACAAGGTCGCCGGTCAGTCCGCCGAGTTGACCACGCAGGCAGGCATAGACAAAAGCGATATCGCCGGGCTCGCTTCGCTGTCCGCTACGTTGAGCGGGCTGCAGACGGCATTGAGCCCGTTCCTGAGCGGCGATGCGCTTTCATCGTTTTCCGCGACGCTAAGCGGCGATGGGATTACCGCGAAAGCCGGCCAGGGTGCAGTGGCACAGACCTATCAGCTCGACGTGACGCAAGTCGCGCAGTCGCAGATCCTCACGTCGCAACCATTCAGCACCAGCGACGCGGCCGCGATGGGCAGCGGCACCATCACGATTTCGCTTGGCAGCGGGACGAGCGCGAAGTCGTTTCAGGTCAGTGTCGACTCGTCGGACGACAGCCTGGAGGACATCAAAAACGCGATCAACTCGGCATCGGGCAACCCAGGCATCAAGGCGAGCATCATCCAGGGCGCGAACGGCGCGTCGCTGAGCCTGCAATCGACTACACCGGGCGCGGCGAACTCGATCAATGTCAGCGTCAACCAGCAGACTCCCACCGCGCTTTCCGACCTCGATGTGACATCGGGCACCAGCACGGACCCCGGCCCTCCCGTCGGCGCGTCGGAGGTTACGGCGGGTAACAGCTTCTGGACACAAACGCAGGCTGCGCAGGACGCGCAGCTGACCGTCGACGGCCAGCTCGTCACGAGTTCGACCAACACGATTTCCGGCGCGATTTCGGGCGTGACGTTGACGCTCGATCCGACCAACTCGAAGACGGTCGGATCGCAGACGCTGACGGTCGCGCCCGACGAAAGCTCGGTCGAAGGCGACCTGTCTTCGTTCGTATCGGCGTATAACGCCGTCATCGATCAGCTGAATTCGCTTGCCGCGCCGGGCACCGCAGGCGTGCAAGGCACCGGCGGCACGCTACTCGGCGACGAAATGATCAACCAGCTGGGCGCGGCACTCGGCAGCATTGTGGGCGCAAAGGTGTCGAGCGGCGGTTTGTCCAGCACGCTCGCATCGCTGGGCATCAATTTCCAGGCCAATACGGGCGGCGAGCCGTTCGCGCAGCTGCAGATCGGTGACAACGCAGCCGGTCAGTCGCTCGACGACGTGGTGTCGAGCGATCCGGCGATTCTGAGCGCGCTCTTTAACGATACGAACGGCCTTGCGCAGCAGCTCGATTCGATTGCGGCGACGTATACGGACCCGTTCAAGGGTCTCATTACGCAGCGCACGACCGACCTGACCGCCGATATCACCAGCCTCGTGAAACAGCAGGACGATCTCGACGACTTCGCCAAGCAGTTGACCTCGCAGTTCAACGACCAGTTCACCTCGCTGAACACGATCATGGCGCAGGCTCAACAGAACCAGCGCTTCCTGACGCAGCTGTTCGGCGGCGCCAACAGTAATGGCGCGCTTGCGCAGAACAGCACCTAAGTTCTTGCGGCGGCCGACCCGGGTTATGTGTGTGTCGCCGCCGTTCCCTTTCCCTGTTCCTGTTGCGGGCCAGTCTGGCTTACTGCGCGGCCCACGACCACGTCGAAATCAGCCACTTGTCGTCGACCTTTTCAAGCGTGGCGGTAATCGTGCCGCGAATATGCGTGGACTTGTTGCGCTGTTTGAAGCGGTAGACGGCCGGCAACACAATATAAGCGTGGCCGTCGATCACTTCGATATCGCGCGGCTTGAGCAACTGCATCGCAAAGTCGCTGATGCCGTTGCGCTCGGAGTCGGCCGCATACGCTTTCGCCCATGCGCCGATTGCTTCCTCGGGCGCACCCGTGAACACGTACGGCGGGAGGTCGTCGACGAGCACGACCGATGGCGCAAAATTCTCCGCGAGCCTGGCCGGATCGATATTCTGGTTGGCTTCCTCGATGGTTTGCTGCATGCGCTTGAGCACGTCCGACTGGTCCGACGCGAAAGCGGAGTTGATGGACCACGACAAGGCGGCGACAAGCGCGCCTAGAAACGCGCCTGCAACGAGGATTTTTCGCAACATCGTGGTTCCCTTCCTGTTATGAACGATGCTGCATGATGGCCCGTATTCGCGCTTTCACGACGAGGCGCATGCGAAGCGATATCGCGCCGGCGCGAATCGCCGTGCCGCCCTCAACCCTTGCCGACAATCAGGAACAGATTGAATCCAATAAACGTCAGTGCGACGATCGCGCCGCAAACATACTCGAGTATCAGTGAAAACTTCTTGCCGCGGTTCGTCGTGATGCTCGCCGTGATCGTGACGATGGTGGCAAACACGATGTCGATGAGCACGACAATGTTGAGGCGGTCGACAATCGTCAAATGATGCTCGTGGCCGAGCACGTTCGCCACCGCGCGAAAGTTCAGCACGACAGCGAAAAGCGCGCCGGCAAGCAGCGTGACGCGCGATTCGATCAGCGGGCGTCCATCGTCCTTGTGAAGCAGGAAGCTGACGGTACACAGCAAGAACGCCGCGTATAACGGAGCGGCCAGATTGAGAAACAAGGCAAGGCTCGCGCGCCGCAACGTGATCGTCATTTCGAGCTTCGTGTAATCGGAGCCCTTGCCGCCGGCGGGATCGCCGAACTCCGTCGCATAGTGGGTTTCGCCGACGTCGATGCGCTGATCGGTGATACGCCAGCCCTGCGGGCTCGCGGTCGGCAGATAGCCGGTGTTCACGACATCGGCGTCGTACACCATGCTCGACGTATCGTCGACGCCTTCTTCGAGCGTCAAATGCAAGACCTGTTCGTCGAACGGAAAGTTGCGCAAGTCCCAGTCTTGCCTGAATTTACCGATGATTTTGACTTGCCGCCAGTACAGGTCGCCGCGCTTCGTGGAGCTTTCCAACCGCTTGGTGATGCCGTCCGAATGGACAAATTCCATCGTCTGCAGCGGGTTTTTCGTGGCGGAGCGTCCCACGCTCCAGATCCAGAAGTCCGCCGCATAGGTGCTTTCGGCGGTATCGACCGCATAGATCGCGGTGACGAACATGCCGACCTTGTAGTGTTGCGGCTCGGGCTTCGGGATGGCCTGGCCGGTTGCGACCGACGGCAGTGCGAGCATCGCAAGCAGTGCCAGCGCACCGCGAGCGAATCGCGCGAACGGACCGCACCGGCGCGCCAGGTTGATTGCAGAACGTCCCATCCTCGGTTCCTCGACGATTCACCGCGGGAAAAACGCCGCTCCAATCCCGGATGTAAAGGGATTGAGGAACCCGTGTCAACCCGGAATAATGCTTGAAGGGCGGGGCCGTTCTGCTTTGTTTTGCTTTGTTCTGTTTCTATCTGTGCCCTGGCGCACAGACAGCCGGGGCAGGGCGCTTCACCACCGGATCAACGCGGCCCCCCACGTAAAGCCCGATCCCATCGCGGGCATCAGAACCAGATCGTTCTCCTTGATGCGCCCGTCGTCCACCGCTTCCGCAAGCGCGAGCGGAATCGATGCGGCGGAGGTGTTGCCGTGACGGTCGACGGTCAGCACGACCTTTTCCTTCGGCAGGTGGAGCTTTTCCCCGAGGGTTTGCACAATGCGCTGATTCGCCTGGTGCGGCACGACCCAGTCGAGGTCGGCCTGCGTCAATCCGTTGGCCGCGAGTGCTTCCTGCGACGCTTCGGCCAGATTGACGACGGCATGGAGAAACACCTCGCGTCCTTCGAGATGCACCTTGCCGGCCGTCCGGGTCGACGACGTTCCGCCATCCGTACGAATCTTGTCCTGATGCCGCCCGTCGGAATGAAGATGCGTGGACAGGATTCCTTTGCGATGCCCGCTTGCCTGGCGCTCGGCCCGCAACACGACGGCGCCCGCTCCATCGCCGAAAAGCACGCAGCTATTGCGATCTGTCCAGTCGATGAGGCGCGAGATCGTTTCCGCGCCGATGACGACGGCCGTACGCACCTGGCCGAGCCGGATCATGTTGTCGGCAACGGACAGTGCGAAGACAAATCCGGAACAGGCCGCCTGAACGTCGAACGCCATGCCGCCGTTCATGCCGATGGCGGCCTGTACGCAAACGGCGGTTGCTGGAATCGTGTGATCCGGCGTGCATGTCGCGAGCACGATCAGGTCGACGTCCGCACCGCGGATGCCCGCCTGTTCAAGCGCCGCGCGTGCCGCGCGCGTGGCGAGATCGGACGTGTTTTCTCCTTCCGCCGCGATCCGTCGCTCCTTGATGCCGGTGCGCTGCACGATCCACTCGTCCGATGTGTCGACCATCGTGGCGAGTTCATGGTTCGTCATCCGGCGTTCTGGCAGCGCCGAGCCGCAGCCGGCGACGCGGGCGGTCCATTTCGTCGTTACGGCTTCAACTGAATTCCGGATGTCAGGGCCGGTCACTTCCGTCATCTTCTGTACTCCGATGAGTAGCGTTATGGCGCGGGGTGCTTACCAGTTTCCGGCGCCGCCGGCCGATCCGCTCAACGACGCGCCGTCTTGCGATCCTGCCGCGGCGGCCGGGCGGATCAGCGAAACGAGATGCTCGGCGAGCGAGGCGAAGGTCGGATAATCGAACAGCACGGTCTCGTCGATTTTTATGCTGAGCCGTTCCTCGAGAAAAAAAGCCAGTTCGACCGAGTGCATCGAGTCGAAGCCCGCCTCGGCGAAGGTCTGGTTCAGATCGGACGGCACCTTCAGGTTGTTCGCTTCGGTCCACTCCTGGATCCAGGCAAGAATCTTTTCCGTGTTGACGGTGACACCATCCACCGAGGTGGCTTGAAGTTGGTCGCTCATGGCTTCTATTCCCGAAGGTCAGGGTTAAGGAAAGAAAAACGTCTAGGCTTCCGTCACGCGCAAGGGCGGTTCTTCGCCAGCCGTCGCACCGTCGAGAAAGTTTGCGAGGCCTTCGGCGGAAGGCGTGCGGACGATGGAGTCGTGGTCGTCGTCGAATACCTTCACGGTGATTTCACCGGTTGTCAGCGAGCGCAACTGGTCGGCCACCTGCGCGCCGGAAGCGCCGCCTTTTCCACGCGTAGCCAGCGCATAGCCGATGCGCGTGCGGGTCTGCCCGGGACGATGCCGCGCCACCGCCGCGGCGCTCGCAGCGTGAAGACGCGCGAGGTGCGCAAAGACATCCGGATGCGCACGGCGGCGCACATAGGAAAGGGCAAAGTCGCTATCCAGCAGCGCATCGAAGCGGCCGTCGGCCAGCAGCCTGTCGACCAGACGCGAGCCTTCGTCGCGATCGAAATCGTCGACGATGTTTCTCAATCGTGTCGCGAATGTGCCGTTGTAAAGCGGACTATCGACGATCAGCAGCGGCGGCGCATCCGATCCTTGCGCCTCCCATTGCACGGCCATTTCGTGCGCGACCAGACCGCCGAACGACCAGCCGCCGAGCAGGTCGGGCACTCTGCCCACCGCCTCGACGAATGCGCGACGATAGAGCGACGCGAGCTGTTCGATGGAGAGATAGCCGACCTCGCGGTCGTGGTCCGCATACGGATGCCGGACCGCGACGATAGACGGATCGCCGGGCCATGCCGACGCGAGATCCTGATAAGCGAGGACGTCGCCGCCGATCGGATGCACGAGCGCGATGACCGGCCCCGCGCCCTCGCGCAGCGAGACCGCGAGCGCGCGTTCGTCGATCTCGCTAAGGAGCGTCCCTGGGCTTGATCCGCGAACGTCACAGCCCTGAGTTGACGAAGCCGGTGGCGACGATGCGAAGTAACCGCAGAGCGTGACGAGCGACGCGCCTCGCGCCAGCATCGACATCGGCGGCATTTTTCCGAACGTCTGGTGCAGGCGTACGCGCAGCTCGGTCAATGCGAGCGAGTCCATGCCCAACTGCACGAGCGGCAGGTCGTCCACGAGGCTCACCGCGTCCGACGCAACGGAAGCGGCGATCGAGCGTATCGTCGCCAGAAGCTGCTCATCCTTCGCGCCTGGCAAGGTCGATGCATTCGCGTTGCTGCGCGCGGCGCGCGCGGACGCCGGCGCGTTGCCGACGGCTGTGCCGATCGCCGCGATTTCCTGCCGGAGCCTCTCTACGTTGCGCGCAGGGGCAGACTGCTTGGGTTGCGGGAACGGCAGTTCGAAACGCTCTTCGTCGAACCGATAGGTCGGCCATTCCGCGGGCCGCGGCGCATTTCCGTACAACTTGGCCCACGCGACGGCATGCCCCGCGCTATAAAGGTGTGCGCAGGCGTGCGCGAAGCCGGTCGTTTCGGTTTCCTCATCGCCGTCCGGTCCGTCGGCGAGCGACGAGATCGCGCATTGCCAGTCTCCCGACGCCTTGGCGCGCGCCAGCTTCGAGAGCGCGGCGCCCGGCCCGACTTCGATAAAGGTCGTTTTGCCGTCGAACGCGAGATGCAGCGCTTCCGAGAATCTCACCGGCTGTTCCACGAGGTCCAGCCAGTGTTCGACGTGTGCAACCTGTGCCGTTGCAAGCTGCCCGGTCAGCGTCGACAGGATGGGGATACGTGCCGGCGCGAGCGTCAATGGCTCCAGCGCACGCCGGAACGCGTCGCGCATCGATCGGAGCAGTGGGGAATGGCCGGGCGTGTCGTAGGTCTTCAGCAAGGAAACGCGCTTGCCCGCCGCGGTCATGGCGTCCTGCACACTTGCCACCGCGTCCGGCGTGCCGCTCACCACCGTTTGCTCGGGTCCGTTTATGCCCGCCACGAACAGGTCCGTGCCGAACTCGAACTGCCGCGCAAGCTCTTCGACGCCAGCAGCGACCGCGAGCATTGCGCCGCGCGGCGTCTCGGTATCGAACAGGCGGCCGCGCGCCTCGACGGCTTTCAGACCGTCCGCGAGCGTCATCGCGCCGCCAATGACGGCCGCCACATGTTCGCCGAGCGAATGCCCGATCAGAAGATCGGGCTGCTGCCCCAGTTCCATCCATGTACGGGCCAGCGCATAGCAGACGACGAAATGCGCGAGCTGACCCGGATGATGGCGCACCGATGCCGGATCGCGCCCAACAATCGCATCGAGCACGTCGCGCGCAGTGTGTGCTTCGAGTTCGCTAAAACAGGCGTCGGCGAACTGCCGGAAGATCCAGTTGCCGTTGTAGAGCTGCGCGCCGACGCCCGGTTGCCAGGCGCCTTGTCCCGGGAACAGAAAGGCGAGCCGCGGCTTGCTGGGCGCGTCGCCTGCGTGCCATTTGCCGGATGGGCTTGCGCCGAGGAAGTCGTCGATGGCTTCGATAAAGTCTTCCTTGCTGGTACCGACGAACGCAACGCGATGGGCGAAGTGTTCGCGTCTCACGGTGGCCGTGTAGCAGACGTCGCGCAGCGGTGTCGCCGTATTCGCGAGCGATTCGCGGTAGGCTAACGCGAGCCGTTCTCTGGCCTGCGGCGAGCGGCCCGACAGCGTCAGCACGCGTTCGCGCTCGACATTGGCGACCGAATCGTCTTCGTTCTCATGTGCCGCGAGGAGCAGGTGCACATTGGTGCCCGTAATGCCGAAGCCGCTGATGCCGACCACCGGGGTTTCGCCATCGAGCGGCGTACCGTGCCGGGGAATGTCGAGCTGCGCGCCGTCCCAGCGGAAGCGCGGGTTCGGCGTCGAAAAATTCACCTGAGCGGGCACGTAGCGATGACGCAGAATAAGCATCGCCTTGATGATGCCGGCCATGCCGGCGGCGCCTTCGAGATGACCGACCTGGGCCTTCACGGAACCGACCAGCATCGGCTTTTGCCTTTGAACCGGTGCGGAGTACACATTGCGAAGCGCCGACAGTTCGATCGGGTCGCCTAACGACGTTCCCGTGCCGTGCGCTTCGACGTAGGCCACCTCTTCGGGACGCACGCCGGCGCGTGCCAGCGCGTGCCGGATGACCGCTTCCTGCGCAGCGCCATTGGGGGCGGTCAAGCCATTGCTCGCGCCGTCGCTGTTGATCGCGGAGCCGGCCAGTACCGCATCGATGCGATCGCCGTGCTTGAGCGCATCGTCAAAACGCTTGATGACGACCACACCGCCTCCTTCGCCGCGGATATATCCGTCCGCGTCCGCGTCGAAAGGGCGGCAGTGTCCGGACGCGGACATCGCCTGCAGCCGCGCCACGCCGATCGTCTCCTCGGGCCCGAGAATCAGGTTGACGCCGCCCGCGATGGCGATGTCGCAATCGTCGGCGCGCAGGCTTTGCGCGGCAAGATGAATCGCGACCAGCGACGACGAACAGGTCGTGTCGACGAACAGGGCGGGACCGCTAAAGCCGAACAGGTGCGCGACGCGTCCCGGCGCCATCGCGCGCAGATTGCCGAGCTTCGAATACGTGGTGATGCCGGTGGGGTCGCCCGACCATATCGTGCGGCGGCCGTAGTCGGCTTCGCCGGTCGTCATGAAAAGGCCGACGCGCTTGCCGCGTAACTCGCTTGGCACGAGCCCGGCGTTTTCGAGGGCCGTCCACGTGAGTTCGAGCATCCAGCGTTGCTGCGGGTCCGTCTCTATCGCTTCCGCTGCGGACGTGCGGAAGAACTTGCGGTCGAAGCGAAACGGATCGTCGACATAACCGGCCACGCGCGAGTATGTCGTGCCAGGCGCGTCGGGGTCCGGCGAATAATAAGCGTCGATGTCGAACCGCTCGCGCGGCGTTTCGCCGATCGCCGAACGCCCCGAGTTCAGAAACGCCCAGTACGCGGCCGCCGACGAGCCGCCTCCGGGAAACCGGAACGACATGCCGATAATGGCTAGCCGCCCGGCGTTTGCTTTGGAGTAGTCCATACTGTTCTCGCTACACAACGGCGCACTTAGGCGCGCACACAGGGGTGCGCACAACGGCGCACACAAGGACACGTACATTCATCGTTCACACCCGGCGCGCTGCGTCAAGATCGTCGCTGCTGCTGGCCTGTACGAGCACGGCCATATTGCCGGGCAGATGCAGGTTGTTGCGGATCTTCGCGTGTGCTTCAGGCAGCCGGTTCCACGGGAAGACCTCCGACAGGCACGGGTCGATGCGGCCGCTCATCACAAGCCGGTTCGCTTGCGCGGCCTCCTTCAGGCTTGCGAAGTGACTGCCCTGAATCCGCTTCTGGCGCATCCAGATGTAGCGCGCGTCGCAGGTGAGGTCGTAGCCGCTCGTCGCGGCGCAAAACACGACCATGCCGCCGCGCTTGACGACATAGCAGGAAGCAGCGAACGTGTTGCGGCCTGGGTGTTCGAACACCATGTCGACGTCACGCTTTTCGCCTAGCGCCTGCCAGATGGCCTTGCCGAATTGCTTCACGCCGTCGATATACGCGGCGTATTCGGCAGTCGCGTCGATGGCGGGCGGCGCGCCCCAGCACGAGAACTGCGAGCGATTGATCACGCCCACCGCGCCGAGGCTTCTGACGAAGTCCGCCTTCGAATCGTCCGACACCACGGCGACCGGACGCGCGCCCGCCAATGCGGCCAGCTGGATCGCCATCGTGCCGAGCCCGCCCGCGGCGCCCCAGATCAGGACCGATTGTCCGGGCCCGAGCACATGCGGCTTGTGGCCGAACAGCATGCGATAGGCGGTCGCGAGCGTCAGCGTGTAGCAGGCGCTGGCCGACCACGTCAGGTGTTTGGGACGCGGCATCAATTGAGTCGCCTGAACCCGCGAGAACTGCGCGAACGAACCATACGTCGTTTCGTATCCCCAGATGCGTTGCGACGACGAAAGCATCGGGTCGCCGCCGTTGCACTCCTCATCCTCGCCGTCGATCTGCGAGCAATGCGCAATCACTTCGTCGCCGACTTTCCAGGCACGCACGTTGGACCCGACTGCCCACACGATGCCGGCAGCGTCCGAACCGGTGATGTGATAAGGGTCGTCATGCAGGTCCAGTACCGAGAAGGGCTGGCCGAGCGCGGCCCAGACGCCGTTGTAGTTGACACCCGCGGCCATCACGTGAACGAGTACTTCGTTCGCGCCGATCGACGGCACGTCGACAATTTCGCGCGTGAACGCTGTTTGCGGTTCGCCGTGGTTTTCGCGGCGTATCGTCCATGCGTGCATTTTGCGTGGCACGACGCCTAACGGGATCGGCTGGCCGATCTCGAACAGCTCGGGTCGCTCGCTCGCGGCCTCGACAACCATGTCTAACAGTTCGGTATCCATATCTGTATCGCCAGAATTTCTGATTGCCGCGTGCAGGTTGGGCTTCAGGCGGCTGCCATGCCGCCGTCCACGGACAGCGCGGTGCCTGTGATGAATGAGGAAGCGTTACTGGCAAGGAACACGACGGCCTGCGCCATTTCACCTTCCGTGCCGAGCCGCCCGACCGGATGAAACCCCTTGATCTGATCGGTCATTCCCGTTTCCTCGAGAAATTTTTCGACCATCGCTGTGGCGACGAAAGCCGGGCAGATCGCATTGACTCTGATCTTCTGTTTCGCATATTCAAGCGCCGCGGCTTTGGTGAGCCCGATAATTCCTGCTTTGGAAGCGTGATAGCCGCATCCGCCGAATGCGGAGGCGACAAGGCCGTAGGTCGACGACATATTGACGATCGATCCTCCGCCGGCCTTGAGCATCTCGGGGATCTCGTATTTCATCGACAGGAACATCCCCTTGAGGTTGGTGTCCACGACGTAGTCCCACGTCGACTCGTCGGTCTCGGCAACAGGTTTGCCGAAGACCTCGACGCCTGCATTGTTGAACGCAATGTCAAGCTTGCCGAAGGCGGCGACGGTTTGCGCGACGGCGTTCGCGCAGTCGTCGGCGCGCGAGACATCCGTTTTGACGAAGATCGCCTCTCCGCCTGACTCGCGAATCTCGTCGACCACGCTTTGCCCTTCCTCTTCGCGCCGCGACGCGACCGCGACCTGGGCGCCTTCTTTCGCAATCAGCAACGCAGTCGTTCGCCCGATCCCCGAACTTCCCCCGGTCACGAGGGCGACCTTCTCCCGAAGCTTCAACAAAGGATTCTCCTGGTTATAGGTGCTGCGAACGGTCCTCGATACGAACCGGCAAAGGAGTGCGTGAATGATTCTATTAGCGGTGTTAAGACAAGCGATTGAACTTCACAAAAGTTCAGATTTGTTGGATAGAGAGACGAACCTCTTGCGACTTCGAATCGAGTACGATGGCTTAGCCGTGATGCTTGCGGATTGAATTGTTGAAAGCCAGGCACAATGAGCGTGCTTAAGGCATCAGTCGCTCAATCGATGAATATCGTTTGAATGACTGATTAAAAATTCGAGGCAGCCTGAATGCGGGAATCGAAAAGGGAATCGAACCGGATGCTGGACTCACACGGCGCGCTCGAGCATCGAAGCTCGCGGTACGAACGTGGGATGGCGATCATCCATACGATAGGCGACGAAGGGTTCGATAGTCTCAGCGCCGCATTGGATCGCCTCGATCCGGACTTCAAGCGCCTGCTCGTCGAAGGCGGTTATGCGGACATCATTGCCCGGCCCAAGCTTGCGCTCAAGCATCGCGAGCTCGTTACCGTCGCCGTGCTGGCCGCCGTCGGCAATGCCGATTCCGCGCTTAAATATCATGCGAGCGGCATGTTGAATACAGGATGGTCTGCCGAAGAACTGCTTGAGACCATCTTGCATACGTCGATCTATGCCGGTATTCCAGTGGCGATAGCCGGTATTCAAACTGTCTTGGCGATGCTTTCAGAGCGAGGCATCGAGGTTACGCATAAGAAACGTGCGCCGGCGCGCGAGACGGCGTTGCGCGAATCGCACGACGTTGCGCGGTTGCTGCGCGGCGAACATGAACAATTTGATTGGCTGCCGGCGGAAATACGCGAACTGTTCACCCATGTCGTGTATGGCGCGGCATTGGAGAGGCCGGCGTTAGCGCTCAAGGATCGCCAGCTTGCGACATTGGCGATTGCCATGGCCAGGCAAAACCAGTGGTCTGCTGTCAGGTTGCATTTGAAGGCCTGCCTGCGAGTGGGATGGACGCGCAGCGAGCTGACCGAAGTGCTGATCCAGCTGACCGGCTATATCGGCTGGCCGGTGGTTTTGCCGGTCACAAGAATTGCACTTGAGGTCTTCGACGAAATTGCAGGTGAAAACGTATCCGATGGAGTGAGGCGGTCCCAGCCGGCCGAACCGGTTGTGGCGCGAGATACGCGCTCGCCTGCGGAAAATCTGTCTGCGTTTGCTTTATCCAGGGACGTGGCGGACCTGTCGCCGCTCGTTGCGCAGTATCTGCGGGAGATGGGCGCGCCGACGAAGCGGTTCGATGCGATCGAAGAGGCGCGAGCAGCCCGGCTTGCGGATATCGCCTGTCTGACATGCCTTGCGCGAAACGCGGACGCCGAGGTGCTTGCCGCCCATGTAAAAGAAGCGCTATCGCTGGGCGCATCGAGACAGGACGTCGTCGACGCCATCGTAAAGGCGTTGCCTCATGCCGGCGTATTAGCCGTGCAGTATGGCTTCAATGTGGCAAGCAAGGTTTTCGGAACGGCTAGTGCAAGCGGGCGCACAGAAAGTCAGACCGCCTGACTGAATAATGAACAGGCGCTAAATCGGCGAAAAAAGGAAATCAGACGATGAACGAGGCTGGTGGCTACGATCTTGAAGACCTGGTGGTGGGCATGAATGCACGCTTCACGAAGATGCTGTCCGAGCGGGATGTCTTTCTGTTCGCCGGTGCCTGCGGCGACCGGAACCCCGTCCACCTCGACGAAGAGTATGCAAAGCGAACGCGATTCGGCGGCCGTATCGCGCACGGCATGCTGTCGGCTTCCGTGATTTCCGCGGCCATTGCCGCGCGTCTGCCTGGTCCCGGCTCCATTTATCTGGCGCAGAACCTGAGCTTTCGGCGCCCCGTCAAGATTGGCGAAACGGTTTGCGCAACGGTCACGGTCAAGGAAATACTGACGGGCCGGCGGCGCGCCGTGCTCGAGACGAAATGCGAGGTGAACGGCATCGTCGTGGTGGATGGCGATGCCGTTGTGATGCCTACGTCGTGCGCCGAGCGTGCGAAGGAGCAGTCGCGAATCCAGAGTCTGGAGGTTGCTGGCTTTGCGCAGACCGCCGACTACGCAGCCGCCAAACCGCCGTCGACCCGATAGATCGCCGCCGAAAAAGTCATCACGGAAAGCACGAGCAGCATTGTCGCAAGCGGAATCGTCAGCAGGCTGGCGACCAGGTTTAGCACGAGCGCCGAGTAGATGCTCGACGGCCCGAACATTACCTGCAGAATGGGAATGCCCATAAAGGCGGCGTCCGTGGCCGCAAACGAAGCCTTTGAGCGTCGCAAACGACCAGCGTGGTTCGCAGGCCCGCAATCTTGCCGGATTCGCCGCGGTTGAAACCGATCAAAAGGCCGGCAGCGATCGAGCGTCGACCCGTATCGATACGTATCGATACGTCTAGCCAATCGAGCGTGAGCGGCATCGCTCCCATGCGGCACCTCCTTTTTACAACGCATGATCGCCCTGTCCGCGCGCGGCGTCCGATCAGCATAAAAAAAGGTGATGCATGCAGTCGGCGCCCGAATGGATGGTTTCGGCGATGTGCCGCGCCCGCTGCGACGTAGGCGGCCGCGCCAAATTTGCTTCAGCGCGGCCGCGCTAATCGATGCGAGCGTGTCGCAAAACGCGCGCAGCGGGGCTCGTCGCATCGCTGCGCGCGCATGGCCGGTGCCGCATGAACGGGCCCCGGCTTAAAGACCCTGCACATCCGTTCCCTGACGTTGCGCAGCGGAACCGCTGCCGAGCGGTGCATCGGACCAGTATGGCTGCCGGTTGTAGTACTGATGCATCTGCGTGCCCCACGCGGTATCGGCCATTGACGGCCAGTGGTCCTTATCGAAGCCCGGGTCGTCCTTGATGCGTTGCGCCGCAATATCGACGCGGAAGCATTTTTCCGCGGTGTCCAGCGTTAGCGCGCTCCATGGAATCGCATGCAGGGTCGAGCCCATGCCGAGAAAGCCGCCCTCCGACAGCACGGCATAGGCGACGCGGCCGCTGCGCACGTCGAGCATGATGTCCGAGATCTTGCCGACGTGCTCGCCGTCGGAAGTCATCACCTTGTTACCGTCGAGCGTCGCCGCGGCCATGACGTCCGGGCCCGGGCCTTCGCCCACTCCACCACCTACGATTTGTGCACCCGATTGGGATGCGCCTTGCGGGTTAAGCGTGCTCATAATTTCCTCCCTCCTTTGGGAACGATGTTGCGTGATGGATTCCGCAATCGCTATGCCTAACTGGCGGCTGCGGTCATACCCTGGACCGTACGCGCGCTTGCCGATGCCTGGCGTGAAGTAGCGCGCCCGTTTCGCGCAAGCCGCTTTCAGCCTGTCGACGCTTGGGTGCACTCGTCGTAGCGCGTACGCTTGATCTGTATATGCGATGCCCCGGTGCGGCCGTTTCGCCGCTTCGCCTGTTGTTTCCCTTATTGCCGCTGCCCCGGCGCGGTCGCGTGTATGCTTCGGGTGCGCGCGGGGCGCGCCGCCTGGCATGGGCTGCCGCGCGCCAGTCGAAATCCGCAACGAAGGCGATAAGAGGAGAGATCCATGCCGAGCGAGTCCTCGTCACCGCGAGAGGCGTCGATCCGCAATGCGCAGAATGCGCCCGCCGCGTCGCCCGATTTTCCGGTGGTCGGCATCGGCGCGTCCGCGGGCGGGGTCGAAGCGCTGCTGAGCTTTTTCGAGCATGCGCCGGCACCGATGGGACTCGCGCTTGTCGTGATCCTGCATCTGCCGTCCGAGCCGGTCAGCCATATCGACGAGGTGCTGCAACGTGCGGCGCGCCTGCCGGTCACGCAGGTCACGAGCGCGACGCCGATCGAAAAGGACCACATCTATATCATTCCGCCCGGCAAGCACCTGTCGGCGGCGAACGGCTATCTGCATGTGACCGAACGCGCGCAGCAGGCCGCGCCGATTGCGATCGACTTCTTCTTCCGCACGCTCGCCGATGCGCACGGCACGCGCGCAATGGGTATCGTGCTGTCGGGCTCCGGTTCGGACGGCGCGGTCGGCTTGAGCCGCATCAAGGAAGCGGGCGGCATGACAATCGCGCAGGAGCCGTCCGACGCGATGTACCCGGAAATGCCGCATCACGCGATCGCGACCGGTCACGTCGATTTCGTGCTGCCGGTGGCCAAGATTCCGGGCAAGCTGCTCGAGCTGTGGCGCAATGCGCAAAGTATCCAGCCGATCGCGATGGAAGCCGAAGAAGAGGCCGAGGGCGCGGCCGAACCGTCGCACGACGAATCGGAACGCGCGCTGCACGACGTGCTCATGCATCTGCGCGTGCGTACTGGGCACGACTTCCGCCACTACAAGCGCGCCACCGTGCTGCGCCGCATCGAACGCCGGATGCAGGTGAACGGCGTGCGCGACCTGCAGGCGTATCGCGCCTTGCTGCGCGCGACGGCGGCCGAGACGAGCGCGCTGCTCGCGGACATGCTGATCGGCGTCACGCAGTTTTTCCGCGATCGCGACGCGTTCGACGCGCTGCGGCGCGAAGTCATTCCCGGTGTGTTGCGGCCGTCGTTCGGGGATACCCAGGTGCGCGTCTGGGTAGCCGGTTGTTCGACCGGCGAGGAAGCGTATTCGATCGCGGTGTTGCTCGCCAGCGAACGCGAAGCGGCTAATTCGGCGACGTCGGTGCAGATTTTCGCCACCGATATCGACGAAGCGGCGATCGTGCGTGCGCGCGCGGGCGTTTATCCGGCCTCGGCCGCCGCCGATATTCCGGCCGCGATGCTCGGCCGGTACTTCGTGCGCGAGGGCGCGAACTTCCGGATCGCCAAGCCGATACGCGAAAAGATGTTGTTCGCCGTGCATAGCCTGCTGCGCGATCCGCCGTTTTCGCAGCTACATGTCATCTCCTGCCGCAACGTGCTGATCTATCTCGACCGGTCCGTGCAGCGGCAGATTCTCGAGCTGTTTCATTTCGCGCTGCGCCCGGACGGTTATCTGTTTCTCGGCACGGCGGAGTCCGCGGATGCAGCCGACGACCTGTTTATGGTCGTCGACAAGAAGAACCGCATCTATCGCGCGCGGCCCGCGCTCGGCCGCATGAAGGCCGCGGTCGGCTTTCCGCTGCTGGGCGTCTCCGAACAGGCCGCGCGCGAGGAAAAACCGTTGGCGCCGCCGGCGGGCGCCGCACCCGTCGTGGACCGCCGCGCGTTTTCGTTTTCGGCGCTGCACCAGCGCGTGCTCGAGGAATACGCGCCGCCGAGCGTGATCATCGACCGCGACTCGAAGATCGTGCATCTGTCCGATACCGCGGGGCGCTTTTTGCATCACGCGGGCGGCGAGCCGTCGAACAACATCATGGAGCTCGTGCTGCCCGAGCTGCGCCTCGACCTGCGCACCACCCTGTTCCGTGCGCTGCAGACCGGCGCGAGCGTCGAAGCGCGGCGCGTGAAGCTGGTGCGCGGCGACGCGGCGTCGTGGATCAACATGACGGTGCGGCCGTTTCACGATGCCGGTCTCGATGCGGACTTCTTCCTCGTGCTGTTCGACGAGGTGCAGGAGCGCATGACCGATGAGGGCGAAACCGACGGCGGCGGCCGCGACCCGGTTCTGATCCAGCTCGAACACGAACTGCGGCACAGCCGCGAGCAGCTCGCGACCACGATCGAGCAGTACGAGACGTCGGTCGAGGAACTGAAGGCGTCGAACGAAGAACTGCAGGCGATTAACGAGGAGTTGCGTTCGGCCACCGAGGAACTCGAAAGCAGCAAGGAGGAGTTGCAGTCGGTCAACGAGGAACTGACGACGGTCAACGCCGAACTGCAGAACCGGATGGAAGATACAGCCAAAGCGAACGACGACCTGCAGAACATCATCGTGTCGACCGATATCGCCACCGTGTTCGTCGACAAGAAAATCCAGGTGAAACGCTTTACGCCGAGCGCGACCCGTATTTTCAAGCTGATCGATACCGATATCGGCCGCTCGCTGTTCGACATCACGCATTCGCTGCGGTATCCGACGCTGGCCGAGGACGTCAAACAGTCGTTCGAGGCGCTGAAGCTGATCGAACGCGAGATCCAGAGCCACGATGGCCGCTGGTATCTGCTGCGCCTGTTGCCGTACCGCACGGCCGACGACCGTATCGACGGCACGGTGCTCACGCTGATCGACGTGACCGAGCGGCATGTCGCCGAGGAAGCGGCGCGGCGCGGCGAAGAACGGCTGCGCCTCGTCGCGCAGTCGACCAACGACTACGCGATCATCGTGCAGGACCCGCAGGGGAAGATCGTTTCGTGGAACGCGGGCGCCGAACGCATCTTCGGTTACGACGAAAAGGACGTGGTCGGCCGCAACGTTTCGCTGATCTACGAACAGAACGACGGCGCGCAGCAGATGGCCGCCCGCCAGCGCGAGAACGCGCAGCGCGACGGGCGCGCCGACGACGAAGGCTGGTATGTGACGAGGGACGGCAAGCGCGTCTACTGCAGCGGCGTCGTCACGCCGATTGCCGATGCGTCGTTCACGGGCTTCGCGAAGATCGCGCGCGACCTGACCGAGCGCAAGCGCCGCGAGGATGCGAACCAGCAGGCGCTCGAGCACGAACAGCAGCAGCGCGAAAAGGAAGTGCTGTCGAACCAGCTGAAGGACGATTTCATCGCGGTGCTGTCGCATGAGCTCAAGCATCCGCTGAATCTGATCGGCGTGAAGGCGGAGATGCTGCCGCGGCTGCCGGAGACGCGCGGCATCGCGTCGGTGCGCGAGACGGCCGAATCGATCCGGCGCGCCGTGCGCAGCCAGGCGCAGATCATCGACGATCTGCTCGACCTGTCGCGCATCCGCACCGGCAAGCTCGCGCTCGAAGTGAGCCGCGTCGATCTCGCGGCGATGATCGAAGGCATTGCCGATGCCGTCGAAGAAGATGCGCATGCGCGCGGTATTGCGCTGACCGTGGAGCTCGATGCCAAGCCGGCGCTCGCGATGGCCGATCCGGTGCGCTGCGAGCAGATTATCTGGAACCTCGTCAGCAACGCGTTGAAGTTCACGGGCGCGCATGGGCATATCCATATCGGGCTCACGCGTGAACAGGCGTTGTGGCGTATCGATGTGACCGACGACGGCGAGGGCATCGAACCGGCGCTGCTGCCGTACGTGTTCGAGATGTTCCGGCAGGGCCGCGCCTTGCGCGATGTCGGCAAGGGCGGCCTCGGTATCGGTCTCGCGCTGGTGCGGCAGCTCTCGGAAATGCACGGCGGACGCGCCGCGGCGCGCTCGGACGGCCAGGGGCAGGGTACCGCGATGACCGTCTGGCTGCCCGTCGCGGGCGACGCCGACGGCTCGGCCCGCTTGACGGCGCGCATGCCGGGCAGCATCGCAGCGCTCAACGTGCTCGTGGTCGAAGACGACCCAGAAACGGCTGCCGCGCTGTCGGAACTGCTCGCACTCGAAAACGCGTCGGTGCGCGTCGTGCCGAATGCCGCGCAGGCGCTGGCGGCGCTTGCGCGTCAACCGGTCGACGTAATGCTCGCGGCGTTCCCGCCGCGCGATATGGACGGCGCCGCGTTCGTGCGCAGCGTGCGCGCCGGGCGCCCGTCGCCGCAGCTGAAAATCGTCGTGATTGCGCCGCACAGCCGCGAGCAGAATGCCAACGCGAGGTTACCCGAAGGCGTCGATCTGCAGCTCGTGAAGCCGCTCGATTTCGATGAGTTGCTGATGGCGCTGCTGCGGGTGAGCGGGCGCGACGGGACGTGATGCGGCAAACGCCGCGCGCGATGCGTGACGCGCGGCGCTTGCGATGCCGGGCGGCCCCAGGAGCCAGGCGCGCCCCGGACCGCTCAGGCGGGCTGCCGCGTGCCGCGCAGCGTCGCGAACACGGCAAGCAGATCTTCGAGCATCACGGGCTTCTTCAGATGGGCGTCGAAGCCTGCCTGCTTCGCGCGCGCGACGTCCGCCTCATGGCCGAAGCCGCTTAGCGCAATGCAAATGACATGCTTCAAGCCCGGCCTTTTGCGGACTGCGTCGACGAGTTGAAAGCCGTCCATGCCCGGCATGCCGAGATCGGACAGGATCATATCGGGCGCTTCGCCGTCGGCGAGCATCGACAGCGCCTGTTCGCCGCTCGTCGCGGTCCGCACGATCGCGCCTTCGCTTTCGAGCAGCAGCCTGAAGGTCTCGACCGTTGCCGCGTCGTCGTCGACCATCATCACGCGCACGCCGTTGAGCGACGCGTGCGTGGCCTGCCCGGGTGAGCCGCTCGCCACGTGAAACAGCGGCCGGTGCGTCGGCAGCGTGACCGTGAACGACGCGCCGTGGCCAAGCCCTTCCGATTTCGCCTGCACGGCGCCGCCATGCACGTTCACGAGTTCGCGCACGAGCGTGAGGCCGATGCCGAGCCCCGTGCGGCGCCCGGCCATGCTACGCGTCTGCTGATACATGTTGAAGATATGCGGAAGCTGCTCGGGGGCGATGCCGCTGCCGGTATCCGTGATGCGCAGCACCGCGTTGCCGGCTTCCAGCTGCAGCGACACGTCGATGGTGCCGTGGGCCGTGTAGGTGAGCGCGTTGCTGAGCAAATTCCAGACGATCTGCTCGATGCGCGTGATATCCGCATGCACGACGACGGAGGCATCGGTAATCGAAACGCCGAGCGCGATGCCGCGTTGCGCCGTTTCGCTTTGCACCGCGCCTGCCACACGTTGCACGATCTCGCGCATATCGACGGCGGTGCGCACGATCGAAAGTTTACCGGTGCGCACGCGCGAAATATCGAGCAGGTCGTCGATGATCTGCGCCTGGCTCATTACGGTGCGGCGGATCGTATCGGCGGCGCGCGACAGGTTCAGGTTGCCGCTCGTCTGCGGCGCGCGCGCGATCAGCTCGGCGCTCGCGGCAATCAGATTCAGCGGGTGCTTGAGCTCGTGGGAGACGACCGCGAGAAATTCGTCGCGGCGCAGCTGCGCATCGCGTTCGCCGGTGTTCTTCGCGGCATCGCCGGGCTTGCGCAACGCGACCGCCTCGCCGCCCTGGATCAGTTCGCCGAGGTTGCGCGTGATCTTCGCAAAGCCGCCGACGTCGCCTTCGTTCAGGCGCGACAGCACGCCGCCCGCGAAAAAGCGCGAACCGTCCTTGCGCCGATGCCAGCGTTCCTCTTCGATGCGGCCGAAGCGGCGCGCTTCGTCGAATTCGTGCTGGGCGATGCCGGCCGCGCGGTCTTCGTCGGTCGACAGCGCATCGGCGCGCTGGCCGAGCATTTCTTCCTCGGCATAGCCGAAGATGCGCTGCGCGCCCGCGTTCCAGCTCGTGATGATGCCGTCGTCGTCGAAGGTGATGATCGCGTAGTCCTTCGTGCTTTCGGCGACCATGCGCATGCGCCGCTCGCCGTCGCGCAGACGGTCTTCGGCGATGCGCCGCTCGGTGATGTCGATAAACGACAGCACGGCGCCGTCGATGCGGTCTTCGGTCGTGCGATACGGCACGAAGCGCGCCAGATACCAGCGATTGTCGTTGCTGCGCAGTTCGCGCTCGATTAGCCGCAGCGAATCGAACGCCTCGGCGGCGTCGTCGGCAAGCTTGTCGTATTCGAGACGATGCGTAATGTCGAGCAGCGACCGTCCGATGTCCGACGGGATGATGCTGAATACGTCGGTCGCGCGCGGCGTATAGCGCTTGATGCAGATATTGCGGTCGACGAAGATGGTGCCGATATCGTTGGCGGCAATCAGATTCTGCAAGTCGTCGTTGATCTTGCCGGTTTCCTCGACCTTCGATTTCAGTTCCGCGTTGACGGTGGTCAGTTCCTCGTTGATCGACTGCAGCTCTTCCTTGCTCGTTTCGAGCTCTTCGGTGGCCGAACGCAATT
Source organism: Paraburkholderia sp. 2C (assembly GCF_054589215.1). Lineage (NCBI taxonomy): Bacteria > Pseudomonadati > Pseudomonadota > Betaproteobacteria > Burkholderiales > Burkholderiaceae > Paraburkholderia > Paraburkholderia sp. 2C. Next base: position 171,136 of record NZ_BAAILL010000032.1, on the reverse strand, counting down.
CCTCGTTGATCGCCTGCAGTTCTTCGTTCGAGGCCTTCAGTTCCTCGGTCGACGTTTCCGATTGCTCGATCGTCGACTGGAGCTGCTCCTTCGTGCGCAACAGTTCGCGTTCGAGCTGGCTGACGACGGGGTCCGAATGCACGCTGCCCGGCGGCGTTTCCGCGCCGCCCATGCTGTCCTCGACCTCGTCGAACAGCACGAGCACGAAGTCGGCGCTCGTTTCCGGGTCGTGCACGGGCCGCGCGGTCATATTGACGAAATACGAGCGCCCGTCGCGCTCGATGCGCACGCGGCGCGCCTCGACGCTATGGTTCGTGTGCAGCGCCTGAAAGATCGCGGTACGCAGTTCGAGCCGCAACTCGGGCCGCACCACCGCGACGATGTTATGCGAGGGCTCGCCGCCCGAATATTGCAAAAAGCGCCCCGCGTGGTCCGACAGATGGACGATTTCCGAATCGCGGCTGACGAGCGCGCTCGGCGGCGCGTATTGTTCGACGAGGCGCTGGTGCAGGTCGCCGAACGAAAAGCGGCGCCGGCCCGGCGGCTGGATCGTCGAGACCAGCGGCCGCATGCTCATCGTGGCGCCGCCGCCGAGCGACACCGGCATCGGCGTATCGCCGCGCATGGCCGTATTCGCACGATAAATGCGGTTGCGCTTGTCGATCACGGTGAACATCGAACTGACGCTATCGGCCGATTCCGAGCTGCCGAGAAACAGGATGCCGCCCGGGCGCAGCGCGAAGTGGAACATGTTCAGAATGTCGATCTGCGCTTCGCGGTCGAGATAGATCAGCAGATTGCGGCAGCAGATCAGATCGAGCCGCGAAAACGGCGGATCGCTCAGCACATTGTGATGCGCGAACAGCATGTGCTCGCGCAGTTCCTTTTTCACGCGGTAGTGCGCGGCATCCCTGTTGAAGAACTGCCGGATGCGAACCGGCGATACGTCCGCGAGAATCGAGTCGGGGAAAAGGCCCGTGCGCGCGAACGAAATCGCGCGCTCGTCGATGTCGGTCGCGAACACCTGGAACGACACGCCTTCGGTCGATTTCTGCGCGTGTTCCTGCAGCAGAACGGCGAGCGAATAGGCCTCTTCGCCTGTCGCGCAGCCGACCGACCAGACGCGAATGCGGTCCAGCTCGCTGCGGCCTTCGAAAAGCTGCGGCAGCATGTCTTTGTCGAGCGCTTCGAACGCTTCCTTGTCGCGGAAGAAATTCGTCACGCTGATCAGCATGTCCTGCAGCAGCGCCTGGGTTTCTTCCGGATGCAGATGCAAGAAGTCGCGGTAGGCCTGCAGATCGATCAGGCCGTTCACCTGCAGGCGCCGCTCGATGCGGCGCAGGACCGTCGCGCGTTTGTAATGGCGGAAGTCGTGTGCGGTGCGCGTGCGCAGAATGACCATGATCTCGCGCAGCGCCCGTTCGGTGCTTTCGCTTACTTCGGCGTCGCGTTCCTCGGCTTCGGCCGCGTCGGGCAGATTGATCTGCGTCGCGTTGCGGGACAGGTCCATGAGCCGTTGCGGCATCTCGGCGGCGGGCAGCACGAAATCGACCATGCCGGTGGCGATCGCGCTGCGCGGCATGCTGTCGTACTCGGCTTCGGACGGATCCTGCGCGAACGTGATGCCGCCCAGCTCCTTCACGCGCGAGAGGCCGACCGAGCCGTCCGACCCCGCGCCCGACAGCACGATTCCGACGGCGCGCTCGCGGTGCGCCTCGGCCAGCGTGCGGAAGAACAGATCGATCGCCGCGCGGCGGCCTTCTTCGGGCGTCTGGTGATCGACGCGGAGATAGTCGTCGACCATCGTCAATTCGAGCGACGGCGCGATCAGATACACGTGGTTGCGTTCGATCGGCGTCGCGTTCGTCACCTGCACGACCGGCATGTCGGTCGCCTTTTGCAGGAGCGACGGCAGATTGCTCTCGCGGTCGGGCGACAGATGAACGATCACGACGAACGACATCGACATGTGGGCCGGCAACGCTTCAAAGAATTGCAATAGCGCATTCAAGCCGCCGGCCGAGGCGCCGATGCCGACGATCATATGGTCGGCCTGGCCTGGCAGCGTTTGCCCGCGTTTTTTAGGCATGTCTACATGTCCTGAAGTGGATCCGGTGCGCTCGTGCCCAACGCCGTGCGGCGCGGCGGCCGCCGTACAGGGCGCGGCCTCCATTATCCGTCGGCATAAGGGGTAAGCAAGCATTACGCCATGGCGAATATGACGCCAGCCGCCTGACAGGCCGGAGCGGGTCCGCGTCTTGCTGCCGATTGCTCTTCAAACCCGGGAAACGAGACCTTCATGAAGCGTCGCGACATCGTCGTGATCGCCGCGTCGAGCGGCGGGTTCCACGTACTGCGAACGCTGGTCGAACGGCTGCCTGCCGATTTGCCGGCCGTCGTTTCCATCGTAATGCACATTGGCCGGCACGCAAGCGCGCTGCCCGAACTGTTGTCCCGCTGGGGCCCCTTGCCGGCTCGCTTTGCGGCGCACGAAGAGGCGCCCGAAAACGGCCGCATCTACGTCGCGCCGCCCGACCGTCACCTGCTGATCGGCAAAGGGCGGTTTCGGCTGAGCGTATCCGCGGCGGAAAACTTCGCGCGCCCGGCGGCCGATCCCCTGTTTCGCTCGGCGGCCATGCACTTCGGCGAGCGTGTGGTCGGCGTCGTACTGAGCGGCGACCTTGACGACGGCGCCGCGGGGCTCGCGACGATTCGCGCGCACGGCGGCTACGGGATCGTTCAGGATCCGGCGCAGAGCGCGATGAAGTCGATGCCGCTTGCCGCATTGCAGGCGGCAGGCGCCGATGCGGTTGCCCGGCCCGAGGATCTTGGCGACGCAATCGTCGCGGCGGTGCAAGGCGCTGAACGCGTCGCATCGGATGTCGCGGGCACGGCCGATCTGGCCGCGTTGCGCAGCGAGGCGGAGATCGGCTTCGGCGCGCGTGCGGGACTGGACGAGCTCGACGGAATCGCGGTACGGTCGGCGTTGACCTGCCCGGAATGCGGCGGCGTGCTATGGCGCATACGCGATGCGCGGCCGCTGCGCTACCGTTGCCATACTGGCCACGCGTATTCGGTGCGCTCGCTCGACAAAGCGATCGCGCAACGCGCCGAATACGTGCTCTGGAAGGCGATCCGCACGGTCAACGAGCGCATGGTGTTCGCGCGCGAGCGGCGCCAGTGGGCGGTGAACAGCGGCGACCCGGGGGCGGTCTCGTTCGAGCAGGCGCGCATCGATGAGGCCGAGACGCTGGTCGACGTGCTGCGCGCGTCGATCGCGCGGACCGGCGCGTCGCACGGTCCGCAGCGAGCCGACGAGTTGGCGTAGCACCACGCAGTTCGACAGTTCGCACCTAAGGTACGCGGGTCGCGCGTTATGCATGCATCCAGGGCGAGGGCGAGTTGGGAAAAATTCATATCTATCTGCTTGGCGCTCCCGAGCCGCTTATGCCGGAGATGGAACTGATCCAGTTCGACAAGGCGGGCTATACGGTCGCCGTGAGCCGGCTTGCCATCGACAACCTGCCGGCCTACACACCCGCGCGCGAGCGGCCGGAACTGCAGAGCATGCTCAGGCGTCTCGCCCCGCGCGACACGCTTGTCGTGCTCGATCTGCCGGCGCTCGGCTGCAATGCGCGCGACATTCTCGCGACGCTGATGCACTGCCGCAAGTCGAAAATCCTTGTCAAATGCGTCGAGCTTGGCCATACCGATCTCGCCGGATTGCCCGAACCGTCGGCGGTCAAGACGCTGCGCGCACTCGTGCGCCTCGATGCGGCATGCCGCAGTTTGCGCAGCAGGGACAGCCTCGCGGCTGTTCGCGCGGCGGGCAAAAGCACGGGCAGGCCGCCGTCGCTTTCCGACCAGCAACGCCAGCGCGTGCTCCAGTCGCTGGGCAAGGGCCAGTCGGTCAGCGAGGTCGCGCGCCGGTTCAATACCTCGCGGCAAACCGTGCTGCGCATCCGCTCGGATGGGGAGCGCGCGGGCGCAGGCGAGGTGTGATGCCGCACGCCTTTACCACGCTCGCGTTCATGTGTCCGAAAGCCATGCCTTAAGAACGCGCACGCCATCCGCGGTTTGCTTACGATGGATAAGACGTGCTGCAGCCGCATCAAAACGGATTTTTCCGCATTGCGGCGAAGGGCACGAGGGACGGATTATGACTATAGAAGAACGCGGTCGCGCGGCGGGTTCGCCTCGCGATGAAGGCGTGCGAAGCCCACGCGCGCATGCAACCGGCGGCCGCGCTGTGGCGGCGCCGACCGGTATAAGCGGCAGGGCATGCCGCGAGTTCGAGGCGTCGCTCGCGAAGCTGCAGGCGGTTACCGAACGGATGCAACATACGGAGGACGCCGACGGCATCGATTCGATCGCCTTTGCGCGGGCGCTCGAAAACTATCAGCGCGCGAGGCTGGTCTGGTTGTCGAACGACATCATGCTGCGAAGCAACGCGGTGTGCATGCCGGTGCGCGCGCCGGCACCGGAGCGGGTGCTCTCGCTTCAATACGCCGAGCCGGTCGCCGCGTCGTACGAGATTCTGCTGCGCATCAACGGCTATCCGGTCATGTCGCTCGATGGACTGGCCGGGCTTGACGCGCTGCTCGACCGTTTCGCGCCGCAGGTGGTGCTGCTCGATCTCGACGAACGCTTCGGCATGAAGCTCGCGTGTGTCGTGCGTGCGCGGGAATGGCAGCGCCGGGAGCGACCGGAAGGGCGGGGCGATATACGTATTGTCGGGCTCGCGTCGCCGCGACTCGCGCAACTGCATGTTCCGCTGGTGGACGTCATGATCGGCAAGCCCGCGCAGTTCGGCGAACTCATCGATGCGTTTCACGTTAGCTAATAAACGGCCGCATGCGCTGCGTGCCCCGCGCGGTGTGGATGTACGAAATCATGGCGTTATGGACACGACACGCCTCTTTACGTTGGTGCCCCCCATTTCATAACCTCGTGGGAAGTTATTTTCGGTTCCTATGCGATGCCGCGGTTTGAGGACACGCTCTCGTCCGCCTGTCCTTGCGGCATAGCTTTTGAGCGGCCTTCGCGGCACAGCTCCGAGGCGGCCCTATGCGGCCGCTCTTTTTTTGCTGACGGGAATGTAAATCCTGCTTGTCGACGACGATGCCGATACTTCATGGACCTTCACTGAGCTCGCCCGGCGCGCGAGCCGGAAGTGCGCTGAGATTTGCCGCCGCTCGAGTGGCCGCAGTCGGCGAGTGGCTTGCGCAAGCGGGCGACGCGCGAAGTCGTGCATAGAAAAACGAAGTCGGAGAGGCCTTTATTCCGACCCCGCCGCTTTTGCCTCGTGACGGCAAATCACTTCGTCGACATCTTCTTCTTCCACCGGCTGGCAAATGAAAAACCCCTGACCTTCGATATCAGGGATGGTTTTCGCCCACGCGAACTGCTCTTCGGTTTCGAGCCCTGTCAGTACGATTCGCTTGCCGTGGTTCCGAGCGAGGCGCACCAGCGTTTCCACCATCCGCTGCGATTCGCCATTGGCCCGCACCTGCCTGATCAGCGAGCGATCGAACTTCACGGTATCGACGGGTAATTGCTGCAGCAGCGTCAGCGAATTGAACCCCGACCCGAAGTCGTCGAGCGCGACGCGTACGCCGACGGCCTGAATAGCCTGAATGACGTCGATAAGCCAGTCGAGCCGGTCCGGATGCACGACGCCGGTGAGTTCGATTTCGAAACGGCATGGGCTTACGCCAAGCGATGCAAACAGGGCCTTGAGGCGGCCGGGTAAATCTTTGCGGCCAAGTTCCGCGGCCGAGAGATTGATCGCAAGCGACAGATGCTCCCGGCCGTCCATCTTCCATTGGACGAGGGTTTGTATCGCACGTGAAATGAGCAGGTCCGTAAATCGGCCCGCAAGCGACGAGTCTTCGACGACGGTAATGAAGTACGCGGGCTCGAGCACGCCGCTTTCCGGATGCTGCCATCTGATCAGGTACTCGAAGCCGGACAACCGGTTTTCCTGCAATCTCAGCTTCGGCTGCAGCATGAAGAAAAACTCGTTCTGGCCTAAGCCGCGTTCCGCATCGCTGACCGGGGTGAATGTGTTTTGCATTGGCGAAGGTTGTCGCATTGGTGTTCCGCTTCGTCTGATGCGGTTAAATTGCGCAGCGAGCCGCGCACTGTCTCCCAAATCCAGTCGTGGCGCCCCGCCCGGCGCGTGATGCTCTTATCCTGGGGTTCGCTGGCCGCTTCAGGTTCTGTATAAAAGCCCGTTTCTTGCAAGTCGAGGCGCGCATTTTCACACGATTTTTTTAATGATTCGCCGCAGTGCAACGATAACCTGCTAGTGTTCCTCGTTGATCCGGTCTTGAATGAGCGTGAAAAGCGGAAAGGATGAGCGATTCGCAATTAACGCAGAAAACCGGCAAAGGAGCCTCGCAAACGTTCGTTTAAAATGATGCACGCGACCGTGGGTTGGATGAAGCATTTTACATGGAAAATTCCTCGAAAAACTGATGCGATCGGCCCGACTTTCTGTATTGGCGCATGCTACGGCCTGTTTGTCACAATTGTTCACATTTGTAAGATGCCGTATTCCGTATGGTACGTGCACTTGTCTAGACGACGGGGTGCAACCAGTAACTGCCGGTGATCGACTTCGGAGACCGACCGTGCCTGTAAGTATTGGTATTGAAAGGTTTTTGTCTGCGCGAGGGCGGGCGGAGACGTCGAGTCGGAGCGCCCGCGGGGCGACGTGCGGGAGGGGGGCAGCGCACCGGCCGCACGCAACCCGCTTATCATTTCTGTCAAACAACGGGAGAGTGGTGCATCGCGACGTTAATGACCTGATCTAAGACTTTAAAATATGTCCGCAATCATATAACGATGAAAAGATAAAACGACATATTATATTCTCAAGTTTCAAGAATAAATGGCAATAGAGCGGATAAAGAAAAGATTATGGAATTTACGGAAAAAGGCATCAGGTCCTGGCTCCGGTTTTTCGCATGAACCGTCACGCGCTCATGCATCGTCACCAGTAAACCGGCGTCCCAACCTGAAGCGCGAATGCTTCTGGCTGGCGGTGGCGCTCATGCTGTTGTGCGGGTACATGACTTCGACTCATGTGTTTCATCGTGCGGACCTCGCGTTCTTCGATGCGGCGTCGCACCTCGCACATCGGGATGCGGCGAGCGGGACGGTTCAACCCAACGACTACGCACTTCAGTTGATGTTCAACGAAGGCGTCGTCCCGCTGTTGTGCGTGCTGCTCTATCTGCTGAGCCCGCGCACCGGGCTTCTCATATCCGTGATGTTCGCGGCAATGCTGGTCGGCGGTTCGATTGCGATGTTGAAATACGAGCACTTTTTTCTGTCGCCGCTCGTGGGTGTTTTCGCGTGCGCCGTTGCCTATCCGCTTTGGGCATGGCGGCGCCAGGAAGCGCTGCTCGGTTATCTTTCGACCGAAGCGGAAAAGGGCGCGAAAGAACCGTCGCTGCCTGAAGAGCCCAGGCGGGCCAGGTTTTTCGACGATCCGGTCCAGCGGCGATTAAACGCCATGGCGTCGTTGTTCGACCGGGTTCGGCGGCATCGCGAGTTTATTTCCGAGTGGGTCGACAGCCTTCCCGAGGCGACACTCGTGACCAACGCCGCGGGAGAAATCATCCTCGCGAATGAGCGCGTCAACGCGCTCTGTCAACGTTCCGAATTGCGTATTGCGGAGCGCAGCCCGGTGGCGGGGCGGCCGGTATCGGACGTTCTGTTCGAGATTACGGCGTCCCACCGCGCAATCGAGTTCGCGTCGCAAGCGCTGGCGCTTTTTGCACGCTGGTCCAGCGACGACGATCCGCCCGCTTATGGCGAATCGATGTTCTCGCAAGGTATCGAGATTACGAATGCGCGAAACGGCCGCTCGCTGCTGATCAAATGCGCGCAGATCAAGCCGTCCGAGGGCCGCGACGGCGCGTTGATCTTTCATGTTGCCGATGTCTCGTCGGTCCGCATGGCCGAGCGTCAGCGCGATACCGCGCTGCGGTTCCTGTCGCACGACATGCGTTCGCCGCAGGTCGCGATTCTGGCGCTTGTCGAACAGATGAAGCAGGAGCCGCCGCGTTTCACCGCCGGCGAATTCGCGATGCTGGTCGGCCAGTACGCGACGTCCGCCCTGAACCTCGCTGACGATTTCCTTTTTCTGGCGCGCGCGGAAAGCTTGCCGGCGAAGTTGACCCAGGTCGATCCCGCGCTAGTACTTGGGGACGCAATCGACGACCTGTGGCCGCAGGCCACGGCCAGGTCGACGACTGTCAATCTGGCCGCGGAACCCGGCAAGCGCACCGTTGCCGACGTTCAGCTATTGCGCCGCGCATTTGCGAATCTGATCGGCAATGCGATCAAGTTCAGCCCGCGCTATTCCACGGTCGACGTGCAACTCGCGGAAACGGAACGGCATTTGAAGATCTCGGTGATCGACCGTGGTGTCGGCATTCCCGAGCATGAAAGGAAAGCGCTCTTTCGGGAATTCAGCCAGCTCGATGAAAAATTCTCGAGGTCGGGGCACGGCCTGGGGCTCGCCTTCGTCAAGACCGTGGTCGACTCGCTTGGCGGCACATTGCAGGTCGATTCGGCGCCCGGTCGCGGCACGACCTTCATGGTGTTCCTGCCCAAGCTGGTCGATCAGTTGAGCGATGAGCTAAACAACGGCTAGCCGGCCCCTGGTCCCGGGCCCCTGGTGTTTCGCGGCCTACCGTTTATTGTGATGCGCGACGCATTGAATACAAAATGCGCTTCATCCGTAGTTCACAAAAGTTCAAACATATTTATAGTGTGTATCCTACGATCATTGCTTGTGTCGACATTGCCCGGTGCGCAAACGTTTGCGCGATCGGCGAATGCTTCAACTGTATCCAGGTCGGACATAAGAACGTCACAATGCACGGGGGCATCACATGCGCATTCTGGTTGTCGAGGACGATCCCATTCAGGCGGAAGCCGTATCGACTGCGCTCAGTTCGCTGAGTCACGCGGTCACGATTGTCGATGACGGCGAGCGGGCGGTGCGTTGTTTGCGATCGGAACCGATCGATGCCGTCGTGCTCGATTGGCATTTGCCGCGAATGAGCGGCATCGAAGTGTTGCACTGGATTCGCGCACGCTCGAACGTCCGGTACGGTGTGCTGTTTTTGACCAGCCGTGTTCATGAGGTCGACGTGGTTCGCGCGCTCGATGCGGGCGCCGACGATTACATGGTCAAACCGTTTCGCGCCGAAGAACTCGCGGCGCGCGTGAACGCACTATTGCGCCGCGTTGCGCGGACGATGGTGCGCGACGAGCCGATCAGGGCTGGCGATTACGCGCTCGATCCGATCGAACGCACGGTCACCCTGCGCGGCGGCAGGATCGAGTTGACCACCAAGGAGTTTCAACTCGTTGCGGCGCTGTTCACCAACCTCGGCAGGATTCTTTCGCGAGATCAGCTTGCGATGACGGCGTGGGGCCGCGAGCTTAGCGTCGAATCGCGCTCGCTCGATACGCACATCTACCGGATCCGGCAGAAGCTCAAGCTAAGCCCCGAGAACGGCTTGCGTCTGTCCTCCATCTATACGCTCGGCTACCGGCTCGATCTCGCCAAGGCGTCGGTCGAAAGCGAATCCTGCGTCTAGGCGCTTTCCGCTAAAGCCTTTCCGCTAAAGCATCGCATTCCACATCAAGTAAGAGAATCGGCCTCGATGGGGCCGGGGTGTGCGCGCGCCTGCTCCGCGCACCCGGCAAGATTCCCTTCCCGTCTTGACTTGCCCTCGCATGCAAGCGATGACGAATTCATGTTTTCCTAAAGTCTTGTCTCGGCATACCGTTAACCTCCGGGCTTACGTTCGGAGCACTGTTTTTTTCGGTTTTCCGTTTCCTAAATGATAGGACTTGAGTAGCGATATTTGGGTTTACACATCTGGGCGATCGCTGCACAATGCGGAGCAATTGGCGTCGCAATCCGACAGGCATCAAACAATACGAATACGGGGTTTGACACAGCAGCATCAGCGAGAAAGGGGAGGCCACCCATGCAGGCGCAGTCCAGATCCGAACCGTGGGCAAGAACGATCTTCCGCGTCACGAGCGGAAACTTTCTGGAGATGTACGACTTCTCCGTCTACGGCTTTTACGCGGTGTCCATTGCGCACGCACTGTTCCCGCGCGGTAATGAATTCGTTTCGCTGTTGCTGTCGCTTGCCACATTCGGCGTTGGTTTTCTGATGCGGCCTATCGGCGCGCTCGTGCTCGGCGGATATATCGACCGCAGAGGAAGGCGCAAGGGTTTGCTGCTGACGCTCGGCCTCATGTCGATCGGCATGCTGATGATTACCTGCGTGCCCGGCTATTCGACCATCGGCATCGCCGCGCCGATCATCGTCGTGTGCGGACGTCTGTTGCAAGGCTTTTCGGCCGGTGCGGAACTGGGCGGCGTCTCCGTCTATCTCGCCGAGATTGCGCCGCCCAAGCAGCGCGGGTTTTTCGTCAGCTGGCAATCGGCGAGCCAGCAACTGGCCGTCGTCTTCGCGGCCGTGCTCGGGGTCGCGCTCAGATGGCAATTGTCGCCGGAGCAGATGGATTCGTGGGGCTGGCGCATTCCGTTCGTGATCGGCTGCCTGATCATTCCGGTGCTGTTTTCGATGCGCCGCCGCCTGCGCGAGACCGAGGTGTTCCAGGCGCGCAAAACGACGCCTTCGCCGCGGCAGATCGTCGAATCGCTGCGCGAGCATCGCCGTACGATCGGTGGCGCGGTCATGCTGGTGACGATGACCGCGGTGATGTTCAACCTGATCACCGCGTATACGCCGACGTACGGGCAGAGTGTGCTGAAGCTGCCCGCGATGGATACCTTTCTCGTCACGATGGCAGTCGGCCTGACAAACTTCGCGATGCTACCGATTATCGGCGCGCTGTCCGACAAGATCGGACGCCGTGCCGTGCTGACGGCGTGCGCGGCGCTGGTCATTCTCACTGCTTACCCGGCGATGTACTGGCTCGTTCAGGCACCGAGCTTCGCGCGGCTGATGGCCGTCGAAGTCTGGTATGCCCTGATTTACGGTTCGTATCAGGGCGGGATGGTCGTTGCGCTGACCGAGATCATGCCGGCCCATATTCGGAGTACTGGGTTTTCGCTGGTGTGGAGCGTTGCGCAGGCGGTGTTCGGCGGTTTCACGCCGGTCATCTGCACGATGCTGATTCATTTGAGCGGAAACAACGCGGTGCCGGCGGTATGGCTTAGTTGTGCGGCGGCCGTCGCGCTGATCGCAACGTTCAGGATGTTCCCGAAGGCCGTGGAGGCGCAGGCCACGCCTGGCGGCGTGAACTTCGAAGAGGGGCTGTCGCAACGCCATTCCTAAGCGCGCGGTCGCTATGCGATCGCGCTTATCGACCGCGGCTGACAAACTCGCTGATTTCCGTCGCCAATGCGGCAATGGCGCTTGTCAATGGATTGGTCGTGCTCGTGCGGTATAGCGCGACGAATTCCACGGGCTTGATATCGGGTGTCGTGTCGAGCACGGTCAGCATGCCCGCCGCGATTTCGGCCGCGTACGAGCGGCGCGGAAGCAGGCTTACGCCAAGCCCTGCAAGCGTCAGGTCGCCGAGCACGCGTACCGTGTTGCACGAGATGACCGGCTTGTATTCGGCGCCGCCTTCGCGAAACCAGCGTTCGATCACAGGGGCGTGATGCGACTGCGACGACAGGCCGAGCACCGGCCATCGCGCGAGGTCGACCGGCGTCATGCGTTCGGTCGGCACGTTAAGCGCGCGCGGAGCGATCCAGACGAATTCGTCGAATCCGAGCGGAACGGATGAGATGCCCGCTTCGGCGATCGGGCCCGTGACGATAGCGAGTTCGATCTCGCCGTCGCGCAGTTTATCGACCAGTGCTGCCGTGAGTGCGATATCGAGCACCACCATGACGCCCGGGTAGCGATCGCGTACCGCCGCCATCAGCTTCGGCAGCCAGGTCTGCGCAACGAGCCCCACCACGCCCATTCTGATCGTGCCGGTCAGCGCCTGCGCATCGCCGATCTGGTGTCGCACGCGCGCGGCCAGCGCGACGATTTCCTGTGCCGGCTTCAGCAGTTCCTGGCCTTTCGGCGTGAGCCGCGCACGATGCGACGAGCGATCGAACAGAGTCACGCCAAGCGAGCGTTCGAGCGCGCCGATGCGCGCGGAAATGGTCGATTGGGTCGCGGAAAGGGCGTCGGCGGCGCCCGCGAAGCTGCCTGTTTCGACGATGCGGATCAGAGTTTCGAGCTGTCGGATATCCATGGGCGGAAAGTGGGGAGTTCGTAGCGTTCATCGAGTTTTTCGATGTGGCCTGATCGAAATATATCGCTATTCGGCGGCACGCAAAAACCCTAGAGTTCATATGCCGTACAGACAACTTCGTAGAGGAGCGGGTGGATGGACCAGAGGGTGAACCATAACGTGGCCCGCGGCGCGTCGATACTCGAAGAGGGGACCGCGCCGGGGAAAGAGGACATCAGAACGTCGCCGTTCAACGGGCCGATTGCATGGACCGGCGAAAGCCTCGATCCGGACGACGGCATGATCGCGATCGATGCCGCATGCCGGACTGAACTCGACGAGCTTGTCGAGACCTTGAATGCGAATCCGATGCCCACGGCACTGCTCGACGCGGCGGAATTCGAGCTGCCGGCGTGCCGGCGGATGATGCAGCAAGCGAAGGCGACGCTCGAGGAAGGCCCGGGCTTTGTGATTATCGACAAGCTGCCGGTGAAAGAATACGGCGTACAGGCTTCGCAAGCCGTCTACTGGATTTTGTCGCAACTCGTCGCAAGGCCGGTTGCGCAAAGCTGGGACGGCAAGATGATCTACGACGTGCGCGACCTCGGCAAGCCGCCGGGCAATGGCGTGCGCCCCGATATCACGAATGCCGAACAGAATTTCCACACCGACAACAGCTATAACCTGTATCCGCCCGACTACGTCGCATTGTTGTGTCTGCAACCAGCGATGGAAGGCGGCGTGAGCAGCATCGTCAGCTTCTACACGGTGTACAACGAAATGCTCAAGCGCAGCCCGCATCTGCTGCCGCGACTTTACCAGCCCTATCTGTTCGATCGCCAGCGCGAGCATGCGCCGGACGATGCAACGGTGATCAGCCATCCGCTGTTTCAGGCTGCGAACGGGCAGCTGCTTTGCCGTCTCTCGCACCGCCATGTCGTCAACGGCTATGCCATGGCCGGCGTGGCGATGGACGAGGAAACGTCCGAAGCGCTCGAAGTGCTCGAGCAGACGATGCGCGAGCCGCAGTTGTGCCGGGAGTTTTTCTTCGAGCCGGGGCAGATCCAGATTGTCGATAACAAGCGCTGCGGACATCGCCGCACCGGTTTTGTCGACTATCCGGAGCCCGAGCGCAAGCGTCATCTCGTACGGTTGTGGTTGCGTAACGAGGGCCGCCGCTTTTATAACGGGTGATGGTGCAAGGGAAGTCGAGCAGTTGAACGGCTGTGAGATGTAACGCTTGATAAAAAAGGGGAATCTCGCGATTCCCCTTTTTTTGTGCGCTTGCAAAGCGTCGACGCGCCTTAAGTGTTCAATCTCAAGCCGCCGTCAAAGCCCCGCTTCCCACGCGAAACACGTTGACCGCCTCTCTCAAGCTACGCGCCTGTTCTTCCATCGACTGCGCGGCGGCGGCGGCCTGTTCGACCATCGCGGCGTTCTGCTGCGTCGTTTCATCCATCTGCGCAATGGCGATGTTGACCTGCTCGATGCCCTGAGTCTGTTCCGACGAAGCGGCCGAGATTTCGCCGATGATGTCGGTCACATGCCCGACTGCCTTCATGATCGAGTCGATGGTTTCGCCCGCGCGTTCGGCAAGCCCGCGGCCCGATTCGATTTCCTGAACCGACGCTTCGATCAGCGCCTTGATTTCCTTGGCGGCGTCCGCGCTGCGCTGCGCAAGGCTGCGCACTTCGCCGGCGACCACGGCGAAGCCGCGGCCGTCTTCGCCGGCGCGTGCGGCCTCCACCGCGGCATTGAGCGCAAGGATATTCGTCTGGAACGCAATGCCCTCGATTACCGAAATGATTTCGACGATGCGCGTCGAACTCGACGCGATGCTTTGCATGCGGTCCACGACCTGATGCACGACTTCGCCGCCTTCGCCTGCGATATGCGAGGCGTTCGCGGCCATCTGGTTTGCCTGCCGCGCATTGTCGGCGTTCTGTTTGACGGTGGCGGTGAGCTGCTCCATGCTTGCCGCTGTCTCGCTTAGCGAGCTTGCCTGTTCTTCGGTGCGCGACGAAAGGTCCTGATTGCCGGCTGAAATCTGCTGTGCGGCAACGGTAATCGTCTCGGCGCCGCCGCGAATTCGCGCGATCGTGTCGATGAGCCGCTGCTGCATGTTATGCAGCGCGAACAGCATGCTTTGCGTATCGTTCGCGCGCAGGTTCAGTGCGCTGGTCAGGTCGCCGCTTGCAATCGTCTCCGCAATTTCGACCGCGTACGACGGCTCGCCGCCAAGGCTGCGCTCCACGTTGCGGATGATCATCACCATCGCCAGCGAAATGAGGCCGCCCACCACGAGCACGACCATCAGATAGTTGCGCAGGTTTGCATAGAATGCGCTGTCGATGTCGTTCACGTAGACGCCGGACGTCAAATACAAGTCCCACGGCGCGAAGCGCTTGACGAACGCGATCTTCGTCGCGATGCCGTCGTTGAGGCGGCCTTCATACTGCACGAAGCCCTGGCCCTTCTCCTGCGCAAGCTTGATCATCTCGAGCCAGAACAGCTTGCCGTTGGGATCCTTGTAGTTGGTTACATCGCGATTACGCATGTCGGCCAGCACCGGATGCATGATCACCGTCGGATGCGAATCGCAGATGATGATGTAGCCGTTATTCGGGTAGCGCATCGCACTGATACGGGCGAGGGCTTCCGCGCGCGCCTGTTCGACCGGCATTTTGTGTTCGTCGGCCAGTTTTGCGTACTGGTCCGCGACACCGTATGCGGCTTCGACGACGTTTTGCACCGCGCCTTGCCGTTCCAAAAGCATCGTATTGCGTGATTCGCGTGCAGCCCAACCGCCCAGGATGAGGAGACCCAACCAGGTTACGACGAGCGCCATCCATAATTTTGTGTTTACGCTGAGACGGCTCAATTGCAACTCCTTGAGAGGCACGCATTTGAAGCGTGAGGTGAAAATGCAAAGTCGTTCTTTTCAGCTAACGGAGGGAACGGCGTGATAATGAATAAGGGTTAACACTTATTTGGTGTGGTTTATCTGGTTGTTTGACTTTTATTTGTCATTCCGCTCAATTCAATCGCCTCGAATTCCTAAATGTCAGGAATTGATTGGTTTATTTCTCGCCGGGAGCGCGCGGACGTCCGGCGCATGCTGCAGGGGATGGCGGGCCGAGAGATTGCGGATGGCGCGGAGCTTCGGATTGGATCGCTCATTGAGATTCTGTAATGCCGGCGAATATCCGATTCAGGCGTTCACGCGGTGCTCGACCTGATACGTCGCAGCGGATTGCAAGCCTTGACCGGCGCACCGCTCGCCCGCGTTGTGCAGCGCTCGTACCTGCCAGACCGTAGCCGCCCGACTTTGTTCGCATCGCACGGCATTCGACTATCCGTCGTCATGTAACCAATAAGATTAGATTTGAAAAGTTACATGACCTGGCTATCATGCGTTCCACGGGCCGACCGGATCGCAGGTTTTAGCGGTTACGTCTGAAGGTCGGTGAGCGGGTCAATTCGACGAGATAGGAGAGTGAAGTGAAGGCGATCGTTCTGGAAGGTTTTGGTGGTTTGGAAGCACTGGTGTACAAGGACATTCCGAAGCCCGAGCCGGAGGAGGGGACTGTCGTTATCAGGATCAAGGCGTTCGGCATCAACCATGCCGAGATGCATATGCGTCGCGGCGAATGGGCGGAAGCCGCGCCGGTCAGCGGAATCGAATGCGTGGGTATCGTCGATTCGTGTCCCGGCGGCGAGTTCGCGGTGGGTACGAAGGTCGCCACGATGATGGGCGGTCTTGGCCGCACGATTAACGGCAGCTATGCGGAGTACACGCGGGCACGTGTGAGCAATGTGACGCCGATCGAATCGAATCTGCCGTGGGCCGAGCTGGCCGCGATTCCTCAGTCCTACGCAACGTCATGGACGACGTTATTCCGCAACCTGAAGATTCAGCGCGGGCAGACCATTGTGATTCGCGGCGCGTCGTCGGCGCTCGGAATTGCCGCAGTCAACCTCGCGGTGAACGCGGGCGTCAAGGTGATCGGCACGACCACGAAGGAGTCGAGCTTCGAGCAACTGAAGGCGCATGGCGTGAGCCGCTGCGAAATCGAACGGCCGGACCTGTCGAAGCATATCGCGGAGCGCAAGCAGATCGACGCCGTGCTCGATCTGGTCGGCAATAGCACGATGCTCGATTCGCTGGACATGGTGCGCCGCGACGGCAAGGTGTGTCTCGCCGGCTGGCTGGGCGGCCTTGCGCCGATTGCCGATTTCAATCCGCTGCTGCAAATGCCGAGTGGTGTCGATCTGACTTTCTTCGGCAGCTTTGTATTCGGCGAACCGGGCTTTCCGCTTTCGGAGGTTCCACTGCAAGCGATTGCCGCCGACATCGAGGCGGGAAAATACTCGGCGAAACCGTGGCGTGTCTTTCGCTTCGACGAAGTGCCGCAGACGCACCGGATCATGGAGGCCGGCGAAGCGAGGGGCAAGATGGTGGTCGTGCACGATGAGTGAGCGGCGCCGGCCCGCCATTGCTTTGAGACCGCTCGCTGCATTCCTCGCCCGCAGGCGGTATCGACAGGCCTGACCGTGACCGCGCTTGCACGACCGGCTTCATGCAGGCGCGCCTCACCCAGGCGCCTCGTGCGATCTCCTCCTGTGAACTGCCCATGCGAGCTGCTCACGCACGCTCGAAGGGAACGCTGCACCAAATCATCGCTTCTCCGTTTCACGCTGGGTCATGCGAGCGACGCCGTTCGGATCGCTCGCCTATCTGATCGACAGCGGCGAACCGTTGTCCGGTATGGCCTGGCGCCGCCTTACGCGATGACCGGCACGAAAGCTGCAATCCCCCGCCTGAACTTGTATCCAAGATTGAACGCAAGATGCGCGATCGTCCGCGCGGCAGTCCATACAGCAGCCAACCACGACCGACAGGAATCCAGACCATGACCCATCGCCGCGACTTCATCAGACAGATCGGAGCGTTAGCGCTTGGCAGCGCACTGCCGTTCGACGTGGCGTTCGCCGCCGGCAATCTGACGGTCGGCGTGATCTACGTCGGCGCGCGCGGCGACTATGGCTATAACCAGGCGCAGGCGCAGGCCGCCGCGGTGATCAAGAAGCTGCCGAACGTGAAGGTGGTCGAGGAAGAGAACGTGCCGGAAACGGTGGCCGTTCAGAAAACGATGGAAGCCATGATCGAGCAGGACGGCGCGACGCTGATCTTCGCGACGTCGTTCGGTTACTTCGATCCGCATGTGCTGAAAGTGGCCGCAAAGTATCCGAAGGTGCGCTTTGCGCATTGTGGCGGTCTATGGAAGAGCGGCAATCCGGCCAATATCACGAGCTATTTCGGCTACATCGACGAGTGCCAGTATCTGAACGGCGTGGTGGCCGGTCATGCGAGCAAAAGCAAAAAGCTCGGCTTCGTCGCGGCCAAACCGATTCCGCAGGTGCTGCGCAATATCAATGCGTTCACGCTTGGCGCGCAATCGGTCGATCCGTCGATCACGACGCACGTGATTTTCACCGGCGACTGGTCGATGCCGATCAAGGAGGCCGAGGCGACCAACAGTCTCGTCGATCAGGGGTGCGATGTGATCACCTGTCACGTAGACGGGCCGAAGGTGGTGGTCGAAACCGCGGAGAAGCGCGGTGCGATGAGCTGCGGCTATCACGCCAGCCAGGCCGCGCTCGCGCCGAAAGGCTATCTGACCGGCGCCGAATGGGATTGGGCGACGCCCTTCAAGACCATTGTCGCGTCCGCGCAGAACGGGCAGCCGCAACAGAACCTGATGCGCGGCGGACTCAAGGAAGGCTTTGTGAAGATGTCGCCGTACGGCGCGAAGGTCAGTGCCGATGCGCGAGCGAACGCCGACTCGGTGAAGGCGAAGATGGTGGCCGGCGACTACCCGATCTTCAAGGGGCCGATCAAGGACAACAAAGGCGCGAGCGTGATCGCCGCGGGTGTGACGCATCCGCAAACCGATATCGCGCTCGAGAGCATGAACTATCTCGTCTCGGGCGTGGTGGGGCAGATCTGATCGTTGCGGCTGCCGTATTTGGGCGCTCGCCTCGCGCGGGTGGCGGTTTGGTTCGAGTCCCGGGCAAGGAGTGGCGATGCGTTTCGATGTTTCAACCAGCGCGAGCGCGACCGGTAGCCGTGCGAGACTCATGCTCGGTCTGCTGCCGGCCGTGCCGACACTATGCGCGTGCGTGTGCACGCTGTTGCTGTTTTCGCTGTTCCTGCTGGTGCAGGGGCAGCCTGCCGTACAAGCACTAGGGCTCATCGGCGAGGGTGCGTTCGGCTCGTGGTTCGCATGGCAGAACACGCTGCTGCGCGCTGCGCCGCTGATGCTCACGGCGCTGTGCGTTGCACTGCCCGCGCAGGTCGGGCTGATCGTGATCGGCGGCGAGGGCGCGCTCGCGCTAGGCGGCCTCGCGGCGGCCGTTGCCGCGCAGGCCGTGCCGCATGGGCTGCCGTGGCTCGTCGCGCTGCCGTTGATGGCTTGTGCCGGCATGGCCGCAGGCGGTATCTGGATCGGCGCGGTGGGCGCGCTGCGTCAGTGGCGGGGCGTCAACGAGACGATCAGCAGCCTGCTGATGTCGTATATCGCGATCGCGCTGTTCAAGCAGCTGGTCGAAGGGCCGCTGCGCGATCCGGCAAGCCTGAACAAGCCCTCGACGCCGCCGCTGCCCGACGCTCTTACGATCGGTTCGATACCCGGCCTCGACGTGCATTGGGGGCTGTTCTGGGGCGTGCTCGCGAGCGTCGCAGCGTGGGTGTTCGTGCGGCATAGCACGCACGGTTTCGCCATGCGTGTCGCCGGTGGCAACGCTCGCACGGCGCGGCTCGTCGGCTTGCCGGTGAACCGGCTCGCGTTTGCCGCCTGTGTGCTGGGCGGTGCGGCCGCGGGCCTTGCGGGCATGTTCGAAGTGGCAGCCGTGCAGGGCAGCGCAAACGCGTCGCTGCTCGCGGGCTACGGCTACGCGGGCATTCTCGTGGCTTTCGCCGCACGTCAGAATCCGCTCGCGATCATGCTGTGCGCCGTGCTCGTCGGCGGTATCGAAGCGAGCGGCAGCTTGCTGCAGCGCCGCCTCGGTCTGCCTGACGCGACCACGCTCTTTCTACAAGGCCTGCTGTTTGCCAATCTGCTCGCCTGGGAAGCCTTGGGCACGCGCGTCGCGGCGTGGCGCGCGAGGCTGCAGTCGGCCGCGCGTGCCGGCGAAGCGGGCGTGCAACTGGAGCGTACTCATGCCTGATCCGCATTCGACCTTCGCGGTGCTCGCGCTCTCGCTCGTGGCGGGCGCGATCCGCGTCAGCACGCCGTATCTGTTCGTGAGTCTCGGCGAATGCCTGACCGAGAAGGGGGGCCGTGTGAATCTCGGTCTCGAAGGCATTCTGGTATCGGGCGCCATGACCGGTTACGCTGCGTCGTTCCTGTCCGGTTCGCCGTGGATCGGCGTGCTCGCCGCCGGCGGCACGGGACTCTTGCTCGGTTGTCTGCACGGCCTTGTCTGCTCGTTGCCGCGCGTGTCGGATATCGCGTTCGGCATTGCCTTGATGCTGATCGGAACCGGCCTTGCGTTCTATCTCGGCAAGCCTTTTATCGAGCCGCAGGCGCCGATGCTCGCATCGCTCCATCTCGGCGATGCGTTCGCCTCGCCGCAGGTGCGCGAGGCTTTGCACGTGAACCCGTTGTTCGCGATCGGCGTCGTGCTCGCCTTCGGATTGCAATGGGGCTTGCGTCATACGCGCTGGGGCATGGTGTTGCGCCTTGTCGGCGAGAACGCGGAGAGCGCGCGTGCGATGGGCTATCCGATCACGCGCGTACGCGTCGTGGCGACCGCGGCGGGCGGCATGTTCGCGGGTGTCGGCGGCGCGTATCTGTCGCTCGTCTATCCGGGCAGCTGGAACGAAGGGCTGTCGAGCGGCCAGGGGCTGATGGCGGTGGCGCTCGTGATTTTCGCGCGCTGGCGACCGCTCGCGTGCCTGTGGGCTGCGCTGCTGTTCGGCGCGGCCGGCGCGCTCGGGCCCGCGCTGCAGGCGATCGGCGTGACGAGCGGCTACTACCTCTTCAATGCCGCGCCTTATCTGCTGACGCTCGTCATCATGATCGTCAACTGCAGGCCCGATCGCACGCTGGCCGGTGCGCCGGGCGAACTGAGCCTGACGCGATGATGCGCCAATTCGCCAATTCGCCAATTCACCCATTCACCCATTCGCCGATGCGACGAACACCGTTTGCCCTATCCACCCGCAAGAGAGCACGACCATGAACCGTTTCATCGAAGCCCGTCCGTACCCATGGCCCTACGACGGCTCGCTGCGCGCGGATAACACCGCGCTTGTCATTATCGACATGCAGACGGATTTCTGCGGCATCGGCGGTTATGTCGACAAGATGGGCTACGACCTGTCGCTGACGCGCGCGCCGATCGAGCCTATCCGGTCCGTGCTTGGGCTCATGCGCGAGCTGGGCTTCACGATCATTCACACGCGCGAAGGGCATCGCCCCGATCTGTCCGACCTGCCGGCGAACAAGCGCTGGCGCAGCCGCCAGGCCGGGACCGACGGCATCGGTATCGGCGACGACGGACCATGCGGACGCATTCTGGTGCGCGGCGAAGCGGGCTGGGAAATCATCGACGAACTGGCGCCGCTGCCAGGGGAAATCGTCATCGACAAGCCTGGCAAGGGCTCGTTCTGCGCGACCGATCTTGAGCTGATCCTGCGTACGCGCGGCATTGCGAATCTCGTGCTGACCGGCATTACCACCGACGTCTGCGTGCATACGACGATGCGCGAGGCGAACGATCGCGGCTTCGAATGCGTGGTGCTTGCCGACTGCTGCGGCGCAACCGACGCAGGCAATCACGCCGCGGCGCTGAACATGATCCTGATGCAGGGCGGCGTGTTCGGCACGGTCTCGGATTCGGCGGCCCTGCTCGCGGCCCTCGGGAGTTGATCATGTCGACGGCCGCACGCGCCCTTGGCATCGAAGTGCTGAACGCGACGAAGCGATTCGGCGCGTTCTGCGCGCTCGACGGCGTCTCGCTGAAGGTGCGTGCCGGCACGATACACGCGTTGCTCGGCGAAAACGGCGCGGGCAAGAGCACGCTCGTCAAGGGACTGGTCGGATACGGCGTGCTCGATGACGGCGAGATCGTCGCCGATGACCGTCAGGTGCAGATTGCCTCGCCGCGCGACGCGCAGGCGCTCGGCATCGGCATGGTGTATCAGCACTTCACGCTGGCCGCGGGGCTGTCGGTCGAAGAGAACCTGCTGCTTGCGCGCGGTCGGGTGCCGTGGCGCATCGACTGGGCCGCGGAGCGCGCGGCGCTCGGGACATTCATGCGCGGCATGCCGTTCCGGCTGCGGCTCGATGCGCCCGTCGCGGGCCTCGCGGCCGGCGAGAAGCAGAAGCTCGAAATACTGAAGCAACTCTACCTGCGCCAGCGCTTTCTGATTCTCGACGAACCGACATCGGTGCTGACGCCGCAAGAGGCCGACGAGGTGCTCGGTCTGATGCGCGAGCTGACCGCGCGCGGCGAACTGACGGTGCTGATGATCACGCACAAGTTTCGCGAAGTCGATGCCTATGCGAACGACGTGACGGTACTGCGCAAGGGTCGCTGGGTCGGCACGAGCGCCGTGTGCGACATCGATCGCGATCGGCTTTCCGCCTGGATGATGGGCGACGAGGGCGCGCGGGACCCGCGCGCGGCCGCGGAGCTCGATGCGCGCCGGCTGCCGCGCGGCGCCGTGGCGGCCGACGCGCCGGTCCGGCTCGATTTGCGTGAGCTGAGCGTGGTCGACGATCGCGGCCATCGTGCGGTGCGCGAGGTGTCGATCGCGGTGCGTGCGGGCGAAATTCTCGGCATTGCGGGCGTCTCGGGCAACGGCCAGAAGGAGTTGATCGAAGCGCTGGTCGGACAGCGCCGCGCGGAGGCCGGTGAAATGCGCGTGAAAGGCGAGCCGTATCGCGCCACGCGCGAAGCGATGACGCGTCTGCGCGTGTTCGCGCTTCCGGAGGAGCCGCTGCGCAACGCGTGCGTGGCCGGTATGAGTGTGGCCGAGAATCTCGCGTTGCGCGCATTCGACCGGGCGCCGTTCAGGCGCGGTGGCTGGCGTCTCGACCGCCGTGCGCTGCGGGCTCGCGCACAGAAACTGATCGATGAATTCAACGTGCGGCCGCCGGTGCCGGACCGCCCGATCGGCACCTTGTCGGGCGGCAACGTGCAACGTGCGGTGCTCGCGCGCGAGCTTGGCCAGCCGGTGGACGTGCTGATCGTGGCCAACCCGGTGTTCGGCCTCGATTTCGCGTCGGTTGCCGATATTCATGCGCGGATTTTGGCCGCGCGCGCTGCCGGCACAGCCGTCTTGCTGGTCAGCGAGGATCTCGACGAGCTGCTCGAGCTCGCGGATCGGATCGCGGTCATGGCCGATGGCCGCATCGTGTTCGAAACGGCCGCGGAACAGGCGGACCGGGTGTTGCTCGGCCGTCATATGGCAGGGCACGGCGCCGCCAGCACAGCGCCTGCGGAAGTGGCGGCTCCCCTGCATGCGGGTATCTGACAATGGAGATAGGACAGCAATGAGTTCGAGTGGATTGGGTGGATTGAACAGGTCACCGAATGGAATCGTCGTCGGCCTCGTGCAACTGCAGAACCCCGATGTCGGGACGCCGGCGCAACTGGCCGCGCAAACGCAGCGGATTGTCGAACTGGTCGGCAAGGCGCGGCGCAACAACCCGGCAATGGACCTCGTCGTGTTTCCCGAATACGCGCTGCACGGGCTATCGATGCGCACCGACGACGCGATCATGTGCAGTCTTGACGGCCCCGAAGTGGCGGCATTCAAGGCCGCCTGTATCGAGCATCGCATCTGGGGTTGCTTCTCGATCATGGAGCGCAATGCGGGCGGGAATCCTTATAACAGCGGGATCGTGATCGATAGCGAGGGGGTCGTACAGCTCTACTATCGAAAGCTGCATCCCTGGGTGCCGGTCGAGCCGTGGGAACCCGGCGATCTCGGCGTGCCGGTCTGCAAGGGACCGAACGGCGCGATGCTGTCGCTGATCATTTGCCACGACGGGATGTTTCCCGAGATGGCGCGCGAAGCCGCGTACAAGGGGGCGGAAATCATCCTGCGCACGGCCGGGTACACGGCGCCGATCCGTCACGCCTGGCGCATCACGAACCAGGCCAATGCGTTCCAGAATCTCGCGCAGACGGCGAGCGTGTGTCTGTGCGGCAGCGACGGCACGTTCGATTCGATGGGCGAAGGGATGTTCTGCGATTTTGACGGCACCGTGCTCGTCGAAGGCAGTCACCGTCCCGACGAGATCATCACCTGTGAAATGCGGCCTGATCTCGTGCGCGAAGCGCGCGCTCACTGGGGCGTGGAAAACAATATTTACCAGCTCGGCCATCGCGGCTATGTCGCGGTGAAGGGCGGGGCGCGCGATTGTCCCTATACGTTCATGCAGGACCTCGTGCGCGGCGAATACCGGTTGCCGTGGGAGCACGAGGTGCGCGTCACGGACGGCACGTCATGCGGTTTTCCGGCACCCGAACGGCATTACCGCAGCGGATCGCGAGGCTGAGCGATGCAAACGGTGAGCGGCGCGCAACCTTTTCCGTTTCATTTCGATCCGCACCGCAGCGCGCTTGTCGTGATCGACATGCAACGTGACTTTATCGAGCCAGGCGGTTTCGGCGAGGCGCTCGGCAACGACGTGTCGCTGCTCGCCTCGATCGTGCCGACGGTCGCGGCGCTGCTCGAGCATGCGCGGGCGCAGGGTTGGCTTGTCGTACACACGCGCGAGTCGCACGCACCGGATCTGTCCGATTGCCCTCCGGCCAAGCGCGCGCGCGGCGCGCCGCTTGCCCGCATCGGCGATCAGGGGCCGATGGGCCGGATACTGGTGCGCGGAGAGCCGGGCAACGCAATTGTCGATGCGCTTGCGCCGGCCCGCGGCGAGATCGTCATCGACAAGCCGGGCAAGGGCGCGTTCTATGCGACGCGCCTTGCGGAGGAACTGGCGTTACGGTCGGTGACTCACCTGATTTTCGCCGGTGTGACGACCGAAGTCTGCGTACAGACGACGATGCGCGAAGCGAACGACCGTGGCTACGAGTGCCTGCTGATCGAAGATGCGACGGCGAGCTACATTCCGGCGTTCAAGGAGGCGACGCTTGCGATGATGCGTTCGCAGGGAGCGATCGTCGGCTGGACGGCGACGCTTGCGAACCTGATGGAGGCAAAAGGATGACGGTTTCGATGAGCGAGTTGAATCGCCCGGACGTGATTGCGCAAGTCACGGCGGCGTTCGATGCCTATGAGCGCGCACTGGTCGACAACGATATCGCGACCATGAATGCGCTTTTCTGGCACGCGCGGCAAACCGTGCGCTATGGCATTGCCGAGGTGCAGCACGGCGGCGACGCGATCCGGCGCTGGCGCGAGACATGCGCGCCCGTGCCGCGCTCACGGCGTCTTCATCGCACGGTCGTGACGACATACGGTGACGATCACGCGACGGTGAGCACGGAATTCACCAGCGACGAGACGCCGCTCCTCGGGCGGCAGATGCAGACGTGGGTGCGTTTCGACACAGGCGGCGCGTTCGGCGGCTGGACGATCGTGGCCGCTCACGTCAGCCTGATCGATGCACGCTGATGCGACGCGATCGGGCCTATGAACGGCGGTGCGCACATGGCTGAGTTATCGGGTTGGCCGCTGCTCGCCGATGACGAGCATCCCGCGTCGGAAAAGGCCGCGTCTCGCGCGAATCCGCTCGCGGAGGAGGTCTATCAGCGGCTCAAGCACGACGTCTTCAGTTTCCGGCTCTTTCCCGGCGACCGCTTCTCGGAGAACGATATCGCGCAATACTACGGCGTGTCGCGCACACCGATGCGCGATGCGCTGTTCCGTCTTGCGCGCGAAGGCTACCTCGAAGTCGGATTCCGGCGCGGCTGGAAAGTGGCCGCGGTCGATTTCGAGCGGCTCGATCAGCTATACGACTTGCGTATCGTGCTCGAAGTCGCCGCGCTCGAGCGACTCACGATGAATGAGGCCACGCATCCGGTGCTCGGCGAACTCGATCGGATATGGTGCGTTGCCGAACCGGATCGCACCAGCGATGCGATCGATATGTTCCGGATGGACGAGCAGTTTCATCGCGGGCTTGTCAGGGCCGCGGGCAATCTCGAGATGCTGCGCGTTCATGACGAAGTGACCGAGCGTATCCGTATCGTACGGCGTCTTGATTTTCTGAAGCCGCATCGCACCACCGCGACATATGACGAGCATGCGGCGATTCTTCACCTTATCGAGCGCGGCAAACTGACCGAGGCACGGATCATGCTGAGCGCGCATATCACGCAAAGCAAGCTCGAGGTGCGCAAGATTACGTTGTCCATGCTGACATCGGCGCGGGACAGCAAATTGCCGTTCGTGACGTAGCGTACGTTGCCGCGGAACCGACGAAACCCTCAGCGGTGCTATTCTTTCGGAATCGGCCTCGTTTCGGGGTTGAACCGGTGCCGCCCGCCGTGACGCGGGCTGGTGTTGCCGTTCGAAGCCGGCGCGCTCGTGCCGGTTCATGAGGAGAAGCCCATGCCTGCGCGCTCGATCGCATCGCTTTCTCTGTCTTTCGGTCTCGTTTCAATACCTGTCAAGCTGTACTCCGCGACCGAAAGTTCGGCGGACGTCCGCTTCAATCTGCTTGCGCCGGACGGCTCGCGGGTCAAGCAGCAGTACATTTCCGAGGCGAGTGGCCAGATCGTCGAGCGCGGCGCGATGAACAAGGGCTACGAGTTTGAAAAGGACCGATTCGTCGTATTTACCGCGGACGAGTTGAAGGCGCTCGAGGATAGCGCGAGCCACGTGGTCGAGATTGTCGCGTTCATTCCTGAAAAGTCCGTCGATCCGCTTTACTACGACAAGGCGTATTTCATTGCGCCCGATAAACGCGGCGGCAAGCCCTATAGCTTGCTCCAGCAGGCGCTGCTCGAAAGTCAGCGCGGTGCGCTGGCCAAGTGGGCATCGAAGGGCAAAACACATATTGTGCTGATCCGCCCCGCCGAAGACGGCCTTATTTTCCAGCAATTACTGTATGCCGATGAAGTTCGCTCGCTGGCCGATTTGCATATCGAGCACCTGCCGGTGTCCGCGGCGGAACTCAAGCTCGCACTGCAGATTATCGAGCAGGGAACTGAAGATCGGTACGACCCGGGTGCGTACGAGAACGAGGAGAAGAAGCGCATTCTCGCCGCGATCGACCGGAAGATCGAGGGCAAGGAGATCGTATCGAACGAACCGGTGGAAAGCGAGTCCGGCGGCCAGGTGATCGACCTGATGGAAGCGTTGCGAGCGAGTCTGTCGAAAGGCGGCGGCGCGCGGCAAAAGCCGTCTGCGCGTAAGGTGGCGGAACAGGCAGAGGTTACCGAAATACCTGCGCCGCGCGCGAGGAAGCCCGCGCAGCGCGCGGCGAAGGCGCCCGCTGCTGCCGCTCCTGCTCCCGCCAGGGTCCGCGCTCGCAAGTGAAGCAGAAGAACAATCGCCACGACATCTCGGTACGCAAGCTCCAGTCGTTGCTCGGGGTATCGCGCAGCGTGCTCGCGGGCTTGATCGACGAGGGCTTCGTTACGCCAACGCGTGGGCCGCGCAACGAATTGCGCTTTACGTTTCAGGATGTCGTGCTTCTGCGTACCGCGTTTCAGCTGCAATCGGCGCGGATTTCTTCGCGCAAGATTCTTGCGGCGCTTGCGCGTTTGCGTGCGCAATTGCCCGATGAGATTCCGCTTTCCGGCATACGCGTGAGTGCGCTCGGC
This sequence comes from Paraburkholderia sp. 2C, assembly GCF_054589215.1. Classification (NCBI taxonomy): domain Bacteria; kingdom Pseudomonadati; phylum Pseudomonadota; class Betaproteobacteria; order Burkholderiales; family Burkholderiaceae; genus Paraburkholderia; species Paraburkholderia sp. 2C. The sequence continues at coordinate 144,085 of NZ_BAAILL010000032.1, read as the reverse complement.
AACACGATCATGGTCAGGACCGGCCCGTCGCAGTGGGATGCGAATACAGGGCAGCTCGCGTTCGATTTCGAGGTTGCGGATATTAAAGGCGATGTGGTGTTTCTCGATGCGTCGCCCTCGAAGAAGGATGCGCGCGCACAGGCGCACGAATGGTATGCGCTTGCGGATCAACTGGCGGCGGACGGCGAGGGCGGCGAGGCAGAGCAGGCTTATCGCAGGGCGCTGGCGGTTTCGCCTTTGCCGTTCTACGGCGCTTATGTCGATCTGGGTGTGCTGCTGTGCGAGGACGAAGGGCGTTGTCATGATGCGTTAGCCGTCTTTGACGAAGCGATCGGGTACTTTCCTGAAGACGCGGTTCTCCACTTCAATCGCGCGGTTGCGTTTGAACTGCTTGGGAAGCTCAAGGATGCCGAGCAAAGCTACGCGCGGTGTCTCGAGATCAACCCGGGTTATGCCGATGCGCATCACAATCTCGCGCTCGTTAAGGAGCAGCTTGGCGACAAGCAGGGGCTGGTCCGGCATATGAGTGCTTATCGGAAGCTGAGTAGTTGATTTCCGACTCGGGCGTGCGATTCCTGGCGGCGCCTTCTCACCTCATTCCCTGCCGCAACGCATTGTAGAAATTCCTGCACGCTAAATCAGCGCGTTCGTAGATTCGAAACCCGTTTCTCTGGATATGTTTGACGTACCTGTTCACCACAGGGGACAACGAACAACGAATCTGGACAGGCCGTCCCGCCGTGTCATATGTGAACTCGATGTCGTTGCCGTCCGCGGCCTTGTCGGTCGGCAGATTTCCCGACGCATCCCACGTCGAGGCGGCGATGCCGGGGAAGATTCGCGCGTTCGTCTATGACGCGGCGGGCAACCCGACTGGCGTCAGCGAGTTGACGACCGACGATCCGACCGGCGCGCGCGGGTTCGATGCGTCGACGGCAAGCGCTCTTCACCAACCCGCCTTTATAAAATCTTTTCAAAAACCCCTCAACTCTTTTGATGATCCGCTGAGGCAACCTGCATAGAATCGTCGGGCTGTAGGTGCCGAAGCGGACCTCACGCAAGGATGGCCCACTCTCGCGGTCGTACGGGGCGGCCTTTCGTTGAACACGCTTGTCAAATAAGCCGGGCGTTATCCGGTCATCCTGCTGTATCCGGAGCGACGCGCGCCCGGCTTCATTTCTGTTGGGGATTCAGTGAAAAAGAAAATTATCGGCGCAGCTGCTTTGTCCGTCTTTGCCGTGGCGGCTCATGCGCAAAGCAGCGTCACGCTTTATGGTTTGATCGACACCGGTATCGTCTATACGAACAACCAGGGCGGCAGCAGCGCGTTCCAGGAACAAAGCAGCCTGCTGTCGAATGAAGTCTGGGGCCTGAAAGGCAGCGAAGACCTCGGCAATAACCTGCATGCGATCTTCCGCCTCGAAAACGGCTTCAATATCCAGAACGGCAAGACCACTTACGCGAACACGATCTTCGGCCGCCAGGCCTTCGTCGGCCTTCAGCACGACCAGTACGGCACGCTGACGCTCGGCCGCCAGTACGACCCCGTCGTCGACATGCTCGGCCCGATCGCGCTCGCCAACAACGGCGACGGCAATAACCTCGCCGCGCACCCGTTCGACAACGACAACGTCGACGACTCGTTCTACATCGACAACTCCGTCAAATATGTCAGCCCGACGTTCCACGGGCTCACGGGCGAAGCGCTGTACGGCTTCAGCAATACCGCCGGCGGCTTCTCGGACAATCGCGCCTACAGCTTCGGCCTCACATACAGCATCGGTCCGATCAACCTCGCCGCGGCTTATTTGCAGCTCAACAACGGTTCGCTCAACGGCGCCGGCGCAGTATCGAACAACGACTTCGTCAATTTCCCCGCTGCACGTCAGCGCGTGATGGGCGTGGGCGGCAACTATACGATCGGCCCGGCCGTCGTCGGCCTGCTGTGGACGCATACGCTGTTCGACAATACGCAGCCCGGTGCGAACTCGGTGATCCAGCAACCGTTCGATACGCTGCACTTCGACAACTACGAAGTCAACGTGCACTATGCGGTGACGCCGGCGATTTCGCTGGCCGGTGCCTACACGTTCACGCAAGGCGCGTTTAGCGGCGCGACCGGTTCAGCCGATCCGAAGTGGCATCAGGTCACGCTGATGGCCGACTACTCGCTCAGCAAGCGCACGGATGTCTATGTGGAAGGTGTCTACCAGCATGCGTACGGTGCGGAAGGCTCGGCGTTTGAAGGCGCATTTATCAATGGCCTTGCGCAGTCTTCAACCGGCAATCAGGTGGCGGCGACCATCGGTATGCGCACGCGCTTCTAACACACCGAGCGCCGGGAGCCTCAAAGGCCGTCGTGCGCTCGGCTTGCGCGTGGTTACTTTTGCCGGCTGCGCGCCTTCTTGCCATCGATCAATGCGAGCGCGGCGCGCAGCGGTTCTGCGTCGCCGCCGAGCAACTCGCTCGCTTTGATCGACGATTCGAGCATCGACGCGCGCATGCCCTTGAGCAAGGTCCCGTCGACGCGCGGGCGCGGGCCGGCTAGCGTGAATGAGCCCGCGAGCGGTGGAGCGGCGGAGAACACCGGCGTCGAAATGCCGGCCGTTTCGCTGTCACGTTCGCCGATCGAAATGTAATAACCGTCGCGGCGAATCCGTTCGTATAGCTCGCCGCGGGCGCCGCTGAATGCGTTCAGCACGCGCCCGCCCGAGCCTTTTTCCATCGGCAGCACATCGCCTTCGCGAACGTGGTCGCGAATCGTATGCGTCGTATCGACCCGATGCAGGCACACGCGCAAATCCTGACGCCGCACATAGAACGACACGCTTTCGTTGCATTCGTCGCGCAACGCGCGCATCAACGGCAAGACGACATCGGCCAGTTGCAGGCCGCGCTGATAGAGCGCGCCTAGTTGCAGCGCGGCAGGGCCGATCAGATAACGCCCGTCGTCGGAGCGCAACAGCATACGGTGATGCGTCAGCGACGCAATCAGCCGCAGAATCGTGCTTTTATAGAGGCCGGTTCGCGCCGCGAGTTCGGCAAGCGACAGTCCCTTGTCGTCAGGGCGGAACGCGAACAGGATGGCGAAAGCCCGATCGAGCGCGGCGACGCCGTCGGGGGAAGGCGAGGGCGGCGCAGTTGCATCGTCGGACGCGCGGCTGGAAGAAGCCATGAGTAGCGAAAGAAACGATAACGGCGCAATTCTACGCCGGCCGGGCGGCCGCGCTGCCCGCGACCGCGCCGCGCGTGCTCCAGTCCGCGCGCAACACCGAGCCGGTGCTCGAATCGGTGATGAAGAGCGTGCGCTGTTCGGGGCCGCCGAAAGTCACGTTCGTGATCGTGCGTCCCGCGCACGATTCGATTTTGGCGAGCGGCTCGCCATGCGGATTCAGCACGAATACCGCGCCAAGCGATGCGTGCGCGACGAACAGATTGCCGTCCGTGTCCATGGTTAGCCCATCGGGACCGCTAGTGCCATAGAACTGCGCGAACCGGCCAACCTTGCTCGTGCTGCCGTCCGGCAGCAGCGGCAGACGCCAGACCGCATTATCGCGCGTCATCGCGACAAAGAGCACTTTTTCCTTGCCGTCGAGCACGAGTCCGTTCGGGCTCGGGCCATTGTCGATCAGGCAGTCGAGACGTCCTTCAGCGGTCAAGCGAAACACGCGTCCAGTCGGATCGTGCAGGCCCGTTTGCCCCTGGTCCGTGAAATAGATGTCGCCGTTACGCGCGACGATCAGATCGTTGACGCCCTTGAAGCGCTCGCTATTGCGCCGCGCCAGCAGCGGTTTCACTTCGCCTTGCGCGGGATCGAGCTTCATCACGCCGTTTTTGTAGTCGGCCACGATCAACTGGTGCTGCGGATGCCATGCGAGTCCGTTCGGCTCGCCGTCGTAAGCGGCAATCGCGCGCCATTCGAGCGACGGTGTGATCTGGAAAATGCGGCCATGCGGAATATCGACGATATACAGATTACCGTGCGGATCGAAGCACGGTCCTTCAATAAAGCAATCGACCGGTTCGCCGCCTTTGTTTGCGCGCGACCATTCGGATACCACACCGTGTTTGCGCAGCGCATCCGGCATCGCCGTATGCACTGCCGTTTTGATGACCGGCGGCACCGCATTCCAGCTCATTGCTTCTCTCCGTCGAGGTGGCGCTCGGCAGCGCCCGTGTATCGATACGGCATCTGGCGCGGCATCGGCCCCTTGTTGCGCTCGGCGCGGCCACGCTGTTCCCATGCATGCGACAGAATGCCGACCGCGCGCGACAGGCAGAAAACGCCGCGCGCCAGCTCGGACTCGAAGCCGAGTTCCGCGTAGATCACGCCGGTTGCGCCGTCGATATTCATCGGAATCGTGCGGCCTTTGCGTGTTTTGAGCAACGCTTCGATGCCGCGCCCGATTGTGGCGTAACGGCCGGATACGATCTTGTCCGCGGCTGCTTCGTCGACCAGTTGCAGCAGGCGGCCCGCGCGCGGATCGATTGGATGGAAGCGATGACCGAAGCCCGGCAGATATTTGCCATGTGCGGCGTTAAACGCGTTGACTTCTTTTTCGACGGCTTCTTCAAGCGTCGTGCCTTGCGCTTGAGTACGCTCGATTGCATGAAACAGTTCGACCGCCTGCTGCCCGGCGCCGCCGTGGACGTCGTCGAGCGTGTTGAGCGCGGACGCCATTGCGCCGTTCAACGGCAGCCCGCAGCTGACCGCCATCCGCGAAATCGCAATCGACGGCGCATGCGGTCCATGATCGACCGACGCGACAAGCGCCGCTTCGAGCAGACGCGCTTCGCCGTCTTTCGGCAACTCGCCGCGCAGCATCAGCCAGATCATTTGCGGAAAGCTGATCGTGCCGATCAGTTCCTGAATCGGGTAGCCGCGTACCTTGATCGAGCCCGGATGAATATCGACGATCGATGTGCTCCAGTAGTCGGCGGCGAGTGCGGCGAAATCCTGCGGAGAAGTCATGGCGAAAAAATCCCTCGGCGATGCGTTGTTCAGCGATTGATGTCTTCGAGCGCGAGCCCTTTCGTGCGCGGTCCCATGATGCCGATCAGCAGCATCACGAACACCATGCATCCGGTGATCATGTAAAACACGCCTGTCGCGCCGAATTCGCGCAGGCAGAACGCAACGATAAAACCGGAAAAGATCGCACTCAGGCGGCTCCACGAATAAACGAAGCCGATGGCGCGCGCGCGGACTTCGGTTGGATAGAGCTCGGATTGATACGTCTGGAACGAATAAGTCAGCACGGTGAGCGCAAGGTTCATGCAGAAGCCGAAGACGATCAACCCCACCGTACCCGTCTGGTGCGCGAATGCGAGGCCGAATGCGGCCGCCACGCCAGATGCGCCGACAAGGCTCCATTTGCGCTCGATACGGTCTGCAAAGAAGAAGAACAGCGCCGGCCCGAGCGGCAATGCGATCGACATCAGGAACGAGTACTGCAAGCTATGAACAAGGCCGATGCCCTTGCTCGTCAGCAGCGACGGCACCCAGTTGCTGAAACCGTAGAAGCCGATCACCTGCACCGCGTTGAACAGCGACATCATGATCGTGCGTTTCAGATACGGTGCTTTGAGGATGTCGCGAAAGCGCCGCTCGACGGTGGGCGCGGCATGTTCGTGCGGCACGGGCGGCGGCAATGCGCGGCCGTACTGTCGTTCGACGACCTGTTCGATCTGCTTCGTCGCGCGTTCCGCTTCAGCCAGACGACCGCGCGAGACAAGCCAGCGCGGGCTTTCCGGAATGCCGAGGCGGATGATCCAGATCAGCGCCGCGCCGATTGCGCCCGCGAGCACGACCCAGCGCCAGCCGTCGAAGCCGAACGGCCGCTGCGGGACGAGCCACCACGACATCAGCGCGACAATCGGCACGGCGAGATAGGGAACGACCTGCGTGATCGCGAAGGCGCGCCCGCGCAAGTCTTTCGGCATCAGTTCGGCAACGTATGTGTTGATCGTCACCATTTCGATGCCGAGCCCGATGCCGGCCAGCAAACGGAACAGATTCACTTCGGCGGCGCTATGCTGGAACGCCATCAGCACGCTTGCGGCCGTATAGCCGAGCAAGGCAACCACGAATATCTTGCGGCGTCCAAAACGATCCGCGAGAAAGCCAAGGCCCATCGTGCCGATAAAGAGCCCGATAAACGTTGCGGCGACGAATGCGGCGATGCTGTTCATGGCGAAGATCGACGTCGACGTTTTCACAAACAGGCCGCTTTCCGTCAGGCCGGGCGCGATATAGCCGGTCATGAACAGATCGTAGAACTCGAAGCTGCCGCCCAGCGACAGCAGGAATACGATGGTCCAGATATGGCGCGTGGCAGGCAGCCGGTCGAGGCGGGCGACGATATCGCGCGCGGCAATATCGCGCTCGGTTTCGGCCCGCACGCTCGAAGTGGTTCGTGCGGGCTCGTGAATGGCGCCCGCGGTCAATGTCTGTTTCATGTCTGCCTCCAGTCTCCGGTCGGGTTTTGTTTGGCGTGCGACGATCAGATCGCGCCTTCGTTTTTCAGCCGCGCGATCGCATCCGCGTCCAGTCCCAACTGCTGCAGATGCGTCTGCGTATGCTCCGACAAGTAGGGCGCGCGTCTGGCGGGACCGCCTTCGACGGTCTCTCCACGCGCATCGAGAAAGCGATAGCCGGCACGCGTGACGCGCTGCACGCGCTCGCCATCGGGCAATTCGTGGATGAATTGCCGGCCGGCGACTTGCGCCTGCGAGACCGCTTCGGGAACGCTCAATACCAATCCCGCCGGCACACCGACGGCGGTCAACCGCGCTTCCCAACTGGCCGCGCTGTCGTTGCGCAGCGCGGTTTCGATTTCGTGCTTCAGTTCGGCGCGATGGCGCTTGCGTGTGTCGCGCTCGCGAAAGCGCTCGTCTTGTGCGAGTTCCGGCCGGCCGATCGCGTTGCATAGCGCGACAAACTGTTTGGTTTCGTTCGCTGCAATGTTGAGCTTACCGTCGCCGCAGTCGAAGGTGCCCGACGGGGCGGCCGTGAAATTTTCGTTGCCCATCGGCTTCGGTTCGACGCCGGCGTTCAGGTAGTTCGAGACGACCCAGCCCATGGTCGACAGCGACGCTTCAAGCATCGACACATCGATGATGCGTCCTTCGCCCGTGCGTTGCGCCGCGAGCACGGCGGCGCAGATCGCGAGCGCCGCGCTGATGCCGCCGACGGTATCGGTGACCGGATAGCCGACGCGCAGCGGCGCCGAATCGGCGTCGCCGGTCACGCTCATGGCGCCGGACATGCCCTGGATAATCTGATCGTAAGCAGGACGATGCGCTAGCGGTCCGTCGCTGCCGAAGCCGGAAATCGCGCAATAGACGAGGCGCGGATTCAATTCGAGCAGCGACGTCGCACCCAGACCGAGGCGATCCATCACGCCGGGGCGGTAGTTTTCGACGAGCACGTCGGCGTCGCGCACGAGCTTGCGCAGGATGTCCTTTGCCGCGTCGTGCTTCAGGTTCAGCGTGATCGATTCCTTACCCGCGTTGACCGCGACGAACGACGCACCCATGTTGCGTGCGGACGCGCCCGGGTCCGCGCCCAGGCGGCGCGCGAGATCGCCGCCGTCGGGGTTTTCGATCTTGATCACATGGGCGCCCAGCAGTGCGAGCTGATAGGTGCAGAAAGGCCCGGACAGGACATTAGACAGGTCCAGTACGCGGATGCCCGAGAGGGGAAGGGCGGTCATTGCGGAGACATTTCCTTGAGGCTTCGTGTCGTTCTATCTAACAGAACGACGTTCTGTAATTGCGTTGGCTGAATCGTAGGTCGCGCGCACACGCCGCAGAATTCGGGATTACCCGTATTTGCGGTGGCGGGTCGAGGGGATGGGGCAGATGTGAAAAAGGCCGCGTATGCGACGCGGCCTTTGAGGACTTCAAGATTTCAGCGCTTCAAGCCTTCGAAAGCTCACCGTCGGTGACGCGCCATAAGCCGAGCGGATTGTCACGCTTCAACGCCTCCGGCAAAAGCTCGTCCGGAAAGCCCTGATAGCTGACAGGCCGCAGAAAGCGCTCGATCGAACTCATGCCCACAGAAGTGAAGCGGCTATCGGACGTCGCGGGAAACGGCCCGCCGTGAATCGACGCATACGACACCTCTTGCGGATGCGAGAATGCGTTGATCACAATGCGCCCCGTGCGACGCTCCAGTATCGGCAGCAGGCGTGTGGCAAGCGAGTGATCTTCGCTGTCGATCTGCATCGTTGCTGAAAGCTGCCCGCGAAACTGCTTCGCAATCTCGATCAATTGCCCGGCGTCTTTCACGCGCACGAGCAACGCAGCCGGACCGAACACTTCTTCGGATAGCGAAGGTTGTTCGAGCATGCGCGCGCCATCTACTTCGAAGAGGAACGATTGTCCGTCCCACTTTCCTTGCGGCGTGCCGCCCTCGGCGATGCGCTCGGCACCGGCGTCGCGTTGCCGTTTAACGTTATTCCGATACGCGGTCGCGATTCCCGGCGTCAGCATCGTGCGTGCCGACATCGCACCGACGCGCGCGATCATCGCTTGCTTCAGTTCGTCGAAGCCGGGGCCGTCGATCGCGAGCAGGATGGCGGGCTTCAGGCACGCTTGCCCGACGGTGACGAGCATGCGCTCGGTAAAGCCATCGCCGATCGCGCCGCCGCGCGCCGCGAGCGCGGACGGGAGCACGAAAGTCGGATTGACGCTCGTCATTTCCGTGAAGACCGGGATTGGATCGGGGCGTTGTTGCGCGCGCCGGAATAGCGCCATGCCGCCAGCCTCCGAGCCCGTGAACGTGACGCCTTTGATTAGCGGATGATCGACGAGGGCCTCGCCGATTTCATTCCCCCCGCCACGCACCATTGAAAACACGCCTTCATGCAGGCCCGAATCTTTGACGGCTTGCTGAATGACGCGTGCCTGCAGTTCCGATGCACCCGGATGCGCATTGTGTGCCTTCAGGATCACGGGCGCGCCGGCGGCGAGCGCCGATGCGGTGTCGCCGCCCGCGACCGAATACGAAACTGGAAAGTTGCTCGCGCCGAAGATTGCGACCGGGCCGAGCGCGATCTTCTGCATGCGGTGATCCATCCGCGCGCGCGGTTGCCGTTCCGGCTGAGCGGGGTCGATCGTCGCGTTGCGAAAGCGTCCTTGACGCACGACAGTCGCGAACTGCCGGAACTGCGTTGCCGCCTTCGCGGTTTCGGCTTCAAGCTGCGCGGCGGGCAGCCCCGTTTCGAGCGATGCGCGTTGCGCAAGCTCCGGTTGAATCGCGTCGAGTCCATCGGCGATACGTTCGAGGAACGCCGCACGTTGCGCGAGACTCGTATGGTTGTAGCTGTCGAAGGCGTCGTCGGCGAGGCGCGCCGCGCGATCGACTTCGGCTGCACCGCCGAATGCGAACGACGGCTCGATTTCCGCGTTGGTGGCCGGGTTCAGCGCTTTCATCGTGCCGGCCGTGGCGGCCACTTCCCGGGCGCCGATCAGCAGATTGCCAGTGAGTGTCATGTTCGATCTCCTAGCGATTCACGCGGAACGCGCGGCAGGAAGCGCCGCGATCAGCTCGGCCGTCGTGAGAATTTCATGCGCGAAGGTCGGGCCGTTCAGTTCGTGCGCGGCGTGCATCATCTCGCGCGTGAACGCGGCGGTGGCATCGCGCACGAGCGTCACGTGATAGCCGAGCTCCATCGCGAAGCGGCTCGTCGATTCGATGCACGTGTTAGCGAGCAGGCCAATCGCGATCACATGGGTCACGCCTTGCTGCTTGAGCTGGAAATCGAGGTCGGTATTGGCAAAACCGCTTTGTGCCCAGTGCTCGTGAATGATGATGTCGCCGTCGTGCGGCACGAAATCCGGATGCCATTCGCCGCCCCACGAACCCTTCGCGAACGTTTGGCGCTTCTGGACGAGCCGCTGCGTCGGATTCGGATGATCCCAGTTCTCGTAGTCGCCTGGTTGCCAGCGGCGATGCGGCACATAGAACACCTGAATGCCCGCCTTGCGGGCGGCGGCGACGATTGCGCGCAGGTTGTCGAGCAGCCCCACGTCTTTGGCGATCGACTCGATCATCGGGAATATCTTGCCGCCGTGCGACAGGAAGTCGTTGTACGGATCCACCAGCAGCAGACCGGTGCGCTCCGCGCGATACACAGTGCCAGCCATTTTCGTTTCTCCTTTCGGAAAGTGTGCGAACAGGTACACGTCTCGCAGTCGGCGCCGGGCTGCTTCAGTTCTGACGAATCCGTGACGTCTCACGTCTCGTGACGATGATGGCAATTTATCACTATGAAAATCATATGGTCAAGCTCGGTGCGGGTTTCGAGGTACCGTTAGAGACAAGCAGACGGCGCCACGCATTGTGGCCGGAGGCCCGTCCAGCCGTCTTCCATGGATGCACGAACGCGAGATCAATGTGTTACTATGAAATTAATAGTTTCAGCGGGAGAAGGATTGTGGCGCGCATTGCAGACGGGAAACCAGACACCGTATGCCCAGTCGCACGGTCGCTCGATATCGTCGGCGACAAGTGGACGGTGCTGGTGCTCAGGGAGTTGTATATGGGCGTATCGCGGTTCGAGGAACTGCAGATTCAAACCGAAGCGACGCCGCAAATGCTGGCAGGGCGCTTGAAGGCGCTCGAGGCGGATGGAATGATCGAGCGGCATCCTTACAACGAGAAGCCGCTGCGGTACGAATATCGTTTGACGCGCAAGGGATGGGCGTTCTATCCGGTCATCTACGCGCTGCGGGCGTGGGGCGAGGGATGGTGCAAGGACGAAAGCGAGGGCGTCGCGGTGCGATTTGTTCATTGCGAGTGCGGCGCCGATGTCGGGCTTGCGAATGTATGCCCGAATTGCGGCGCGCCGGTGACGCGGAACGATTTGCAGCCCGTTGTGAGCGGCCATTACGCGAAAGAGCGTGAAGAACGGCGCGTTGCGTTCAAGAGCCGGCAGCAGGAGTGAATGCGGCAATGGCACGAAGGCGCTTGCTTCGAATGCCATTGCATCGCATGGGGTCGAAATATATCGAGCGTTAGTGCGTCAGGTTTGCGCGGACAACTTGTCTTGCGTGCGCGTCTCGAAGTCGGACGCGTCGTGACGTTCGTGCAACTGGCTCGAGGGATCGCCCGAAATACGGTTGACCATGCGCCCGCGCTGCACGGCCGGGCGTTTGTCGATTACATCGGCCCAGCGTTGCACGTTTTTATAGTCGCTTGCCGAAAGGAATTCGGCTGCATTGTAAAGCCGGTTTTTAACGAGGCCGCCATACCAAGGCCAGATTGCGATATCGGCAATCGTGTACTCGCTGCCGGCCACGTACTCGTTTTCCGCGAGGCGTTTATCCAGCACATCGAGCAGGCGCTTGGTTTCCATGGTGAAGCGGTCGATCGGGTATTCCATTTTCGACGGCGCATACGCATAGAAATGGCCGAAACCGCCGCCCACATACGGAGCGCTGCCCATCTGCCAGAACAGCCACGACATGCACTCGGCGCGTTTGGCCGGGTCTTTCGGCAGAAACTCGCCAAACTTTTCCGCGAGATACAGCACAATCGCGCCGGACTCGAATACCCGCACAGGCGCCGGGCCGCTGCGATCGACGAGCGCGGGAATCTTCGAATTCGGATTGATGTCGACAAAGCCGCTGCCGAACTGGTCGCTGTTGTTGATTCTGATGAGCCACGCATCGTACTCGGCGCCGCGATGACCGCGGGCCAGCAGTTCTTCGAGCATCACCGTGACCTTGACGCCATTCGGTGTGCCTTGCGAATAGAGCTGCAGCGGATGCTTGCCGACAGGTAAGGGCTTGTCGTGCGTCGACCCGGAGACGGGGCGATTGATGCTGGCGAAATGGCCGCCGTTTTCCCTGGACCATGTCCAGACTTTCGGCGGTTCGTACTCGGATGAGGGGGGCATTGTTTAAAGTCTCCTTACTATCCCGTTCGGGCCTTCAGGCCTTCAGGCAGATGTGCGGCTCAAGCTTAGCAAATCGCCGGATAACGCGCTGAAAGCCAATCAGGCGCGAACGGGATCTACCGGGATGCGCTGCCATAGCGCAGCCACACCACGTCGTTATCGAGCCGCTCGACGGAATCGAGCCGCAGATACGCAGGCTTTTGCCACTTTTCCATCGATACTTCGAACGAAGACGTGTGCGCCTCGCGGCCGTCGACGAGCGGTATCACGAGCACGCTGACTTCATCGACAAGTCCTGCATTGACGAATGCGCCGGACACGTGGCCGCCGCCTTCGACGATCAGCTTGCGTATCTTCAGCTCGCGCTCGAGCGTATCGACGACGCGCTTCAGTTCGATATCGTCGCGGCCGCCGAACAGATACGACGCGCCGATCGATTGCAGGTGCGCAAGGTAATCATCGTTCACACTTTCGGAAAGCACTTCCACGATGTGCGAATCGAGCGCGGTGTCGCTTTTCCACGCAACGCGTCCCTGTGGATCGATCGAAATCGCATATTGGCTCGCATCGCGTCGGGCAAAACGGTCGGTGCGCGCAATAGGCTGCTGCGCAAGGCCGCGCGGATAGTCGCCGCCGTGCGCAATTTCCTGCATCGTCACGCGGCCGCAGGCCCACGCGTCGGCCTTGAAGCTTGCAGCGGTTTCTTCATAGCAGGGGCTTGCGAAATCGAGGTGCCAGCCATCGGTCAGGCTGCGACCGTCGAGCGACGACATCATGTGACAGACGATATGCATGGTTTCTCCAGAAAAGCCGTTGAATGCCGCATTCAGATACGGGAGATCAGAACAGCACCGTGATTCGCAATTACTATGCCGCGCCGATTGGATGGTATATATAATCTAAGCAACGGGGGCATGGAGAACCCGGAAATTTGTTTGGAGATAGCAGGCAATGAGAAAGTCAAGACTGGAGACCGCAGAAACGCGGCAGCGGATCGTCGAAGCCGCGTCCAGCAAGTTCCGTCTGCAGGGTATCGGCAGTACGGGCCTTGCGGACTTCATGGGAGAGGCCGGGCTTACGCACGGCGGCTTTTACAAGCACTTTTCATCGAAGGACCAGGTCGTGCAGGAGTCGGTCGCGCTCGCTGCCGATGCCCTGCAGGAAACGCTCGAATCCGCCGTGGCGGCCACGCCCGCGAATCGTGGCGTCAAAGCGATTGTCGATCGCTATCTGTCGCCCGAGCACCTTCAGAACGTCGTCGACGGTTGCCCATTCGTTGCGCTGTCGGGCGAACTCGCGCGCGGCACCGAAGAGGTCCGTCAGGTCGCCACCCATTCGCTCGTCGATCTCGCCGAACTGATCGCCTCGCAACTGACCGACATGCCGGCGGCCGCGGCGCGAAAGAAGGCGTGGGTCATGCTGTCGACGATGATCGGCGCGATGAGCGTTGCGCGCATGGTCAACGACGAAGCGCTGTCCGCATCGATTTTGCGCGAGGCGCGCAAGTCGCTGGTTTCGTGAAGCATGTACAAAGGGGCTTCGACGATTCGAAGCCCCTTTGCTAAAGCATGGCGTGCCTCGATCGTCAGTGCGCGGGGTCGGCCTTTTTAGTGCCGTCGCCGCTTGCCAGCTGCGGCACCGCATCGACTTTCCAGCCACCGCCGAGCGCACGGAACGTCGTCACGGCCGCGCGTGCCGCATCGGCTCGCGTGCCGTCGAGATCGTCGCGTGCGAACAGCAATTCGCGGTCGGCATCGAGCACATCGGTCAACGTAATCGCGCCGGCCTTGTAGGCGCGCTCGGAAAGATCGCGCGACTTCGTCAGCGCCGCGACCTCGTCTTCGAGTTCGTGACGGCGCGCTTCGGTCTGCGTCAGCGACGTCAACGCGTTTTCGACGTCTTCCGCCGCTTTCAGCACCGTTTGACGATACTGCGCCAGCGCTTGCGCATTCGCGCCGCGCGCGTCGGCCACCTCGGCGTCGACCTTGCCGAAGTCGAACAGGCGCCAGCGCAAACCGCCCGTTACCGCGGGCTGGAATGCGCGCGCCGTGAACAGATCGCCTGACGTAATGCTGTCGACGCCCAGCAACCCGGAGATCGAGATCTTCGGGTAGTAGTCGGAAAGCGCCGCGCCGATCCGTTCATTCGATGCCGCGAGCCGGCGTTCCGCGGCGATCACGTCGGGCCGGCGGCGCAGCACGTCGAGCGGCTGGCTGCTGTCGTCGATCGACGGAATGCCGGGAATCTCGCTGGGCTGGGACAGTTCCTTCGCATAGGTGCCGGGCTGCGCGCCCATCAGCACGTCGAGGCGGTTCAGCTGCGCTTCGAGCTGGATACGCAGCGTGGGCACGATCGTTCTGGCCTGCTTCAGCAACGCGTCGGCCTGCGCGATTTCGCGTTCGGTCGCGGCGCCCGCGCGGCGCCGCACACGCACCAGTTCGAGCAGACGCGTATCGGTGTCGATCTGGTCCTGCGCGACCGCGAGGCGTGCCTGGAAGCCGCGAATCTGCATATACGCATCGGCGGCGTCGGCCGCCACGGTCACACGCGTGCCGAGCTGTTCCGCCTCCGCCGCTTGCGCCTCGTTTCGCGCGGCCGCCGCGTCGCGCCGCAAGCCGCCGAACAGATCGATTTCCCAGCTGGCCGCGGCGGCGACCGTGTACTCGCGCTGATCGCGCGAATAACCGGGGAACGTCTTCGCGACCGAACCGAACGGGCTCACGGTGCTTTGATGTTCGATCGACGCTGCCGCGTCGAGGTCGACGGTGGGCAGCAGCTGCGCGCCTGCAGCCGACGCGGCCGCGCGCGCCTGCTGCACACGGGCGAACGACGCCGCCAGATCGAGGTTCTGCGCAAGCGCTCGCTGGACAATCGTGACAAGCATCGGATCGTTGAAGCCGGTCCACCAGGTATCGAGCGGCGGGGCGGCGCTTTTCGCCTGCTGATCGGTCTCGATCCTGTTGTGGAACGGCGCGAGGTTGTCCGCCGGCTTCACATAGTCCGGTCCGACGGCGCAGCCCGCTAGCGCCGCGGCGAGTATCAGCGCAGGCGCGATGCCGCCGATGCGGCGCAGCCGGAAGCGCGCCGGCGAAGTGGATTCCGAGCCCATCGTTTCCAAAGCACGCGACGGCCTCGCATCAAAGAAGTCGATAGCCATCACGTGCGCTCCTTGCGGCCGAATTTGCGGATAAAGACATAAAACGCCGGGGTAAACAGCAAGCCGAAACCGGTCACGCCGAGCATGCCGAACAGCACGGCGGTGCCGAGCGATTGCCGCATTTCGGCGCCCGCGCCGGTGGCCACCGCAAGCGGCGCGACGCCGAGAATAAACGCGAATGACGTCATCAGAATCGGACGCAAGCGTGTACGTGCCGCGTGCACGGCAGCGTTGACCGCCGTGTCGCCTTCGTCCTGCTTCTGCCGCGCGAACTCGACGATCAGAATCGCGTTCTTCGCCGCCAGACCGACCAGCACGACGAAGCCGATCTGCGCGAGGATATCGATCGGCATGCCGCGAATCGCAAGGCCCGTCACCGACGCGAGAATGCACATCGGCACGATCAGCACGATCGAAAGCGGCAGTTTCCAGCTCTCGTATTGCGCGACGAGCACGAGGAACACGAACAGCGCAGCGGCGCCGAATACGAGCAGCGTCGGCGTGCCGCGCTGTTGCTGCTGGTAGGCGAGCTCGGTCCATTCGAAGCCGATGCCTTGCGGCAGCACCTGATGCGCGAGCTCTTCCATGCGGTGCAATGCCGTGCCGGTCGCCACGCCCGGTGCGGCCACGCCTTGCACTTCCGCGGCGGGGTACAGGTTGTAGCGCGGCACGCGGTACGGAATCGTGCGCGTTTCCATCTTCGCGACCGTGCCGATCGGCACCATTTCGCCCGCCTGGTTGCGCGCCTTCAGCCGCGTGATGTCCGGGGCGTCGCGCCGGTACTGGCCGTCGCCCTGCACGATCACCTCATACGTGCGGCCCAGATAGTTGAAGTCGTTCACATACTGCGAGCCGAGATACACCTGCAATGTGGAGAACACGTCGGTCGGCGTGAGGCCGACTTTTTCCGCCTTCACGCGGTCGATATCCGCGAATACCGAAGGCGAGCCGGCGTTGAACAGCGTGAATACGCCGGCAAAATCGGGGTCTTTGTTCGCCGCCGTGACGAGGTCCTTTGCCGCATGCACGAGTGCGTCGGGACCGAGGCCCGCGCGGTCTTCGAGCATCATCTTGAAGCCGCCCGCGTTGCCGATGCCCTGCACGGGCGGCGGCGGAATCGTCAGCACGTAGGCGTCCTTGATGACCGACAGGCGCTTGCGCAGATCCGCGAGCACCTTGTCCGCGGTCAGGCCCGGGATCTCGTGGTTGTACAGCGACGGCAAACCGGAAAAGATCGTTCCCGAATTCGAGGCGACCGTCAGCGTCGTTGCATCGAGGCCGACGAACGGTGCGACGTGCTCGATACCGCGCGTCGACAGGATGATGTCCGTCGCGCTGCGCACCACCTGCTCGGTACGCTCGAGCGATGCGCCCGGCGGCAATTGCACGACGGTAATCAGATAGCCCTGATCCTGCTCCGGAATAAAGCCGGTTGGCGTGTGCGCAAACTCGAGCGCCGCGACGCCGATCAGCGCGACGTAAATCGCGAGCATCACCGTCAAGCCGCGAACGAGACGGCGCGTGAGTTTGCCGTAGCCGAACGACAACCTTTCAAAGCCATGATTGAAGCGTGTAAAGCCCGCTTGCATCAGCCTCGAAGCGAAGTTGCCGCGGTGCTCGCCTTCGCTTCCATGCGGCGCATGCTGCCTGAACAGCACCGCGCACAGGGCCGGGCTCAACGTCAGCGAAACGAAGCACGAAATCACCGTCGATGCCGCGATGGTTACCGCAAACTGCCGGAAGAACAACCCCGAAATACCGCTCAGGAACGCGGACGGAACGAACACCGCGCAAAGCGTCAGCGCGATCGACAGCAACGCGCCGCCTACTTCGTCCATGGTGCGGTGCGCGGCTTCCGTTGGCGACATGCCCGCATGCATATTGCGCTCGACGTTTTCGACGACCACGATCGCATCGTCGACCACGATACCCACCGCCAGCACAAGGCCGAATAGCGAGAGGTTATTCAGTGAAATGCCAAACGTGGCGAGCACAATGAACGAACCGAGCAACGAAACCGGAATCGCGACCACCGGGATGATCGTCGCGCGCCAGTTCTGCAGGAACACGAACACCACGCCGACCACGAGCAGAATCGCGACGAAAATCGTGATCACCACTTCGTGCACCGATTTGCCGATGAAGATGGTCGGGTCGTAGATGATCCTGTACTCGACACCCGGCGGGAAATCCTTGCTGAGGCCGCGCATCGTCGACAGCACTGCTTCCTCGACCGCGAGCGAATTCGCGCCCGGTTCCGCGTAGATCAGCATCGTGGCCGCCTGGTTGCGGTCCATGAACGCGGTCGAGCCGTAGTCGGCCGCGCCCACTTCGACCCGGCCGATATCGCGGATACGCGTCACGCGCCCCTGCGGATCCGCCTTCACGACGATGTCGCCGAATTCGTCGGGGGTCGACAGGCGGCCGAGCGCTTCGACGTTGATCTGATAGGCCGCATCGCTTTTCGTCGGCGGCTGGTTCAGCACGCCGGCCGACACCTGCAGATTCTGCGCGCGCAGTGCGGAGAGCACTTCGCTTGCGGTCAGATTGCTTGCGGCGACCTTGTCCGGGTCGACCCAGATACGCATCGCGTACTCGCGGCCGCCGATGAACTGCACGTCGCCGACGCCTTGCAGGCGCGCGAGTTCATCCTTTACGTGCAGCGTCGCGTAGTTCGACAGATACAGCGTGTCGCGTGTCTTGTCGGGCGAATCGAGGTGCACGGCGAGCAGAATGCTCGGTGTCGATTTTCTGACCTGCACGCCTAGCCGCTGCACATCGTCGGGCAGGCGCGGCAGCGCATCCTGCACGCGATTCTGCGTGAGCATCTGCGCAACGTTCAGATCGGTGCCGATGCGAAACGTGACGGTGACGGTCAGCTTGCCGTCGCCGGTCGACTGGCTGCTCATATAGAGCATGTTTTCGACACCGTTGATCTGCTGCTCAAGCGGTGTTGCGACCGTTCGCGCAATCGTCTCGGCCGAGGCGCCCGGGTAAGTCGTCGTGACCTGCACGGTGGGCGGCACGATCTCCGGATACTGCGCGACCGGCAACACAAACATTGCGCCTAAGCCGATCAAGGTCAGGAAGGCGCTGACCACCGTCGCAAAGCGCGGGCGGTCGATAAAGAAATGGGCAATACGCATGGCTTCGTCCGGTCCTGGTCAGTCCTGCTTGGCCGTATAACGAAGCGTGCCGTCACGCGTCGCCACTTTAGCGCCGGGCGCAGCGAAGGGCAGTCCGTCGACGATCACGCGGTCATCGGCGCTCAAGCCCGAGCGGATCACGCGCAGACCGCCGCGCATATCGCCGACCTGCACCTGCTTCGGCACGACGGTGCCGTCCGCGCCGACCGTCAGCACGATGTGCTCCGACTGATCGGGCAGCACCGACGCGTCGGGGATCAGCAGTGTCGGTACCGGCCGCGCGACGGCGAGGCGCACCCGCGAGAATTCGCCGGGCGTGAGACGCAGGTCCGGATTCGCCACCGTTGCTCGCGCGTGAATAGTGCCGCTCGAGCGATCGAGCACGTTATCGACGAAGTCGAGCGTGCCTTGCCGCGTCAACACGGTGTCGTTGCCATTGCCTGACGTCAGCTCGACCTTGTTCGCAAGCGGGCTTCTCAAATCGCTGCGGTAGTGCGAAAACGTCTGGTAATCGGCCTCGCTCATGTCGAAATCGAGGTAGATCGGATCGAGCGACACAATGGTTGCCAATAGCGTGGTCGGGCTCGTCGCGGCGCGGCTGCCGGCTATCAGGTTGCCGATCGAAACGAGGTGCCGGCCGATGCGGCCCGCAAACGGCGCGGTGATCCGGCAATGATCGAGGTCGAAGCGCGCATCGCGAATCTGCGCCTGCGCGTCGTCGATCGCGGCCTGCGCACCGTTCAGGTCGGACGTGCGTTGCTGCACGTTTTCGACCGTGCCGGCGTCGTTGCGCTCGAGTTCCTGGGCGCGGCGCAGCTCCTGGTCTGCGAGCACTCGCTTCGCCGTCGCATTCTCGAGTTGAGCCTTGGCCTGGGCGAGCTTGATCTCGTACGGGACCGGGTCGATCGAGAACAGCAGATCGCCCTTATGAACGATGTCGCCGTCCTTGAAGTAGATGCCGGTAAGCGTGCCGCCGACCTGGGCGCGCAACTCAACCTGATCGACCGCTGAGAATTGCCCGAGAAAGCCGAGGCGCGTATCGAGGTTCTCGACGAGCGGCTTGCTCACCGTCACTTGCGGCGCCGCCGCGGGCTTCGCATTCGCAGCCAGCGCTTTGCTCTCGCGGTGCTGGTAAAACCACCAGCCGCCGCCGATCACGGCCATTACGACGAGCACCCCAGCCCAGCCCTTGAGCGGCGATCGTTTGCGCGTGCGCAGCGTATCGCGCTCTTTGACTTGACCGTCTTGCAGTTCCGTTTCGGTATCCACTTGCAGGCATCCCAGACTTGTTTGATGTGCGATATGAAATCGTGTTTCTTATAGATGTTGAATACACTCTAAGGCGGTAAAAGATTGCATGCGTAATCTAAATGGTCAAGTCAAAACTGATTGAGATTGCCGATGACGCCGGTCGCGAGCCGCGGGGACGCCGGCCCGGCTTGTGTTTGCGCGATTGTTAAGGCGTGTCGGTAAGTGAATTCATGCACGCCAGGTAGATCGGCGAAGGGCGATGCGCTAATCTTTGCCTCGCAGCAGAAGGACGGCTCCCTCCATACCTCGGCCTTTTGTTGTTGCGTTTGTTTGTCGCTTTGTAGACTACGCACGAGCCTTGCTCGTGCGTTTTTTTTGGGGCGCTTTCCTGCCGGTTTGAAGCGTGGACGCCTTGCGGAGCGCGGGTTGCGGCGCGATTTCCCCCGAATGCGAGCAAATCGGGCTATCCTGAGCATTGTTTCCTAAAGTCGAACGCTCGTTGTCGCGCCCCCCGATGCGCGTGCCCCCATTCGAACAATTCGAAGGCGTCGACTAGCCCTCGCAGGAGCCGTCATGCTTGCCCTGGAAGTCGTTTCGCTGCCGGTTGCCGATGTCGACCGTGCGCTTGCGTTCTATACGCAGAAGGTCGGTTTCAAATTGGACGTCGACTACCATCCCACGCCCACGTTCCGGGTTGTCCAGCTTACGCCGCCGGGCTCGTCGTGTTCGGTGCAACTGCTGACGGCCGATTCCGCGGCACGCGTACGTCACCTGTATCTGGTCACGACCGATCTCGCGGCCGAGCGCGCCGCGCTGGTCGCGCGCGGTGTGGCGGTCGGCGAGTTCCGGCACAAGGCGCCGATCGATGCATGGGAGGGCGGCTTTAGCGCCGGGCTCGATGCGAAGCGTCGCGATTACGCGAGCTTCGCCGACTTCGAAGACCCGGACGGCAATACGTGGACGCTACAGGAGCGCGGTTACCGTGCGCCCTGATATGGAAGAGGGCCTTCACGTCTTTAACCAGCTTCGCCCGCGCTTGCAGAAAATGGCGTACCGGATGCTCGGATCGGTCGCCGAAGCCGAAGATATCGTGCAGGAGGTCTGGCTGCGCTGGTATGCGGCCGCCCACGACACAATCGACAATCCTGAGGCATGGCTCGTTGCCGTGACGACGCGCATGTCGATCGATCGCTTGCGTGCGGCGAAGATCCAGCGCGAACACTATGTGGGTATTTGGCTGCCCGAACCGCTTCTGACCGAATCGCCGGCTACACCCGAGGAAGTCAAGGAACGCGCGGACGATGTGTCCGTTGCTTTTCTTTTGCTGCTCGAGCGGCTTACACCCGAGGCGCGCGCGGCATTTCTGCTGCGCGAGGTGCTCGATGCAGACTATGACGAAGTGGCCGAAGTGATCGGCAAGACGGAAGCCGCGTGCCGGCAACTCGTGAGCCGCGCAAAAGCGCAACTGCGCGACGAACGGCCCCGTTACGAGGTATCGCGCGAAGCCCATCGGCGTTTGCTGCAGAGCTTTACGCTGGCAGTCGAGCGCGGCGACTTCGCCGGCATCCATGCGTTGCTTGCGGACGAAGCGATGCTGTGCGGCGACGGCGGCGGCAAGGCGACGAGCTTTGCGAAGCCGATGCTCGGCGGCAGGCGCATTGCGCAGCTCTTTTACGCGTCGTCGCTGCGTTACCAGGGCGAAAATCGCTTCAGGCTTGTCGAGCTCGGTGGCGAATGGGCACTCTTGCGCTACCTCGACGGTCAGCTCGAATCGGCGATGTCGTTCGAAACGGACGGCAACCAGGTGGTCCGCATCCTCGTTCAGCGCAATCCCGACAAGCTCGCGCGCATTGCAAAAGCGCATGGAACGCCACCGGACCGCTTTGCCGCGTCTCGGGCCTAGGCTCGCCGCGCGGCAGGCGATCAAGCGTTAGCCGGTGCGTACGTGGCCTTGACCTGGACTTTGTCTGGTCTCCGAGTCATACCCGAGTCATACCCGATTCATACGAGATCAATGCCCGATTGATGTCCGATTGATGTCCGACCGGTACCTGATTGGTGCCCCAGGGGCAACGCCGTGAGTCCAATCGTCTATCTACCGGCGGGCGCTCCACATACCTACCATGCCCTCTTCGGTCCTCCGCCGCGTGTCATGCGCGCGGCGCGCACGGACCTATCGATGCACATTTCTTCATCGTGAGGGTAGGCTATGTCCCAACGCATCAACTATATTCAACAATCTCCAGAGCTTTTCAAGAAGTACCTCGATTTCAGCATGCAGCTGAACGATAGCGGCATCGAGCAGGCGATTCTCGACCTCGTTTCGCTGCGCGCGTCGCAAATGAACGGCTGCGGCTTTTGCTGCGATATGCACGTGAAGGAAGCGCGCATTCACGGCGAGCGCGAACTGCGGCTCCATCACGTCGCGATCTGGCGCGAGTCGACGCTTTTCTCGCCGCGCGAGCGCGCCGCGCTTGCATGGACCGAGGTGCTGACGAAGCTGCCGGAGCATGGCGTGCCCGACGAGATCTACGAACGCGTGCGCAGCCAGTTCTCCGAGAAAGAGTTGTCGGATCTGACTTATGCAGTGATGGCCATCAACGGCTGGAACCGCGTGAACGTCGCGTTCAGGACCGTGCCCGGTTCGTCGGACAAGGCATACGGTCTCGACAAGGCGAATCTCGCCTGAGCGCCGGGGCGCGCGTTTTCTTCCGTTATCCTGTTGTTGTCGCGGGCCCGCGGTTGCGGGCCGCATCCTTTGGGAGCGCATCATGTTCCGCTCGAAAGTCAATGCGATGACTTGGGTCACCCTCGTCGCACTGTCGGCGGGCGCCGCACACGCGGCGCCCGAGGCAATCGTCACCCCGCTGATGACGCAGCCGCTGCCCGACTATCCAGGCAAGGAGGCGCTCATGATCATGGTCGAATACCCGCCCGGTTCGGTCGATCCCGTCCACCGTCACAATGCGCACGCGTTCGTCTATGTGCTGGAAGGGACGATCGAGATGCAATTGAAGGGCGGCAAGCAGGTGACGCTCAAGCCCGGTCAGACCTTCTACGAAGGACCGAACGACGTTCATACCGTGGGACGCAATGCGAGCCAGACGCAGCCCGCGAAGTTTATCGTGCTGCTGCTGAAGGACAAGGGCGCACCGGTTCTCGTGCCCGAGAAGTAGCGCCGGGCCTGCATCGACCGATGCCCGGCGAAAAATAACAGCGGCCGTGTCACAAACGGCCGCGCTCATCCGTCTAGTCGGGTGTGGACCCAACTATTCGCGCATCCATGTCAGACTACGCCCTCCGCCGATCCGTTAGCGGCGCCGACGATCCGTTTGCCAGTAGTTTCGCAACCAGCTATGCCGGCGTCGTATCTTTTCTTGCCGTTGCCGATGAAGGAAGTTTTGCCAGAGCAGGGGATCGCCTCGGCATCGGGCGCTCATCGGTGAGCCGCAATGTACAAAAGCTCGAGGCGCAGCTCGATACGCGCCTCTTCCTTCGCACGACACGCAGCACGTCGCTGACGCGCGAGGGCGAGCTCTTCTACGAAAACTGCCGGCCTGGCGTCGAGCGCATCGTACAGGCACTCGACGAGATGCGCGAGTTGCGCAACGGTCCGCCGCGCGGGCAACTGCGCATCTGCTCGACGCCCGCGTTCGGCCGCAGGATCGTGGCGCCGCTCCTGCGCGGATTCCACGCACAATTTCCGGGCATCACGCTCGAGCTGCTGCTCAACGACCGTCTTTCGGACTTCACCGGCGATCGCATCGACGTGTCGTTTCGCGATGGGCGCATGGAAGACAGCGAAATCGTCGCGCGGCAGCTGATACCGATGCAGATGCTCGTATGCGCATCGCGCGACTATGCGCGTTCACACGGCTTGCCGCGCGAAGTCGACGACCTGGCCAAACACGGCTGCATCAACTTCCGGACCGCATCGGGCCGCGTCAGGGAGTGGGAGTTCAAGGTCGGCGGGATCGCGCTGCGGCGCCTGCCTGTTGCGCGCCATACGTTCAACGATGCGGACCTGATGCTGCAATCGGTGCTCGACGGGCAGGGCATGGCGCAACTGCCCGCTTATCAGGTGTGCGATCTGCTTCGCGAAGGGCGCCTTGTCAGCTGTCTGGCGCAGTATGTGCCGGACGACGGCGGCCACTATATCTGTTACCTGAGCCGCAAGCATCTGCCCGCGAGAATACGTGTGTTCGTCGACTACATGATCGAACATACGAGAAGGCTCGACCTCGATTGCCTGACCACCATGCCCATGCATCGGCAAACGGTCGCCGATGCATCCGATGACGAGAGAATGATCGATGCAGCTTGAGCAACCCCATCGGCACTTTCCATTCCCGCGTGCTTAGCTTGACGGGCAATGAAATGAAACGCATCGACCCCTGGTCGCACATTATCAAAGGCTTGCGCGGCCATCGCGCCGACATCGGGCGCGCGATTCGCAAGGCATCCTTTGCATCGCGCGATTACGACGACCCGCTGCCCGGCGCCATGGCGAACGTCGTATCGATCCGTCGCATCGAACGGCAGACTGAATCGACCCTGCTCGTTTCGTGGAGCGACCCGACACTTGGCCGATATCAGGACCAGACGTGGCGTGCAGGCTTTGCACGCGCGGCGGGCGTGTGCGGTTTGACCGGCATGCCGGTGCGTCGCGGCGACCCTGTGTTCAGACCCGTCATTCGCGGCGGCTTCCGGCCGTTAAACGCATTCGACATGATTCTCGCGGATACGGTGCTGCTCGCGAATGTGCGCATGGCCGATCCATTTGCTTAGCGCATAACCCGTCACACTTGCTGGCATGCCAGCATCCGCGCAGGACCTGATCTGTCTGCCCTGTGCTGTGAGGATCGGGCAAGCAGCAGGGTTCATTCCCGATGCCGACAGTCGCAAGGGAACATCGCTTGCGTGCCTGCGCTTAGCGCATAACCCGTCACACTTGCTGGCATGCCAGCATCCGCGCAGGACCTGATCTGTCTGCCCTGTGCTGTGAGGATCGGGCAAGCAGCAGGGTTCATTCCCGATGCCGACAGTCGCAAGGGAACATCGCTTGCGTGCCTGCGTAAAGATCGGCGCGCATCGATGCGGCCGTCAAACTCAGGCAGGAGCACACATGACCGAATCGCCATCCGCATCCACATCCGCTTCCACCATGCACGCGTATCGCATCCACCGCTTCGGCGCGGATGCCGTGCAACTCGACTCGGTACCGATTCCCGAGCCCGGCGCGAACGAAGTGCTGGTGCAAGTGCTCGCCGCGGGCGTCAATCCCGTCGACGTAAAAACGCGCGATGGCCGCTACCCGGCCATCCACAAAGATGCGCTGCCCTTCACGCTCGGACGCGATGTGGCGGGCAAAGTCATGCGCGTCGGACGCGATGCGGTGCAGTGGCGCGCCGATCAGCACGTGTACGCGTTCGTCGGTCAAGGGCAGGGGGCGTTCGCGGACTTCGTCGTGGTGGACGGCGCCGCGCTTGCCGAGCCGCCGCATTCCATCGACATCGCCACGGCCGGCGCGGTGCCGCTTGCCGCACTGACCGCATGGCAAGGCATCTTCGATCGGGGGCTGCTTGAGAAAGGCGACCGTGTGCTCGTGCATGCGGCGGCGGGCGGCGTCGGTCATCTGGCCGTGCAGTTCGCGCGCGAGAGGGGCGCCGAAGTCTACGCGACCGCATCGGGCGACGGCATCGACTTCGTCCGTTCGCTTGGCATCGATCATGTGATCGACCATCGGAGCCAGCGCTTCGAAGAGGTCGTGCGCGAGGTGGACCTCGTGTTCGACCTGATCGGCGGCGAGACGCAGACGCGTTCGTGGTCGGTCGTCAAGCGCGGCGGTGCGCTTGTTTCGACCCTGACGGAGCCCTCGCAAACCGAAGCCGCCGCGCGCGGCGCGCGAGGCGTGCGCTACACCGCGCGGCCGGACGGCGCGCAACTCGCTTCGATTGCCGCCCTGATCGATAAAGGCTGCGTGAAAGTGCGGGTGGCCGAACAGTTCGCGTTCGACGACCTGAAACAGGCGTTCGCGCGGCTCGAAGCCGGCCACGTGCGCGGGAAACTGGTCGTACGCGTGTAGCGAGGTCGAAGACGATTGAAGCTGCGGCGGCAGCCGGCGAACGCGGCAGGCTTGCGCAATCTGTCGCCCGTCCGAAACGCGCGCGATACGTACAAACCGCGACAGATCATCCTGGCATAGCCTTGCTCGTGTCGGCACATCGCACGCGATTGCACACGAATGGCATCGTCATCGAAGGTCGGGAAGTATGTTTCGACGCTATGAATACAAGGGCTTTGTCGTCAGCATCGCAGTGGAAACGACTTGCCGCGAACAACTGCGCACACCCTATACGCAACGCTTCCTCGCGACCGTACAGGTCGCGAACAGGAGCGCGGCCATTCCGTTGACGGCTCCGCTGCATCTGGCAGGCAGAACCGGAGAGGATTTCCGCAGCGAGGCCGACGCGCTGATGGGCGGTTATGCAGCCGGCCAGCGGCTGATCGACGAAATACTGCGCGTCCCTCACTGACTGCCCTCGCTCGCGTTATTGCCGGTCAGGCAACGCATAAGCAACGACGTAGTCGCCAAGCTTGGTCCCAAACGAGCCATGCCCGCCGGCCGCGATCACGACAAACTGCCTGCCGTTCGCCTCATACGTCATCGGCGTTGCCTGGCCGCCCGCGGGCAGCCGCGCGCGCCATAGCTCGCGGCCCGTGTCGGTGCTGAACGCGCGCAGGTAGTTATCGGCGGTTGCGCCGATAAAGAACACGCGGCCCGCAGTGGTCATCGGGCCGCCGAGCATCGGCATGCCCATGCGGAACGGCAAAGGCAACGGCGAGCTGTCGCGCACGGTGCCGATGCGCTTTTTCCACACGATCCGATTCGTCGTCAGATCGAGCGCGGCGACATAGCCCCAGGCCGGTTCCTTGCACGGCAGGCCGAGCGGCGACAGGAACGGGTTCAGCGTCACGCCGAAGGGCACGCCGTACTGCGGTTGCACGCCGGCTTCGGTGCCGGTGCCGCTTTGCCCCGCGCTTTGGCCAGCATCGGGTGGCTCGATCGGATTGTGCGGGCCGCGCGGAATCAGCTTCGATACAAACGGCAAGGCGATCGGATTCGCAATGGCGATACGCCGGTCCGTGTCGACGGCGAGGCCACCCCATTCGAACATGCCGAGATTGCCGGGGAAAACGAGCGTGCCTTGCTCGGACGGCGGCGTAAACGGCCCTTCATAGCGCAAGCGATGGAACATCACGCGGCATACGAGCTGGTCGTACATCGTGGCGCCCCACATATCGGCGCCGCGCAGATTCTGCGCGGGCCGGAAAGTCAGCTGCGAGTACGGCTGGGTGGGCGAAACGCGATCGCCTTGCGCGGCGCCTTGCGGTACCGGCTGTTCCGGGGCGGGCACGATCAGCTTGCCGGTGCGGCGATCGAGCACGAAGATATTGCCCGTCTTCGCCGGCGCATAAATGGCGGGCACCCCATTGCCGTTCGCATCCTTGAGATCGACGAGCGTCGGCTGCGCGGGCAAGTCCATATCCCACAGGTCGTGATGCACGGTCTGATAGAACCATGCGAGCTTGCCCGTCGATGCGTGCAGCGCGAGCAATCCGCTTGCATAGCGCTCCATATCCGGCGTGCGGCGGCCGCCCCAGATATCGGGCGTGCTCACGCCCATCGGCAAATAGACGAGGTCGAGCTTCGGGTCGTACGCGGCGGGCGCCCATGAGTTCGGCGAATTGGCCACGAAGCTGTGCTGATCGTCGGGTATCGCGTTCGGCGTGTGAGCACCCGGGTCGAACGCCCACAGCAGCTTGCCCGTTTCGACATCGAAGCCGCGAATCGCACCGGACGGCTCGTTGACCGAAAAGTTGTCGGTCACCGAACCGGCGACGACGATCACTTTATCGGTGACGACAGGCGGCGACGTCGGCTCGTATGCGCCCGATGTCTTGACGGGCTCGAGATGTTGCAAGTCGAGGTCGCCGCGATTGCCGAACCCTGCGCAGCGCTGGCCTGTCGCTGCATCGAGTTCGTAAAGATGGCCGTTGTTCACCGGCAAGATCACGCGCCGCGAGCACATCGGCAAGGCGGCTTGCGCTTGCGGCGTCGTCGCCGCGCTTGCCGCCGCGGTCTCGTGATACGACACGCCGCGGCAGGTTACGTGTTGAAAGCCGGGATCTGTCTTGAGGCCCGGATCGAAGCGCCATTGTTCCTTGCCCGTTGCCGCGTCGAGCGCGAACAGCTTCTGATGCGGCGAACACAGATAAAGCATGCTGCCCACCTTGATCGGCGTGACCTCGTCGGTGATTTCCACGGGATCGTTCTTTCCTTTGTGATCGCCGGTTTCGAAAGTCCACGCGACTTGCAGGTTTTTCACGTTCTGCTCGTTGATCTGCGCAAGCGGTGAATAGCGCGTGCCGCCCTGCGTGCGCCCATAAGCGGGCCAGTCGCTCGCGCGCGGATCGGAGTTCGGCGTCGGCGGCGACTGTTCCGCGGAAAGCGTGCCGTTGATCTGCTGCGGATCGTGGTACGCCGCGTAGACGAGTATCGCTGCGCTCGCGATCAGGCCAAGACCCGTCACGAGCGCGGCCGGCATCGCATTGCCGATGAACTGCCGATGGATAAACGGAAGAATGAGCCAAACGCCGAACACGACCAGCACATCGATGCGCGGCGCGAGTGCCCAGAAGTCGAACCCCGACTCCGCGACGGCCCATGCGAGCGTGCCGATCAGCAGCAGCCCATAGAGCGCGAGCGCCCACCGGTTTCGCAGGAAAACGAGCCATGCGACCGCGAGCATCGCGATGCCTGCGATCGCGTAATACGGCGAGCCGCGCACCGAGACAAGCCAGATGCCGCCGACCAGCAGGTACAGGCCGGAAAGCGCGGCAAACAGGATGGTGAGCCACTGGGTCCAACGGGCCCGTCGTGGAGCGGACCTCGGGTATTTATCGCGCGTATCTTGCTGTGATGGCGTATCGGGCGTCATGACAAAGAGTCTCTGGCTAATTCGCTTTTTCGGTTCTCGCATTGAGCATGCGGCGCGAAATACCGTCGCGTTGCGTTGCGTCGGCAAAGGCGGCCAAAGCATTGCGTTGCACACTTCGTTCCCGGCGGGAAATACGGAGGTGGAGGATTGACAGGCAGGCCCACGCAGGACGACGGGTATCGTCGAGGCATCCAGCTGCCTTGCAGGCCGCTTTGAAGGCAACGAGCCTGCCAGCAGGTTGCGCGATATGTCCTTTAGGGATGCGTTACGGACGCACGCAAGTCGTTGGCGCGTTGGCGCCGCTCCGATACGCTATGTTTGGGGGCGCGCTATGTATTTACCCTCCTTCAGCGTCGCCCTGCAAGCGGGGACTTGCCACCCCGTTGCGTGTTGCGCGGCCGGTAGCCTGACGCTGCCGGCCACTTTCTCGGCTGTATCGGTCGCCGTGCTTCACTGCATCAGAAGTTGCTCATTATCCCCATATAAGCACCGGTCTGCGACTCTCCGGCGAGCGGGCTCGTGTTCGGCGTCGAGCCGCGCGGATTGGCAAACACCGAGAAGGTCGCATTCGCGCTATTGCGCACATACGCGACGGTCGCATAGAAAAACGTGCGCTTGCTGAAGTTGTACGTTGTGCCAAGCGCATAGAGCGTGGCGTGACCTGCCGGATCGTGTGTCGCATCGCCGCTGCCGTTGCGCACGTTGACGTAGAAGCCGGCGGCGGTGACCGCCCAGCGGGTCGTCGCCTGGAGCGTCGCGCCGAGCCAGTAGTGGTCCGCGCTGTCCGCGAGGCCGGCCGGCGTGTCGGGCGCCGCGTAATGGGTCCATGCGGCCTGGACTTTCACCGGATCGACATTGATGTTCGCCCCGAGGAAGTATTCGCGCGAGGCCGTGAAGATGTTGTCCATCTGCCCGTTCGTGTTGCGCAGTTCGTCATAGATGCCGCGAAACTCGAGGGCCGGCGAATGCCACGTCAGCATCACGCCTTCGGAGCGGCCGAATTCGCCTGGCGCGCCCGTGTTGAAGCTGGTCTGGTTGCCGAACGCGAACTGCGTTTGCACATCGAACCCGGCGATGATCGGGCTGTGGTACTCCACATTGTTATTCGTCTGCTGCCAGTTGCGCCCACGCACGAGCGACGCCGACGACACCGCCTGCTGCACGAACGGATCGAAGGCCCAGACGCCGTCGCTGTCGATAAAGAGGTTGCGGCCGGCCTGGATCTGCCCGAGCGTCGTGTCGCTGAGACCGACATAGGCGCGGCGCGAGAACAGGCGCCCATTGCCGCCGGTCGTGCCGTTCATTACCTGGAAGGCCGTTTCGAGGTCGAACAGCGCATTGCGGCCACCGCCGAGATCTTCGGTGCCGCGCATGCCCCACATACTGGTGCCCCAGTCGCCGCCTTCGGCGCTCCAGCGCGTCGCATTGGCGCCGTTCGGCTGGGCCAGGTGGTTCAGGTATTCGACGCCGCCGTCGATCCGGCCATACATCTCGACGCTCGATTGCGCGCGCGCCGGGCGGGATGGGGCAACGCAGAAGGTCAGCGCAACGGCTGTTGCAGCGCAAAAACGCAGCACCTGCGTTTGCTGGCGGTGCTCGCGGCGGACATGCAGGCAGGAAGTGGCGGTGCTCAGCATCGGTTGTCTTGTTCTCTGTTGTTGTCCTGACTGAAGCGGCTGCCACAAAACTGGCCGCTTTCAATGTGCCGTAAACATACACCGCTTCGCCGTGCGGATTGGTGCGCCGGGCCGCAGCCCATGACGGAGCGTGGCTGGAACACTACATGCTGATCACGTCGTGATATTTCGGTAACAGGTGAATTCACATGGCCAGCGAGAGAAAGAGCAGTGCCTATCCATTCGCGTCGGGCGGTTGGGGATCGGTGAAGGCGGTAACGAGCATTCTGCTGCAGGAGAAGGCGCCGCTCGCGGACAGCCGCGCGTTGATGCATCAGAACAAGCCGGACGGTTTTATGTGCGTCAGCTGTTCATGGGCGAAACCGGCGTCGCCGCATCCGTTCGAGTTTTGCGAAAGCGGCGCGAAGGCGACCGCGTGGGACATTACGGCGAAGCGCATGACGCCCGAATTTTTCCGCGAGCATCCGGTCGGCGAACTGTTGACATGGCACGACCACGATCTCGAGGAAGCGGGACGCCTGACCGAGCCGATGCGCTACGACCCGGCCACCGACCATTACGTGCCCGTCTCGTGGCAGGAAGCGTTCGAGGCGATCGGCGCGCAACTGCGCGAGCTGGACCCGAACAGTGTGGTGTTCTACACGTCGGGCCGCGCGTCGCTCGAAACCTCGTACATGCTGCAGCTGTTTGCGCGCATGTACGGCACGAACAATCTGCCCGACAGTTCCAACATGTGCCATGAAAGCACCAGCGTCGGGCTCAAGGAAGCGATCGGCGTCGGTGTGGGCACGATTACGCTCGACGATTTCGAAAAGACCGACCTGATGTTTTTCTTCGGCCAGAACGTCGGCACGAACAGCCCGCGCATGCTGCATCAGCTGCAGGACGCGCGAAAACGCGGCGTGCCGATCATCACGTTCAATCCGCTGCGCGAACCTGGGCTGCTTCGCTTCGCGAACCCGCAGTCGCCGAAAGACATGCTTACGCCCAGCGATACGCAGATCAGCACGCAATACCACCAGGTTAAAACGGGCGGCGACACGGCCGCGATTCTCGGTATCTGCAAGCTTGTGATCGAGGCGGACGACCGCGCGTTAAGCGCGGGGGAGCCGCGCGTGATCGATGTCAATTTCATTCGCGAGCACACGAACGGCTTCGAGGAATTCGCGCAGTATGTGCGCAACGCGAGCTGGGACGACGTGCTCCGCGCGAGCGGCCTGCCGCGCGAGGCGATCGAAGCGGCCGCGAACGAATATATGAAGGCAAATGCCGTGATCGCGCACTACGGCATGGGCATGACGCAGCACCGCATGGGCGTGCAGAATGTGCGGATGCTCGTCAATCTGCTGATGCTGCGCGGCAATGTCGGCAAGCCCGGTGCGGGACCGTCGCCGGTGCGCGGCCATTCGAATGTACAGGGCCAGCGTACGGTCGGCATTACCGAAAAGCCCGAGCTCGCGCCGCTCGATCAGCTCGCGAAGCAGTTCTCGTTCGAACCGCCGCGCGACAAAGGCATGAATATCGTCGAGGCGTTCGAAGCGATGCTCGACGGCAAGGTGAAGGCCTTCGTCAATCTCGGCGGCAACCTCGTGCGCTCGGTGCCGGACCGTTTGCGCACCGAGCCCGCGTGGAGCCGCCTCGATCTCACGGTCAACATCACGACGAAGCTCAATCGCAGCCATCTCGTGCATGGCAGGAACTCGTATGTGCTGCCGTGCCTGAGCCGCATCGAAATCGACCGGCAGGCGGGCGGCGAACAGGCGGTATCGATGGAAGACAGCACCGCGTGTTTTCATGGGTCGCGAGGTGTGGCGGAGCCGGCGTCGCCGTCGATACGATCTGAGCCGTTCATCGTGGCCGGCATCGCGAAGGCGACCCTAGGCGTTCGCTCGACCGTCGACTGGGATGCATGGCGCGACGACTACTCGCGCGTGCGCCTGGAAATGACGAAGACGTGGCCCGAGATGTTCGACGATTTCGACAGGCGCATGTGGACGCCCGGCGGTTTCCCGCGGCCGTTGCCGGCGCGTGAGCGGAAATGGCAAACGAAAAGCGGCAAGGCCGAATTCATGCTGCCTTCGTCGATCGCCGAAGACCCCGACATGCCGGTGCGCGAGCCCGACTCGCTGCGGCTCATGACCTTGCGCAGCGATAGCCAGTTCAACACGACGATCTACAATCATGATGACCGCTTCCGTGGCATCAAGGGCACGCGCATGGTCATCCTGATGAACCCGTCCGATATGGAGAGGCACGCGCTTTCGCAGGGCGACACGATCACGCTGCAAACCATCGCGGACGACGGCGTCGATCGCCGCGTCGCCGGGCTGACTATCGTGCCGTTCGATATCCCGCAAGGTTGCATCGCCGGCTACTACCCGGAGTGCAATCCGCTGCTGCCGTTGTGGCACCACGCGAAGGAAAGCAAGGTGCCGGGCGCGAAGTCGATACCGGTGCGGGTCGTGAAAGGATCGGTGAACGAGGCGGCGAGGGAAGGGGCTCGGGAAGGGGTGGTGTGATAGCCGGCAACGCGCCGCAGTTGAGCACTTCGCGGATATCGATGCCGGCCGGCACGGTTCCAGGTCGATCATGGCGAATACGTTCTACACAATCGGGCATTCGACGCGCACGCTGGATGCGTTTCTTTCGCTGTTGCAAGGTGCGCGGATCGTGACGCTCGTCGACGTCCGCCGTATTCCGCGCTCGGGCACCAACCCTCAGTTCAATGCCGATACGCTGCCCGGCGCGCTCGCGCCTTCAATCGGCTATCGGCACATCGCCGAACTCGGCGGCCGGCGCAGCATGCGCAAGGATGTGCCGCCGTCGACGAACGCGTTCTGGCAAAACCGCTCGTTTCACAACTACGCCGACCACGCGATGAGCGACGAGTTTGCGGCCGGTTTTGCGCAGCTTCTCGAGCTGGGGCAGCACGGCCCTTGCGCGATCATGTGTGCGGAGACGGTATGGTGGCGCTGCCACCGGCGCATCATTGCCGACTATCTGATTGCGCGCGGCGAAAACGTTATGCACATCATCGAGGCCGACGATATCAGCGCGGCGACGCTGACGCCGGGCGCGCAGCGGCAAACGGACGGCACCTTGACGTATCCCGCGCAATGACGGGCGAGCGGCACGATCGTTTGTCGATCGTTTGTCGATCTTTTGTCGCCCGCTGAATCTGTGATCGCATCGGGCGCACGGCTATAATCGCGCTCAAACTTGGCTACGGAAGTTGACGCGTGAAAAAAATCACAGCCTTTGCGATTGTTATGTTTGCTGCGTTTGCGCTTGCCGCCTGCTCGTCGCCTGAAAAGGAGCAACGAGCGGAGCAGCGTTTAGAACGCAATCAGGCGGGCCTTTCAACCGCGCAACACGACGCGACGGTCGATTGCAGCGGAACGGCCCAGTGCGACGCTGCCTGGGCGCTGACGAAGCGCTATGTCGAGCAGCATTCGAGTACGTCGGTTACGCGTGCGGATGCGTTCGCGATCGACACCGACGTGCCGTCGGGTTCCGGCGACCCCGCTTATTCGGCCACGCGCGTGGCGAAGGGCAACGGCGGCGCGGCGACGCTTACGCTGTATGCGCAATGCCGCGGCATGTATGGACCTAACGATACGAAAGCATCCGACTATAACGAGTGCGCCGAGAAAATCATCAAGATCCAGAATGGGTATGTCGATTTTCTGCGGTCGCATCTGTCGGGGCAGTAAGGTCTCCCTCGGGTCACCATGGAGGCACCCGGCGGCGGGCGCCTCGAACGCCGCCGCTCATCGATTGCTATCTGATGTCTCGCGCCACGCTCTGCAACTTCGTGAACGCGAGATACCGCGCGTCGTGCAATGATGCGATATCTCCGGCAGCCGGCGCGTAGGTATTCGTGATGCGCGACATGCCCGTCATGGCCGAGCGCACGTCGTCGAAAAGCCCGCCCGCCACGCCGCCGAGCATGGCGGCCCCGAGCAGTACCGGTTCCTCC
The DNA here is from genome assembly GCF_054589215.1 of Paraburkholderia sp. 2C. NCBI lineage: Bacteria > Pseudomonadati > Pseudomonadota > Betaproteobacteria > Burkholderiales > Burkholderiaceae > Paraburkholderia > Paraburkholderia sp. 2C. Next base: position 110,007 of record NZ_BAAILL010000032.1, on the reverse strand, counting down.
GCCTGAATCGCGAGCACGGGCTTGCCCGTTGCGTCCGCGAGCAGCTGGCGCACGAGGTCGAGCCGCCCCGCGCCGCCGCTAATCACAACCTGCTCGATCGGCGCACCGGCCTTTGCCTGGGTTTCGATAATCTGGCGCAGCCCGTAACCGATGCTGCAAATGCCCGCGATATAGAGCGCCACGAGACTGTCGAGACCCGTGTCCATCCCAAGCCCCGCGATCACCGCCCGCGCGTGCGGATCGGCGAACGGCGCGCGGTTGCCGAGGAATTCGGGCACCACATGCAAGCCTTCGGCGAGCTTCACCGCGCCCGACAAATCGTCCGACTGCTGTGACGCGAGCCCAGCAAGCATCACAGGCAGAGACTGACCGGCCTGTGCCGCTTCGGTTTGCGCGCGCGGCGTTTCAGGGTGCATGGCAAGCAGGCGCTCGATTGCCGCGCCCGCCACCGACTGGCCGCCTTCGTTGAGCCATGCTTCGGGCACCATCGCCGAGAAATACGGCCCCCAGACACCGGGCACGAACACAGGCTGCCGCGTGGTCGTCATCGTGCACGACGAGGTGCCGAACACGTAGCCAAGCGACGATTCGGGCTTGCCTTGCGCGCCGACCGTGCCGATGCCGCCGGCGTGCGCATCGATGATGCCGGCCGCGACCGGCGTGCCCGCCTGCAAGCCCAGTTCCGCTGCGGCGTCGGCCGTGAGTCCGCTGCCGAGCGGCGTGCCCGGGTCGACGACCTGCTGGCCGATCCGCGCGAAGCCTTCGTCCGCGAGCACGCCGAGGCCGACCGTACGGAAATACGTGTCGTCCCAGCGCTGTTCGTGTGCGAGATAGGTCCATTTGCAGGTGACCGTGCAGGTCGATCTAGACAGATCGCCGGTTGCGCGCCACGTCAGAAAGTCGGTCAGATCGAAGAACTGCCATGCCTGGGCGAACACGTGCGGACGATGCTCGAGCAGCCACAGCAGCTTGGGCGTCTCCATCTCGGGCGAGATCTTGCCGCCGACGAACTTCAGCACGTCATGGTTCGTTTTGTTGATCCGCTCGGCCTGCTCGAGCGCGCGATGATCCATCCAGACGATAATGTCGCGCCCGGCTTTTTCGGACGGACCGACCGGCAGCGGCTGTCCGCCTTCACCGAGCACGACGAGCGAACACGTCGCATCGAAGCCGATGCCGGCAATCTGCTGCGGCGACAGCGCGGCATGCGCAAGCGCTTCCTTCACCGAATGGCAGATCGCGCTCCAGATCTCGCCGCTCGACTGCTCGACGATCGAGCCGGTTTCGTGGAAGACGGTGATATCGCGTTTGGCCGAGGCCACCATATGGCCGGCTGCATCGAAGATGCCGGCGCGGGCACTGCCGGTGCCGACGTCGACACCGATCACGTAGCGTGGGTTCGCTGAGGTCATGATTCAAGGCCTCGCATCAAGGGAAAACATTTCAGATTGGCTCGTTACAACGGGTTGATGACGGGTCGACTGCAGGTCAACTAAAGGTCAACTAAAGGTCAACTGCAGGTTAACTAAAGGTCGACGCTGTTCGGCAGAATGACGAGGTCGCGGATCGTCACGTTGCGCGGCCGCGTCAGCATGAATACGACTGCCTCGGCAACTTCCACGGGTTGCATCAAACTGCCCGACGCGAGCGCTTCATCCATTTTCGCCTTCGGCCAGTCGTCGAGCAGCGCGGTGACGACCGGGCCCGGCGCAACCGCGCCGACGCGCACGCCGTGTTTCGCGACCTGGCGCCGCGTGGTGGCCACGAAGGCCTGCACCGCGAATTTCGAAGCAGTGTAGATCGGTTCCCACACCACCGGCACCAGACCCGCGATCGAGCTCGTGAAAATGATATCGCCGCTTTTCTGCGCGACCAGATGCGGCAGCACCGCATGCACCGAACGGAACGCCGCGTTGATGTTGAGGTTCAGCACGCGGTCCCAGTCGTCGGGGTTGCCGTCGACGACTTCGCCGCCGATATACGCGCCTGCGTTTGCATGGAAAATGTCGAGGCCGCCGGCGATGTCGAGAATTTTCGGCAGCAGTCGCGTCGACACTTCCGATGGCTTCAGCAGATCGATTGGCAGCGGCAGCGCGTTCGGCCCCAGTTCCGCGCAGCATTTCGCCAGCCGGTCTTCCGCGCGGTCGACGAGCACGACCTTCACGCCCTGCTCGACCAGCGCGCGCGCGCACGCGAAGCCGATTCCCGACGCCGCGCCGGTAATCGCGGCCACCTTTCCTTTGATCGATTCAGACATTGACTACTCCCGTTGATGGCTGAGATTACGCGCGTCCATGCGAGACGCGGGATTGCCGCGCCAGCGAGTCGACGATCACGGCGCTTGCGAGCACCGCGCCCGTGATCATGAAGCGCCGCGACGACGACAGATTCAGCAGCGTGAGGCCACTCGCGATCGACTGGATCACATAATGCCAGGCACGGCCGAGTACGCGCTGCCGCGGCCGCCGAACAGGCTCGTGCCGCCGGTCACGGCCGCCGCGATCGCGTTGAGGTTCACGTCGCCGGTGCCGGCCTGCTGGCTGGCCGATGCGAGCCGCGCCGCCGTCAGCACGCCGCCGGGCGCGGCGAGCCTCGCGCACAGGATGAACGAGCTCGTCAGGCCAAGGGCGAGCGCGATACGGCGATCAGGCGAGCGGAGGGTTGGGTCATCGAGTGTCTCCGTTTGTTAGCAGGACTTCTGTGTTGTGGTCGGGTGTTGCGCATTCGTCCGCATGCTTGCCAGCAACGATGTTGTGTCAGCCGATTGCTTCTTGTGTTTGCGCTTGTGCCTGTGCCGTCTCGGCCGATTCGTTTCTGCTCGCGGCATTGAGCTGCTGGTAAGCGCGCCATCGCGACGGCGACATCTCCTTGAGCAGCAGGAACTGGCGATTGAAATTCGACAGGTTGTTAAAGCCGACCCGGTAGCAGATATCGGTGATATTGAGTTCGCCCGACATCAGCAACTGGCACGCAAAGTTGATGCGCAGCCGGTTCACGTACTGAACGAACGGCACGCCGGTATGCCGGCGGAAATAGCGTGAAAACGCGCTGACGCTTTGGCCCGTCAGTTCGGCGAGCTCCGTTTCGCGCAGTTCCTGCGACAGGTTCTTGTCGATAAACGACAGCACATGATTGATGCGCGTCTCCGCGTAGCGCGTCGGGTCCGCGCGGTAGGCCGCGCTCGCGAGCTTGACCGGTTCGGCGCCTTGCGCGAGCAGGTCGAACAGTTCGATAAACAGCACGATGCGCCGCAGCCCTTGCGCGCCGAGCATTTCGCGCATGACCGGTTCGGCCGCCGCGCCCGTTTCGGGCGAAAACAGCAAACCCCAACGCGATGCATCGAGCAGCGGCTCGACGCGCCTGAACTCGGGGAACGCCGCGATCGCGCGCGCAACGAAACCGGAGTCGAATTGCAGCACGAGGCAGCGTTCGTCGACGCGCTCGCCGTGCGGCACATTGCTGACCCAGTTGTGCGGCAGGTTGGAGCCCATCATCACGAGATTGCGCGGCTCGAAGTTGCCGATATGGTCGCCGACGAAAAATTTGCCCGTTGTCGCGGTGATCAGATGGATTTCGTACTCGGGGTGGAAATGCCAACGCACGGTCCGATACGGATAGCCGTGCGACCAGACCTTGAACGATTCGTCGCGCGGGACGGCCACGAGTTCGAGGTCGGGCTCGGCGAGATTCGCGCGGCGGGCGTCGCGGGCCGTCGCTTGCGGAAGGGCCGGCATCGGTTTTCCTCCTGCGCCGGCTTTTGCCCGGTGGGCAGCTCGCGTTGTCGTGGTGGTTGCCATGATCGAAAAGTAAGCCTTGTCGGGGCTGTTTCACCACCGAAATTAAAGCCGCCAGCCGATACTTTTTTGCATTGGGATTAGCCCTAGGGGTAGCAAAGTCAATTTTTGTGCAAAGCAGCAGCGGTCCGGGTCGCGCGCCGCGCGCTAATACGTATGGTCCGCAATCACGCGTCTGACGCGCCTTAGCGCGGCCTTCAAGGTGTCGGGATCGACCGAGCCCAAGGCCAGGCGAATCGCGTGGGGCGCTTGCGGCGTGGTCGAAAACGGCTCCGCCGTCGATACCGATACCTGTTCCTCCAGCAGCGCTTGGGCGATCCGATCCGCGCGCGTTTCGGCAGGCAGCGGCAGCCACACGAAATACGAAGCCGGGTGGCCGATCCGCTTGAGCCGTCCGAGCGCTTCCGCAGCTATCGCTTGCCGCGATCGCGCGTCCTCGCGTTTCTCGTCTTCGAGGCGGTCGACGGTGCCGTCGTCGAGCCAGCCGCATGCGATCGACGTCATCACGCCGGGCGTATTCCATGTCGTCACCCGGATCGCGCGTTCGATCTTCGGCACGAATTCGCGTGGTGCGGCGACATAGCCGACCCGCAGGCCCGTCGCGACATTTTTCGAAAAACCGGACACATAGACGGTCAGTTCGGGCGCGAGTGCGGCGAGCGGTGGCGGCGCGTCGTCGGCGAGAAACGCGTAGGCGCCGTCTTCGATCACGAGCAAACCGTGGTGGCGCGCGATCGATGCCAGGGCGCGGCGCTTGCCCGTTTTCATGACCCAGCCGAGCGGATTGTGAAGCGTCGGCATCGTATAGACGGCGCGTACGCGTCTGCGTTTGCACAGTGCTTCGAGTGCGTCGAGGTCGGGGCCATCGCCTGCGGCGGGTATGGGCACGAGTTCGAGGCGATGTGTCTGCGCAAGCAGCTTGAACCCCGGGTAGGTCAGCGCATCCACCGCGACGACGTCGCCCGGCTGCAAAAACGCCATGACGGTCGTGGCGAGCCCATGTTGGGCACCGTCGACCAACATCACCTGATCTTCGGTGACCGAAAGGCCACGCCGTGCGAGATGCCGCGCGACCGATGCCCGCTCGTGCCTGCGGCCTCCATGCGGCTGATAGCGGAGCAGCGCTTCGAGGTCGCCTGCCTGAGACAACTGCCGCAATGCCGTTCTCAGCAGGTCGGCTTGGCCCGGCAGCGCCGGATAGTTGAAGTTCAGGTCGACCACATCCGCGGCGACCGATACCTGATCGATGCCATGCGCGCGTGGAAGCAAGCTTTCCTTGACGAAGGTGCCGCGTCCCGTTTCGCCGCTGACGAGGCCCATCGCGCCCAGTTCCGCATAGACGCGCGTGGCCGTGACGAGCGCGAGCCCCTCCTTGGCCGCGAGCTTTCGATGCGTGGGCAGACGCGTGCCCGGCGCGAGGCGGCCGGTGCGGATGTCGGCCGCGAGCCTGTCGACGAGCGGCTTGTAGCGGGGTGTCGGCACGATGCAATGTATCCATGACAATTTTTTGATTGTCTTTATTTTTGCCCGTAGCATCGGTGCCACGCAAGCATTCATTGTCGCGACAGGAGCACGCCATGCATATCGCCATTCTCACTTTCGAAGGCTTCAACGAACTCGATTCGCTGATCGCGCTCGGCATTCTCAATCGTGTGAAGAAGCCCGATTGGCGTGTGTCGATTGCGTGTCCGTCGGCCGAGGTGCGCTCGATGAACGGCGTCGTGCTAAAGGCGCAAGCGTCGCTCGAAGACGCATCGCGGGCGGATGCGGTGATGGTCGGCAGCGGCGCGCTCACCCGCGAAGTGGTCGCGGATGCCGCGCTGATGTCGCGCCTGAAGCTCGATCCCGCGCGCCAGGTACTGGGCGCGCAATGCTCGGGGACGCTCGTGCTCGCGAAACTCGGGCTTTTAGAGGGTGTGCCCGCATGCACGGATCTGACGACGAAGCCTTGGGTGGAGGCGGCCGGTGTTCAGATCGTGAATCAGCCGTTTATGGCGAACGGCAACGTCGCGACCGCGGGCGGCTGTCTTGCATCGCAGTATCTGGCCGCGTGGGTGATCGCACGGCTCGAAGGGGCGGAAGCGGCGCGCAGCGCGATGCATGAGGTGGCGCCCGTCGGCGAGAAAGACGTTTACGTCGAGCGTGCGATGCGCCACATCCTGCCGTTTCTCGAGCGGGCGACGGCCGACTGAAGGCCGACGGGGGGCAACTGAAGGTCGACGACGGAAGGCCGACCGAATACCTCGACCATGAGCGCGTTTCCGCACGGTCGTAGCAGGTCTTCCAGCGCGCTTGCACGGCGCACCCGGCCGCCACGCGGTCGCCGCGTTCGAGTGCGAGTTCGAGTTCGGCAAGTTGCCGGCCAAGGCCGCTCGATGCACCGGTAATCAACCATGCTTTCTGCAAGACTGCCTCCGTCGACTGTGCGCACAGGCTGTCGAAGCGACTGCCTCTGTTCGAAAGGACAGTCGACGGGCATCGCTTATTCCATATGGGTCGCTGGCGGAGCAGCGGTGGAAAGCAGGCCAGCTTTCGGATATTGTTTCGATGCTTTCGGGCGGTAAGCGGTCCTTATATCCTGAGCGACAGCAGCATGGAGACATTTGCGCATGGCTTCATTGAAAAGAAGAACGCTTATCAACGCTGCGATCGGCATTGCCGCAATGGGGTATATGCGCCGTCTGGTGCCGCTGGCTGCCGAGCAGGCGCCGCCCGCATCGGCGCCCGCGCAAGCGCTCCCCAAAACAATGCGCCGCGTACGGCCTTCGGATCCGGACTGGCCATCCGCAACCGACTGGGCATCGCTAAAAGAGAAGGTCGGCGGCCGCCTGCTCGACGTTTCGTCGCCGCTCGATGCGTGCCGGATTTCACCGCGCGAGGCAGCCTGCGAGAACGCGCTTGCGCAGATCAAGAACCCGTATTTTCTCGGCGACGAACCTGCCTTGACGCAATCGTCGGGCTGGATCGACGCATGGATTTCGTCGCCGAGCGTCTATGCGGTGGCAGCCGAGCAAGCGAACGACGTCGCCGAAGCGGTCAGATTCGCGCGCGACCATCAGCTGAGACTCGTCGTGAAGGGCGGCGGTCACAGCTATCAGGGCACATCGAACGCGCCCGATTCGCTGCTGATCTGGACGCGGCGCATGCGCGGCATCCGCATGTACGACGCGTTCGTTCCGCTCGATTGCGAAGGCGACATGCCACCGCAGCCTGCCGTGACAGTGGGCGCGGGTGAAATCTGGATGCACGTATACGAAGCGGTCACGACGCAGGGCGGCCGCTATGTGCAAGGCGGCGGCTGCGCGACGGTCGGCGTCGCGGGACTCGTGCAAAGCGGCGGCTTCGGCAGCTTCTCGAAGAAGTTCGGCACTGCGGCGAGCTCACTGCTGCAGGCGGAAATCGTGACGGCGGATGGTATCGAACGGATCGTCAATGCCCGTACCGACCCGGACCTGTTCTGGGCAATCAAGGGGGGAGGCGGCGGCAGCTTCGGCGTCGTGACGAGCCTCACGTTGAAGACGCATCCGTTGCCCGACCATGTCGGCGTCGTATCGGCAACGATCAAGGCCGCGTCGCCGGACGCGTTCCGCCGTTTGATCGACCGCTTTCTTGCGTTCTGCGCGGATAGCCTTCTGAGCGAACATTGGGGCGAGACGGTATCGATGCGTGCCGACGGCACGCTGCGCATTTCGATGCTGTTTCAGGGCCTCGATCGCGCGGAAGCCACGCGCATCTGGCAGCCGTTTTTCGATTCGGTTTCGGACGCAAGCAACGGCACGCGTATCGCCGAGCCGGCGCAGATTTTCGCGTTTCCCGCGCGTCACCTGTGGGATCCGGCGTTCATCATGAAAAATGCGCCGGGCGCGATGAAGGCGGATACGCGGCCGGGCGCATCCCGCAGCAATGTATTTTGGGCAACCGATGCAGTGGACGCCGGCCAGTTTCTATACGGTTATGAATCGATGTGGCTGCCGGCCTCATTGCTCGACCCGTCGGCGCGAGCGTCGCTGACGGATGCGCTGTTTCAGACGAGCCGGCAATGGAGCGTGACCTTGCACTTCAACAAGGGGCTCGCCGGTGCGCCGGACGAGACGCTCGCGGCGGCGCGCGATACGGCGACGAACCCCGATGTGCTCAATGCGTTCGCGCTCGCGATTATCTCGGGCGAAAGGCCGCCCGCCTTCACGGGCATGCCGGGCCAGCCTGTCGATGCGGCGGCGGCCCGGCGCGCGGCGACGCGCATTCATGACGCCGCGCAGAGTTTGCGCGTGGTTGCGCCGCGTGCAGGCAGCTACGTCTCCGAAAGCAGCTACTTTCAGCAGGACTGGCCGCGCGCATATTGGGGCGAGCATTACCCGGCGCTCAGCGAAGTAAAGCGCAAGTATGATCCCGATGGTCTGTTCTTCGTGCATCAAGGCGTGGGCTCGCAGGAATGGGACCGCGAGGGGTTTGTCCGCTTGTCGACGTGAGTGGCGGCATAAGTGTCGACATGAAGAAGCCGGCCACGTCTGCTATAAAACGGGAGCAGCAACCGGACCCACTCGACTTCGCAGGGAACGCACGATGAAAGATGTGAAAGCTTTCGTATTCGATGTTTTCGGCACGCTCGTCGACTGGCGAGGCGGCGTGGCGCGTGACGCGGCGCCGTTTCTGCAAAGACACGGCCGCGGCGCGCACGAAGCCGAAGCCTTTGCCGATGCATGGCGCGCGCTGTACCAGCCCGCGATGGAGAAAATCCGCAAAGGCGAGCGCCCATTCGTGAAGCTCGACCTCCTGCACCGCGAGAATCTCGAACAGGTGTTGCCGAAGTTCGGCCTCGACAGCCGGCAGGTGCCATCGTCGGAACTCGATGAGCTGAATCTCGCGTGGCATCGGCTCGATCCGTGGCCCGATACCGTTGAGGGTCTCACGCAGCTCAAATCGCGCTATATCATCGCGCCGCTTTCCAACGGCAATATCCGGCTGATGATCGATATGGCGAAACGCGGCGGCCTGCCGTGGGACGCCATTCTCGGCGCGGAGGTCGCGCAGGCCTATAAGCCGTCGCCCGAGGCTTATCTGCGGACTGCGGAGGTGCTCGCATTGCCGCCCGAAAGCATCTGCATGACGGCGGCTCACAACAGCGATCTCGCCGCCGCGCAGAAGTGCGGTTTCAGGACCGCGTTTATCGCGCGGCCCCGCGAGCATGGCCCTGCGCAAACGACCGATCTGAAGCCCGAAGGCAACTGGGATTGGGAAGCGAGCGACCTCGTCGACCTGGCGAAGCAAGTGGGCTGCAACGGGTAACCGGCTAGTAGCGCGCGAACGAGGTTGTCCAGCGTGCGTAGCGTTTCTTCGAGCGGCGTCGGCACATCGTAGCCGTGCAGCCAGTAGACGTCGATGTAGTCGGTGCGCAGCCGGCGCAACGAGCCTATGTCATCGCTTCCGGCCGTGCAGGCTACCCACGCGAAGCGAGGCAAAACGAGGCGAATGCGCGGCGGGGCTGCGATTGCCTTCACCTTACTCCTGACACTGCACATCCTTCTTCGGCACCGCGATGATGACCGGATACGTGCCGTGTTCGAGCTCGACGCGTGCGACCACGGACACCAGGGTGCTGTCGATGTTTTCGTAGATGCTGACTTTTTCATGGCTCAGGCTGGTCACGCCCGTGCACGCGGATGCGCGGCCTTCATCGGACACCTGGCAGTGGATGTCGTTGTCCTTCAGGAAGCGGAACTGGTCGAGCCGCGGTGTGGCGAGATACTCGCGAAGGCTCGGCACCGATCCGCCGACGCCCGTGACGTATCCGATGTCGCATTGCAGGGCGGAGGCATCGGCCATCGCGGCGGTGCTGGTGGTGACGGCCAATGCGGCAATCGCCGCGACTGCTGTTGCATGGAGAGATTTCATGGCGCCATTGCGTTTTGTCGGATCAGGACCTCGGATTGTAGTGGCAATCGGGTCCGCGGGCTTCGGCGTGGACATTTCATTCGTTCAGGCTGCTCATCGGGCTGCCTCGATCTGACATTACGTCTGACCTAAGCGGCGTACATGCAACCGCGTGCAACCGCGGATGCGCATCTTCGTGGCCCATCTCCTGGCAGAACGATCCGTTCGTTTATAGAATTCGCTGCGCAGACCTCGAATTTGCGCGTCAGCGTGAAAGGGACGCGCCCGCATCGAGTGACGATAGAACATTGCCATGGTTTGGATCCGTCCACCCGCGTTTGGCAACCCGGCGGCTCCGCTGGAGACGCTGCTGTACACGATCCAGATGGCCGCGACGCATCTGGACCTGTGGCGCAGCGTGCTCGATACGCTCAATCACCATATCGGCGGCTTTTGCAGCGTACTCGCGAAATACGATTTCCAGGCCGCGCGCGGTGCTGGTCGGCTCCGAGACGATCAGCGACAGCGATTTGATCCGCACCGACTACTATCGCGAGCTGCTGCGTCCGCATCGGTTGTTCAGGCGCCTCACCGGTGTGCTGTCGGTTCGCGAAAGCGATGTGACGCTCGTATCGATCCACCGCACGCGTGAACAGCCGGACTTCGACGAACGCGAACAGCAGGCGCTCGCGAAAATTCTGCCGTACCTTGCGCTCGGGCTCGAAACGCAGGACGGCTTCTTCACAAAATGGCGGGCTTCCTCGACATACGCGTCGATGTGATCAAGGATGGCGTCAACAAGTATGGCGTGACGAATCCGATTTTCCGGCCAAGCCCGATCGAGCCGCATTTCGACGAATACCTCGTTTTCGAAGGCATATCCGTTGATGAGCACACGGGCGAGCAACTGTATCTCGACGCGCATGTCGCGTATCGCCGCGCGTGCCTGAACGCGATCGAATATCTGAAGAAGTTCGGCTACACGGGCGAGCAGGCGTACATCATTCTCGGCACCGCGCCGGTCGAAGGCCGCATCAGCGGCATTGTCGATATTCCGAACGCTTGCTGCACGCTGGCCATTCCAACCGCGATCTTCGATTTCGACATACGGCCCGATGCGAAAGGGCCAGGCAAGAAGGTCAATGCAGCGAAAGTTGCAACCACCAGCTAAACGAAAACCTGTCGCGGGAGGTGCGCCATGCTGCTCGGTCTATCGCTGCTATACGTGGGAGCCGTGCTGTTTCTGAACGGGCTGTGGCTGCTTGGCCGCATCGGCGACAAGGAGATCTGGATCATCAACGTGTTTTCGGGCGGACTGACGCTGCTCGTGGCGCTGCGGCTCGCCTTTTCCGCCGATGCCGATGCGGCATCGATCAGGGCCGCAGCGCTCACGCTGCTCTTCACGTTCACGTACTTCTGGGTCGCGATCAACCGCAATAATGCGCAGGCGGACGGCCGCGGCCTCGGCTGGTTCAGTCTCTTCGTCGCGATCACGGCGATCACGGCGATCCCGGTGGCCATCGATACGCTTGTCGGTTCGCATAGCTTCTGGGGCATCTGGTTCGGCCTGTGCTGGGCCGCGTGGGCGATCTTGTGGTTTCTGTTCTTCGTGCTGCTCGCGCTGCAAAAGCCGATCGTGAAAATGACAGGATGGCTAACGGTTCTGGAAGGGATTTTCACCGGCTGGATACCGGGCTATCTGCTGCTTTCGGGAGCGCTCAAGTAGCGTGTCGCGCGGTGAACCTTGCAGGACGAACACGACCATGCCCCTTTACGACTACACCTGTTCCAATTGCGGTCCGTTCCGGCTGATGCGTCCGATGGCGCAGTCCGATGCGCCAACCGCGTGTCCCGCATGCGGGCGCCTGTCGACGAAAACGGTCACAGCGCCGTTTCTCGCCGATATGGCGCCGCAGAACCGGATTGCGTGCCAGCGTAACGAAAAGAGCGCGCATGTACCGCGTGTGATGTCGCGCGGCGAATTCGATCTGCACGACAGCCATAGCCACGGACATGGCGATGCCGATCATGCGCACGCCGGGAAGACTTCGCTTGGCGAAGGCCCGTGGGTGCGTTCGCGACATCGCAGCATGCTTGGCCATTGACGAAAGCGTCGCGCCCGCGCTGCGCTGCATGGCGCACGGGGGCGAGACACGGGCATCGCATATTCGGGCATGCAATACGGACTCTACTGGCTTGCGCCCGACGTCCTGACGCCGCTTGAGGCGGCGGCCGAAATGACGCTGTGGCCCGCGTTCATGCTGTCGTTGCCGGCGTCGTGGGCTTTCTTGCAGGCGCCGACACCGAAGGCAAGTGCAGCGGCTGCAATGGCAACGTAAGCGAAGCGTTTCATCGTTCCTCCTCGCGTGGTGCGCGTTGATCGTTGATGTGCGTGGTCGGCTGAGGCTGAGGTGGAGGCAGAGGCAGGCTGGCAATTCACTCTCACGCCTTCTTGTCACGCAGCAGGTGTTGTGCCCGCCAGCGGCGCGCACAGACATGACCGACGCGTCCGCGCCCGGCGTTGCCACTGACGGCAATTCGAATGGCTCGGGCATGGTGTGTGCGTACGCATTGGCATCTCCACCCCAAGGACATGCCGATCCATGACTACGATCACTCCCACTTACCGGTCGAGGTTCGCGACGGCGATCTTCGATCTGCTGAACCCCATTCCCTATGGCCTCTTTGTCGGCACGCTGATCTTCGACATCACCTACGCGACCACCCGCAATGTGTTCTGGGGAAAGGGCGCCGCGTGGCTTGTCACGGTCGGGCTGTTCTTTGCGATCATTCCGCGCCTGATCAATCTGTGCCATGTGTGGCTTGCGCCCTCGCGCGCTCCCGTCACGAGCATCGAGAAGCTCGACTTCTGGCTGAACCTGCTCGGCATCGTCGCGGCTATCGCCAATGCGTTCGTGCATAGCCGCGATGCATACGCAATGGTTCCACTCAACATGATTCTGTCGATTATCACCGTCGCTTTGCTAAGCATCGGGCATATTGCGAGCGCGATCGACAAAGCCGGTTTCCGGGAGGTGGCGCATGAATAAGCCTAGCCTGAGCGGCACGCTTGTTATTGCTGTCGCGGCGCTCGTCAGCGGATGCAACGACCACGCGCAATACGACGACAAGCATCAGTACGGCGCGAATCCGCCGTTGCCGGCCGAGCGCAATTTCCTCGCGCCACCGATGCAGGTGCCGAAGTTCGTCGGCTGGAAGAACGGTCAGGCGCCGAAAGTGGCAGAGGGCCTGAAGATCGAGAAGATCGCATCGGGACTCACGCATCCGCGCCAGGTTTATACGCTGCCGAACGGCGATATTCTTGTCGCCGAATCGAACAGCCCGAATGAAGAAGCGGTGACGACGCCGAAGCAGTTGATCGCAGGCCTTATCGAAGCCCGATCCGGCAAAAAGGCCAAGGGCGCAAACCGCATCTCGCTGCTGCGCGAACGCAACGACGGCAGCGGGCAATGGGACAAGTACGTGTTTATCGACAATCTGCATTCGCCGTTCGGCATGCAACTGATCGGCGACACGCTTTACGTTGCCGATACCGATGCGATCCTGAAGTTTCCGTACAAGACCGGCGAGACGCACATTGCGGAGCGCGGCGTCGAGCTTGCCGATCTTCCCGATACGATCAATCACCACTGGACCAAGGCGCTGCTCGCGAGCCCGGACGGCAAGAAGCTGTTTGTCGGCGTCGGCTCGAACAGCAATGTCGGCGAGAACGGTCTCGATGTCGAATACCGGCGTGCGAACGTGCTCGAAGTGGATATCGCGACCGGCGGCAGCCGTATCTATGCGGCGGGGATACGCAATCCGACGGGGCTGCAATGGGAGCCGAAGACTGGCCAGTTGTGGGCCGTCGCGAACGAGCGCGATGAAATCGGCGCGGACCTCGTTCCGGACTATTTGACTTCGGTGCAGGAGAACGCTTTCTACGGCTGGCCGTACAGCTACTATGGCCAGCACGTCGATCCGCGTGCGCAGCCGCAACGCCCGGATCTCGTCGCCAGGGCGATCAAGCCGGACTATGCGATCGGCTCGCACGTCGCGCCGCTGGGGCTGCTGTTTTACACGGGCAACGATCTGCCCGCACAGTATCGCGGCGGCGCGTTTATCGGCGAACACGGCAGTTGGGACCGTTCGCCGCTAAGCGGCTATCAGGTCGCTTATGTCGCGTTCGATAACGGCAAACCGGTCGGCGACCCGAAGCCTGTCGTCACGGGCTTTGCGTCGGGCGACCAGAAGGAACTGCGCGGTGCGCCGGTTGGGCTCGCACAGGGCAAGGACGGCGCGCTCATCATTGCAGACGACGTCGGCAACGCTGTCTGGCGCGTGACGAAAGCGGGCAGTTAAAGAAGGGGACGGGGACCTCGGTGTTCGCGCACGCGCGCCGGGCAGCGAGGTTCCTTCGGTCGCGGACGATACGCTTGCGCTTCGCGGCCGGTTGCAACATGCAGGCATGCACGGATCGCACCGCGTTACTCAAATCGATCAATTGCAAGCGTTAGTCAATTTCTGGCAGTGCCCAGTCAAAAGCAGATCAAAGACGAATCAGTAGCGTACTCGCGCCACGCGTAATCGCATGCGTGTATCAACGATCTGCCATCCATACCAATATAAGCCTGAATGCTTATGCACTCTTAAAACTCTTTACCGCGAGTATCGGTACGTCACGCATGAGCTAATGGCAATGGCTTCTCCGTTGACAGCATATCTATATGGCCGCTAGTCTTCGCCCGTCAACTGCGTTGTGTTGACTTGCAGCAGTTTTTTCCCACTCGGATCTGTTGCATTGGCGCTAAGGTGAAGCGGGTATTACCGCTTGCCGCGCGAATGAAACCGGATTTGCCTGATCGTCGCAGCGCATTGACTGATTCCATCAAAAGTCAGGTGTGCTGCTTCTTACAAATGGATCGAATGCCCAATATCGCTATTCAACAGCCGTGCATTGCTCCCGTTGAGGCTCATGGACACTGAGCGCACCGCAATCGGCCCATTCGAGCTGAGCGGTGTTCGCACTGGCGCAGACCCGGTCGATCGCCGGCACCAGGAAGCGTTGCGCGTCGACGGCATGCTGGTTCAGTTCGGTCCGGGCGGCCCCGGCGATTCGACCGTGCGCAACTGGAGCCTCGGCCCGCTCGGGCTGATGCTGCTCGAAGTCGGCAATCTGTCGCTGACGCCCGATTCGACCTACACCGAGCGATTCGTGTATCTGGCCTTGATCCGCTCGGGCGGCGTCGCGATCGAAGCAAATGGGCAAAGGCATAACCTCGGCGCCGACAGCATGCTGCTGATCGATCTGGACGTGCCGCATATCCAGCACTTCAATCAGCATTCCGAGGCCATCGTGCTGAGGATTCCGCGCAAGGTTCTCGCGGACCGGGGCGGCTTTCGCGAACGGCGGCTCGGGTTGCTGACGCCGGACATGGCGGAGCCGGACGTACGCGCCGTGTGCGAAACCGTTGCGCTGATCAGCCGGCAAAGCGGGCATACGAGTATCGAGTTGCGTCGCCGGCAAGGCGAGCATCTGCTCGACATCTTCAGCGTGATCATCGACGATCCTTACGGGCTCGCGAGCCGGCGCAGCAGCAGTGCGACGCTGCTGCGCGCGAAGCGGTTCATCTCGCAGAACATCGGTAACGTCGACCTTAGCGTGAGACTCGTTGCGACTGCGGTGGGGACCTCGGAAGCGCATCTGCATCGTCTGTTTCGCGCGGATGGCCATTCGCTGATGCGCTATGTGCTGTGTCATCGGCTCGAACTCGCCGCCGAACTGCTGACACGTTCGAGCGAACGTCGCTTGCATATCAAGGAGATCGCTTACCGATGCGGCTTCCTGAATGCCGCGCATTTCAGCCGTGCATTCAGGCAACGCTTCGGCGTCTCCCCGAGAGTCGCGGCGACGTCGGGCCTCAAGATAGAGCGCAAGTTCGAAGATGATCCGGCTAACTGATCATCGCATTTCCCCTGTCATTTCCAGGTTTCTTCCACATCGATCTTCATAGCCGATCGGTGCGCTTTGCACGTCTCAGGCCAGTGATGAAATAGTCCTGATTTCGTCGGGCAAGAACAGAAAAAAAATTAGCTGGCCAATGATTCGGAATAGCCGCCTTATTCCGCCTGTTCTGGTTTCAGGTGCGCCGATCGTCTTTGACGTGTTTCCTTCCGCGCACCCCGGAGTACGCCTGATCGAATGTCCGGTTCGATTCGGCGACCGGTCGCCTTGTCCGAATGTCGTGCGGTGTGCCCGGCAAGGCTTTCTGCGCGTAAGAACTGTATAGGGCCGGCAATGCGTTGCTCATGCCGGCTACGTTCAAACAGGGAGGTGGGTATGGAGAAGATGATCAGCCGGCGCAGTGCCGGTATTCCGGTTTCGTTGCGCGCGGCGGTGCGGCCGACGCCTGGCGGCAGCGCATCGAGGTCCGCGTCGACAGCGACGGAACTGTCCGATTTGCAGCGTGTCCCGGCGTCGCCGGAGACTTGCGCGGCCGACTCGACGAGGTCGGTAAGGCTCAAGGCAACATGGATGCGAACCGTCGACGGTGCGCTCGTGTGCCGCTGGATCGAAAGCGCCGAACCCGAGCGTGGTGAGTGAAACAGAGCGCCACATTGCCCGCCTTGGCGAGCAGTTGAATGCGCAAGGACGGCTCGCCGCTGAACATTGGGAAAGCGCGATGCGGAAAATGCGCGTTCGCCGTGAGTCGGAAAGCATCCTGCGGAAATCCTGGCGGAGGACATCGCGCGTCTGATCGAAATCCAATGACCGTGCCGTGGGGACTCGCATCCGTTTGCGAAAGCTCAGGCACAATGTTGGTGTTCGACGCTAACATGCGGCTTTCAATGCTCAGGCCGCGTGTCACGCCGTCGCCGCGATCCGCTTCCACGATGCTTTCATGAAAGACGACCATCCCTCCAGCCGTTCCCCTCACCGTGCCTCATCCCCGCGCTCAAAGAACTCGCAACGCTTCCTGATCTTCCTGACCTGCCTGTTTACGTCCGCCGGTCAGCTTGCAATCGATATCTACGTGCCGGCGCTACCGGCGATGGCGCGCTTCTTTCAGACTTCGCCTCAGGCGATTCAATCGAGCGTGTCCGGCTTTATGGCGGCCTACGCATTCGGTCAGCTCGTGTTCGGACCGGTCGCCGACGCCTACGGGCGCAAGCGCGTGCTCGCGTTCGGGTTGATCGTGTACACGATCGGCTGCCTGCTGTCGCTTGCCGCGACGAATCTCGAAACTTTCGTGCTTGCGCGCTGTTTGCAAGGTTTCGGCATCGCCACGACAAACCTGCTCGCAAAAGCCATCACCACCGATTCATTCTCCGGTCAGGCGCTCATGCATGCGTTCACGTATCTTTCGATCGCATGGGGGCTTGCGCCGATCATTGCGCCCGTCATCGGCGCGCATCTGCAGACATGGTTCGGCTGGCAGGCGTGCCTCGTTTTTCTGCTCGTCTATTCGCTTCTGATGTGGGCGGTGTGGTGGCGCTATCAGGAAACGTTGCCGCAGCCCGTTCATCTCGAGGTGCGCACGCTCATGGCCAATGCGCGCAAGGTGCTGTCGAGCCCGGTATTTCAGAGCTGTTTTCTCGCGCAGGGCATCTGCTACAGCATCCTGCTCGTCTTCAATATCGTCGGTCCGTTCATGGTGCAGAACACGCTGCATAAGCCGCCGACGTATTTCGGCTATCTCGCGCTCGGCATCGGCATGGCCTACTTTATCGGCGGGCTGTCGAATCGAATTCACGGTCCGCGTCTGCCGACTCCCGAGCAGCGCTTGCGTATCGGCGCGCGCGTCATGGCGGGCACGTCGGTGGTCATGTTGCTGCTTGCGTTGACGGTCGGGCTGCGTGTGTGGACACTCGCGATACCGGTGGTCGTGATGGGCCTGTGCGCCGGCGCGATGTATCCGACGCTGATGGCCAAGGGCAATTCGCTGTTTCCGCATATCGCGGGCTTGACGGCTGCCATTCTCGGCTGCGCGCTGCTGCTCGTGTCGGCCGCGATGATGGGGCTCGCCGGTTTCGTCTCGGTGCATGTACTGACGCCGCTCGCGGTGTTCTTCGTGATTCTCGCGTTCACGGTCGTCGCGATGGTCACGAAGCTGCTGCGGCATCTTGCGCAATTGCAGAACGAAGGCATCGGGCGCCGTAGCGGCGAGGCCGTTTAACCGGCACAGCGGGCGGACATCAGGGCATCAGCGATTCAAGCAATTCAAGCGGCCGATTCGAAGCAATGCAGGGGACGTAACAGTCATCGATGGCGTAGCCGGTGTACCGAAATCGGCGGCTCGGTCCGCTATCCGGCGTATGCCTGCCGCGTGCACGGCATCAGGCCCGGCATCAGGCCCGGCATCGGGCGCGTGCCGGCGTTCAATGCGTCGTCGCCGGAGCGTCCGATCGGCGCGCAGTCAATGTCATCTGCGGGGCCGATCGCGCGCACGCTTGCGCCGCGCGCCGATTACATCCGGTGTAATTGGCGTACCGAACGATGGTCTCTACTCTCTGGTTTGTCGCGCCACCTGTCCGGTGGCGCTCATCGCCAAAGGAGCGACCATGTCCCGCTATCCCGTTCATACAATCGAATCCGCGCCCGCCCAGTCGAAGCCCGTGCTCGCGCAACTGCAACAGACGTTCGGGCTGGTCCCGAACGTCGCCGCCGCGATGGCCGCTTCGCCGGTTCTGATCAACGGGTTTATCGGGTTGTTCGAGCGCGTGCATTCGAGCAGTTTGAGCGAGCCGCAGATCCAGACCTTGCTGCTGACCAACGCGGTTGCGAACGCGAGCGAGTGGCCGGTCGCGTTTCACACCGCGCTCGCGCTGAAGCAGGGCGTTTCTCCCGCCGATGTCGATGCGATCCGGCACGGCCACCTGCCTGCCGACGCGAAACTCTCCGCGCTGTCGGCGCTCGCGCGCACGCTGATCGAAAAGCGCGGCCGTCTTGCCGAAGCGGACCAGCGGCGCTTTGTCGAAGCGGGTTTCAGCACGGAGCAGATACTCGAGGTCATCGCGGTGGTTGCCGCATCGACCATCACGAACTACGCGAGCGGCGTGACCCGGCCAGCACTCGAAGCGCGGTTCGAGGAATTCGCATGGCATGCTCCGAGCGTGTGAGTTCGCTATAGTCGTTGTTCTTCAACGAGAGGAAAACGAATGAGCGCGAGCAGCCGCGATCCGAAAGCGCCGGCGGGCGAACTCGGTAACCTGTTGCGTTATTGGCGCGACGTGCGCGGCATGAGTCAGCTCGATCTGTCGCTCGAGGCCGGTGTTTCGCAGCGTCAGATCAGCTTTATCGAAAGCGGACGCAGCGTGCCGGGCCGCGATACGCTGCTGACGCTCGCGCAAACGCTCGACGTGCCGCTGCGCGAGCGCAATGCCTTGCTGCTCGCGGCGGGATACGCGCCCCTCTATTCCGAGGCGCCGTGGAACGCGCAGGAAATGCATGGCGTGATTCGCGCGCTCGAGCGCGTGGTTCGCCAGCACGAGCCGTATCCGGCGATCGTGATGGACCGGCACTGGAACGTGCTGATGACGAACGACGCGGCGCCGCGCTTTTTCGGCTGCTTCATCGACATGGCGTCGCGCCAAGGCCCGCGCAACATGCTGCATCTGATGTTCGACCCGCGCGCCATGCGGCCGTTCGTGGCCGACTGGGAGACGGTTGCGCGAAGCCTGTTGCAGCGCGTGTACCGCGAATCGGTTGGCCGCGTGATAGACGGCGATACCGGCCGGCTGCTCGATGAACTGCTCGCGTATCCCGATGTGCCGCGCGACTGGAAAACCTGGAACGCACCGGGCGCCACGCCGGCGATGCCGGTCATTCCGCTCGGCTTTGTCAGCGACGGCGTCGTGCTTCGCTATTTCTCGATGGTCACGAGCGTCGGCGCGCCGCAAAATGTGGCCGCGCAGGAACTGCGCCTCGAATGCCTGTTTCCCGCTGATGAGGAAACCGAAGCACGGCATCAGGATCTGCTCGCGGCGCATTCGCGAGCGGTGCGTCGCCCGCAGGGTTGGACCAAAGGCCAATAGGAAATCGAATGACGGCTATCTATAAGTTAACTGTGAATCGTTCTAAACCGGATTTAACAAAATTTATTGAGATGTTTAACGAATCAGCTTCGTTTTAACAAGATTAATACTGCTTGTGGAGGGCGAAATTGTTTCCTATAACAAACAAACGAGTCAAAAATTTCCCTGATTAATTGCATTTTTATTAAAAAATAAAGTGCATCAGGATCGTGAAACTCACGATGTGTGAGGTCTTTCCATGCAGGGTTCGGCGCAACGGCTTTAAGTGTTTTCCGCAGGAGGGTAAACATGAACGAAGCCACAGGAATCAGCCACTCGGAGCCCACCACGCATAATCTGCGACTCGGCGCTTTGACTGCGCTGGTGATCGGATCGATGGTCGGCGGCGGCATATTTTCACTTCCCCAGAACATGGCCAACAGTGCCGATGTCGGCGCTGTATTGATCGGCTGGGTCATTACCGGCATCGGCATGCTGATGCTCGCGTTCGTTTTCCAGACTCTCGCGATTCGCAAACCCAATCTCGATGGCGGCGTCTATGCCTATGCGCAGGCGGGCTTCGGCGACTACATGGGATTTTCATCGGCATGGGGGTACTGGATCAGCGCATGGCTCGGTAATGTCGGATATTTCGTCCTGCTGTTCAGCACACTCGGCTACTTCTTTCCCGTGTTCGGCGAGGGCAACACGGTTGCCGCCATTGTCTGCGCATCGGTGGTGTTGTGGTGCGTGCATGCGCTCGTCTTGCGCGGCATCAAGGAAGCGACTTTCGTCAATCAGATTACGACGGTGGCCAAGATCGTTCCGATCGTACTGTTTATCGTGATCTGCGCATTCGCCTTCAAGCTGGATATCTTCACCGCGGACATATGGGGAAAATCCAATCCGAATCTGGGCAGTGTGATGAACCAGGTTCGCAACATGATGCTCGTCACGGTGTGGGTATTCGTCGGCATCGAAGGCGCCAGCATCTTTTCGGCGCGCGCGGAACGACGTAGCGACGTCGGCAAGGCCACCGTGATCGGTTTCGTGACGGTGCTGCTCGTGCTGGTATTCGTCAACGTGCTGTCACTCGGCATCATGACGCAACCTCAGCTTGCAAAACTGCAGAACCCGTCGATGGCGGGCGTGCTCGAAAGCGTCGTCGGTTACTGGGGCGCGCTGCTGATCAGCGTCGGTCTCGTTATCTCGCTCGCCGGCGCACTGCTGTCATGGGTGCTGCTGTGTGCGGAAATTCTGTTCTCCGCAGCAAAGGACCGCACCATGCCAGCGTTTCTTCGCAAGGAAAACGCGAATAACGTGCCCGCCAACGCGCTGTGGCTCACCAATGCGATGGTGCAGATATTCCTCATCATCACGCTGTTTTCGAAGGGCACGTATCTATCGCTGATCTACCTGTCGACATCGATGATTCTTGTGCCGTATTTCTGGTCGGTCTCGTATGCGCTTCTGCTCGCCGCGCGCGGCGAGAGTTACGAGCAGCCTGCGGGGCAGGGGCGGAACAAGGATCTGATCATTGCGGCGATCGCAGTGATCTATGCGCTCTGGCTGCTCTATGCGGGAGGCGTGAAGTACATCCTGCTCTCTGCGCTGCTCTACGCGCCGGGGGCCATTCTCTTTGCAAAAGCCAAACGTGAAAACAGGGAACCCGTTTTCACGACCATTGAAAAGCTGGTATTTGCCGCTGTCGTGCTTGCGGCAGTGGTTGCGGCATTCGGGCTTTACAGAGGGTTTCTGACGCTCTGATGCGGATAGGGGAGAACGCGATGAATACGGAGGTCAACCAGCTCGGGGCCTATTCCGAGGTCGGCAAGCTACGCAAGGTGATGGTGTCGTCGCCGGGGCTGGCGCATCAACGCTTGACGCCCGGCAACTGCGACGAACTGCTGTTCGACGATGTGATCTGGGTGAGCCAGGCGAAGCGCGATCATTTCGACTTCGTCACCAAGATGCGCGAACGCGGTGTCGAAGTGCTCGATGTGCATAACCTGCTGACGCAGATGCTCAACAATCCGGAAGCGCGCAAGTGGGTGCTCGACCGGAAAATCAACGACAACAGCGTAGGTATCGGCTTGAGCAACGAAGTGCGCGCGTGGATGAACGAAATGGAGCCGCGCAAACTCGCGGATTTCCTGATCGGCGGCGTATCGATCGACGACATCCCCGCGAGCGATGCACCGGCGCTGAAACTGTTCCGCGAATACGTCGGCTATTCGAGCTTCCTGCTGGCGCCGTTGCCGAACATGGTGTTTACGCGCGACACGACCTGCTGGATTTACGGCGGGGTGACGCTCAACCCGATGTACTGGCCCGCGCGCAGGCAGGAGACGTTGCTCGCCTCGGCCATCTACAAGTTCCACCCGAGCTTTGCCAACGCACAATTCGAAGTCTGGTGGGGCGACCCCGATACGGATCACGGCGCGTCGACACTCGAAGGCGGTGACGTGATGCCGATCGGAAAGGGCATCGTGCTGATCGGCATGGGCGAGCGTACGTCGCGCCAGGCGATCGGGCAAGTGGCGCGGGCGCTGTTTGCCAAGGGCGCCGTTCAGCAGGTGCTCGTGGCGGGGCTGCCAAAGTCGCGCGCGGCGATGCACCTCGATACGGTTTTCAGCTTCTGCGATCGCGATCTGGTCACGATCTTTCCCGAAGTGGTCAAACAGATCGTGACGTTCTCGCTCAGACCCGACGAGAAGAGCGGTTACGGCATGAGCATTCAGCGCGAAGACAAGCCGTTCGTGCAGGCGGTCGGCGATGCACTCGGCCTGAAAACCCTGCGCGTCGTCGAAACGGGGGGCAACAGTTTCGCCGCGGAGCGGGAGCAGTGGGACGACGGCAACAACATGGTCTGCGTCGAACCGGGCGTCGTGATCGGCTACGACCGCAATACGTTCACCAATACGCTGCTGCGCAAGGCCGGCGTCGAGGTGATCACGATCACGGCCAGCGAACTTGGCCGGGGCCGCGGCGGCGGCCACTGCATGACGTGCCCGGTTTTGCGCGACGCGGTCGACTACTGAAGCGCGGCAGCGACATCTCAATCGACGGAGACGACTCATGGCCTTCAATCTGCGAAACCGTAGCTTTTTGAGCCTGATGCACCACAGCACACGCGATTTGCGCTATCTGCTCGACCTGTCTCGCGACCTCAAGCGCGCCAAGTACGCGGGCACCGAACAGCAGCACCTGTGCCGCAAGGAGATTGCACTGATCTTCGAAAAGACCTCCACGCGTACGCGCTGTGCATTCGAAGTCGCGGCACACGACCAGGGGGCAAACGTGACCTATATCGACCCGACGTCGTCGCAGATCGGTCACAAGGAGAGCATGAAGGACACCGCCCGCGTGCTCGGCCGCATGTACGACGCCATTGAGTATCGCGGCTTCAGTCAGGCGACCGTCCAGGAACTGGCAAACTATGCCGGCGTACCGGTTTTCAATGGGCTGACTGACGAGTATCACCCGACGCAGATGCTCGCCGACGTGCTCACGATGCAGGAGCACGCCGATAAGCCGCTTCATGAGATCAGCTATGCGTATCTCGGGGACGCGCGCAACAACATGGGCAACTCGTTGTTGCTGATCGGTGCGAAGCTCGGCATGGATGTGCGCATCGGCGCACCGAAGTCACTGTGGCCGAGCGAGGAACATATCGCGGCCTGCCAGCAGTTCGCCAGTGAAAGCGGCGCGCGAATCAAGTTGACCGAAGACCCGAACGAGGCTGTCAAGAGGGTCGACTTCATTCACACCGACGTCTGGGTGTCGATGGGCGAACCGGTCGAGGCGTGGGACGAGCGGATCAAGGAGTTGCTGCCCTACCAGGTGAACCTGGCACTGGTGAAATCGACCGGCAACCCGCGCACGAAGTTCATGCACTGTCTGCCTGCCTTCCATAACAGCGAAACCAAGGTCGGCAAGCAGATCGCGGAACGCTATCCGCATCTGGCGAACGGGATCGAAGTGACCGAAGATGTGTTCGAGTCCGACTACAATATCGCGTTCGAGCAGGCTGAAAACCGGATGCATACAATCAAGGCAATTCTGGTTTCGACACTGGCCGATCTTTAGTCGCGTCGAGCGAGCGTTAAAGCAGTGCAAGCAGCTGCGGGAAGCGAAACCGTGGCTGCGCGTCTTCGGGAGGAATCTATCGTGCGCCTGGTCATTGCTTTGGGTGGGAACGCGTTATTGCAGCGCGGTCAGCCGATGACGGAAAACCAGCAGCGTGAGAACGTCAAGGTTGCGGCCGCGCAGATCGCGCGCGTCGCGACCGGCAACGAGCTCGTGATCGCGCATGGCAACGGGCCGCAGGTGGGCCTGCTGGCCCTGCAAAGCGCGGCCTACAAGGAGGTCGCGCCGTATTCACTGGATGTCCTCGGCGCACAGACCGAGGGCATGATCGGCTATCTGATCGAACAGGAATTGGGCAACCTGCTGCCCTTCGAGGTGCCGTTCGCCACGATCCTGACGCAGGTCGAAGTCGATCCCGCGGACCCGGCATTCAGTCATCCTACGAAGCCGATTGGGCCTATCTACACGAAAGAGGAAGCGCTGCGGCTCGCGGAAGAAAAAGGCTGGAGCATTGCGCAGGACGGCAACAGCTACCGCCGCGTGGTGGCAAGCCCAAGACCACAGCGGATTTTCGAAATCCGGCCTGTGAAATGGCTGCTCGAAAAGGGCACCGTCGTGATCTGTGCGGGCGGCGGCGGCATTCCGACATGCTACGGGGACAACCGCCAGCTGCGCGGCGTGGAGGCGGTGATCGACAAGGATCTCTGCTCCGCGCTGCTGGCGCAAGAGCTTGGCGCCGATCTGCTGGTGATTGCGACGGACGTCGATGCGGCCTATGTCGACTGGGGCAAGCCGTCACAGAAGGCCATTTCGCGCGCGCATCCCGACGAGCTCGAGAAACTCGGCTTTGCGTCCGGATCGATGGGGCCGAAGGTGGAGGCGGCGATCGAATTCGTCCGCAAGACCGGGAAAGATGCCGTGATCGGCGCGTTGCCGGATATCGTGGCGATCGTCGAGGGCGCCGCCGGCACGCGGGTCACCGTGCAGAGCGCCGGAATTCAATACCAATCGCGTGCCTAGTGTGGCCCTGATGCGATCCTAGCGCGGTATCGGCCGCGGCGCGCGGCCCGGCTGCGTGGACGCCGGCGACGGCACGACAGGCGGCGGGGCGTCGCGAGCCGGCGTTTCGCTTTCGTCGATCGCATGAAGGATGGTCAGAAGCAGAATGAAATCGCGGTCGGGATCGGGCATCGACAGGATCGCGTGCAAGGTCACGCGCGTTGCCCAGCATGCATCGCCAGGCGTCGCCTGCGCAGGGTTGGACGTATAGCTTTCGAAGCGCGCAATGCTGTATGCGTCGCCGCCCAACTGGGCAAAGAGTGCGCGCGAGAGATGATATTGCGCCGATGCGTACTGCGCGCGCGTCGGCAAAACAACAGGCGCGTTGAGCGCATCGCTTACCAGCACCTTCGAGAGCAGTTCGAAATATTGCGCGACGTCGGGTTCGGACATCTCGCGCAGCGAGATCCGCGCCATGACGTCGCTCAGACTGGTCAGCCCGAAGCAATTGACCGGCACCAGTTCATCGAGAAACTTCGTCATCAGCGCAACGTAGCGGAGCCTGTCGGCGGCGGGAAGCCGCACGAGCCCGTTCGTCATGATGATTTCGCGCAGTTGCGGATCGAGAAAGATCCGGCCCACGCCCTCCGCACCGCCTGGGATGGCCGACGTGATAAGCGGGTCTTGCCGGATCCGGTCGACCCACACGCGAACGATCTGCGCCTTGTTCGAAGCGGGATCGACGCCCTGTGCGCGAAACATCCGATCGAAAAAGCGCTGCTCCGGTTGCGACGATAGCGTCGGAAGCGCCGCATCCTGCGGTAACAGCACGGTGTCCCAGTTGTAGCGCAGTGCCGCGTCGGCCGGGGCGGGCGCAACGAGCGCGAGGATGAACGGGATGAGGCAGACGGCGAACCTGATCATGTGTTGCCTCCCCGAAGCGAGCGAGGCGGCGTGGAGCGTGGCCAATGCGGGGCCGTCAGTGCAGGAGGGCGGTCAATGCCGAGCCGTTCGCATCGGTTCGCCTCAGGGCGCGACTTTCTTCCAGCCGGGTCCGGGGTCGAACGACTTCATCGCACTGGCGGTGGCCGCGCCATCCGGGCCCAGGTCGCGCTCGTAGACCTGTCCTGCATGGCTCACCATAAAGCTCTTGATGCCGGTGTCGTCGTAGCGCGCGGGCCACGCGATGACCGCGAAGCCGCCGAACAGGCGGCCGTGCGTAAGGTAGTCATAAGCGCCGCCCGGTGCGTGCGGGCCTTGCGATGTCAGCAGCTTGTAGTGGTAGCCGTAGTACGTGCCTTTTTCGGCGCTGCGCGAACTCGCCTTCATAAACGCCGGGCCCAAGGGACTTGGCGGTTCGCCCGGCTGCGTCGGCCAGTACAGGCCGTCCTGCTTGCCCGGCGAACTCGACAGCTTCGACGCATAGGCGAGCAAACCGTCACCGTCGTGATCGGTCGTTGCGTATTCGCGCTGTGCGTCGTAGACGGCGAGCATGGCCTGGATCACCGCGAGTTCATTGCGCCCGATGCGGCGCTGGCGCATTTCCTCCACGCCCGCGCGCGTATCGAAGCGCCACCCTTGCGCGGATTTCACGAGCGGAATCGGGAAGGTCCAGCCGTCGTTGCCGACGGCGATCCGGGCATGGGTGTCGTCGACCGTCTGAACGGTATGCGATATGCCCCATTCGTCGACGAAGCGGTCGCGCACCTCGGCGCCGACCGGTGGAATCAGCTGGCGAAAGTCGTTGCCGAAGATCGCTTGCAGCGAACTTTCGCGGTTGTCGATGATCGCCTCGCCGAAAGCGTCCATCGCCGCCTCCGGAGTACTGAAGATTTTTTCCGCGTGAGCGGCGGACATCGTCATGGCGCCGAACGCGCATGCCGCAGCGAACACGCGAAGCGTGCCGGCAAGTGCCGCGCCCAGCATGCTGAACCTTGACCATCGCTTCATGCCGTCGTCTCCTAGCGTCTGCCGCCGCGCATTCCGCCGCCACCGCGCATTCCACCGCCGCCGCTCGGCCGGTTGAAACTCGAGCCCTGCATGCTCGAACGTCCGCGGTCGGCGCTGCGCTGCGCGGAGCCGCCGCCTACACCTTGGAATGCACCGTCGCGCCCGCCGCCGCCACCACCGAACCCTCCGCCACCGACATGGTCGCTCGCGCGGCTGACGTTTCCTGTGCCCGCGCCGCCGCGGTTCGAGACGCCGCCGCGGTCGCCGAGGCTCGAATTGTCCGCGACCGACGCACGGCTGTTGCGTCCGCCCGACCGGTCCACGGTCGATGCGCGATTGCCCGCGCCTGCGCCGGCGCGGTCAGCCGTCGCTGCACGATTACCCGCACCCGCCCGATCGGTCGCCGCCGCACGGTTGCCGGCTCCGGCGCGATCGGCGGCGCTTGCGCGCTGATTCGCTGCGTCGCGGCCGCGGAATTCGTTGCGCGCTTCGGCGCCGGGCACATTGCCCGCATACCGGTTGCGCGTCGCATTGTCGCGATACGCGACGCCCTGGCGGTGGCTCGCGTCGTGCTGCCAGCGGTTGCCGTTGCCTTGCACTTTCGTGCGATCGAAGTTGCGGTCGATATTCGCGGCCTTGTTCACGTTGATATTGACGTCGCCGCCGCCCCAGTTGCAGTTGCTGAAAATCGCACCCGCGGCGGCAAGGCCGACGCCCCACGCGAAGCCGGTGGCGAGCGCGGCGCCCGGATAGTAAGCCGGCGGCGGCGGCCAGTAGTACGGCGGATAAGCGGGATAGCTCCACGCGCCATAGACGACTGTCGGGTTATAGGCCGGCACGTAAATGACCTGCGGATCGGCTGGCTCGATGCGCACGATGCTCTGTCCGCCGCTCGCGGCCGGAGGGTCGACGACCACATTCTGCTGTTCGGTCGACTTGAGGTTGCCCGAATCCTTCGCCCGCGCGCGCAAACGCTGAATCGCGGCGAATACGTCCTTTTCCTGCGCGAGGAAGGCGTCGCCGAGTTTCTGCGTCCAGTCGAGCTTTTCGTTCATCGGCTCGAGAATTTGCGGAAACGCAACGAGCGACTTCACGCTGACGTCCCACGGTTGATTCTCGACAGCCTTGACCGCGGCGTCGCCCTTCACTTTAGGGTTCGCTTTGACCCAACGCGCGGCATGCACGATTTCGAGCGGATAAGTCGAGGCCATCAGGACTTGCGATAGTACGGAGTCCGGGTAAAGCGCGATCGGTGCGACCAGCGCTTCGATTTCTTCGGGTTTGAACGGGGCGGGCTGATTGGCTTGCGCCGGTGGCGCCGGTTGAGCGAGCGGCGCCGGCTGTGGCTCCGCAGGCGAGGCGGTTTGCGCGCATACGATACCCGAGGCCGACGTCAGCATGACGAACAGCCACATGTGCACGGTTCTTATCCGACGTTCGATATGCGAGAACATTGCCGCTCCTTGGTGGGGCGCCAACTCACTATGATGTTAGGTCATTCGCCGCCGTTTTGTGATGCGTTGAAACACCAAACAGCGCACTACAATGAAACGAGGTCCATCCGAGAGGGAAAGGGCCATTGTCAGAAAGGAGGCCGAGATGGGAGAACTCTGGTTATCCAATATCCAGAAGGAAACGTCCGACGACGAAATCAGGCAGTTTTTGTGCGGATACGGGTTTCCTTCGTTCGACTGGATTCAGCGTATCGACGGAACGGGCACAAGTCCTGCGGCATTGCTCGGCTTTAACGAGGTGCAAGGGTATGCGCTGCGCAGTCTGCAATCGCGCGTGCACAACCTGTTCTGGAAAAACCGCAAGGTCACGGTTCAGATTCTTCCGGAACGCTACGAGTACTGATCCGCTGATGGTTGTTCTGCGCGATGCATGCGCACGGGTTTCATCTGGGCGTACAGGCCCCGAACATCACATACGTGCGGTCGCGGTTGGCGATGGTCGAGGTCATTTCACCGGTCGTCGAATCGAGCACGAGCGTCCACGCAAAGCCGAGTTCGGTGCCCTGCATCAGGATCTGGCCAGGCGTTTTCTCCATCGAATCGATCGGTGTCGAGCGTGACGTGCCCTGAATCGTCTTTTTCGCGAAGTCGATACGCATGAATTGCGGCAAGCCGATATCGGCCGGCAACGCGCGTTCGCAGATCTCGCCGGGATCGCACGAATGCGCGTCGACGGTCGCGCAGATCAGCGGGGTCTTGCCGTCGAAATCCGCGGCGGCGCCCGCTAGCGGTATCAGCGCGCAGGCAACGGCGCATGAGATTGCAGTGCGTGTTCTTGTCACGATGTCCGCTCCCGTAGCGTGGCAGCACTAATTGATCGTGTAGCCTCGTCCGCTCATGCACGCCGAAATGGCGCGATTGTATGTAGCCATTTGCTGCGATGTGTCCTGCGCGACGTACTGTTGTTGCTGCTGCGCAGCGGCTGCGTTGCGGCGCTGGCGAATGCCGCCGCCGACCGTGCCCGTAATGGCGCCGATTGCGGCGCCTTTGCCCGCGTCGCCCGCGATTGCGCCGATGGCCGCGCCCATTGCGGCGCCGCCCGCCGCGCCGCGGACGCGTTCGCCTTGCGGCCCGGGCGGCGGAGGCTGGTTGGCCGCGCGCTGGGCAAGCGCGGAAGGGTTCACGCCAGTTGTTTGCTGTGCCCACGCTTCGCATTGGCCCATATCGCTGGCTTGCTGCTGCGGGCTTTGGCCCCTCGCGGGATAGATGATGGGTTGCTGTGCCGACGCGTGGCCGGCAAGGAGCAGGACGGCCAGCGCCGAAGCCATTCGTAACGTTCGAGTCATGGATCGATCACCGTTAAGACAGTTGGCCTCAGGCCCGCGTGGACGCTTCGCCGAAGCAAGCGGCGGCCGTTTGCCATAGTCGAGTATCGGACGCGGATGCGGTAAATGATATTGGACCTTGATCCAATAGCAGGTCACCGCATGCGTGTACTAAGCTGAATCGGCCGTTGGAAAACCGCTTGAAGTTCAAGAAGCGCTAGAGGTATTCATGAAGAAATCCGAGAGGCGTGTAGCGATCGCGCTGGTGGGCGTGGCGATCTGGCTCGGCGGACTTTATGCGGCGATTCACGGGCTGGTCTACGACAAGACGATGGAATTCCGCTACGGGGCGCTCGCCATTTTTGTCGGGGTGGCAATCGCGGTGATTGCGATGAATCTGATATCGCTTCGAAGATCGAACGAAAAGAAAGAAAAGGGCGCACTGTAACCAAAGCGCCGTGGCGATGCCGCGCAAGCGCGTTAGCGTCACGGGTGTTCGAAGAACTTCGTTGCGTGCCCAGCATTGCGCATTCAATGCGCATCGGACGCCGATGCGGGCGATGTTTCCCTTTGCGTTTTCATCTGATTTTGCGCCGTGCTGCCTTGCGCTGCGCAAGCTTTTTTTGCGCGACCCGAACGGTGTTGCGCAGGTGCGCACATCCATCCGAATAGCGCCTTGCATTCCATGGATAGTAACGTATGCTGCGTTGAGGTAAAGCGCCTGTGCAGCACACCGAGCGCGATCCACGCTCCTCGGGATGAGGCTGCAAGGACAGGAGGCGTCGGTATGAGCAAGCAACCTATGACGGGCGCGGCGCAAACCGCGCCCGGCGGCGAGGAACTCCGGCTGATCGACGCCTGGTGGCGCGCATGCAACTACCTGTCGGTCGGCATGATCTATCTGCTCGACAACCCGCTCTTGCGCGAGCCGCTCAAGGCAGAGCACATCAAATACCGTCTGCTCGGGCACTGGGGGGCAAGCCCGGCGCTTTCGTTTGTCTGGGCGCATCTGAACCGCGTGATCAAACGCGACGATCTCGACGTGATTTTCATGGCGGGACCCGGTCATGGCGCGCCGGGCGTGCTCGGCCCCGCGTATCTGGAAGGCACATACTCGGAGGTCTATCCGGACAAGAGCGAGGACGCCGAGGGCCTGCAGAAATTCTTCAAGCAGTTCTCGTTTCCAGGCCATATCGGCTCGCACGTCACGCCCGAAACGCCGGGCTCGATACACGAAGGCGGCGAGCTCGGTTACAGCCTGTCGCATGCCTACGGCGCCGCACTCGATAACCCCGATCTGATCGTTGCCTGCGTGGTCGGCGATGGCGAATCGGAAACCGGCCCGCTTGCGACGGCGTGGCATTCGAACAAGTTCATCAACCCCGCGCGCGACGGCACCGTGCTGCCGATCCTGAATCTGAACGGTTACAAGATCGCCAATCCGACCATCCTTTCGCGCATCAGCCACGAAGAACTCGAAGCGCTATTCGTCGGCTACGGCTATCGGCCGTATTTCGTCGAAGGTTCGGATCATGCGGAAATGCACGAGAAGATGGCGCGCACGCTCGATGAAGTCCTGGCGGAAATTCGCGCGATCCACGCCAAGGCGCGCACAGCGGGAAACGCAGCGGGCAACGTCGAGCGCCCGCGCTGGCCGATGATCGTCTTGCGTACGCCGAAGGGTTGGAGCGGGCCGAAGGAGATCAACGGTCACAAGGTGGAAGGCTCGTGGCGCTCGCATCAGGTGCCGTTTGCCGACGTGCGCGGCAATCCCGCGAATCTCGAAGTGCTCGAGCACTGGATGCGTAGTTACAAGCCCGAAGAGCTGTTCGACGCGAATGGCCGGTTGATCGACGAACTGAAAGCGCTCGCGCCCATCGGCCCGCGGCGCATGAGCGCGAATCCGCATGCGAACGGCGGCACCTTGCGCCGTGAACCGAAGCTGCCCGACATTCGCGCGTACGCGGTGGATGTCGCGGATGCCGACGCCGGCAAGGTGCTGCACGAAAACACGCGGCCGCTTGGCGACTATCTGCGCGACACGATGCGCGAGAACATGCACACGTTTCGCGTGTTCGGCCCCGATGAAACGGCGTCGAACCGGCTGCAGTCCATTTACGAAGTCAGCAAAAAGGTCTGGATGGCCGACATGCTGCCCGAAGACGACGACGGCGGCGAACTCGCGCGCGACGGCCGGGTGATGGAAATGCTGTCGGAGCACACGCTGATGGGCTGGCTCGAAGGCTATCTGCTGTCGGGACGCCACGGCTTGTTCCATACGTACGAGGCGTTCGCGCACGTCATCGATTCGATGTTCAACCAGCACGCGAAGTGGCTTGATATCTGCAAGAACCATGTGCCGTGGCGCGCATCGGTGTCGTCGCAGAACATCCTGCTTTCGTCGACCGTATGGCGGCAGGATCATAACGGCTTCTCGCATCAGGATCCGGGCTTTATCGATCTCGTTACGAACAAGAGCCCGTCGGTCACGCGCGTATATTTGCCGCCCGACGCGAACACGCTGCTCGTCGTGGCCGACCAGTGCCTGCGCTCGACCGACTGCATCAATGTGATCGTCGCCGACAAGCAGAAGCATCTGCAATTCACGACGATCGACGAGGCCATCGTGCACTGCGCGAAGGGGATCGGCGTATGGGCGCGCGCAAGCACCGACGAAAACGAAGATCCGGATGTCGTGCTCGCTTCGTGCGGCGATGTCGCGACGCAGGAAGCGCTCGCGGCGGCGGCGATTCTTCGCGAACGCCTGCCCGAACTGAAGCTGCGCTTTGTGAACGTAGTCGATCTCTTCAGGATGCAGCCCGCGAGCGAGCATCCGAACGGTTCGACCGAGCGCGAATTCGACAGCCTGTTTACCGTCGATAAACCGGTGATCTTCAATTTCCACGGTTACCCGTGGCTGATCCACAAGCTTTCCTATCGCTTCCGCAATCACGAGCACCTACACGTACGGGGCTACAAGGAAAAGGGCAATATCAACACGCCGCTCGAACTGGCCATTCTCAACCAGGTGGACCGCTTCAACCTCGTTATCGATGTGCTCGACCGTGTGCCGCGTCTGCAAGGGCGGACCGCGCATCTGAGGGAAGACATGAGAAACGCGATCATCAGCAACCTGCAATACGCGCACACACACGGTACCGATCGCGCGGAAATCTCCGACTGGGTCTGGCCGTTCTGAAAGCGAAGCGCCGCGCGGGGCCTTGCAATCACGCGGCAATCGAACAGCACACACGCGCAACGACGATAAGGACAGCCCATGGGTGACGCAGCAACCATCAAATCGACACCGGGCGCGGAACCGGCGCGCAGCGGTCTTGGCGTCGACGCGCTGCAGCGCGATATCGTCGATAACCTGATCTGTTTGCAGGCGGGGTTCCCGGAGACCGCGACGCTGCACGACTGGTACATGGCGCTCGCGTATTCGGTGCGCGACCGGATGATGACGCGCAGGGTGGCCACGACACGTGCGTATGTGGCGCACAATGCGAAGGTCGCATGTTATCTGTCGGCGGAATTCCTGATGGGTCCGCAGCTCGGCAACAATTTGATCAACCTCGGCATCGAGAGCCATGTGCGCAACGCGCTGCAGCCGCTTGGCGTCGACCTCGACGCGCTGCTGGCGATCGAGGAAGAGCCGGGCCTTGGCAACGGCGGCCTGGGGCGCCTTGCCGCCTGCTATATGGACTCGCTGTCGACGCTTGAAATTCCCGCTATCGGTTACGGCATCCGCTACGAGTTCGGCATTTTCGACCAGGAGATCCGCGACGGCTGGCAAGTCGAAGTGACCGACAAGTGGCTGCAAAAGGGCAACCCCTGGGAGATTCTGCGTCCGGACGTCGCGTTCTATGTGAACTTCGGCGGCCGCACGGAAAGCGAAACCGACGATCAGGGACGTCTGCGCGTGCGCTGGGTTCCGGGGTACACGGTCAAGGGTGTCGCGTGCGATACGCCGCTGCCCGGCTTTCGCGTGAACACCTGCAATACGTTGCGGCTGTGGAAAAGCGAGGCCGTCGAATCGTTCGATCTGCAGGACTTCAACGCCGGCGACTATTACGAGGCCGTGCACGAGAAGGTGAAGTCGGAAACGCTGTCGAAGGTGCTCTATCCGAACGACGAGCCGGAAGCCGGCAAGCGCCTGCGTCTTGCGCAGCAGTACTTTTTCGTGTCGTGCTCGCTGCAGGACATGCTGCGGCTGCTCGCGCTCAAGGGCGAACCGGTCGGTCGCTTTGCGTACCTGTTCACGGCGCAGTTGAACGACACGCATCCGTCGATTGCGGTCGCCGAGCTGATGCGCCTGCTGGTCGATGAAAAGCTGCTGCCATGGGACGAAGCGTGGGAGATCACGCGGCGCGCACTCGCTTATACCAACCACACGCTATTGCCCGAGGCGCTCGAAACCTGGGGCTTGCCGCTGTTCCAGAGCTTGCTGCCGCGGCCGCTCGAAATCATCTACGAGATCAATCGCCGCTTTCTCGACGAAGTGCGGCATCGCTACCCGGGCGACGACGCGCGCATCGCGCGTATGTCGATGATCGACGAGAGCGGTGCGAAGCGCGTGCGCATGGCGCATCTGGCGACGGTCGGCAGCCACGCGGTCAACGGTGTGGCCGCGCTGCATACGAAACTGCTCGAAGAGACGGTGTTGCGCGATTTCGCCGAACTCTGGCCCGAACGCTTTCATAACGTGACCAACGGCGTCACGCCGCGGCGCTTCGTCATGCTCAGCAATCCGGGCCTTGCGGCGCTGCTCGCCGAAGCGGTCGGCGAGCGCTGGTCGAGCGACCTCTCGAAGCTGCGCAAGCTCGACGAACAGGCGGACGATGCCGCGTTCCAGGACCGCTGGCGCCGCGTCAAGCGCGCGAACAAGGAACTGCTCGCGGCGAATATCCGCAGCGCGACCGGTATCGCCGTCGATCCGGCCGCACTGTTCGACATTCAGGTGAAGCGTATTCACGAATACAAGCGGCAACATCTGAACGCGCTTTACATCATCACGCTGTATGAACGGCTGCGCCTCGATCCGCATCGGGAGGTGCCGCCGCGTTGCTTCGTGTTCGGCGGCAAGGCGGCGCCCGGCTACGCCATGGCCAAGCTGATCATCCGCCTGATCAACGGTGTGGCCGAGGTCGTGAACAACGATCCGGTGGTGAACGGGCGGCTGAAGGTGGTGTTCTTCCCGGATTTCAACGTGAAGAACGCGCAGTTCATCTATCCGGCCGCGGACCTGTCCGAGCAGATCTCGACGGCCGGCAAGGAAGCGTCCGGCACCGGCAATATGAAGTTCATGATGAACGGCGCGCTGACGATCGGCACGCTGGACGGCGCGAACGTGGAGATTCGCGAGGAAGTGGGCGACGAAAACTTTTTCCTGTTCGGCCTGACCGCCGACCAGGTGGAGCGGGTCAAGCGCGAAGGCTATCGGCCTGCCGATTACGTACGCGACAACGACGACTTGCACGGCGTGATCGAGGCAATCGGCAGCGGACGCTTCTCACGCGGCGATCGGGAGATGTTCCGGCCGCTGCTCGATAATCTGCTCAACTACGATCCGTTTCTCGTGCTCGCCGATTATGCGGCGTATGTGGCTCGCCAGCAGGACGTCAGCACGGCATGGCAGGACACGCGGCGCTGGAGTCGCATGTCGATCCTCAATACCGCGCGCTCCGGGAAGTTTTCGTCCGATCGCGCGATTCGCGAGTACTGCGAGCAGATCTGGAAGATCGACCCGGTGAGGATCACCCTTGAGCGAAGGCTCTGAAACACCAGCGGCGCGCATCTATGCGGTGCGCGCCGGATCACGATTTCCGCCGGGTGCGACTGCGTTGCCCGAGGGGGTCAATTTCTGCATTTTCAGCCGCCATTCGACGCGCGCCGAACTGCTGCTGTACGACGCGCCGGATAGCGCGGAGCCGTTTCAGATCGTCAGGTTGGAACCCCAGCGCAATCGCACGTTTTTCTACTGGCATGTGCTGGTCGAGGACCTTCCGCCGCATACGTGCTACACATGGCGTATCGATGGTCCGCACGACACGCAGTTCACGGGCCGCGCGTTCGACGCGACGAAAGAGTTGCTCGATCCGTTCGCGCGCGCGGTCGATCACCGCTTGTGGGTTCGCCGTCCTGGCGTCGATCAGGCCGGCAAGGCGCACGCAACCCATCGCGCCATCGTCACCGCGCCGCTCGCGCCTTCGCCCGCCACCACGGCGCAACGCCCGGCTGGCGGGCTCACCGACGCGGTGATTTACGAACTGCATGTCGGCGGCTTCACGCGCGATCCGTCGAGCGGCGTCACGCACGCCGGAACCTTTGTGGGGCTGATCGAAAAGATTCCGTATCTGAAGGAACTCGGCGTGACGCACGTCGAACTCCTGCCGGTGATGGCGTTCGACGAACAGGACGTGCCGCCCATCGCAGCCGGGCGAGGGCTCGTCAATTTCTGGGGTTACAGCACGCACAGTTATTACAGCCCGCATCCGCGTTATTGCCGCGACCCGGCGCGCGCGCCGCAGGAATTCCGCGCGCTGACCGATGCGATGCATGCGGCCGGCATCGCGGTGCTCGTCGATGTCGTGTTCAACCATACGGCCGAAGCGGGCGCAACGGGGCCGGTCATCAACTTCAAGGGCCTCGCGAACGACGTCTTCTATCAGCACGATGCGGGCGATCGACGCCAGTACCTCGACTTCACCGGCTGCGGAAATACGGTCAATTGCAACCATCCGCTCGTCACCGCGTTCATTATTCACTGCCTCGAATACTGGGTGGAAGAGCTCGGTGTCGACGGGTTTCGCTTCGATCTGGCGAGCGTGTTCGCGCGCGGCCCGCATGGCGAACTGATGGGCGATCCGCCGCTGCCGTGGTCGCTCGAAGCGTCGCGCGTGCTGTCTCATGTGCCGTTGATCGCCGAGGCGTGGGATGCGGCCGGCCTCTATCACGTCGGTGCGTTTCCCGGCATGGCATGGGCCGAGTGGAACGGCCGCTATCGCGATGTGATCCGCCGGTTCGTGCGCGGCGAGTCGGGGCTCGTCGGGCAGGTCGCCACCTGTATCGCGGGCAGTTCGGATATCTATGCGGATGACGGCAGGCTCCCGACCAACAGCATCAACTTCGTGACGTGCCACGACGGCTTTACGCTCTACGATCTCGTCAGCTACGACATGAAGCACAACGAGGCCAACGGCGACGACAATCGCGACGGCAGTAACGACAATCTTTCGTGGAATTGCGGAACGGAAGGCGACACGCAGGATGCGGCGATCATGGCATTGCGCTACCGTCAGGCGCGCAACCTGATCGCGATCGTGCTGCTAAGCCAGGGTGTGCCGATGATGCTTGCCGGTGACGAAGCGCTGCGCAGCCAGCGTGGCAACAACAACGTCTACTGCCAGGATAACGCGCTGGCGTGGTTCGACTGGAAGCCTGCAAAAGCAGGGGCGGACATGACGCGCTTCGTGCGCGAAATGATCGCATTGCGCAAGCGTCACGCGAGCCTGCGGCGGACCCGGTTTCTGACCGGAACGCCTTCGCCCGGTCAGACGCGGCCCGACGTTGCATGGCACGGCGAGCGTCTTGATGAACCTGCGTGGCACGACCATGGCGCGCGGCTGCTCGCGTGGACACTCGGCGCTGAAGCGCCGGGTGAACCGTCGTTGCATGTGGTGCTCAATATGAATGCGTCGCCTCGCGAGGTCGCGCTGCCCGCGCTCGACGGGCGGCGTTGGCGTCGCATCGTCGACACTGCGCTCGAGAGTCCGCGCGATATTGCTTGCGCGGCGGCCGCGCCGATCGCGATGGAAAGCGGGCATTGCCGGGTCGAAGCGCGCAGCGTCGTGGTTCTCGAAGAAGGCGAGGCGTAGACGCGGAACACGGATACGCCCGGCATGCCTCGCGTTCACACGCGCACAATCGAGCCGTTTGTGCGTCGTCAGTCCGCTTGCCTGGTCCCACTGCCCAGCTCGCCGAGGGCGAAGACATCGACACGCATTGCGCGCATGCGCGTGCGGCCAGCGCGACGATCGTAACGGAGCCGGCCACGCAGTTTTACGGCGACCGTACCTATCGCGCGCAGGATCCCGAAGGCCATATCTGGACCTTTGCGTCACCGTGCAAAAAATGACGTCCGAGCAGCGGTCATCGCGCTCCTCCTGTCTCATTGCCTAAGGGTATGACCTGGTCAGTATCGAAATAATCGCCGCGCGATGCAAGTCGTAGGGGCTTTCCATTGCAGACCCCTTTGGGGCGACTCCTTAAACTTCTACGCACAACGATCGACGTAGAGGTCCCATGACCCTTCAGCAGCTGGAGACGTTTTTCTGGACCGTCAAGCTCGGCAGTTTCGCGGCAGCCGCCGAGCGTTTGTACGCAACGCAATCGGCGGTCTCGATGCGCCTGCGCGAACTCGAGCGGGCGCTCGGCGTCGAGCTCTTCGACAGAACGCACCGGACGGCGCGCCTCACCCCGAAAGGCCGCGAGCTGATGGACTACGCGAGCCGGATCCTGGACCTGTCGACCGAACTCGAACACCGCCTCGGCGCGCCCGAGGCGGTGTCGGGCGTCGTGCGTTTCGGCGTGGCGGAGGTCGTGACGACGACCTGGCTGCCGCGGCTCATCACCGTGATTGCGGAGCGGTACCCGAATGTGCGGCTCGAGATTGAAGAGGCGTTGACCGCCGAACTGATGGCGAGCCTGCGCCTGGCCGAGCTCGAACTCGTGCTGGCGCCGGGGCATACACGAACGCCGGAGCTGTCGACGCTGTCGCTCGGCGTCGTCGACTTTCAATGGATGGCGAGCCCCGCGCTCGGCCTTGGCGAGCGTACCTACCGCCCGCGTGACCTGGCCGGTTATCCGATCATCGGCATGAAGCAGTCGTCGTTTCACTATGCCGCGCTCGAAGACTGGTTCATGAGCGAGCATGCGCGCTGCCGGTATCTTGCGCGCTGCAAAAGCGTCGCGGTCGCCGCATCGATGACGATTGCCGGCATGGGCGTGTCGTATCTGCCGGTGCGGTCGTACAGGCAGGAGATCGCGCAAGGCAAGCTGGCCGTTGTCCACGTGACGAATCCGCTCGAGCCGGTCGAGTTTATTGCGGCTTGCCCGGCGGGCCATTCGTATTCGCTCCCGCGGGCAATCGCCGAACTGGCACGCGAGGTCAGCGATTTCGAGTGTGCCGAGAGCCCATCCGACAGTCCGTGACCCGTTTGTACGACAACAAGGAACTGACGAAACCGGCGGTCGATCTATGCTGCGGTGCATAACGACAGATCAACAATCTTGATGCTTTTCGGCGTGAATTACTCGTTTGAGTTCATGCGTTCGCTTGCCTAATCTTCCTTTCAAGCACAGCGCATGGCCCAGCAAAAGGGCCTGGTACAGACTGTCGCTGCGATTCAAGGAGGAAGACATGGAAGCGGTCCTCGTGCGGGAGGAGACCCCCGTTCGCGCCGACGCAGAGCGGCACGCAAAGCTTGAGGTGCGTCTCAAGTCGATCACGGCGCTTGCCGACGATATCAACGCTTTCGAGTTCGTGAAGGCCGATGGCGGCTTGCTGCCGCAGTTCACGGCCGGTTCGCATATCGACGTCCATCTCGCGGGCGGCGTGATCCGCCAGTATTCGCTGTGCAATTCGCCTCAGGAACGGCATCGTTATGTGGTGGCCGTGCTGCGCGATGAGCGGGGCCGCGGCGGCTCGATCGCCATGCACAACGAACTGCGCGCGGGCCAGAAGCTCCTGATTTCCCCGCCACGCAATCATTTCGCACTGTCGAGCGCGGCTGGCCCGCACGTTTTTATTGCCGGCGGGATCGGCATTACACCGGTCATGGCGATGATCGACGAGGTGCGCAAACGCGGACAGGCGTTTCATCTCTACTATTGCGCGCGCACGGCGCAACGCGCCGCGTTCCTTGACGAACTGCAGCCGCTTGTCGAAAGCGGCGCAGCGTCGCTTCATTTCGACAATGGCGACCCGCGTAACGGTCTCGATCTCGTGTCGACCTTGCGCGGCTACTCGTCCGGCACGCATCTCTACTATTGCGGCCCCGGCCCGCTGATGGACGCCATCGAAGCGGCGAGCGCACACTGGCCGGCCGCGACGCGGCATTGCGAGCGCTTCTCCGCCAGCGCCGCGGCATCCGCTGCGCGAACCGACGGTGCCGATAGCGGCGTTGAAAAAGATGCTCCCTTCGACGTCGAACTGCGCCGCTCGCAGAAAACGCTGACCGTGCGGCCCGGCGAGTCGATTGTCGACGTGCTCCGCGGCCATGGTGTCGACGTCGATACATCGTGTTGCGAGGGTTATTGCGGCACCTGCATGACGCGCTATCTGGCAGGCGAACCGATCCATCGCGACACGGTGCTCGACGACGAAGACCGCGACGAGTTCGTGATGATCTGCTGTGCGCGCGCGAAGAGTCCGACGCTCGTACTCGACATCTGACTAGCCGGGAAGGCCACGTTTTCGTCACACACCGGAGCGCAATGTCCGGTTGCATCAACGTCCCCATTCTTCTGGAGAGGATGCTCGCCATGAGTACATTCGAATACGTCAAGGATTGCTGGTATCCGATCGGATTTTCGTCGGAGTTTGCCGCAGGCCAGCTGCAGGGCCACAAGATCGTCAACCGTCCGATCGTGATGTGGCGCGCGGAAAGCGGCGAGGTCGTCGCATTCGACGACCGGTGCTGTCATAAGCGCTTTCCGCTGTCGCAAAGCAGGCTGCTCGACGACGGCCATCTCGAATGCGCTTATCACGGCTTGTGCTATGACACGTCGGGCCGCTGCGTGGCGATTCCGTCCGCACCGGACAAGCCGATTCCGCCGCAGGCGCGGCTCAGTGTCGTTCCGGTCTGCGAGCAGGACGGCGTGGTATGGGTATGGCCCGGCAGTCCGGCCGGCGCGCAGCGATTCGCGCCTCCGCGTACGCCCGAACTGACCGACGCCGGCAATCTGTCGATCGGCTCTCCCGAACCGCTGCACGTGCCGGCGAACTATCTGTTGCTTATTGAGAATCTGCTCGACATCACGCATTTTTATCCGCTGCACGACGGCAATATCGGCGACAAGGAAAACAGCCGGATTCCGGTGGAACTCGAGGAAGGGGACAGCGAAGGCCATACGTTCGTGCGCACCACGCGCCACGTGCATGGCTACCGGCAGCCGCCGTACCTGAAGGAGTGGTTCCTGTACGACACGGTCGAGCGGATTCACACGCACTGCATGGTGAGCCCCGGGCTTACGCGCGTGGTCATGCGCGTCGCGCCCGAGGGCGAACTGGGCACGGACAAGGAAAGAGGCTACACGCTGCTGCATCTGCACCTGCCGGTCGACGAGCGCAATCTGGTGTGGCGCTGGAACGTGTCGTGCAAAGCGTGGCATATGACGCTTAGCGATCCGGACATGCCGACCGCGCGCAAGGTTGCCGAGATGTTTCCGGCCGTGGTCGAGCAGGACCAGTGGGCGCTCGAACGCCAGCAACGGATGATGGAATATCCGGACGACGGTTACTCGGAACTTTTCCTCAAAACCGACAAGGCCTTGCGCCGGGCACGCCAGATTCTGATGACGCTGCAGCGCAAGGAGCGCGAGTTGCAGATCGCGCCGGTTGGAGAGACGTCGTCGGCAAAGGTGTCGGCGTTGGCATAGATCGAAGCCCGATGCGTGGCTGCCGTATTCAAGAAGCCGGACATCAACGGCATCCCGGTCGACCCTGGCAGCCCTGATAAAGACCCATGGTCAGGAGACACATTGTGGAAACCCATGATACTTCGCCGCTCGCGGTCCGGCCGCAGCCCGCGCCCCGTTCCGAGGGCGACCACAAGACCTTGCTGCAGCGCGCGGTGTCGTCGTGCGTGTACGTTTTCGAGCGCGTGATGCCCGATCCGTTCGTGATCGTGATCCTGCTGACCGTGCTGGTCGCGGCGCTGTCACTCGCGTTTGCACCGAAAGGCACGCCCGAAACGATACTCACCGGCTGGTACAAGGGCATTTTCGGCATCTTCACCTTCGCGTTCCAGATGGTGCTGGTTCTGGTCACCGGGTACGCGCTCGCGAGCGCGCCGCTGATCAAGGCGGGCCTGCGCAGCGCGAGCCGGCTGGCGGTCGGGCCGGTATCGGCGGTACTGCTCGTGTTCGGCGTCGGCGCCGTTGCGACGTTCCTGAACTGGGGCTTCGGGCTGGTCGTCGGTGCGCTGCTGTCGAAGCAGGTTGCGAGGCAGGTGCGCGTCGATTTCGCGTGGCTCGTGGCCGCCGCTTACAGTTCATGGGTGCTGTGGGCCTTTACGGGCATGTCGAGTTCGATTGCGTTGTCGATTGCGTCGCCCGGCAATCCGCTCAATATCGTCGAGCAGCACACGCACGCCGCGGTTCCGCTGACGCATACGGTGTTCACCGCATGGAACCTGCTCGCGGGCGTGGCTGCGATGGTGCTGATTCCAATTGTGTTCATCCTGATGCGTCCCGCGGACAAAGACGTCATCGCAGCCGATGCGAGCCTGATCGAGGCTGAGGAGAAAAAGATCGAGCAGGCCGACGATGCGCGCGCGGGAACCTTTGCGGGCGTGCTCGAACGCTCGCGTATCTGCGCGCTCGTGTTCGTGCTGGCCGGCGCCGGCTATCTGGCGATGCAATGGATTCGCCATGGCGTGAATCTCGACATCAACACGGTGATCTTTATCTTTCTGCTTGCCGGGCTGTGTTTGCACGGTAGCCCGCGCCGGTATGTCGGGGCGGTGACCGAGGCGGCGAAAGTGACGGGGCCGATGCTGCTGCAATACCCGTTTTACGGCGGGATCATGGGGATCATGGGCGCGACCGGCCTCGATGAAACGGTTGCGCATGCCTATATTCATGTCGCGTCGGGCAATACGCTGCCGTTTCTCAGCTATCTGGCCTCCGGCGTGATTACGTTGTTTATTCCAAGCGGCGGCGGCCACTGGGCCGTGCAGGGTCCGTTCACGATACCGGCCGCGATGCAGTTGGGCGCGTCGCTGCCAGGCACTTCGATGGCGATCGCCGCGGGCGAGATGGCCGGCAGCCTGCTCCAACCGTTCTGGGCGATTCCGGTTGTGGCGATCGCCGGACTCGGCGTGCAGCGTGTTTTGGGCTTTACGCTGGTGATTTTCCTGACCGCCGGCTCGCTGCTGGGGCTCGTTTATCTGCTCGTCGTGCCGGCGTGGGCGGGAGCTTGAGCCTGAGCCTGAGCCGTTAAACGTCCGCCGGCGCCGCTGGAAGGCCGGTCTTGCACGCACGCGTTAAAACAAGTGTCGGATCGAACTTGCGCTGCGTGTTGATGTGATCTTCAAGCGCCGCCGAAAAATGGGCGCGACGTCGCCGCGAGACCGTAGCAGGCGCCGCGCTCAGCGCACGTCACGCAGGTTTCGCGCGCGCGGAAGAGGTGCTAAACTCGCACCCGCTTATCCGCTTCGACACCATGATCCCTCGCGCACATAAACGGCTAACCGCATGGCTTGGCATCTTTGCCATGTGCCTTGTCGTGTTCGTGCCGCTTGCGAGTCAACTGGTCATGGCAGCGCATGCGAACGAGCCCAATGCAGCGCTCTGTTCCGCGTTCGACACCCGCGTCGATCATTCGCAATCGCACGCCATGAACGGCGACTCGCTCGCCGCATGCGCATACTGCGATCTGCTTGCGAATCATGTCGCCGTGACCGCTGTGCCGCCTGTCATGCCGGTGCTGATCCTGCTAGTCGCAATCGCAGCGGCGCCCGTGCTGTCCACACGCTTCACGCCGCTTGGCGCATTTCCCTCGGGCCGTCCGCGCGCCCCTCCCGTTCTCTTCGCATCGAGCCTGTAAAAGAATCGCGGCGCCTTCTTTAGCCTTTGGCCTTTGAGCCTTTGAGCCTTGAAGCGCGCATCGCGACCCTGCCGCGCCTTGATCGGGATCGCGGCCAGCCTTGCTTCGAGGGGAAGTTTCACATGTTCAATCCGCACCTTGCGGGCGTTGCGCACGCCGCGCGGCGTGTGCCTGCGCGCGTGCTGTGGCTGTTTGCCGCAGCAGGTCTGAGCCTGACGCATGGAATCGCCGCTGTCGCGGCAAGCCACGACATAGACGCATCTGCGACTGCTGCCGCGCCGGCATCTTCGGCCAACACCGCCAACCTGGACCCATCCGCTTCCGGCCAGAACACCGCGGCCGGCGTTCCCAACGACACCAGCTCGTTGCCGGCCGTCCAGATAACGGGTTCACGCTCGTACGCGGAAAAGAACCAGTTGCCGCAGACGACCGAGAGCATCACCGCGCAGCAGATCAACCAGACAATCAATGCGACGGACGCCTCCGACGCGCTCAAGTATCTGCCCGACGTGCTCGTGCGCAAGCGCTATATCGGCGACACGAACGCGCCGATGTCCACGCGCACGACCGGTATCAACGCAAGCGCCCGCAGCCTGATCTATGCGGACGGCGTGCTGCTCAGCACGCTGATCAATAACAACAACCAGAACGGCTCGCCGCAATGGTTCATGGTGTCGCCGCAGCAGATCGAGCGCGTCGATGTGCTGTATGGG
Source organism: Paraburkholderia sp. 2C (assembly GCF_054589215.1). Classification (NCBI taxonomy): domain Bacteria; kingdom Pseudomonadati; phylum Pseudomonadota; class Betaproteobacteria; order Burkholderiales; family Burkholderiaceae; genus Paraburkholderia; species Paraburkholderia sp. 2C. The sequence goes on along the minus strand of NZ_BAAILL010000032.1, from coordinate 65,967 downwards.
CCATTTGCCGCGCAATTTCCCGGCAACTCGTACGGCGCGGTGACCGAAATCACGACGCGCATGCCGAAGCAGTTCGAGGCGAGCGTCGACGTGCTCGGTTCGATCCAGCACTTCGGCCTCTACAACACGCACGAGAACGAACCGGCGCAGCAATACAGCGCGACGCTTGGTGATAAGGTCGGCAAGCTGTCGTGGTTCCTCAGCGCGAGCCACCTCGATAGCTTCAGCCAGCCGATCACGATCGGCGAGGTCACGCAGTCGACCACGCCGGCGGCCGCCAATCTGCCTGTCGTGACCGGCGCCATCGCCGATCGCAACCGCACGGGGCAGCCGGTTCAGGTGATTGGCGCGGGCAACTTCGTCCATACGATTCAGGACAACGCGGCGCTCAAGCTCGCCTACGACTTCACGCCGACCTTGAGTGCGACGTACGCGCTGGGCTACTGGCAGAACAGCCAGAAGGCGCGCGCGCAGACCTATCTGCAGACGGCGAACGGCACGCCGTTCTACGGCGCGACAAGCGGCAACGTGAATATCGGCGGCTTTTCGTACAACGCGGCGACGATCGCGGGGCAGTTCACCGCGAATAATGTCGAGCAGGAACATCTGATGCAAAGCCTGACCGTCGATAGCCATACGAACGGGCCGTTCGACTGGCAACTGGTGGTCAGCAACTTCTATTACCTGCAGGACCTGAGCGGCCTGTCAACGGGCGTCTATCCGGCCGCTCTGGCGGGCGGCCCGGGCCGCACGACCGATATGGGCGGCACGGGCTGGACCACGGTGGACCTGAAAGGCACGTGGCGGCCGCAAGGCGTTGCCGGCGCGAATATCGCGAGCTTCGGTGCGCACTTCGATCAGTTCAAGCTCGTGAGCCCGACCTACAACACGTCGAATTGGGCCTCCGAAGGCGAGGACGGCTCGCTCTTCAGCAATTCGCTCGGCAAGACGCAGACGCTCGCGTGGTGGGCGCAGGACGTGTGGCGCATCACGCCTTCGCTGCAGGCCACACTCGGCGGGCGCTACGAGATGTGGCGCGCGTATGACGGCTTCAACTTCGCGACCGGCAGCAATGGCGTGGGCGTGTCGATCAACCAGCCGAGCCTCGATCGCAATGGTTTTTCGCCGAAGGCGTCGCTGCGCTGGGATCTTTCGGACATCTGGTCGATTACCGGGTCGTTCGGCAAGGCCTTGCGATTTCCGACCGTCGGCGAGCTGTATCAGACCGTGCAGACCGGCTCGACTTTCGTGCAGGCGAACCCGTTTCTGAAGCCCGAAAGCGTGCTGTCCGGCGAACTCGCGCTCGAGCGCGATGTCAGCGACGGCAAGCTGCGGCTATCGGTGTTCGACGAATATGTGTCGGATGCACTGATCTCGCAGACCTCGACGGTGCCCGGTTTCGCGACGCCGGTATCGGTCACGCAGAACGTCGGCAGGACCCGCGAGACGGGCGCCGAAATTGCCGGGACGCAGGACAATGTGTTGATCAAGGGACTCACGCTGTCCGGCAACCTGACGTACGTGAATGCGCGCATTCTCGAGGACGACGGTTTCGTGTCGGCCACGGGCAGTACCGCGGTCGGCAAGCAGGTGCCTTACGTGCCGACGTGGCGCGCGACGCTCGCGGCGACGTACCGGCCCGATAACCGCTGGGCGTATACGCTTGCCGCGCGTTACAGTACGCGGCTCTTTGCGACCGTCGACAACAGCGACAGCAACCCGGCCACGTATCAGGGTTTCCAGAGCTTCTTCGTGATGGATGCGCGCGTGCATCTGCAAGTCGACAAGCACTGGGGCGCGGCGCTCGGCGTTGACAACCTGAACAACCGCAAGTACTTCCTGTTCCATCCGTTTCCGCAGCGCACGTTCTATGCGGAGCTGAAATACGATCTGTGATGTTCGACAGCGTTGACCAGAATCGGCGGCGGTTGCGCCCGGTTCTAGCGCGCGGCCGCCAGAAAGCTGTGAATCTGCGCGACGACCGCCGCGCCTTCGCCGACTGCCGACGCCACGCGCTTGGTCGACCCCGAACGCACATCGCCGATCGCGAACACGCCGTCGACGCTCGTCTGCAACGGCATCGACGGCACGCCGGCGTCGGCCAGATCGGTGCCGGTCAGCACGAAGCCGTTGCTGTCGCGCAGCACGCCGCAGCGGCTTAGCCAGCCCGTATTCGGCTGCGCGCCGATAAACACGAACAGATGATGCGTTGTCATGCTGCCTTCGATGCCGCCTGCGCCGCGGTAATGCACGCGCTCAAGACGCGCGCCGCCTTCGAGCGCGGTCAGTTCGATACGCGTATGCACGGTCACGTTCGGCAGCGACGTCACGCGTTCGGTCAGATAGTGCGACATGCTGTTCGCGAGGCTCGCGCCGCGGATAAACACGTGAATATGCTCCGCATGCGCGGCGAGAAACACGATCGCTTGCCCCGCCGAATTGCCGCCGCCGACGAGCAGCACGGGCTCCTTGCGGCACAGCCGCGCTTCGATCGGCGTGGCCCAGTAGTAGACGCCGCTGCGCTCGAAGCGCGCGAGTCCATCGACGGCGGGGCGCCGGTATTCGGCGCCGCTCGCGATGACGACCGTGCGCGCGGTAATGCGGCGGCCATCCGCCAGTTCGACGACGGGCGGCTGTTTGCTGCAATCGAGCGCGGTGACTTCGCACGGAATGCCGATATGCGCGCCGAACTTCTGCGCCTGGATAAAGGCGCGAGCCGCGAGCGCCTGGCCGGTGATGCCGGTTGGAAAGCCGAGGTAGTTTTCGATGCGCGAACTCGTGCCGGCCTGGCCGCCGGGCGCGCGACAGTCGAGCGCGGCAACCGAGAGCCCCTCGGAAGCGGCATAGACGGCCGTCGCGAGTCCCGCGGGTCCCGCGCCGACGATCGCGACGTCGTACACATGGGTCGGATCGAAGTCCGGGATCAGGCCGAGGCACGACGCGAGCTGTCCTTCATCGGGATTGCGCAACACCGTGCCGTTCGGGCATACGACAAGCGGGAAATCGTCGGGCTGCGGCGTCAGGCGTTCGAGCAGCGCAATGGCTTCGGCATCCTGAGCGGCGTCGAGCGTCGAATTCGGAAATGCGTTGCGCCGCAGGAAATTCTGCAACGCAAGCAGTTGCGCGTCGCTCGACGAACCGACCAGTACCACGCCGTGACCGCGCTCGATCACGAGCATGCGCCGCAGAATCAGTGCGCGCATGATCTTTTCGCCGATGTCGGCCTCGCTGATCATCATGTTGCTGAGGCCGTCGGGCCGCAGCAGGATCGCTTCGACATCTTCGATGACATGCGCGTCGACCACCGCGGGCTTGTTCGATAGCTGGGTGACGTCGGACGTGAAGTCGCCGCGATGCGTATACGTGTGAATAATCCGTTCGTGACCGAGCCCATCGCGGCCGACAATCCGCACCTTGCCCGCGAGCAGCACGAACATGCCAGGGCACAGGCTGCCCGCGCGATAGAGCAGTTCGCCTTTGGCGAAGCGGCAAAGGCTACCGAAGCGGCGTACGCGTTCCATTTCCGCCTCGGCGAGCGCCGGAAACATCTGCGCGAAACGCGGATGGGCGAGTACCGACGGGTCGTCGACCGTCGATTGATCGTCGGGTCCGGACGCGTCGTCGACCGGCTCGTCGGGTCCGGAAGCACCGCCTGGTGTGGAGCTTGACTCGTTGCTCATCGCGAATCGTCCTCCGGCGGCGAGTCGGCGCCGCCATTGATACCAGCGCCGCGGGGCGCAACGACACCCCCGCTGGTTTTCAGTTGGCTTCCAACAGCGTAGACGAATTGTTGCGGTGCAGTCGGAGATTCGCGCTGATGCTTACTGGGCGGGGCGCGACGCGCGGTCGTCCGCGCCGGCAAATGCATCGGCGAATGCATCGGAATAGAGTTCGGCGAGCGCAACGCGCAGCGCGGCCGCGCGCTTTGCGCCATACACGTCTTCGAAGCGGCTCTGCGCTTTGCGCCACAGGCGGTTCGCCTGGATCAGTTTTGCTTTGCCTTGCGCCGTGAGTTCGACGCGCTTGCTGCGGCCGTCGAGTTCGTCTGGAACCTGCACCAGATACCCGGCGCGTTCGAGTGGCTTGATATTGCGTGCCAGCGCGGAACGGTCCAACACCATCGCGTACGCGAGTTCGCTCATCGTCGGACTGTGTGCGCGTTCGATATGCACGAGGATCGATCGCTGCGACACGCTAAGCCCACATGGCAGCAGGAACGCGTCGTAGAGCTGGCTGATGCGCCGCGTTGCCTTGCGCAGCGCGGCGTTATTGCAGACGAGCGGATCTTTCGGAACGGACAGCGGCACGGGCTTGGCTCCTTGCAGGCAGGCGCGATGCACAAGCTCGGCGCAAGCGCGCTGCGGATCTGATTCGCGACAAGTGTACTGCAGCTTGACCGATATTGGCATATGCAAGTAAATTGCGAACATCGATTTGCTTGCATATGCCAATATATTTGCTCGATTCTTTTCGTGAGCTTTTCATGAGCTGTCATCCATGAGCAGCAATTCCACTTCGCCCGGCGTGCTGCACGCCGACAACCCGCGCCTGCGTTCGATGCTCGCTGCGCCGATCGCGCCGACACTGATCCGCATGGCGTGGCCGAACATGCTGATGATGCTCGCGCAATCGTCGACGGGCCTCGTCGAAACCTGGTTTCTCGCGAAGCTCGGCACCGATGTGCTCGCGGGCGTCGCCGTCGTCGTGCCGGTGCTGATGCTGATGCAGAACATGTCGCAAGGCGCGATGGGCGGCGGCATTTCGTCGGCCGTCGCGCGTGCGCTCGGCGCGGGGGATGCATCGCTCGCCGACCGGTTGCCGCGTCATGCGGTGGCGATGAACGCGGCGATCGGCATCGTGTTTTCAGCGGTGCTCGTGTCGATTGCGCGGCCGTTGTTTGCATTGCTCGGCGCACGCGGCGCGGCGCTCGATGCGGCCGCTACCTATGGCCATGTGCTATTCGTGGGTCTCGTGTTCATGTGGATCATGAACGCGCTTGCAAGCGTGATTCGCGGCACCGGCAACATGATGATGCCGGGCGTGGTGATTTGCGGTGGCGCCGTGCTGCTGATTCCGCTATCGCCATGCCTGATTTTTGGCATCGGCCCCCTGCCGCGCCTTGGCGTGGCGGGGGGCGCGTATGCGCTTGTCGCCTACTATGCGGCGGGCACGGCGATCCTCGCGTGGTACTGCATCAGCGGGCGCAATGCGGCACGCCTGATGCGAGGCCGGTTCGAATGGGCAACGCTGCGCAATATCCTGACGGTCGGCGGTCTTGCGTGCGTGAACCCGATTCTCACGAACGCGCTGATTGCGGCGACCACCGCCGCGGTCGGTGCGCATGCGGGCACGGCTGCGCTGGCCGGCTACGCGACCGGTGCGCGCCTCGAGTATCTGTTGATGCCGATCGCGTTCGGTCTGGGCGCGCCGATGGTCGCGCTGGTCGGTGCGAATATCGGCGCCGGCCAGATCGACCGCGCACGCCATATCGCCTTGACGGGCGGCATGATCGCGTTCGCGATTTCGGAAGCCGTCGGTGTCGCGGCGGCGCTTTGGCCGCATGCGTGGCTGCATCTGTTCGGAGGCGACGAGCGCCTGCTCGAGACCGGCACGCTGTATCTGCACATCGTTGGCCCGTTTTACGGATTCTTCGCGCTTGGCTTTTCGCTGTATTTCGCGTCGCAGGGCGCCGGCCGGCTCGGGTGGCCGCTGACGGCCGGCGCTCTGCGGCTTGCCCTGTTTGCGGGCGTGGGCTCGCTGGTCCTCGCGATCACGTCGTCGCTGACGGTGTTCTTTGCGATCGGCGCGTGTGCGATGACGCTCTATGGCGTCTGCGTGACGTGGTCCGTCGCGTCGGGGCGCTGGCTGCCGCGCCGGATGCGCCCCGTACGCCGAGGCCCGCTTTGAGGCCCGCTTTGAGGGCCGTCTACGAGCGCGTGCGCCCGCCCCACACATCGGCGGGCCCGAACCGGTCCGCGCTTTGCGTGGCGAGCATCCAGCCCGGATATTCGGGCGGCAGCGCGCTCGCCTTGTCGATTGCGCTGAGCTCTTCGTCGGTCAGCGTCATATCGATCGCGGCGAGATTGTCGTCGAGTTGCGCGCGGCGCTTAGCGCCGACGAGCACCGACGTCACGACGGGCCGCGACAGCAGCCACGCGAGCGCGACGCGTGCCGGGCTGCATTGACGCGCTTTCGCGATCGGCGCGATCGCGTCGAGCACGTGCCACGCGCGTTCCTTGTCGACCACCGGGAAATCGAACGACGACCGTCGCGAGCCCTCGGGATTCTGATTGTCGCGGCTGAATTTGCCTGAAAGCAGACCGCCCGCGAGCGGGCTCCAGACGAGCAGACCGAGCTTTTCATATTCCATCAGCGGCGCGAGGTCGCGTTCGAGATCGCGGCCCGCCAGCGAGTAATACGCCTGCACGGTCGCGAACCGCTCGTAGTTTTTCAGGTTCGATACGCCGAGCGCCGTCGCAATGCGCCAAGCGGGCCAGTTCGAGACACCGATGTAGCGCACCTTGCCCTGGCGGACCATATCGTCGAGTGCGCGCAAGGTTTCTTCGAGCGGCGTCAGGATATCTGTTGCATGGATCTGATAGAGATCGATGTAATCGGTCTGCAAGCGGCGCAAGCTGGCATGCACCGCATCCATCAGATGACCGCGCGATGCGCCGACCTCGTTGCGGCCCTGGCCCATCCGTGTGTAGCCCTTTGTTGCGATGACCACTTCGTGTCGCGCAACGTCCAGATTCCTGAACGACTGGCCGAGCGTCGTTTCGCTTTCGCCAAACGAATACACATCGGCGGTATCGAAGAAATTGATACCTGCTTCGAGGCTGGCGCGCACCAGATCGTCCGCTTCTGCCTGTCCGACGTTGCCGATATGCTTGTACACGCCCTGGCCGCCGCTGAACGTCATCGTGCCAAGACATAGCTGGGAAACCAGCAGGCCGGTGTTGCCTAAAGGTTTGTATTTCACGTTGGGACTCCGTAAGGTGTATCTCGAAGGTATGCGAGTGACTGCGTGGCATGGCGAGCGGCGCAGGTCGCAGCGATGAGCTGCTGCCTGTACGTCCCGCTTGTGGTCAATTGTGGTTGCAGGCCGCGCATAAATAAATGGAACAATCGGGCATTTAAAATTCCTCGATGAGGAATTAAACTGAGCATGGCTTTTCACCGCACACCGAGGCTGGCATGCTCAATCGACTCGAGATCCTGAAAATTTTCGCCGCCGCGGCCGTGTCGCCGACGTTCCGCGAGGCCGCGAAACGGCTTGGCGTGTCGCCGCAAGTCGTCACGCGCGCGGTGCGCGAACTCGAAGAGACGGTCGGCGAGACGCTGTTTCACCGCAGCACGCGGCGCATCCAGATCACGGCGTTCGGGCAGTCCTTCGCACAGAATGCGCAAGCGGCGTTATCGGCGGTCGATCATCTCTTCGGGCCTCATATCAACCGTGCCGACGAGGCGGCCGGCATCGTGCGAGTGACGGCGCCGTCCATGGTCGGTCGGCGTTTCGTGCTGCCGGTCCTCGTCGATCTGATGAAACGATATCCGGGGCTTGTGCCCGACCTCAGACTGTCGGATGCGTATGTGCCGGTCGTCGACGAGCAGATCGATATCGGCGTGCGGGCCGGTGCGATCGGCGACAACCGTTTCGTTGCCCGTATGGTCGGGCCGCTGCCGATGTGGGTGGTCGGCGCGCCGTCGCTGATCGAAAGCGCGGGGGAGCCCAAGAGCCTCAAGGAACTCGAGTCGATGCCGATGACATGCCTGATCGACCGTGCGAGCGGACGGCCGTGGCCGTTGATATTTCGAGGGGAGCGGCAGCTTCAGCCCGTGTCGCCGGTCTTCGTTACCGACGATACCGAAGCGGAAATCGAGGCGGCTTGTGCGGGGCTTGGCTTTAGTCAATCCGCGGAGTATCTGTTGCGCCCCTATATCGAAGCAGGAAAGCTCGTGCGTGTGCTGTCCCGCTTCGAACCCGAACCCTGGAAGTTGCACGTCTACCGGCCGCAGCGCGGGCCGGTTCCTCGACGCATCCGGGTTGTCTATGACGAACTGGTGAGCAAGCTGGGCGAAGCGACATCGCGCGCATAGCGTGACCTCGCATGTCGCGGTGCTTGCCGCGACATATCCGTACCGCGCGATTGCAATTCGCCTTGCTTTCAGGCCGGAATAATCTTCTCCGCCTTCAACCGGTCGAACAGCGCAAAGAACGCATCGGGCGTGCTTTGATAGTCGAGAAAGCCCGCTTTGCGGCTTTTGCTCATATCCGTCAGCACTTCCATCGGCCGGCCGAGATCGGCATCGGTGTGCCACCACGAGACGAGCGCGTCGATGTCGGGTTCTTTCAGCTGATGGCGCGTCGCGATGTCTTTCCACTGTTTGCCGGCGTTTTGCATCCGGCTTTCCAGTGGCCGCGTCTGACCATCGAATGGTGCGGGCTCGATATCGAAATATTCCGCAAGGCGCGACCACATCCATTTCCAGCGGAACACGTCGCCGTTGACCACATTGAAGTCTTCGTTGCGCGCATTCGGTGACGTGGCCGCCCATTCGAGGTGGCGTGCGAGCAGCCGCGCATCCGTCATGTCCGTCAGGCTTTCCCATTGCGCGGCGGAGCCGGGGAAGATGAACGGCTGGCCCGTCTGCTTGCACAGCGTCGCATAGACGGCGAGCGTCACGCCCATATTCATCGCATTGCCGAGCGCAAAGCCGATGATCGTGTGCGGGCGATGCACGCTCCATCCGAAACCATATTGTTTCGCGGCTTCGAATACGCGGTCTTCCTGCTCGTAGTAAAAGTTGTCGACCGGCTGCCGGCCCTGTTCTTCACGAAACGGCGTAAGCGGCACATTGCCTTGCGCATATGCTTCAAAAGGCCCGAGGTAGTGCTTGAGCCCCGTGACGAGCGCCGCATGCTTGAGCTGACCGGTCGGGCCCAGCGCGTCGAGCACATGTTTGACCATCGCGCCGTTGACGCGAATATTTTCGCGTTCGGTGGCCTGCCGCGACCAGGCGGTAAAGAACACATGACTAAACCGGCGGCCGCGCAATGCGTTCGCGACCGATTCCTGTGAAGTAAGGTCCGCGGTAACGGAATCGATGCCGGCTTGCAGCGGCGTGCGTCCGCGAGAAAGGCCCGTGACCTGCCAGTCGCCGCATGCGAGCAGATGTTGTACGAGATTGCCGCCGACAATACCCGTCGCGCCGATAATGAGTGCCTGTTTTTCCATGGAGAGCCCTTTAATAGCTGCTGCCAATCATAGTCTTTTCGCCGGCGGCGGGCAGCGGACCCGACATGAGCCCGCGAGCGACGCGCCGCCACCGCCGCGCGACTAGCGCCGTCTGAGCGATGCGAGCACGACCGCGCCGCAAATCAGCACGCCGCCGAGCGCGGTCCTTAACGCAGGCGTCTCGCCGATCAGCAGCCACGCGAGGGCAATGCCGTACACGGGCTCGAGGCCGAATACGACGCTCGTCGTTTGCGCGTTGAGGTGTTTGAGGCTCGCCACGACGAGCCCTTGCCCAAGCGCTGTAAAAACGACGCCGAGGACGATCAGATACAGCCAGTCGGTTCCCGAGATCGGGCTTTGCGCTTGCAATGCGAAAGGCACGATGCATATCGCCGCGACGGCCTGCTGATAAAACGACACGCAGGCCGACGGATAGCGCGCCGTATATTGGCGGCTTAACAGCGCGAGCACCGCATAAGCCAGCGCGGAGAGTATTCCCCACAGCACGCCTTGGGTCAGGTGATTGCTGAAATCGAGGCTCGGTGTGACGAGCGCGAGGCCAACCGTGACGACGAACGCCGTCACCATGTCGGCGCGGCGGATTCGCTCGCCGAACACGAGCGGCTCGAGCAAGGTCGTAAATAGCGGAAAAGTCGAAAACGACAGCAAGCCGAGCGCGACCGTCGAAACCTGAATGGAATGGAAAAAGCTGAACCAGTGCAGCGCCAGGATGATGCCGGACAATGCCAGTGCCGCGGTGTCTTTAAGCGTCGCGAGCCTCAGGCTTTGTTTCGTGGCGAACGCGAACAGCAGCAAGGCAACGCTTCCGAAAACGGTTCGCCCGGCCGTCAATTGCGCGGCGCCGACTGTCAGTAACTTTGCGAAAAGGCCGGCGCAGCCCGCCAGCAAGACGGCGAAATGAATCTGGGCGAGACCGAGCGTGTGATTTCTTTCGTATTTATGCATCGGTCAAGCATACCGCAGTTGCCCGATTTGCCGATAACGTGCCACTCCGGATTGGGTTTCGCCTGAATTGCTAATTGGCGCAATAACCTGTCTAATATGCGCCGCGAAGGAGTCTGATTTATTTTGGTTTTATAACCCAAACAACAGCCCTCGATAACAAAACAATGAACCCACTGCTACCGCTCAAAATCCAGGTGAGCCGCCACGCGCGCATGCTCGCTGGATATTTTCCCGCCGCTTTTACGCGCGACGAATCGGATGGCGTCGATATTCGCGGCATCGTTACGCCGAAACTGTTGAACGGCAACACGATGCTGAATCTGAATTACGGCGACGTCGACCGTTTTACGTCGAATACCGGGTCGACTGCGACGCTCTTCGTCATAAGCGGCGAAGACCTTGTGCGGGTCGCGACGTCGGTCAAGCTGCAAAACGGCGAGCGAGCCGTGGGCACCGTGCTCGATCGCTCGCATCCCGCTTACCGGCTGTTGCGCGGCGGGCGGTCTTATACCGGTTACGCGACGTTGTTCGGCAAGCAATACATGACGCAGTACGGGCCGATCACGAATAGCGCAGGGCAGGTGATCGGCGCGATGTATGTCGGCTTCGATGTCAGCGAGGCCTGGACCTTATCGATGGGCGCGAAGCTCGCGCTGCTGACGTTCGTTGCGGCGACAGTGGTGCTGTCGGGCTATGCCTGGCTGGTGCGCGCGGTTGTGCTTGGCGACCGGGCAAACGACAACGCAGCGCAAGCATGGAGTTCGACGCAATCAGGCGAAATCGCGGGATGCGCGCTGCTCGGCGCGCTGCTCGTCAGCATGCTGATTTACGTCGCGCTGCGGCGCGGACTCGGCGTGCCGCTGCGCGAAGCGAAAGCCGCTGCGGAAAAACTGGCCGCCGGCGACCTGACGGCACAAGTGCACGTCAGTCGTCGCGACGATCTCGGGCAACTGATGCAGGCGATCAACGGCATCAGCGTCGGCCTGGCGTCGGTGGTCGGCAACGTGCGGCGGGCGTCCGATACGATCGCGCTGGCCGCGCGCGAAATCGCAGCCGGCAATGCCGACCTTTCGGCGCGTACCGAAGCGCAGGCCGGTTCGCTCGAAGAGACCGCGTCGGCGATCAGCGAATTGACGTCGATGGTCCGCACCAATGCCGGGCACGCGTCGAATGCGAACGAGCATGTCATGTCGGTCTCGGGTCTGGCGGTCAAAGGCGGCAACGTGGTCGGCGAGGTGGTCAATACGATGTCGCTGATCCGCGGCAGTTCGCAGAAGATCGTCGACATCATCGGCGTGATCGACGGCATTGCGTTTCAAACGAATATTCTTGCCTTGAACGCGGCGGTCGAAGCCGCGCGCGCAGGCGAAGAGGGGCGCGGCTTCGCGGTGGTGGCAGGCGAGGTGCGCGGGCTCGCGCAACGCAGCGCGGCGGCGGCGAAGGAAATCAAGGCGCTGATCGGCGATTCGGTCGGCAATGTCGATGCGGGCGGCGCGCTTGTCGACGAGGCCGGACGCAATATGAACGAGATTGTCAGCGCTGTCGAAAACGTCGTGAACCTGATGAACGAGATTACGCGCGCGAGCAACGAACAAAGCACGGGTATCAGCGAAGTGAATCGCGCGATCGTTCAGATGGACGAAATGACGCAGCAGAACGTCGCGCTTGTCGAAGAGGCGGCGGCCGCGGCGGCCAGCATGCGCGAACAGGCGCGCGCGCTCGAAGACGCAGTGCGCGTGTTCCGCCTCGCAACCGACGCGGCGCGCTAACTGGGGCGCGGCCGCCCCGTTTCAGGAAAATCGCTCGCGATACACCTGCGGCGCCACGCCCAATAGACGAATAAAGCTGCGCCGCATCGTCTCTTCACTGCCGAATCCGCAGCGCGTGGCGATCCGTTTCGCGGGCCACGACGTTTCGCCGAGCATGCGTTGCGCAGCTTCGACGCGCAGCTGTTCGACCGTGCGCGCAGGCGTGCGGCCCGTTTCCGCCTTGTAGTGACGCATAAAGCTGCGTTCGCTCATATGCAGGCGTTTTGCCAGCAACGGCACGGAAAGATCCGACGCAATATGCGAGGCCATCCACGCATGCAATTCGCCGAAGCGGTCGTCGGCCCGTTGCATCGACAGCATCGCGCTGAACTGCGACTGGCCGCCCGGCCGCTTCAGAAACACGACGAGTTCGCGCGCGACATCGAGCGCCATCGAACGCCCGTGATCTTCTTCGACGAGCGCAAGCGCGAGGTCGATTCCCGCCGTGACGCCGGCGGAGGTCCAGATATCGCCGTCGCGGATAAAGATCGGATCGGTCTCGACACGCAATTGCGGATAACGTTCGGCGAGTTCGTCGCAGCGCGCCCAATGCGTGACGACGCGACGCCCGTCGAGCATACCGGCCTCGGCGAGCAAAAACGCGCCCGAACATACCGACGCAATGCGCGTCGAACGCGCCGCCTGCCGCTGTGTCCACCGGATCAGGCGCGCGTCTTCAGAGGCCGCGATCACGCCACGCCCGCCAGGGATGATCAGCGTATGGATCTCGCCTTTAACGGACCGTATCGAATCGGCCATCAGCGCGACGCCCGATGAAGTGGCGATCGGGCCGCGTTCGGCCGCAACGACCCGGGGAACGTAAGGCGTGGCGAGCCCGCGTTGCGCCGCGAGTTCGTTCGCGGAAGCGAACACCTGCAGGGGACCGCAAACGTCGAGCAGCTGCACATTCGCGAACGCGAGCAACAGAACAGATCGGGCTTCGCTGGACATGGTTGGCAGAAACTGTGGGAGAAATGGCAATTTCGCCAAAGGCTACCTGCATAGAATCGTTCTGTCCACCTTGCGCATTCCGCCGCGGGGGCTCACCGTTGCATCATTTCACGAGGTATCCCATGACGCTGCAAATCGGTTTTCTGGTGTTTCCGCAAGTCCAGCAACTCGATCTGACCGGGCCGCACGAGGTACTCGCCTCGGTGCCCGGCACCGCGACGCATCTGATCTGGAAAACACGCGAGCGGGTCGTCTCGAGCAATGGGCTCGCACTGACGCCCACCGCAACGTACGACGATTGCCCGCAGCTCGATGTGATCTGCATTCCCGGCGGAACCGGCGTCACGCGTCTTCTGCAGGACGCGGAAACGGTCGCGTTCGTGCAGAAGCAGGCGGCCGGCGCGCGCTATGTCACATCGGTGTGCACGGGCGCGCTGCTGCTCGGCGCGGCCGGGCTGCTTCGCGGGCGGCGCGCCACCACGCACTGGGCATACCACGCGTTGCTCGAACCGCTCGGCGCGATTCCGACGCAGGGCCGCGTGGTGCGCGACGGCAATCTGATGACGGGCGGAGGCGTGACAGCCGGCATCGATTTCGGTTTGACGTTGGCGGCGGAACTCGCGGGGCTGCAGGAAGCGCACGCCATTCAGCTCGAACTCGAATATGCGCCGGCTCCGCCGTTTAACGCGGGCGATCCGCAAACCGCGCCTCGCGAGGTGCTCGAACTCGTGAAGCAACGCTCGGCGCCGAGCTTTGCCGCGCGAAGCCGCGCGATCGAGGAAATCGCACGTGCCCGGGTCTGACGCGTCGAGCCACCGCGTAATACCCCATGTCTCCCTGCTGCCACTTCCTATACTTTTCAAAACCGCAGTGCTGAAGGCGACGACCCGATGCCCCATGCCGCCGCTTTGCTGCGATGCGAAAAACATCAGGAGGAAGACATGGGACACCCCGCATCCGCAGCGGCCGGTGCGCAGCAAATCGGCGTGCCCGACCCGCATCGGCCCGCGCTTTCGCTGGCGGCGCTCGGCGTGGTTTATGGCGACATCGGCACGAGTCCGCTCTATACGTTGTCCACGGTATTCGATGCGGAGAGCGGGCTGCCGCTCAATGCTTTCAATATCGTCGGCATTGTGTCGCTGATCTTCTGGTCGCTGATGATTCTCGTGTCGCTCAAGTACGTCACACTCGTTTTGCGTGCGCACAATCACGGCGAGGGCGGCATCATGGCGCTGCTTGCGCTGGCGGCGTCGTCGGTGGTGGGAAGGCGCCGCTTGCGCCATATGCTGCTCATGGTCGGCGTGATCGGCGCGTCGCTGTTCTTCGGCGACAGCGTGATTACGCCGGCCATCTCGGTGTTGAGTGCCGTCGAAGGGCTAGAGGTCGCCGCGCCGGTGCTGAAAACCTGCGTGGTTCCCGTGACGCTCGTTGCGCTCGTGGCGTTGTTCCTGCTGCAAAGGCGCGGCACGGCTGGCATCGGCGTGGTGTTCGGGCCCGTGATGGTGCTGTGGTTCGTCGTGATCGGCGTTGCAGGGCTCGTCAATATCGTTGCGGCGCCAATCATTCTGGTTGCGCTTAATCCGCTGCAAGGCCTCGGCTTTTTCATGCATCACCGCTGGCTTGCGTTTGTCGCGCTGGGCGCCGTCGTGCTGTCGCTAACGGGCGCCGAAGCGTTGTACGCCGATATGGGCCACTTCGGCAAGCGGCCGATTCGCCTGATGTGGTTCGGCATGGTGTTTCCGGCCCTCGCGCTCAACTATCTGGGCCAGGGCGCGCTGCTGCTTGCGCATCCGGCGGCGCAGCAAAATCCGTTTTATCACCTGTTTCCCGACTGGGCGCTGTTTCCGATGGTCGCGCTTGCAACGGCCGCAACGGTCATTGCTTCGCAGGCCGTTATTTCCGGCACCTATTCGATGGCGAAGCAGGCCATGCAGCTATCGTTTCTACCGCGGATGAATGTGATTCATACGTCCGCGCAGGAAATCGGCCAGATCTACGTGCCCGGCATCAACTGGATACTGCTGGCGGCCGTCGTGGCAGCGGTGCTCGGCTTCGGCTCGTCGACCGCGCTTGGCGCCGCATATGGCATCGCCGTGACGGGCACGATGCTGATCACGACCTTTCTCACGTTCTTCGTGGTGCGGTACGCATGGCACTACAACTGGTTGCTGTGCGTTTGCGCAACGCTCTTCTTTTTCGTGATCGACGCGACGTTCTTCGCCTCGAACCTGTTGAAGATCGCCGCGGGCGGCTGGTTTCCGCTCGTGATCGGCGCGGTCATGTTCACGATTATGGCCACCTGGGGACGCGGCTGGCAACGCATGCTCGCCGAGGCGCGCGTGCGGGCGGGCACGACGCCGCTCAGATCGTATCTGGCGACACTGGTGGCGAGTTCGCCCTTGCGTGTCGAGGGCACGGCCATCTTTCTCACGCCGAATCCCGACGCGGTGCCGCATGCGCTTGCCAATAATCTGCTGCACAACCATGTGCTGCACGAACGGGTGCTGTTTCTGACGGTGATTACGAAAGAGGTGCCGTATGTACCGACCGCTGAGCGCGTGGTGGCGAGGGCGCTCGGTTCAGGCTGCTTTCAGGTATCGGTGACGTACGGATTCAAGGACGAAATCGATCTTCCGAAAGCGCTGGTCGAGTGCAAGGTGGAAGGGATGTCGTGCGAGCCGATCGCCGCGTCGTGGTTCCTGAGTCGCGCGACGCTCGTGCCGAAGCCGGGCAGCGGTATGGCGTTGTGGCGCGGGCGGCTTTTCGCGGTGATGCTGCACAACGTCGGCAATATTGCGGCGTTCTTCAAGCTGCCCGCCAACCGGGTGTTCGAAGTCGGCGCGCAGATCGAGCTTTAGCGGTCGGGTTGCCCCTTCAGGCATGCGCGCGCCGGCGATCACACGTGCGTGGCTGGGAGCGACACTATGGATTCGCCGCATCCCTGGCGCCCGAACTTGCGCCCGAGGCGGCATTCGAACCCGTATTTGCATCCGGCAACAGCGCCGCTTTCTCCGGATGCAGCGGATCGTGCAATACCCCCGACCATCCTCCGCCCAGATCGCCGATCAACGCGGCCGCATCGAGCAATCGTTGCTGCTGCACGCTCAATGCGGTCTGCTGATCGTTCAGTTGCGTCGTTTGCGCGGTGGCGACGGTGGTGTAGTCGACGGTGCCGGCCTGGTATTCGTTCTGCGCGATCTCGGTGCCGCGGATCGCATCCTTCACGGCCGCATCGAGCGCCTGTGCCTGGTTCGCGAGAATGCGCAGACCGGAGAGATCGTTTTCGACGTCTTCGAACGCGGTCAGCACGGTGCCGCGATAGTTCGCGACTGCCGCATCGTAGCCGGCCCGCGCGGCCGCAACCTGCCCGCTGCGCAGACCGCCGTCGAATATCGTCTCGCTCGCGTTCGCGCCCAGCGACCACACGTAGTTGCTGATATGCATCAAACCGTTGAGCGGCGACTGCGTGAAGCCATCGAGTGCGGACAGCGAAATGTCCGGATAGTAGGCGGCGATTGCGATGCCGATCGACGCATTGGCGGCCGCCATCTGACGTTCCGCCGTTGCGATATCGGGCCGGCGCTGCAGGATAGTCGACGGCACGCCCGCGGGAATGTCGGGCAGCGTCGGCAGCGCGGTGCTGTGCGGGATGCTCAGTTCTCCGGGGTTCTTGCCGACCAGCACCGCAATCGCATGCTGAAACTGCGCGCGCGACACGCCCAGCGCAATCAGATTCGCCTGCGCGTTTTCCAGCTGCGTGCGCGCCGAGACAAGGTTTGACGGCGGCACCGTGCCCGCGCGATCCTGCTCGTTGACCACGCGCAGAAATTCGCTGAACGCTTCGACGGTTTGCGTGAGCAGATCGATATTCGCGTCGGTAATGCGCAAATCGATTACCGCATTCGCGAGCGCAATCTGTTCCGACAGCGTTGCATTCACAAGCGTCGCCTCGCTCGCTTGCGCCGTTGCGGAATTCTGTTCGATCGTGCGGCGCACCTGGCCCCACACATCGAGGTCCCAGCTCGCGCTGCCTTCGAGCGAGCCGCCGTTGTTGATGCGCGCGCCGCCCGCCTGCGGAAGGAACGACGAGCTGCCGAACGTGCTGGTCGGACTACGCTCGCGCGTGAGCGAGCCTTGCACGGCCAGGGTCGGGAAAAGCCCCGCACGCGCGATGCGCACTTCGGCGATCGCCTGCTGATAGTTTGCGTAGCTCTGGCGCACGGTCTGGTTCGACACGGCGACCTGCGGCTCGAGTTCGTCGAGCAGCGGATCGTTGAAGGCGGTCCACCAGTCGCCTTTCGGGCCTTCGGCCGCGGTGGGGTGCGCCTGCGTCCAGCCCGGCAATTCAGACCAGGTCGCCGGCACGGCAACCTGTGGCTTCCTGTAGTCGGGGCCGACCATGCAGCCGCTCGTCAACGCGACGAGCGAGAGCGCGAGTAGCGTGCGGGTCATGTTCATCATTGCGCGCCCGTATCCGGTGCATCCGGTGTGTCGGTTGTGGGAGGCCGGCGGTTCCACGGCAGCTGCGCGGACCAGCGCGCCACCTTCGAACGCAGGCGGTCGAGATAGAGGTAGATCACGGGCGTCGTGTACAGCGTAAAGACCTGGCTCAGCACGAGGCCGCCCATCACGGTGACGCCGAGCGGCTGCCGTAGCGATGCACCCTGGCCGATGCCGATCGCGAGCGGCAGCGCACCGAGCACGGCGGCGGCGGTCGTCATCATGATCGGGCGCAGACGCACGACCGCGGCTTCGTGAATGGCTGCGCGCGCATCCATTTTTCCGTTGCGCTGCAGCTGGATCGCGACGTCGACCATCATGATGCCGTTCTTCTTGACGATACCGATCAGCAGAATAATGCCGATCATCGCGATCACCGAGAACGGCGTGCCGAAAATCAGCAGGGCAAGCGTCGCGCCGATGCCGGCCGACGGCAGGGTGGAAAGAATGGTGAGCGGGTGGATCGTGTTCTCGTAAAGCACGCCCAGCACGATATAGACGACGACCAGCGCGGCGAAAATCAGCAACGGCACGGTGCCCATCGACTGCGCATACGCTTGCGCGGCGCCCGCGAATGCGCCGTGCACGGAGGCCGGAATGCCGATCTCGCGCGACGCCTGTTCGATTGCCGCGTCGGCCGTGCTCAGCGAACCGCCGGCCGGCAGGTTGAACGAGATCGTGCCGGCCACGAGGCCGCTCTGGTGGTTGACCTGGGTGGCGGTGTGGCTGCTCGTCCAGTTGATCATCGCGGGGAGCGGCACCATCGTTTCGGCTGCCGTACTATCGGCGCTGCCGGTCGAGCTGCCGCCCTTGCTGTTCGCAATGCTGTTGGTCTGCGAGTTTGCCTGGGCATTCGAATTGAGCGCATTGGTGGCCGCCGCCGCGCTGGCCGCCGCGGCAATTGCAACCGGCTGCGTCACGCCGCTAACCGTGCCGCCCTGCATCTGGGTCTGCTGCGTGCCGCTCGCGTTGCCGGCGGCGGTACTGAGATAGATGCCGCTCAGCGATTGCGGATACTGCCAGTATTCGGGCGCGACCTCCATCACCACAAAATACTGATTCAGCGGATTGAAAATCGTGGATACCGTGCGCTGCCCGAAGGCATCGTAGAGCACGTTGTCGATCTGGTTCGCCACGAAGCCGTAACGCATCGCGGTGCTGCGGCTCACTTTTACGTAGGCCTGCAGGCCGTTTTGCTGCAGGTCCGAATTGACATCGGCGATCTGGCCTCGATGTTTGCCGAGCGCGGTAACGAGCTTCGGCACCCATTTGAACAGCGCGTCCGGGTCGTCGCTGGTCAGCGTGTACTGGTATTCGGCCGCCGATTGCCGTCCGCCGATACGCAAGTCCTGCTGCGCCTGCAGGAACAGTTGCGCGCCGGACACGGCGCTGAGCTTCGGCCGCAGCCGGTTGACCACTTGCGTGGCGGAAAGATGCCGTTGCGCAAGCGGCTTGAGCTCGATAAACACGTTGGCCGTATTCAACGCGCGCCCGCCGGTAAAGCCCGCCACCGATTGCACGGCCGGGTCTTTCTGCACGATGGCCTGCAGTTGCGCGAGCTTCTTTTGCATCGCGTTGAAGGAAATGCTCTGGTCCGCGATGATCTGCCCGATCAGAATGCCGGTGTCCTGCTCGGGGAAAAATGTCGCGGAGAGAAAGCGGAACAGGAACACATTGGCGACGAGCAGCGCGATCAGCGAAAGGCCGATCAGCAGCGCATGATCGAGCACGAGCTCGAGCGAGCGGCTATATGCGTCGCGAAAACGCGTGAAGCCGTTGTCGATCCACTGCGCGATGCGCCATTTCGGATGGCCGGCCTGTTCGCGCTTCAGCACATAGGCGCACATGGTCGGCGTGACCGTCAGCGAAATGACGAGCGACAGCAGAATCGCAATCGACAGCGTCACCGCGAACTCATGGAACAGCAGGCCGACAATGCCCGGCATCAGCAGAATCGGCAAAAACACGGCGATCAACGAGAGGCTCATCGATATGACGGTAAAGCCGACTTCGCCGGCGCCGCGTATCGCCGCTTCTTTCGGGTCGAGTCCGGCTTCGATATGACGCACGATGTTTTCGAGCACGACCACCGCATCGTCGACCACGAAGCCGGTGCCGATTGTCAGCGCCATCAGCGACAGATTGTCGATGCTATAGCCGAGCAGATACATCGGGCCGAACGTGCCGACAATCGAAAGCGGCAGCGCGACGGCGGGAATCAGCGTTGCGCGCGGCGACAGCAGGAAGATGAAGACCACGCCCACCACGAGCAGTACCGCGATAAACAGCGTGCGCTCGGTATCGGAGGTCGATGCGCGCACCGACTCCGAGCGGTCGATCGCGACATTGATATGAATCGAACTCGGCATCGCCGCTTCGATGGCGGGCAGCCGTGCCTGGATCTGGCTGACCGTCTTCACGACATTGCTGCCCGGCAGCGGATAGACGATCACGAGCACCGCGGATTTGCCGTTATAAAGACCCGCGTTACGGATGTTCTCGTTCGAATCGATCACGCTCGCGACATCGCGTAAAAGAACGGGCGCGCCTTGCCGGTAAGCAATCACGATGTCGCGATAGGGCGCCGCGTTGCTGATCTGGTCGTTCGACAGGATCTCGAAGCGCTGGCCTTTCTGGTCGATATGACCTTTTGCGCTATCGGCGTTGGCAGCGCTGACGGCGGCGCGCACGTCCTCGAGGCCGATGCCGTAGCTATTGAGCTTGCCCGGCTGCAGTTCGACGCGCACCGAAGGCAGGGCGCCGCCGCCGAGCGTGATCTGGCCGACGCCGTCCACTTGCGATAACTGCTGCTGAATCACCGAGTCGGCGGAATCGTAGAGCTGCGCTTTGGTGAGCGTATCCGACGTCAGCGCGAGCACCATGACCGGCGCGCTCGCGGGGTTGTACTGGCGGTAGGTTGGATTGGCACGCAAGGTGGTCGGCAGATCCGCGCGCGCGGCCTGGATCGCTGCTTCGACATCGCGCGCGGCGCCGTTGATATCGCGATTCAGGCCGAACACGACGACGATCATCGAGGTGCCGACATAGCTCGTCGACGTCAGTTCGGCGACGTCGGCGATCGTGCCGAGCCGGCGCTCGAGCGGTTCGGCAACGGTCGAGGCCATCGTCTCGGGGCTGGCGCCGGCCATCTGCGCCTGCACGACGATTACCGGGTAAGCGACATTCGGCAGCGGCGCGACCGGCAGCTGGAAATACGCGAGAAAACCCGCCAGCAGAATCGCAACCGCTAACAGACTGGTCGCGACAGGCCGCCGGATAAACAGCGCCGAAATATTCACGGCGCGCCCCGCTGCGCGCCGCCTTCATCGCGCTCGCGGCGCTTGCGCGAGAAGCGCCGCGCGAGCCGGTCGAAGAACAGATAGATGACGGGCGTCGTGAATAGCGTGAGCACCTGGCTTAACGTCAAACCGCCGATAATCGCGAGGCCGAGCGGCCGGCGCAGTTCGGAGCCCGTGCCGGTGCCGAGCAGCATCGGCAGGGCGCCGAGCATCGCGGCGAGCGTGGTCATCAGGATCGGGCGGAAGCGCAGCAGCGACGCCTCGAAAATCGCTTCGCGCGGCGATTTGCCGTGCACGCGTTCGGCTTCGAGCGCGAAGTCGACCATCATGATCGCGTTTTTCTTCACGATGCCGATCAGCAGCACGATGCCGATAATGCCGATCACGTCGAGGTCGCTGCCCGCGATCATCAGCGCGAGCAGCGCGCCGATGCCGGCCGACGGCAGCGTGGACAGAATCGTCACCGGATGGATATAGCTTTCGTACAGCACGCCGAGCACGATATACACGGCCGCCAGCGCGGCGATCAGCAGATAGACCTCGCTCGAAAGCGAATCTTCGAACGCTTGCGCCGCGCCCTGGAACGTCGACGTGATCGACGGTGGCAGATTCACGGCAGTCTCCGCGTCGCGAATCGCACGCACGGCGGCGCTCAGCGAGGCATCCTTCGCGAGATTGAACGAGATCGTCACGGACGGGAATTGCGCGAGGTGGCTCACCACCAGCGGCGTGCGCACGATGTGCAGCTTCGCGATGCCCGATAGCTGCACCTGGCCGCTGCTGCCCGTCTGGCTCGGCAGATAGAGGTTGCCGAGCGATTGCACGTCGGCCAACGCTTCGGGCTTGGCCACCAGAATGACGCGGTACTGGTCCGACTGCTGGAAGATCGTCGATACGATGCGCTGGCCGAGCGCATCGTAAAGCGCGTTGTCGATCGTCGCCGCGGTGATGCCGTAGCGCGCCGCGAGCTGACGGTTCACGTCGACGTAAATGCCGAGGCCGTCCACGTTGAGGTCGCTTGTCACGTCGCTGATCGACGGAATCTTCTTCATGCGATCGATGAGCGCGGGCACGTATTGCTGGAACGCCTGCTCGTTCGGACCGCGCAGCACGAAGTTGTACTGGTTTTTCGTGACGGTCGTATCGAGCGTCAGATCCTGCTCGGGCTGCAGATAGAGCCGGATGCCCGGCACTTTCTCCGTTTCCTCCTGAATGCGCCGGCCGATTTCCTCGGCCGTCAGCGAACGGTCGTCGCGCGGGCGCAGGTTGATCAGAAAGCGCCCGTTGTTCAGTGTCGTATTCGTGCCGTCGATGCCGACGTAAGACGTGAGCGACACGACGTCCGGATCCTTGAGGATTGCCTGCGCGAGGTCGTTTTGCCGTTTGACCATCGTCGAGTACGACACCGAGTTGTCGGCGACGCTGATGCCTTGCAGGACGCCGACGTCCTGCACCGGGAACAGACCTTTCGGTATGACGATGTAGAGAATCAGCGTGAGTGCCACGGTGCCGAGCGCGACGAACAGCGTCAGCGTCTGATGGTCGAGCACCCAACGCAGGCCGCGCTCGTACGCCGCGAGCGTTTTGTCGAAGAGCCCTTCGCTGATGCGCTCGAAGCGGCTCGGATGCCGTTCGGCCTGGGCGCGCAGAATACGCGCGCACATCATCGGCACGACCGTCAGCGAGACGACGGCCGACAGCACGATCGTCACGGCAAGCGTAATGGCGAACTCGCTGAAGAGCCGGCCGATCACGCCGCCCATAAACAGCAGCGGAATCAGCACTGCGATCAGCGACACCGTGAGCGACAGAATCGTAAAGCCGATTTGGCCGGCGCCCTTCAAGGCCGCCTCGAGCGGACCCATGCCTTCTTCGAGGTAACGCACGATATTCTCGATCATCACGATCGAGTCGTCGACGACGAAACCGGTTGCGATGATCAGCGCCATCAGCGACAGATTGTCGATCGAGTAGTTGAGCTGGTACATCACCGCGAGCGTGCCGATCAGCGAGACCGGCACGGAGATGCTCGGGATGATCGTGGCGGGCACGTTGCGCAGGAACACGAAGATCACCGCGACGACCAGCACGATCGCGAGAATCAGTTCGAACGCCGCATCGCGTACCGACGAGCGGATCACACCGGTGCTGTCCGCAACCACGGTTACCTTCATGCCGGCCGGCAGCGTCGATTCGAGCTTCGGCAACTGCTGCATGATCTGGTTGACCGTGCGGATCACGTTCGCGCCGGGCTGGCGCTGCACGTTGATGACGATCGCCGGCGTCTTGTTGAACCACGCGCCGCGCTCGACGTCCTGCGGCGCCTGGCTTGCGCGCGCGACGTCGCGCAGATAGACGGGCGCGCCGTTCTGATACGCGATCACCGAGTTCATATAGTCCTCGGGGTCGACAATCTGATCGTTGCCGTTGATCGTGTAATCGAGCTCGGGGCCGTCGAAATTGCCTTTCGGCTGGCTCACGTTGATGTTCGCGAGCAGCGTGCGCAGGTCGTCGATATTGAGGCCGTATCCCGCGAGTTTCTGCGGATCGGCTTCGACCCGCACGGCCGGCACATTGCCGCCTGCGGTGGTGACAAGACCGACACCCTGCACTTCGGAAATTTTGGTCGCGAGGCGATTGTTCGCAACGTCCTGCAACTGCGTGAGCGACATCGACTTCGACGTCAGCGCGAGCGTAAGGATCGGCTGGTCCGCGGGATTGACCTTGGCGTACGTGGGCGGCGCGGGCAGGCCGGCGGGCAGGAAACTGTTGGCCGCGTTAATGGCCTGCTGCACGTTCTGCTGCGCGACGTCGAGGTTCAGCGACAGATCGAACTGCAGCGTGATGATCGACGCGCCTTCGGAGCTGTACGAGATCATCTGCTGCAGGCCCGGTATCTGGCCGAGCTGCACTTCGAGCGGCGCGGTCACCGTGGTCGCCATCACGTGCGGGCTCGCGCCGGGGTAGAAGGTCTGCACCTGGATCGTCGGATAGTCGACCGACGGCAGCGACGAGACCGGCAGGAACTTCATCGCGACAAGGCCGATCAGCACGAGCGCGATCATCAGCAGCGACGTCGCCACCGGTCTCAGGATAAAGAGGCGGGAGAAATTCATCGGCGCTGGAGGGGCGGCTTATGGCCGGCTTGTGGAGTGCGTGTCGGTCTCTTGCCGGACTTGCCGGTCGCTCGTCGGTCAGTCATCGGCGCCTCACGAATCCTGCGCTTCCGCGTTTGCGTCCGATGCGGCCGGCGCCGCGCTGGCGCCGCTTGCCGGTGCCGCGCGTGCGGCGCCCGGCCTGATATGCGCGCCATCCGACAAGCGGTCGAGCCCATCGGTCACGACGCGCTGGCCCGCGGTCAGCCCCGACGTGATCGCGGTGTACGCGCCGTTGGTCGGCCCGATCGCGACCTTGCGCACCGACACGGTGTTGTTGGCATTCACGACGTAGACGTAGTCGCCAGGTGCGCCGGTCTGCACCGCCGAGGTCGGCACGAGCACGGCGTTCTGCAGTGTGTCGACGAGCAGCGTCACATTGACGAATTCGTTGGGGAAGAGCGCCTCGTCGTCGTTCGGCAGGCTCGCGCGCAGCGTGACCGTGCCGGTGGCGGTCGCCATCTGGTTGTTGATGGTGTAGAGCTGGCCCGTTGCGAGCTGCTTCGAGTTGTCGCTGCTAAAGACCGTGACGGGCAGCTTCGCGCCGGTATTGAAGCGACGCAGCACATGGTCGAGCGAATTTTGCGGCACGGTGAATTCGACCGTGGTTGGTTTCATCTGCGTAATCACGGCAATGCCGGGCTGGCTCGACGCGGTGACGTAGTTGCCCGGATCGATCAGGCGCAGGCCGATGCGGCCCGAGATCGGCGCGGTGATATGGCAGTAGATGAGATCGAGATCGAACTGCGCGATGTTCGCAAGGTCCGCCTTGACCGCGGCCTCGTCCTGTTGCACGAGGAATTGCTGATCGACGTAAGTCTGCTCGGCAATGGACTTGTGCTCGTTCAGTTGTGTGAAGCGCGCGAGGTCGGCGCGGGCTTGCGCGAGCGAGGCGTTGTCCTTTGCGAGTTGCGCCTGAGCTTGCTGCTTGCTGATTTCGAACTGGCGCGGATCGATTTGCGCGAGAAACTGGCCTTTTTCGACATCCTGGCCCTCGCGATAACCGACGGCGGTCAGATAGCCGCTCAATTGCGGCAGCACAGTGACGGTTGCGATCGGCGTAATCGTGCCGAGCGCGCTCAGCGTTTCCGGCATCGAACCTACCGTGGCCGTTGCGACGGTTACGACTTGCGGGGCCGCCGCGCGCACCGGCTTTTTGCCGCGCAGCACGTGCAGCACCGCGAAGGCAATCAGCACGACCACGATGACCGCGATGATCAGCGGACCGCGGCGCCGGGGCTTCTGTTGTGGGGTCGTCACAGCGTTCATGGCTACCTCGCGCGTATTGTTTTTGAGCGTGACCGCGACGGCGACCGTGGCCACGGCTGTGACCGCCGGCCGAGCCGCGGGGCGGGCGCCGTGATGGTTCGGCCGACGCCGGGCGGATAGCTATGCTGCATACGCGTTCTCATCGATTGGTTTTCCCGTTCCGAAGGAGCACCCCGTCCAACCAGGATCGAGAATTAAAACGAGCTTTCGAATAATGTGCCGGCCCGAACGCGAAATGCATAGGATGACGTGATGTACGGCACGCACACCTTACGATTGGCTAGCAATCCGTTCGGGATCGGCAATGACCCATCACTTTAACCGCTCAGATCAGGAAGACACAGATTTCGTGTAACGCGGCGTAATGGGAGCGCGGTGCCGGATGGGGCGCGGTAAGGTCCGGAGATCGGGGTATCAAGCACGCAATGCACGGCGCAAAGCGCCAGACGCGGGTTTAGCGCGACGGGAAAGCGTCGCGCTTGACGGTAACGCGGAGGAATCGTGACGTCCGCGCGTCGGCGCAGGGCGGCGCCAAGGACAACGCTAAGCGCTTTGATTTCTTTCAAATCGCTTTATAGTGACGCGTTATCCCTATCAGGATTTTGACCTGTATCTCGTGATCTATCGAATCAGAGGTTACGATGCAACGCCTTCAATATAGGTAAGTGGCCGGTTGGACTTCGTTCATCGTTCAGAACCGGTGGCGGATGCCTGTCGCGACAAGCAGCTGATTGCGGCCGCCCGATGGATCGATTGAGTTGATCACCGCGAGTGTGCCGGCCGAGGCACGCTGATAGACCGCTTCCACATAGACGTCCGTGCGCTTGGACAACTGATAGTCGGCTTGCAGCGCGCCCTGATGCCAGTGTTGCGACGATGCATTCGAATACACGTACATGCCGGCCAGTACCAGTGTGGGCGTGGCGAGCCAGACCGCGCTGATCTCGTAGTTGCTGAACGCGACGGACGGCAAGGCGGCGCCGCTGTCGATATCGGCGACGCCTGTGTAGATCGAGCGCGACCATGCGCCCGCGAGCGTGATGTCGCCGATCACATAGTTGGCGCCCGCGGCAATGATGTCCTGCTTCTGCGCGCTTGCGTCGACGGGCGGCGCGGGCGGGGACGTGCCGCCGCTGCCCGGCAGGGCAGCCGGTTCGAAGGCACCGATGTCGTTGAAGCCGCGTCCGTTGTTGTGCATCCACGCGACGCCGGCACTGAATGGACCATGGGCATAGTTGGTCGCGATACCGTAGGCACGATTTTCAGCGAAGCGTCCCGCGGTATTCGAAAACGCGTACATGCCGCCGAACGTGAACCCGCCGTATGAGGCACTCGCGTATTTGATGGCGTTGGCCGCGAGATATGAATTGTTGGCGTTGTCGTTATCGAAAGGATGCGCGAACGCGGTGCCGCCGGTTCCGCCGGTAAGCGTGAACGTCTGGAAGTAATCGTGGATGAGGTCGTACTGGTGGCCCAGCGTCAAGGTGCCGAGCCTGTCCGATTGAAGGCCGACATAGGCGGGGTGATCGTTGATGTCTTCACCGGACGTCACCGAAAAGCCACGCTCGAGACGAAACAGCGCCTGGGTGCCTTCGCCGAGTTCTTCGGTGCCCTGGACGCCGAGGAAGCTACCGTCGATCAACCCTGACGTTGCGAGATATTGCGTGTGTCCATTGACGTTGCTGACATAGGCGAGGCCGGTGTCGAGTTCACCGTAAAGCGTCATGCTTTGCGCATTCGAGTTTGCGCCTGATATTGCAAGCGATGCGCCGACGAGCGAGCAGCAGATCAATCGGTTCATATTGAAGAAGAGCAAGTTGAGCAACGAGATGTGCGACAAGGACGAGTTCGACCATGCCCGTGCACAGTGGCGCGCGGGCATGGAGGTGTGCGTATTCGTTCTATGTGGGGACTTGTGCTCAGCTCAACCGGGCGGGCTGATTGAAATGCTGCTTGTTATGTCGGCCGACGCTCGAGGCCGACGATGTTGGGCAATGAAGTTCATGTTGCGGCTCCGTGGGGTTGCGCGCCCCGGGTTGGTCCGATACAGGAACGAAGGCAGGTCTGGCTCCTGGCTCAATGGCGCTTTAAGCATGCGCTGCGTTAAGACAGATACAGTGGCGCGACCGCGCCGGTTTCTCACCGGCTTCCGTGCTTCGTTCCGTGGGAATCTGTTTGATTTCGCTTGCTGACAACGTTGAAAGTGAGAGAAAGCATAACGGAAGAAGGCACGCTTACCAAGCGATGTGTTGGGTGGTTGCGTCAGGTTTTGCGACGCTTCGCCAAGCGGTGTGCCGCGCGTGCGAGGAGCCATAACGCGAGGCCGGTGAGCGTCCACGAGATGCAGGCGATGATCGCCATTGCCCAAAGTTCAGCATGGTCGGCGTTGTATAACCCCCAAGTCCCGTGACGCGAATCGCAAACATGACCGAGGCATGAAGCCAATCCGGCATGTCCATCGGCCAGTTGAGATAAGTATTCGCGATTGTCCCTCCGATGAAATAGGTCGATGCGATGTAGGCGAAGATGCGCAGCGCTATTTTCATTGGACCACCACTGTTCCGTATGCTTTGTCGGTTGTACCTGGAACAGGAATGTCGGGAGGTCGCGAGCGAATGTGACGTTCGAGCCTATCAAATTCGTCCTGCGTTCCGACAGTGATGCAGCCTTCGCTAACTCCTCGGGAGCCAGCAGCATGCAGACGGAAAGCGCCGCGCTTGACTCCGTTGATATAGGTCGTGTCGCCCGTCCGTTCATTCCAGAGCATGACCCATCTCGATCGGTCGGTCGTGCCGATATTTGCTGATGTGACCAGATCATAGAGCCATCCCAAACGCCCGCCTGAATGTCGGTCAAGCAGATAGTATTTTCCCGGTGGCAGAGGTCCGATCTTGGGGATTGCTACCGCCTTCGGGTTATCACGACCATCCTGCTGCCCCGAATACGCGGTCACCCCACCCAACCCCGAACACCAAAGCGTCGACGTCCGCTGACTGTTCAGCCTGAAAGTGCACTGTACTGGCATCGCCGATCCCGCTCAGGCCGTACGCCACGCATCGGCAAACAGCAGATTGCCGTCGTGGTAGTTCCACGTAATCTCGCCATACCGGAATTCGACGATCTCGGATACGGTTAAAGTCAGTGATGCAAACTTTTAACACGCGACTCTTTTCGCCGTGTAAAAAACTGTCGCGCGATATCCGGCAAAGACGCCCGGGCGGGGTTAGGCCGAGTCGAGGCATGGTCCCAGGCATATGTGGCGTTCGACCTGTAGTTAAATCCGGTTCGATACGTTTTTTAAAGAGGAGTATTCTCTTTTTGATGATGGAAATGCGTTATGAGGTCAGGTATATGATTTGCGTAATTAAACAGATATGCGGCTTATTCGTATCTATTGAAGTCGTGTGTGATTATCAATGTGGGTCCCTGGTTTTTTAAAGCGGATATCGTGCTGTGACCTGGTGCCAGCGTAGATTTTCGCGTTTCTTTCAATATTGTCGGGTGTGTCACGTATATGTGACATTTCGGCGATCCTTTATAGAATTGGTTCATAAACAGACTTGCCGAAGCGTTGTATCCATTAGTGCGCCGCACTTGTCCGGATCTTATTGCGATATATGCAAACTCTCTGTAGACAAAAAAGTTTGCTTATGCGAGAGTTCCTGAGAGCACTAAATCTTGCATTCGTATACAAGCGCTGTGCGGTGAT
Organism: Paraburkholderia sp. 2C; assembly: GCF_054589215.1. Classification (NCBI taxonomy): domain Bacteria; kingdom Pseudomonadati; phylum Pseudomonadota; class Betaproteobacteria; order Burkholderiales; family Burkholderiaceae; genus Paraburkholderia; species Paraburkholderia sp. 2C. The sequence continues at coordinate 37,071 of NZ_BAAILL010000032.1, read as the reverse complement.
CACGTCATTCACAAAATGACGAGACCCCTGGCTGAACGTGCTCGAGCTGTTGCCGAAAGAGAGAGGTGTTGCATGAGCGTGCCACGCGCGCTGTCGTGCAACGCGCATGTCCACATCTAATGGCCGCGTAAAGACGGCCTGAAGAGGAAACGGTAACCATGAGCACTCGAAGCGGGCCGGGGATCGGCAGGCGTCCAGACTATTCGCCTTGTCGGCTATTCATTCTACAAGCCGCAGTCGCTTGCATATCGAGACAGGACGGCCCTTCATAAGCCTCATCCAGCCGGACATTCGCCCGGCTATTGCATACCTACCTAAAGCTTCGCTGCTTGAGCACGCTATTTGGCTATTCGCGCCAAATGGAATGGCCATGTTCGGCCTGAAGATTTAAAGCAGTCGACCAGCTGTTTGAAATCCAGTGATAGGAATGCCAGCAATGATTACCTGAAAAAGAGACGAGTGATTGTCCACCGGATCGCCCGGCATCGGACAGCTATTGGCGTTAACCGTATATCAGAGCGGCACCGCGTAGCGCTTTACGTGGCGACTTGTCACGTCTATGCGATTTTCACGCGAAGCCGAATGAGACGCGTGCGGCGCGATGGTTGTCATATCGAATGCGGGCATCCCTTGCCGTTCTCAGGTGCTGAGCGACCGACGTGTCGCCGGCGCCGAAGTTGACTTTCTGTCTGGCGAAGAGGGAACAACATGAACAAAGTGTGTCGCACTATCTATAACAAGGCGCGTGGCGCTTTTGTCGCGGTATCCGACATTGACCGGATGAGGCGGTCGCCGCGGGTCCGCTGGCTGGTCGTCGCTGGCTGTGTGTCGGTTTCGCCAGCCGCGTTTGCGGGAACATGCGTTCAACTGGATGCGATCAATACCAGCTCGGCGACGGGCAGCGGCAGTTCCGCCGCGGCGACATGCGGTTCCTTTTCCATTGCGATTGGGGCGGGGAGCGGTGCGACCGCCAACAACTTCGGCGTGGCGGTCGGCGACGCCGCTACTTCAACCGGTACCAACTCGGTTGCAATCGGCCGGCAAACCGTTGCGACCGGTGCGCAAAGTTCGGCTCTGGGTCAGGCCGCCAAGGCAGCCGGCGCAGGGGCGACGGCGTTAGGCGCCGCGGCGCAGGCATCGGGTGCCGGCTCCGTTGCGCTCGGTAGCGCAGATCCGACCGCCGAGGGCGGCGCGGCGACGCCGGTTGCGGTGGCCGCGCCCAATGCCTCGGGGATTCGCGCTATCGCGATTGGGGCAGGGGCGAGCGCCGCGGGAAATTCGTCGATTGCGGAGGGCGACGGCGCGTCGGCGGCCAACACGGCCAATGCGATAGCGATTGGGACGTCGGCGCAGAGTACTGGTACGGGCGCCGTCGCGCTTGGCCAGTCCGCAAACGCTTCGCAGGCGCAAGCGGCGGCGATCGGTTTTCAGGCGTCGGCTGCGGGCGTCGGGTCTGTGGCGATCGGCAATCAGTCGCAGGTGCGGACCGGCGCGGACGCCGGGGTCGCCTTGGGTAGCGGCGCGGTGTCGAGCGGCGCGTCGGCGGTCGCGATCGGCGTCAATAGCGGCGCCAGCAACACGGGCGCGATCGCGATCGGGGTGGGCGGCACGGCCGGCGTTCCCGGCTCGGGCACGCAGGCAACCGGCAATGCATCGATCGCGTTTGGCGAAGCGTCGCTCGCCTCCGCCGATCAGGCCGTTGCAATGGGGCTTTCCAGCGCGGCAAGCGGCGTGTCGTCGATCGCATTCGGCGTGTCGTCGGTGGCGACCCAGCAGTTCGGCGTGGCGCTCGGCAATCTCGCGCAGTCCACCGGCGTTTCCGCCGCCGCACTCGGGCCGGGCGCCATAGCGGCAGGCGACAATTCGACGGCGGTCGGCATCAATGCGCACACGACCGGCACCTCAAGCGTCGCGGTCGGCGACCGCTCGGTTGCGGGTTCGGCCAGCGCGGTGGCGATCGGTCAGAACGCATCGGCATCGGGCGGCGCGGCCGTGTCGATCGGTGCGGGTAACGTCGCGGTCGGGAACGGCGCCGTCGCGCTCGGTGATCCGAACTTCGTGAGCGGCACAGGCGCCTTCGCCGGCGGCGCGAACAACATCGCCAATAGCGATGGCACGGCAACCGCCACGGCTGCGAATGCGGCGAATGGCGCGGTCGCGATCGGTAACGGCAACGTCGCGGTGGGGCAGGGTTCCGTGGCGCTCGGCAATGCGTCGGTCGCAGGCGCGGCGGGCCAGGCCGGCAACGTCGCCATCGGCGACGCAGCAAACGCCACTGCCGCCGCCGGCGACGTGGCGCTGGGCTCGGGCTCGCAGACCGCGGCTGCGCACACGGGCAACTTCGTGATTACCGGCAGCGCGACGCCGGCCGCCGGCACCGCCGGCACCAGCGTGGTCTCGGTGGGCAGCCCGGGCGCCGAGCGGCAGATCCAGAATGTCGGCGCAGGCGTGCTCTCGGCCACGTCGACGGACGCCGTGAACGGCTCGCAGCTGTTCGCGACCAATACGGCGGTGACCAATCTCAGCAACACCATTGCGGCTGAAACGGCCCACTACCTGAGCGTCAACGATGGCGGCACGCAGCAGACGAACTTCGCCAATGACGGCGCGACCGGCGCCAATTCGATCGCGATCGGGCCGGCGGCGGCGTCAGTCGGGGTGAACAGCGTGGCGATCGGCAATGGCGCGGCGAATCAGAACAACGGTTTAAGCCAGGTCGCAATCGGTGCGTCGGCTGCCACTAACTCGTTCGGGGCGGTGGCCATCGGTGGGAGTGCTTCCGCGCTCTTTCTGAACTCGATCGCGATCGGCCAGGCGGCATCGTCGAGCAACTCGTATGCGATCGCCATCGGGTCGGGGCCCGCAGGTTCGCCAGGCGCGGTCGCGTCGACCGGTGACGCCATCGCGATCGGTAGCGGCGGCGGCGGCCCGCTCGGCAATCCGGCGCAAGCCACTGCAGCCCGGACGATCGCCATCGGGTCGAGCGCGATTGCCGCGCAATCGAACGCGATCGCCATCGGCTTTAACGCCGTCACGGGCGGCGCCACGTCGATCGCTTTCGGCGATGCGGCACAGACCGGTGCGACCGGCGCGAACGTCTCCGTGGGCTTCGGCAATCTGGCCAATTCCGCGACTGCCACGAGCGGCGCGGTTGCGATCGGGCGCGCCAGCACTGCGACCGGTGACGGCGCGCTGGCAATCGGCACATCGAATGCCGCGTTCGGTAACGGCGCGGTCGCGCTCGGCGATCCGAGCTTCGCGAGCGGCAACGGCGCGTTCGTCGGCGGTGCGAACAATATCGCCAACAGCGACGGCAGCGCGACGGCCACCGCCGCAAACGAGGCCAACGGTGCGGTCGCGATTGGCAACAGCGACGTCGCAGTGGGCCAGGGTTCGGTCGCGCTCGGCAATACGTCGCAGGCCAACAACGCGGGGTCCGTCGCGATCGGCGATACCGCGGTGGTGCAGGCCGGCGCCACGCAAGGTGTGGCCATCGGCTCGAATGCGGTCGCAAGCGCGATCAACTCGGTCGCGCTCGGCGCCAATGCGACGACGACGGCCAATCTGGCTACGCCCGCCTTCAATCCCGGCACCGGCGCAATTGCCGGCGCAACGCCGGTTGGCGAAGTGTCCGTCGGTTCCGCAGGCAATGAGCGGCGCATCACCAACGTCGCAGCGGGCGCGGCCGCAACCGATGCCGTCAATGTGAGCCAGTTGCAAGCCGTCTCTTCGCAGGTGAATCAGGTGACGCAGGATGCGCTGTTATGGGACCCGACGGCCAACGGCGGCACTGGCGCATTCAGTGCCAATCACGCAGGCGCCGGTCCGAACACCATCACGAACGTGGCGGACGGTGCGGTCAACGCAACAAGTACCGATGCCGTCAACGGTTCACAGTTGTTCGCGACAAACCAGAACGTGACGAACGTTTCGAACGAGGTCGACGACATCGTGAATAACGGCGTGGGCATCAAATACTTCCACGCGAACTCCACGTTAGCGGATAGCCAGGCGCAAGGCACCGACAGCGTGGCGATCGGACCCGCCGCGATTTCGGCCGGCGTAAGCAGCCTCGCGGCCGGCAATGGCGCGCAGTCACAGGCGGACAACTCGCTGGCGCTCGGCGCCCAGTCGAACGTCACGGTTCAAACCGGCGTCGCGATTGGTTCGGGATCCGTATCGGATCGCGCGATCGCGCCCGGAATAGGCAATATCACGATCGGCACGTCGTCCGTGCCGTTCAACACGGCCAACGGCACGCTGCTCGGTGCGGTTTCGTTCGGCAGCGCAGCCGGCAACACGTTCCGGCAACTCACGAACGTGGCCGACGGTACTTCGCAACACGATGCGGTGACGGTCGAGCAGCTCGCCAATTCGCTTTCGTCGTTTGCGGTGACGTCGCAGAAATACTTCCACGCGAACTCCGCGGCAATCGATTCGTTAGCCGTCGGCGCGGAATCGATCGCGGTCGGTCCGGACACGGTGGTCAATGGCGATAACGGTGTCGGTATCGGCAATGGCGCGAAGGTCCAGCAGCTCGCGCCGGGCGGTGTGGCGATCGGTCAGCTGGCGAACTCGGGGCAGGTCGATGCGATCGCATTGGGTGCGAATGCAAACGCGAATGCCGCGGAGGCGATTGCGCAAGGTGCGAATTCGAGCGTGACGAACGTGGGCGGCATTGCGATCGGTTCGGGATCGAGCAGCAGCGCGGTCGATGCCGTCGCGATCGGCGCGGGCGCGAACGCGAGCTTTGCGAACAGCGTCGCAATCGGCGCCGGCTCGCAGACAACGGTCGGCGCATTGACGAACTACATCGCTTACGGCTTGAGCACGCCGCAATCGTCGGTCGGCGAGGTCAACCTCGGTAACCGGCAAATCACCGGTTTAGCACCGGGCATGGCGGGCACCGATGCGGTCAACGTCTCGCAGCTCAATGCGGTGGCCAACCAGCTCACGCAGCTGATCAACAACACGAACAGCACGGGCGGCGGTGGCGGCTTCTCGACGAACCCGACGGGCAGCGGCGGATCGACGGCGCCTTCGTCGACGGGCTCGAACTCTTCCGCGGGCGGAACGGGTTCTTCCGCAACCGGCGCGGGCAGCACGGCGGTCGGCAACAACTCGCAATCGAGCGGCAGCAATTCGACTGCGGTCGGTACCGGTGCGACGTCGTCGGGTAACGGGTCGGTCGCGATCGGCAGCAACAGTAACGATGGCGGCCGCAACGACGTCGTCTCGGTGGGGAGCGCGACGAACTCGCGGCAGGTGATCAACGTTGCGGCCGGCACGGCGCCCACGGATGCCGTCAACGTGCAGCAGCTCAATCAGACGCTGCAGCAGGCGAACGGCTACACGGACAGCCAGGTCGCGGGCCTGCGCAACCAGATTGACACCGACCGGCGCGATGCGGATGGCGGCACTGCCGCCGCGATGGCCGTTGCCGCGTTGCCGCAGCCGTCCGGACCGGGTATGAGCATGGTGTCGCTCGGAGGCAGCGTGTATCGCGGACAAACCGGTCAGGCGCTTGGCGTTTCGACCATCTCGGAGAACAACCACTGGATCTACAAGGCGGCGGTGTCCACCAACAGTCGCGGCACCTACGGTGGGGCGGTGGCCGCGGGGTATCAGTGGTAATGGCAGGCGCGTCTGATTGCGCTTCGTCGCTGTTGCGGGGCAGACCTCGTGCAGGTGAATACGGCCCGAGCGCTGCCTGTTTCCGACACAACGCTTTTTGCCTTAAGGCTCAAACGAAACATGAAGATCAAATCGATATTGGCGACTACTCTCGCGCTCGCTAGCGTCCTTAGCCTGTCGGGCTGTCTTTTTTATCCGCCGACCGACGGTTCGTTTCCCGATCCGGATCGGGCGTGGACGAAAGAGGGCTCGTTTCCCAATTTGGACAATCTGCGTAGGGTCGCGACGGGTCAAACGAAAAGCCAGATCTATGAACTGATTGGGCCGCCGCATTTCAACGAAGCGGTGTTCCATGTTCGCGAATGGAACTATCTGCTTCATCTTCGACATGGCGATCAGACGATGGTCTGTCAGTTCCAGATCCGGTTCGATCGCCATAGCCGCGTGACGGCGACACGCTGGCGCGATCAGGCTTGCGCGGATCTGGTTGGCGCGATAACGGCGGACGGGCAGAGTTCGGCAACGCCGTCTGCTCAATAGGGTGCCGATTTGCAGCGCCAAGGCCGGCGTCGATGCCGATGCGTAAGCTGCACGCGTCGGCATGAAACGTAATCGCCTTATTGCGACGAAATAACGATCGCGACGCGGCGATTCTGCGCGCGGCCTTCTGCGGTATTGTTGTCGGCAACCGGATGCGACTTGCCCGCCCCGATCGCGGTGAGCCCATCGCGCGCCATGCCGGCTACGACAAGCGCATCGGCCACGGCCTTCGCTCTCTGTTGCGACAGCAGTTCGTTATGCGCATCGCTGCCGGTCGAATCGGTGTAACCGTAGACGCGCACCGTTGAAATGCCGACCTTGATCAGCGTCGACGCCACACGCGTGATGACTTCCTGCGCGGCCGGTTGCAGTTCGAACTTGTCGGTCTCGAACAGAACCTTGTCACTGATGCCAAACTCCCAGCCGTCGTCGGTTTCGTGAAAGCCTGCTTGCTTGAGTGCCGCGATCTGTGCGGCAGTCAAGCCATGTTTAGGCGGCGCGCTCTGGCATCCGGCCAGCAGCGTCAGCATCAGCAAAAAACTCGCTGCGACAAGTGCCGGCAAATACCACTTCGTTAAGACCCTGCTTTTATTTCCTGTTTTTCCAACCGAGCATTCCACTTCAATCCCCATTTGCGTGTGTGACGGGTCAGCGTGCCATCTGCCATGCACGTTCTCCGGTGCGTTTGGCTTCGTACATCGCGGTATCCGCGGTGCGCAGCAGGCTGGCGACGTCGTGCGCATGCGAAGGAAACATCGCGATGCCGATGCTGACCGACGTGGTGACCTGATGTCCGCCTGGTAAGGTTATCGGCTCGAGCATCGATTCGCTTAAGGCCTGCGCAATGCCGATCGCGTCGTCTTCGTCGTCGAGTGCCGGCAAGAGCGCCGCGAATTCGTCGCCGCCGAGGCGCGCCACGAGATCGTCCTTGCGCAGCGTTGCACGTAATCGCGATGCGATCGTGACGAGCACCGCGTCGCCGGCGTCGTGGCCCAAGGTGTCGTTGATTTCCTTGAAGCGGTCGCTGTCGATGTACAGCACGCCGACGGCCGTGCCCAGCACGCGCGCGTCGCGAATCGTCTGTTCGAGCCGCGCCTCGAAGTGCGTGCGGTTCGGCAAGCCGGTCAGCGGATCGTGATTCGCCCGGTGACTGAGCGTCGCATTCTGCTCGCGTAACGAATGCTGCCAGCCCTCGAATTCGTCGAGCAAGGCGTTGAAGTCGTCTCCGAGTTCCTGCAGTTCCCGGATCGGCGTGGCGGCCACGCGGCGATCGAAGGCGCGGTCGCGGCGTACCGCGTGCGCCACTTCCGCGAGCGCGCGCAACGGTTCGACGATGTCGCGATGCATGTGCCGGGCGATCAGCGTACCGGCGCCGATAATGATAAGAAGACATGCCAGCACGCCGCCGATGCCGCCGATCAGAAAGATCGCGAACTGGTGTCCGCGTCCGCGCACGCGAATCTTCGCGAGCACCTTGCCGTTGTGTATGACCGGAACGACCGCGCCGCCGGGCAGCGCAAGGTCCGCAATGCGGTGCACGCTGCGCGACAGCGGCCCGTCGCCCGTGTGTTCCCAGAACGCAAACGTGGCGCCGTGACTGTCGATCACCCGCACTTCGGCGACATCTTCATTGCCCGCAATTTGCGCAATCGCATCTTCAGCGGCGGGCGCATCGTTGAATACGACGGCGGCCTCGACCGTATACGCGATCGAGCGTGCGAGCAGCATCAGATTGTCGTTCGCGTAGGCGCGCAGCACGGTCCATGAGACCAGCACGAGGCATACGGCCGCAAGCGAAACCGCGGAAAACGCGAGGCGTACATAGGTTCGGCGCAACACGCGTTCGAGCGAAGGGCGTTGCGTGACGGCGTTGTGCGCGCGCACGTGGCTGCGCCGCCGGGCCAGGCGTCGCACGATGCGCTTCATGGCGTGCTCCGTTTGTGCGCGAGTTCAAGCACTTTCGGGCTCACGCGGATGCCGCTGCGCGCCACGCTGTCGAGGTTCATATCGAACGCCACGCGATTTTTATCGGTCGTGAGGCAAAACATTGCGCCGAGCGTGCACGTACTGTCGCTTTCGGTGATCGTAAGAAGCGGATGTCCGGCACGGTTTCCATCGACCTGCTGGCGTTCGGCATCGGACAACGTGCCGATGTATAGCGCGTCGCATGCGGTGCCCAGGGTGGGATCGTTTGCCGATGCCGTGCGGGTCGCGATGGCCGGCCCCGACGGCGAAGCAAGTTTGTCGATGCCTTCCAGCGAGAACCGTGTCTCGCCGACGGCGCACAGACGCACCGGCGTGCGCGGCTGCGGCCAGTGCGTGAAGCTGATGATGCCGAGCACGACGTGTTGGACAGCGATGTCCAGCCTGGCCGGTGACGCATCGGGAGCCGAATCCTGCGCGCGGCTTGAAATCGCAAAGATGGACATAAGTATGCTGCCTAGCCACACGCCGATCCTGCAACTGAGCTTCGCGCGCACGATCGTGGTTTGTTTCTTTCTCTGCACAATATCTCGTCGTGGCCTTGATGCCGCATTCGTCAGGCAGCAAAACAAAAGGTCGCATTGCACGAGGAACGCTCCGGAATCCCTCTAAGTATGGAGGTCAGCGTGATAAGGATGCGGAACGCATGCTTGAGAAGATCAAAGCGCGATCCGGATGAACAGCGTGATGCCGAAAGCGCCGTAGCAGGACTTCGAAAGCTTGCTGGCGATCGACAGCCGGATATCCGATCTGGATATGCAGTGCGGTTACGGTCGGCGCAATTCTGCCATGCATTCGCGCGTGGCAAAAGCAGGCAAACTCAAAGGGTGTTGAGGGATGCGCAGGCGGGGATGTGCGAGGAGCGCAAGCAGTCGCGCGGCTTAAAGAAGGCTTTTGAGTTTTACTTCGCTATCTGCGAGCGTTTCGGGCGCAATCATATTGCCGCTATCGACGAGCATGCGGGCGAGTCTCATCTCTCGCGCCAGGCCGCCGAGCGGACCATATCCGCTCGCACCGACCAGCCGCAGGTTCACGTCGAAATGGAAATGAATTTCGGCATCGCCGCCGAGCGCGCGCGTGGTGGAACGGATGCCGAGCGCCGGTTCGCCCGCCACCTGCAACTGATGATCGAACTGATCGGACCAGAACCATGGCAATGCGCGGTAAGGCTCCGCGGCGCCGAGCATATTGCGCGCGGCGACGCGTGCCTGGGTTTCGGCGTTATGCCACGTTTCCTGACGGATCAGCTGTGCGGTATAGCGGCTTGGAAAAAGCGCGACGTCGCCGGCGGCGAACACGCCGCGCGCCGACGTTTCGAGCGACGCATCGACGACAATGCCGCGATTGACCGCAAGGCCGGCTGCACGCGCAAGCTCGTCGGCCGGCTCGATACCGATACCGACGATCACCGTGTCGGCCGTCAGCCGGTTGCCGTTCGTCAATGTCACGGCAAGCGCGCCGTCGCTTTGCCGATCGATCGACGCGGGCATCGTGTTGACGTGAATCCGCACACCGTTCTGCTCATGCAGCGCGTGCACGCGTGCGGCGATCGATGCGGGCACGCAGCGGCCCAATAGCCGTGGCGCGCCTTCGAGCACCGTCACTTCGCAGCCGCGCTTGCGTGCCGATGCGGCGACCTCGAGTCCGATAAAGCCGCCGCCGACCAGTACGATGCGCGCAGCGGGTACGAAACGGCGCTCGATCGTCGCCGCGTCGTCGAGCGTGCGCAGCGCGATGACGCCGTCGATCCCGGCGCCGGGTATCGTCAGGCGGCGAGGGCGGCCGCCGGTTGCCAGCAATAACGCCTCATACGCGAACGTGCGGCCATCGCTCATCCGCAGCGTGTGCGCGTGCGGATCGAACGATTGCACGTTGCCGACGATATGATCGATCTTGTCGTCGCGCCATGCATCGGAAGGCCGCAACTGGCATTGCAGCGCTTCGCGCTCGCCGGTGAGCAAGCCTTTCGACAGCGGCGGCCGCTCGTACGGCAAGTGCGTTTCGGCGCCGATCATCGCGATCGCGCCGTTCCAGCCCGCCTCGCGCAGCGTTTGCGCCGCGCGACCGCCGACATGCCCGGCGCCGACGATGGCCATCAAACGTTCGGATGTCATTGCTTCGGGCCTCGGCTTCAAATCCCGATGAAAATGCGTCCGCCCTCGACTTTCGCCGGATACGTCTGCAGTTTTTCGCATACCGGCGCGCAAAGCGGGCGGCCATCGCGCACGTCGAAACGGCCGTTGTGTTTTGGGCATTCGATGACATGACCCATCACGAGGCCGTCGGCCAGATGCACGTGTTCGTGCGTGCACAGGCCGTCGCTTGCAAATATGTTGTCTTCGATCCGATAGATCGCGAAGGTGCGCCCGTCATGATCGAAGCGCATGACGTCTTCGTCTTCGATATCGTCGAATGCCGCTGCATCGAGCCACTGCGTCATGGTTGGTCTCTCAGGTTCGGTGGTTGGTCTCGGGTTTGGTCTGTACGCCGTCGAATCGGTTCACGCGCGCGCGGCCGCTTCGGGCACCGGCCTCGCAATCGAATACGACGGATCGCGCGTTTGCCGCACGAGCGCCGGAATGATTTCCGCGTAAGCGGCAATCGTGCTGCTGTAAGGCGGCGGCATATCGGCCTTCACGGCATCGTGAAGACGCGGCAATGCATGAAACGGCACCATCGGAAACATGTGATGCTCGACGTGATAGTTCATGTTCCAGTAGAGAAAGCGGAACACGGGGTTCATGCGCACAGTGCGGCAGTTGCGCCGATGATCGAGCACGTTCTCGGGCATGCCCGCATGCTGCGTCAAGCCGAAGTACAGATAGAGCCATCCGCCATAAAGACTCGGCAGCCCGATATAAAGCAGCGGCAGCACCGAACGGAAATAGATGCACGCGGCGATTACGACCGCATGGATTGAGAGGCTGATACGCGCTTCGCGAATCACTTTCGGCCATTCGGACTCCGGCACGAAAGTCTTTTCTTCTGCGCCGACGCGGCCGAATGCGGCGCCGATCATCTTCGGCAATTCGTGCGAAACGTGCTTGATCGCGAAGACGCCGAGGGCGAGCCCGAGCCAGTCGGTCGGCTTTTGCGCGGCGATTTCAGGGTCGCGCCCGACGATCAGCGTGTCGGTATGGTGGCGCGCGTGACTGTAGCGCCAAACGGTGGCGCGCCGGAAGATCTGAAACGACGCGATCTGATAGAGCACGTCGTTCATCCAGCGCGTTTTGAATGCAGTGCCGTGTCCGCATTCATGCCAGCGCGAATCGGCCGGGCTGCAATAAAGCGTGCCGTACAGCCAGAACGCGGGAATCGCCCATAGCGAATGCGCGTGCCACGCGAACCACGCGGCGATGCCGCTCGCGACGATTGCCGCATACCAGATCGCCGTATCGCGAATCGCGCGCGCGTCGCTGCGCTGCATCAATTGCTTCATCACGGGGCGCGGCACGGGGGATTTGTACCAGGTCGCGTTGACGAGGCCTGCGGCACGTGCGCGTTCGCCCGCGCCGCCGATCAGCCTGTAAGCGTCGTGTTGCGCCGCACGCGAAGCGTCGTGCGAAGGCGTCTGCGTATTCATATCAGCCACCTGTGTCTCCTTGAGTTTTTCTGCATTGCACGCGGAAAAGCGCGCGATGCGTTCGATCAACATAGCTGACGGCCTCCTGACGCTCAACAGAAGGATTGACGAAATTTCGTCATTCTTCTAGCGTACGCAAAAGCTCAGGCGGGACGGCAGCGGAGGAGAAGGCATGTCGATCGAAACCCCACCGCGATGGCGCAAGCGTAGCGCGCGCTTCGTCGAGATTGCAGAACGGGCCGGCGTGAGCACGGCGACCGTCGATCGCGTGCTGAACGAACGCGGCAGCGTGTCGGCGAAAACGCGCGAACGTGTCGTGGCCGCGGCCCGCGAGCTTGCCTTGCCAAGGCTTTTGCCCGATACGCAACATGGTCTTATTCATATCGACGTGCTGTTGCCCGACAGCGAGGCCCCGTTTTTCTGCCGGTTGCGCGATGCCGTGCAACGTTCGATGCAGATGCTCGACAGGCGTGTCGTGGTGCATCGCACGTTGATGTCGGCCGCGGACGAAGTGCGTTTGCCGCAAACCCTCGCGCAGTCCGGTTACCGGCGCGCGGCGCTGATCGTCACGACACACGACACGCCGCCGGTGCGCAATGCGCTTGCCGCGGCGATTGCGCGCGGCGAAGCGGTGGTGACGATGGTGACCGATGTCGGCGGCGTCGGGCGGTTGCACTATGCGGGTATCGACAATCTTCGCGCTGGGCGCACGGCCGGCTATTTCATCGGACGGCTGGCGCAAGAGCCGGGCAGGGTACTGCTGCTGCCGGCGCGCCTCGACTATCGCGCGCATGTCGAGCGTATCGAAGGCTGCCGTGCGCAACTCGCCGAGCGCTTTGCGCATCTCCGCTGCGAAATCGGCGCGGAGCCGACGCTTGATCAGGACGATCGCAGCTTCCGCGCAGTGAGTGCCGCGTTAAAGCGCGGCGGGCTCGCCGGTATCTACAACACCGGATACGGCTCGGCCGGCATCGACGCCGCGCTGCGCAAGTTCGGCGCGGCGGGCCGCGTCGTCTGGGTCGGACACGAGATGCTCGATCAGCATCGCGCCCTGATCGAGGCCGGCGTGATGGATATCGCGATCGATCAGGATCCCGACGGGCAGGTCATCTCGGCGCTGCAGCATGTTTTGCATGCATGCGGCGTGGTCGACGAAATGCCCCATGAGGAGCCTGTCGAGTTTCGCGTGTTCTGCTCGGCGAACGTGCGGGCCAGCGGTTATCTGGGCGGCTAAAGCATCCCCGCATCGGCGTTGCCGTTGCGAATGCCGATGTCCATTTATCTTCAGCGGAATCCGCCTGGCGTCCTGACGGCGCCGGCGCTTCGCGCCGCTTCTAGTGATGCTCGAAGAGCTTGAGCTGGCCGCTCTTGTACATCGAACGCACTTTCGTATGCAGCGACGCCTTCGGCGATTTCTGGCATTCGCCCACGAGTACGGCGATCGGTGTGGCGGTATCCACCGTCATCGTGTCGGTCTCCGTAATGCCGAGCTTGTCGACGCCCGCGATGTAGTAGACGACCGCGGGCTTATAGGCTTCGTCGACTGCGAGGAAGTCCTCGCATTTCATCTTCATCGGATTGGTTTTTTGCGGGCTTTGTGCCGATGCGGGAATGGCGGTAACTGCGGCGATAACTGAGCCCAGAAGGCACGCGACCATCACTTTGCGATTCATTTCATTCTCCGGACACGGGGGTGGGTCGACTTCGGCGCTTGTGCACCTACCCGATCGCACGTACAGGCGGCCCAATCGTGCGAATACGTAAAGCACCGAATGAATTTGCATCGAGCAGTATTGTCCGCAGGGCGGATAAAACAATTGGACTTTAGTCTAATGTCGCGTCAGTCTTACGCATGGCGATGCGGATAGCGTTATGCGCGTTACCGCACAGAGCGATCAGACCAGGCATCCTATCCTCTCGTCGATCGCCGGACGCCGCGCCAGGAGTCGAAGCAGGGAGCGAAGCACAACGCAAAGAAAGCGTTTCACTTGCCATCACGGTGGTCGCCTATGCGCAGCAGCTGCCAAGCCATCCGATATGCGTTGTGTCTCGCGTGCCTATGCGTGCCCGTTTCTCGCGCATGCGCGGCCGACGTGATCGGCTATGTCAAGACCGTCAAAGGCAGCGCGCACGTCGAGCGCGGCGGCCAGAGCCTGAGCGCGGCGGTCGGCATCGAGATATATAGCGGCGATCGCATCGTGACCGGCCCCGACTCGTTTGTCGGTATCACGCTGCACGACAACACGCTGCTTTCCGAGGGCGCCAACTCGACGCTCGAACTCAGCAACTTTGCGTTCAATACGACGACCTACGAAGGCGAGCTCGATGCGACCATCAAGCGCGGCTCGCTGGCGGTGGTCGACGGCAAGATCGCGAAGGCCAATCCGAACGCGGTGCGTTACAGCACACCGACCACGACGCTCGGCGTGCGCGGCACGGAGTTCATTATCGAAGTGGGCGGCGACGCGGAGAATGCGCGGTGAGGGCAGCGGCACGCGGCGGCCCTGGGCTCGGGCGCTTGCCCGTTGCGGTATTCGCCGTGCTGGTTTTCCTGTCCGGATGCAGCACGCCGCGCGACAAGATCACGCTATTGCCGAACCCGGACGGCAGCGTCGGATCGGTCGTCGTGAAAAGCGCCACGCAAACGCAGGTGCTCGATAAACCGTACGCGGCCGTGGACGTCGCCCAAGGCGGCGCTATCGAACCAACGATGGACAGCCCTTCGGCCGTGCAGGCACACTATGGCCAGTTGCTTGCCGCGCGGCCTCCGCGCCCGGTCACATTTACGATCAACTTTCTGTTCGATTCGGCCACCGAACTTGCGCCGGAATCATCGGCCACCGTCGTGAAGCTCAAGGCCACGCTCAAAGACTGGCCGGCGCCTCATTTAACGGTAGTCGGTCACACCGATCTGGTGGGCACCGACGACTTCAACGACAAGCTGTCGATGCGGCGCGCACAAACGGTCGCGGCGTTTCTGGTCAAGGCGGGCATCCCCGCCAGACAGATCGAGACGGCAGCCCGGGGTAAGCGCGAGCCGCTCGTGCATACCGCGAACGGCGTGCCGAATCAGGCGAACCGGCGCGTCGTGATCACGATTCAATAGTCTTACCGCTGTGCGTTGAATTGCCGCGCGTTGAATCGAAATGGGTCTGCGCTCGCTGCCATGAAACTCTTTCGCGACTCCTGGATCAGCTTTCTAAAGAGGTTGCCGAGGGCGTACAAGGGCCGCCCGATGGCGTTCGCGGTGCTGTTCGGCCTGAGCGTCCTCAACCTGTGCAGCGAGTGGCCGCACGGTATTCCGCGCCCCGCATGGCTGGACACCTACGACAGCATCTTGCCCGATTCGTTTGGAAGACCGAGGCAACTTCTCTTCGATCATTTCCAGCGCTGGTTTCCGCGTGTTCCCGCGAGCGAACCCGTGACGATCGTCGCGATCGACGACAGGACGCTGGCCGCCATCGGCCAATGGCCGTGGCCGCGCAACAAGCTGGCGGCGCTGATCGACGCGATCGCCGCGCAAAAGCCGCTTGCGATCGGGCTCGACATCTATATGCCGGAGGCCGATCAGACATCGCCCGACAAAGTGGCGGACAACCTGCCGCCATCGGCCGCATCGCTGATCACCGGTTTGCGCGCGTTGCCGAGCCACGATGCGGTTCTCGCGCGATCGCTGCGCGCGGCGCCGTCCGTGCTCGGCGCGGCGGCGTCCGATCATGCGACCGCCGATACCAGCACCGATATGCGCAGCGCGCCAATTCTCGTGCATGGCGGCAATCCGCTCGACAGCGTTGAGCGCTTCGGCTACGTGCTCGCGAGCTTGCCGGAGTTGCAGGCCGCGGCGCATGGTCAGGCGATGCTCAATGTGGCGCTCGAACAGGGCACGGTGCGGCGCATTCCGCTCATCATGGGCCTCGGCAACAAGCTCGTGCCCGGATTGCCGATCGAAATGCTGCGCGTCGCGACGAGATCGCCGATGGTCGAAGTGTTTGCCGGCACGTCGGGCGTGAAGGCGGTGGGCGTGGCCGATGTGCAGGTGCCCACGCAGCCGGACGGCGAAATCTGGCTGCATTTCGCCTCGATCCGTTCGACCCAGAACCGCTATGTGTCCGCGCGCGACCTCCTGCAAGGCAAGGTCGACGCGGATCGCATCCGCAACAAGCTCGTGCTGGTCGGCCTGACCGGCACGGGCCTTCCGGACGTGCGCGCGACGCCGCTTGGCGAGCAGGTGCCGGGCATCGAGATCCAGGCTCAGATCATCGAGACGATTTTCGACGGCCGCTTCCTGCAACGGCCTGCGTGGATCAAATGGGGTGAAAGCGCGTTCATCATGGCGTTCGGGCTGCTCATTATCTGGTACTTGCCGCGTACCGATTCGCGCCTTGCGGCCTTTATTCGAAGGGTGCCGAAGTCTTCGGCGATTCTTGGCATTGCGCTGAACCTGCTGTCGCTTCTGAGTTGCGTGCTGCTGTTCCGGTACTTCGGATTGCTGGTCGATGCGGCTTCGATCTTTATTATCGGTTCCGCGGTGATGGGCTCGTTCTTTTCGACGGCCATACTCGACGACGATGCGAAAAGCAGAAGCGACGTGGCCCACGCACAAGCGGGCGATCGCGAGAAGAAGAGCGGCACGGGAAAAGTATTCGATGGTGCGCTGGCGCGTTGGAAACGCATACATCGAACTTCGAAGTGATCGTGGAAAAACGCCGCAAAGCCCACTCGATCGAAAGCGCGTAGCAGCAAAACCGCATAAAGCGATACCACGCTCCCGGCGTTCCCTGGTACTTGTCCTGGTCAGACGTTTATTGGAATTCTGCCTCCTGCGAATTACAGTTCAACGAATCTTTTTGTCGAACACGGTTTGACACCTCGGTTTTTGCCCCAATGCCGGTCGGCTTCTTCAGGGTGCATATTGGTGTACGAACTGCCACCAACCAGGGGATGTCAATGGCTGCCACGCAATCGGGGGCAACGCCCCTGTCCGAGGAAGAAGCCCGGCGCCAGTTGCGTCGTGCGGTAATCGCCAGCACGATCGGCACGACCATCGAGTGGTACGACTTCTTTCTCTACAGCACGGTAACGGGCCTCGTCTTCGCAAAGCTGTATTTTCCGCAGTCCGACCCGCTGGTCGGCACACTTCAAGCCTTTCTGATCTATGCGGTGGGCTTTATCGCAAGGCCGGTCGGCGCGGCCATTTTCGGCCACTACGGCGACCGCATCGGCCGCAAGGCGACACTGATCGTCACGTTATTGCTGATGGGCATTGCGACCTTCCTCGTGGCCTTCGTCCCGACCTACGCGTCGATCGGCATCTGGGGGGCCGTGCTGCTTACGGTGCTGCGGTTCGTTCAGGGTGTCGGTGTGGGCGGAGAGTGGGGCGGTTCGGTGCTGATGTCGATGGAATGGGCGCGCACCGATTCGCATCGCGGCTTTATCGCGTCGTGGCCGCAATTCGGCGTGCCGGCAGGGCTTTTCGTTGCGAATCTCGCCGTGCTTGCGACAAGCGAACTCTCCGGCAGCAGCTTCATCACCTGGGGATGGCGCATTCCGTTCGCGTTCAGCATCGTGCTGGTGGCGATCGGCCTGTATATCCGCTTGAGCATTCTCGAGACGCCGACTTTCGCGCGGTTGCTTGCCGAGCAGAAGATCGAAAAGACGCCGACGATCGAAGTATTGCGCCGCCAGCCGAAAGACATTCTGCTGTCCGCGTTCGCGCGGATGGCGGAGCAGGCGCCGTTCTATATCTACACCGCCTTTGTGTTTACGTATGGGGTAACGACGCTCGGTGTGTCGCGCGATCTTCTGCTCACAGCCGTGCTTGTCGCTTCGTTGTGCGAGTTCGTGACGATACCGCTGTTCGGCCATATCTCCGATCTGATCGGGCGGCGCAAGATGTACATCATCGGCGCCGTCGCAGTCGGCATATACGGTTTTATTTACTTCGCGCTGCTCGATATGCGCAACCCGGTGTGGATCTTTATCGCCATTGTGCTGTCGCTCGTGCCGCACGCGATGATGTACGGTCCGCAGGCCGCGTTTATCGCGGAGTCTTTTACCGGAAGGCTGCGCTATAGCGGAGCGTCGCTGGGTTACCAACTGGCTTCGCTCATTGCCGGCGGTCCCGCGCCGCTGATCGCGACCGCGCTTTTTGCGTACTACCACTCGGGCACGGCGATCGCATTCTATGTGCTCGCATGCGGGGTGATCAGCGTAATCGCGGCGTCGATGCTCGGCGACTATACGAACAAGGACATTTCGCGCGAATACGATGAGCCGCCGGCGGCATTCGGCGAGCATGGGCATGCGCCTCCGGCGAGGTGAGCGGATCGATTCGCCTCAGGCGATCGAGCCCAGGCGGCGATCCGCGCAATCTTCGACACTCATGTCAATTTGAGCGTGACCACGCCGAGCAGAATGACGAGCGCCGCGACCGGACGGCTATAACCGTGGCGCTCCTTCAAAACAAACACTGAAATCGCGGTGGCGAAGAGAATTGCCGACTCGCGCAACGCGGCGACCATGGCAATCGGCGCCTGCGTCATCGCCCACAGTACGAGCGTATACGCAGCAAGCGTGCAGGTGCCGCCAATCAGCATCAGATGCCAGCGCTCGCGAAGATGCGCCTGTGCGGCCGCCCGGTGACGCGTCAGCGCCCAAACCAGAACCGGTGGCCCGGCCAGCAGGAAAATCCACATCGTGTACGAAGTGGAATGCCCAGACAGGCGCGCGCCTGTTCCGTCGACGAGTGTATAGAGCGCGATCATGACCGCGTTCAACAGCGAGAGGCGCGTCGTGCGCGCCGAGTTGCGACCGCCGCCGCGATTGACGAGCAGCAGGCCGAGAATGCCGCCGCAAATCAGCAAAATCCCGAACCATTCACCCGCGGTGAGCCGTTCACCGATCAGCGGGCCGCTTGCGAGCGCCACGAGCAGCGGCGGCGTGCCGCGCATCAGCGGGTACGCGTGGCTCATATCGCCGCCGCGATACGCCGCCCCGATCAGCAGGAAATAGACGATGTGAATGACCGCGGAGGCGACGATATACGGCCAGCTGCCCGCACTGGGTAACGGAACGAACGGAACCGCCGCGGCGCAAATCGCGCCCGCGCTGCCGGTCACGAAGACGATATCGAGAATCTTGTCGGGACTCGCTTTCACGAGCGCATTCCAGCTTGCATGGAGAAACGCCGCGAACAGCACGACCAGCATCACGCCTGTAGACATTATTTAAGCCCCCTGTATGTTTAACAGCTTAACTATCTTGAACTGGCGTGACAAACGAGATAAATTGGGTGTTTGCGTTAATAAAACTATTGTGAACGCGGCGCCATGAAGCGGACCTTGCCTCCTCTCAATGCACTACGCGCCTTCGAGGCGGCCGGCCGGCTCGGCAGCTTCAAGGAGGCCGCGGCGGAATTGCATGTCACGCATGGCGCGGTAAGCCAGCATGTGCGCGCGCTCGAAGAATGGCTCGACGCGCCGCTGTTCGAACGGCGCAACCGGCGCGTCGTGCTTACGCCGGCGGCAAAGGCCTATCTCGACGAAGTCGCGCCGCTCTTCGAACAGCTCGCGCAGGCCACCTCCCGATACGGCATTCCCGCAACCATTTCGCGAACCCTGTCGGTCAATGCGGTGGCCACTTTCACGTTGCGCTGGCTCGTGCCGAGACTCGCGAAATTCCATCGCGACCACCCGGGCGTCGAAGTGAAGGTCGATACGTCGAACGAGCCTCTGGAAAGTTTGAAAGAGACGTACGACGTGATTATTCGCGGCGGGCCCGATACGTTTTACGGCTATTCGATGCGGGTCTTTCTCTCGGAGGAGCGTGTGCCCGTTTGCAGTCCGGCCGTGCTTAAGCGCCTGCCGGCTCGCGTGCCGGATGACTTGCGCAAGCACACGCTGCTGCATACGTCGAGTTTGCCGCGGCTTTGGCCGGACTGGCTCGCGAAGGCGAACGTGCCTGCGCTAAGCCCCGCCGCGACGCTGACGTTCGATCATTTTTATCTGACCTTGCAGGCCGCGATCGATGGTGTCGGCATGGCCATGGGGCCGATCGCGCTCGTCGCAGACGATCTCGCCGCGGGGCGGCTGGTACAGCCGTTCGACGGACCGCGTCTGCCGTCGCGCAGCTATTGCAGCTACGTGCCGCAGGAAAAGGCCGCCGACGATCTCGTGAAGCGGTTCTGCACATGGCTCGAACGGGAAGGGCAGCGCGCTCAGTCCCGCTCCAGCGGAAAGCCCCCGGCGAACGTCTCCCTCAAATAGGCCACAAAAACCGCGACCGCCCTCGGCACATTCGGCGCATACGGACGCACCACATACAGTTGCTCGGCAAACGCGCCCAGCGGCCGCCAGTCCGGCATGACGATTTCGAGCTTGCCCGCGCGCACGGCGTCTTGCGCGGTGAAATCGGGCACCAGCGCAATGCCGAGATCGTCGAGCGCCGCGTCGCGCAGCGCCTCGCTATTGTTGGCCGAAAACGCACCGTTTACCGATACGCTAACGGGTCCGGCCTGCGCCTTTCGCGCGCTGCGATGCTCGAACGTCCAGACACCCGAGGCACTCGCGCGCGGATAGAACAGGCAATCGTGCGATGCGAGTTCGGACGGCTCGGCAGGCCGGCCGCGCCGTTTCAGATAGGCGCGTGTCGCCACCAGAACCGAATGGGTTTCGCAAAGCTTCCACGCAACATGCGTTTCCGGTGCCTGCGCGCTGTGCCGTATCGCCAGATCGAAACCTTCGGTCGCGATCGAACTGAGGCGGTCCGACACTTCGAGCTGCACTTTGACCTCTGGATTCGCGCGTAAAAAGCGCGACATGCGCGGCACCAGTTGCTGCCGCACGAACGCAACCGGTGCGGTGACGCGAACCAGCCCGCGCGCCACGCCGGCCATTTCGCGAACCGTCGAAAACACATTCGCGATTTCGTCGTAGCGCGGCCGCGTGCTTTCGACGAGGCGCTGCCCGGCTTCCGTGAAACGCACGCTGCGCGTGGTGCGCTGCACGAGCGGTATGCCGGCCGCGCGCTCGAGTTCGGCAATGCGCTGGCTCATCGCCGCCTTGCTGACCCCAAGGCGCGCCGCGGCAGCCGTATACGAACCCTGCTCGGCCAGTACCGTCAGCCAGTGCAGGTGCACCCAGAGTCCCTCGACTTTTTGCATGTCCATCGGTGGATTGTTCACCATAGAAAACAATAATTTCAATGTTACCGCCTTTGCTTGGGCGCCGAGCATTCATACACTGTTCACGTAGCGACTTACCGTAAAGGAACGGACATGCAAGCCTATACAGACACAGCCGACGTCACCCACTACATCAACGGCGAACCGGTGCGCGGCACGGGTGAGCGCACGCAACCGATCTTCAATCCGGCAACCGGCGAACGCCCGCGCAAGCTGCTGCTGGGCAACACGGCGGACGTCGATGCCGCCGTCGCGAGTGCGAAAGCCGCATTCCCGAAGTGGGGCAATACGCCCCCGATTCGCCGCGCGCGCGTCATGCTGCGCTTTCTGGAACTGATGAATCAGCGTCGCGACGAACTGGCCGCCATCATTACGGCCGAGCACGGCAAGGTGTTTTCGGATGCGCAAGGCGAGGTCGCGCGCGGCATCGACGTGATCGAATTCGCATGCGGCATTCCGCAACTGCTGAAAGGCGATTACACGGAACAGGTGTCGACCGATATCGATAACTGGACCGTGCGACAGCCGCTTGGCGTGGTGGCCGGCATTACGCCGTTCAACTTCCCATGCATGGTGCCGTGCTGGATGTTCCCCGTCGCGATTGCGGCCGGCAATGCCTTCATTCTGAAGCCGAGCGAGCGCGATCCGTCGGCTTCGCTGTTTATGGCGAAGCTGCTCAAGGAAGCGGGTCTGCCCGATGGCATTTTCAATGTCGTGCAAGGCGATAAGGTCGTTGTCGATGCACTGCTTTCGCATCCGGACGTGAAGGCGGTCAGCTTCGTCGGCTCGACGCCGATTGCGAACTACATCTACGAAACGGGTGCGAAGCACGGCAAGCGCGTGCAGGCGCTCGGCGGCGCGAAGAATCACCTTGTTGTGATGCCCGACGCGGATCTCGACAAAACCGTCGATGCATTGATCGGCGCAGGCTACGGTTCGGCCGGCGAACGCTGCATGGCGATTTCCGTTGCCGTGCTGGTGGGCGATGTGGCCGACAGGATCATTCCGCGTCTCGCGGAGCGTGCGCGCGAACTGATCGTCAAGAATGGTATGGAGCCCGATGCGGAAATGGGCCCGATCGTCACGCGCCAGGCGCTCGAGCGCATCGAAGGCTATATCGCGCTCGGCGTCGAGGAAGGCGCGAAGCTCGTGGTCGACGGCCGCGGGTTCAAGGTGAAGGGTCATGAAGACGGCTTCTTTACCGGCGGCACGCTGTTCGACCATGTGACGCCCGAGATGCGCATCTATAAGGAAGAAATTTTCGGCCCCGTGCTTGCATGCGTGCGCGTAAAGGATTTCTCCGAAGCGGTCGATCTGATCAACGCGCATGAATTCGGCAACGGCGTGGCATGCTTCACGCGCGACGGGCACGTTGCACGTGAATTCGCGCGCCGCATCGAAGTGGGCATGGTCGGCATCAATGTGCCGATTCCGGTGCCGATGGCATGGCACGGCTTCGGCGGCTGGAAGCGCAGCCTGTTCGGCGATACGCATGCCTATGGCGAAGAGGGCGTGCGCTTCTATACGAAGCAGAAGTCGATCATGCAGCGCTGGCCCGATAGCATGGAAAAGGGCGCCGAGTTTGCAATGCCGACCGCGAAGTAACGTCTGGTTAGAGGTTGTTGTTTGAGAAACGCCGCGTGCATGCACGCGGCGTTTCTCCATGGCGCGTCAGGATGGTTCGTTTCAGATGCAGTCCCGTGTACTACCTGTAGAAGCATGCCCAGTGCTTCAATACGGACTCAAACGATGTCGACGTATTCGAATGAGGAGTCCGAGCCATGCTGGTTAGAAGCGCAGGCAACAGGCTGTATACGCCCGTCGATGATGTGGATGCCAAAGAGGAGACTGCCGCCTTATCGGCGCAAAAGTCCTCTGCGCGGCCGATGCGCAGTACGCTCAGCGCAAGCGACACGAGCGATGAGGCGTTGTCGCGGACGAAGCGCGGACCTGCTCTATCCAAAGACGCCGGGCTTGCGCCGTTTCGCAGGTTTCGCGGTGGCGACGCGCTAAGCTCAAGCGCCTGGTCCTACTATCGGTTCGATCAGGCGGACTATGCGGCTAAGACCGGGCCCAACGGTATCTGTCAAGGTTGGATCCGGCTCGCATTGAGCAGGCTGGACAACTCCGGGGCTACCGACCTGACCGATGCTGTACGGCGCATACAAGGCGATGTGAACAATCACCGCGGCTTTGTCTCGGAAGACACGTTCGCTTCTGCGCGTCATTTGCAAGTGTCGACCGATACGCTGCGGCTTCAACGATACGTGCCCACCGAGTCGATGCAAATGTCGGGATCAGGCGTGGGGCACCTTCGCACGCTCTTCGATTCCGCGCGCCGTAATCTGGAGGTGGGAGGCGTTGCGCATATTGCGCTCGGCTTGAATCCGCGCGGAACGAACACAGGTACGACAGGGCATGTGTTGCTGTTGCAGCGGCTGCCGCGCGAGCGGTATGCGCTGTTTGATCCGAATAATGGTGTGATGACCTATTCGAATCGACGCGCCATGGAGGCGGGGCTGCGCAGGTACATGGACGAAAGCTTCCGGGATACCGGCATGCAGCTCACGCCGGATTCCGTGCAGTATTACGCGTTTTCACCTACGTCGGGTCAGATGGCGGGTCCGTCCGGGTCGCGTGAGGCGCCGGACCGGCCGCAGGCCCGGCCCGAACCCCCGCTCACTCCGTCCGCACAAGGCGAGTCGCCGGCGCGCGATGCTCTGGCGTCACGTTGCGACCAGTCAAACAGCCTGTCCATCGACATGCTGTCCGGAGCGGCTGGTCAGCGCGAGGCAATGTCAGGTATGGACCGTGGCGTCGCCGCGGCTGCGTTGCGCGATATTGCGCAAGGACACGCGCCGAACCTGACCGATGCAACGGAAAATGTCAGGCGCGGGCTGGCCGATCCGGCGCGAAGACAGATGACACTCAATAGAGTTTTCGATTTGCAGCAGCAGAACGGCGCCGGCGTCGTCGAGCCCTTGCCTGGTTATGCGCGACGCCGCGGCGCGGCTGGCATGGCATCGGCCGCGAATCTGATTGGCGATTTGCGACAGCATTTCGGCAGCTTGCATGTGAACGACAATATGGGCGCGGGGTATCCGACGGATCTGGCCATCATCGATCTTTCGATGAGCAGGCAGCCGCAAGGCAATCCGGATCATGCGGACGCGCGCACCGACAGTGTGCCGATCGTCGTGCAGCGGCTGCATGAGATGGACGATTTCGAAGGCGACCAGTACGAACTCTACGACCCGGGCTCGGGTGTCTACCGGTACAACACTTTCGGGGAAATGGCGGACGCGCTGCGCGGCGTCTTCGATGTCGGCTTTCGCCCGCTCGGCGGAGTCGATCACGCCGACACGACTTACTACGCGAATCTGGCGAGGCCGGTCGCCGCGACCGGTGGCCCGGCACACCCGCCGGCTTCTTCCGTGATTTCCAATCTCGATCTGGCCGGAGTCGAGCGAAGACTGGGGATCATCAATGCGCGACCCGGCGTAACACCGAGTCCGGGTTTGCCGCCGCCTCCGTTCGTGATCGAGCCGAAGCAGGAACTGAAGCGCTCGGCCCCGTTTTCCCCGACGCTTAAGCCCGATGGATTATTCCGTCCGTCGATGCTGTCGCCAGTGCGACTCAAGGGACACGGCGGCTTCGACAGCGAGCGCACCCCGGTAAGCGATATCAACCTCTCGATACACAATCTCGATGTCGCGTCGCATCCACGTCTTGTCGATAGCGCAGGCTATCTCGGTACCTTCCGCAAGGAGAAAACCGCGCTCGAAAGGCTGCCGGGCGACGCCGCAATCGGGTACATCTACTTCGTCGCGCCGACGCCGAATATGGTGGACGTCGCGGGCAGTCTTGGTCGTGAGGAGCATGCGCCCGAGAATGGCGAAGTGGCGGCAATGGGATGGATCGACTATCCGCAGATCCGCGGCTGGCGCGCGGTCAAAAATGGTGTGCCCGGCAAGTACGTTGCGAATCCGGATTACCGATGGGACGTCTATGACCAGACACGCATGGCGGGCTCGCAACCGCAGTTGTCTCGCTTGCCGATAAATAACGACGTCTGGCGCGAAGAGGGCTTTAAGGCCTCGGTGTCGCGTGTCGGCAACGCTTACGGCAAGGAAAGGGAGGCATTGCAGTTCAATGAGGATCCGAATTTGACCCACGCGCTCTTCTACGATGCCGCATGGGAGAAAGTCCGTGAGCTGAACCGCCGCCAGTCCGAGGGCCTCGACTATCGCGGGCCGTTGCGACTTCGCGCGTACGGCGCCGCGGATCGGTCCAAGACAGAAATATATGTCGATCCGGACAACAACGTACAGGTCAATACGTTGAACTCGCGTTCTTCATGGAAGAAGGGTACCAGGCGTAACTTCTCGTTCGCCGACGACGGCCGTTTTCATCTGATCGACGACTACAACAAGGTTTTGCGGGTTGGCTCGAATGACTACCTTTATCTCGGAGATGTACCGGACGCAGCGTCACTCAACGGCGTATTCGAATACGACGGAAAGCACCTGATTCACCAGGAGGATTTGCGTCTGTTGACGACCGGTCTGTCGTCGTACACGCCGTTCGTCGACAACGACACGCATGGCGAGCGCAGCGAATGGCATTTGCGTACATCGGGCGGAAGGGAGGTGACTCCCCCTCGGGTGAACCTGCATACGTTTCGCAGTCAGACGAGCGGCAATCCGCAACAGCTTTACGCGTTCTACCAGGATCCGGATATGGCGTTGCCGTCGGGGGTAACCCGTTTTGTTACCCGGGTCCCGAATAATCCATTCGGTGGCAAGTTCCTCGACTATGTCGGGCGGATCACGGACGAGGAGGCTCGCAACGCCGCGGACTTTCTACGCAAACAGAACGCTGCGTGGTTGTTCGACGACGGCTTTTACGCAGTGGCAAAGGGGCCGGACGTCATGGAAGTGAGCCGACTCGACGGTACGCCGGTCTGGCGGGCCGAAGGCGTCAATGTTGAACCGAACAGAATCAGCACAGTGACGTTCAAACCGTTGCTGCCGCTGTCCTCGAACTATCGGATGGCCGACGAAACGAAGAAACGCGTCGAAGCGCGCGAGGATCGGCGCCGTGATGTCATTGCTCTTCTGACGCAATCCAAATCGACGCCTGCTTCGCGAACCACCGTTTGAATTTCATGTTCAAAAGAATTTTTACCTGCAGCATGGTTGACCCCTGGCATGCGGAAAGAGATCATCGCTTGTGGACTGCTTCGTTAAGGACATGACATGAACACCCGTTTGGCTAACCAATCACTTTTAAAGATGCTAAGCATCTCGAAACCGATCGTTCAGGCGCCCATGGCTGGTGTCAGTACACCGGCATTGGCTGCCACTGTTTCGAATGCCGGCGGCCTCGGCTCGCTTGGCGTCGGCGCGATGAAAGCCGACGCGGCGCGCAAGGCGATCAAGGAAACGCGAGCGCTCACTAAAGCGCCGTTCAATGTCAACGTCTTCACGCATGAACCGGCAGCCGGCAATGCGGCTGTCGAAAAAGCGTGGCTGGCGTGGCTCGAACCGCACTTCGTCAAACATGGTGGGAACGTGCCCGAGAGGCTCAGCGAAATTTATACGAGCTTCGTTGAAGATCAGGCGATGCTCGAGGTCTTTCTTGAAGAGAAGCCCGCGGTCGTCAGCTTTCACTTCGGGTTGCCTTCGGAAAAGGTCATCAGCGCACTCAAGGGCGCGGGCATCACATTGTTTTCATCGGCGACCAATCTGCAGGAAGCGGCCGCGGCGGTCGCGGCCGGTGTCGACGTGCTCGTGGCGCAAGGTGTCGAAGCAGGCGGCCATCGCGGCATGTTCGATCCTGGCGTGTTCGACGAGGGGCTCGGCACTTTCGCGCTCACGCGTCTGCTCGTCGAGAAATTCGATCTGCCCGTCATCGCGGCAGGCGGCATCATGGACGGCGCGGGCATTGCAGCGGCACTCGCGCTTGGCGCGCAGGCGGCGCAACTCGGCACCGCTTTCGTGGCGAGCCCCGAAACGGCAATCGACAGTGGCTACCGTGCGGCACTCCTCAGCGAGCAGGCACAACACACCATGTTGACGTCGGCGATTTCCGGCAGACCGGCGCGCAGCATGATGAACCGTTTCACCGAACTGGGCCGCGATGCGAGTGCGCCGGCGACGCCTCAATACCCGATTGCTTACGATGCCGGCAAGGCGTTGCATGCCGCAGCGAAGGCGAAAGGCGAATTTGGTTATGGCGCGCAATGGGCCGGCCAGGCGGCCGCGCTCGCGCGCTCGCTGCCGGCTGCGGAACTGATGGCCGTGCTCGATCTGGAACTGAAGCAAGCGATCCGCGGTTTGCAGCTGTACGGCGACTGATGCCCCGCTTCACAAAAAATGGCGACGTGCTCGACCGCGATACGCATGCAGCGTATGTGTTTGAGCGCGTCGCCGTCCGGCTTCTGGAAAGCCGTGAAGGAACAGGCATTCACGCGGGCCGGGCTTTTTTCAGCGCCCGGTATTCGTCGACGGGCAAGCCACCCCAGCCCCAGTTCTCCTTGTCGACTTCCTCGATCACGACGAACGTGGCTTCCATTGGCTTGTTCAGCACATTCAGCAGCACTTCGCTGACGCCTTTGATCAGCCTGGCTTTTTCTTCCGCCGTGACGGCGTCCCGGCCCGGCGCGGAGCCTTCGCGGGTGACCTGAATCGTGACGATAGGCATGGATATCTCCGTGATATGACACATGACATGCACAGATGCGCAGAAAAAGGCGCCGTGGCCGGCGCCGTGCTTACCACGCGGCGAGGCGGTCGCCCGGCGAACTGCCTGGCCGCCCGCTCAATTGACCGCTCAATTGACCGCTTAATGGCCTGCTTAATGGCCCGCGCTTTGACCGCCATCGACATGCAGGATCTCGCCGGTCACGAAGGGCGCATTGTCGAGGTACAGCACCGCATTGACGATATCACTCATCTCGCCCATATGACCGACCGGATGCAGCGCGCCGAGCGCATCGTGCGTTTCGGGTGCGTGCATCGGCGACTTGATGATGCCGGGCGACACCGCGTTGACGCGGATGCCGGTCTTCGCATATTCGATGGCCAGCGACTTCGTCGCGGCGTTCAGGCCGCCCTTGGTCAGCGAGGCGAGCACCGACGGCACGCCCGACACCGCATGGTCGGCAAGCGTGGTCGTGATCTGCACCACGTGGCCGCTTTTGTTCTTTTCCATCTGCTCGATCGCGAACTGCGTGACATGAAAGAAGCCGCTCACGTTCACATTAAGGACCGCCGCGTAATCTTCAGCCGTATATTGGGTGAACGGCTTGGCGATAAAAATGCCCGCGTTATTGACGAGCGTATCGACGCGCCCAAAGTTCGAGATCGCGGCATCGATCACGCGTTTTGCGACCTCGCGATCGCCGATGTCGCCGGCAATGGTCACGATGCCAGGATCGTCAGAGGGTTTGATCGATCGTGCGGTTGCGACAACGGCATAGCCTTGCTCGCGGAAACCTTTGACGATTTCAGCACCGATACCTTGCGATGCACCTGTGACGACTGCGACTTTCTTCGGGTTGCTCATGATGTACCTCGTGAAATTGATCGGTTTGGATCGAGCCGGCGGCATCGATTGATTGACAGCGTAGGCAATGTCATGAGGTTTGCGCATACCCGCGATGCACAAAGAGACTTAACTTCGGGGAACAAATCGCTGTCGCTTCGTGCGCACAAATCGCACGAAGCGCTGCGAGGCCCGTCAACAGGCACTCGAGGCAGAGGCGGACTGGCGCACCGAGGCGCGGTGGCACATTATTGATTCGGTGTAACAACGCTTGTTACACGCAGACATGGACATGCACGCGGACAATGCGGCTCATCCCTGATCGAACCCAGGCATCGGAAAACTGAAGGCGTTTATATGGACACGTTCCGCAATATGAAGATCTTCGTCGAGGTTGCCGAAGCGGGCAGCTTCACGGCGGCCGCCCAGCAACTCGACACGACCACGGGCTATGTGTCGCGGTCGATCTCCGAACTGGAGGCGCACCTTCGCACGCGCTTGCTGAATCGCACGACGCGCCGGATCGCGCTGACCGAGGCTGGCGAGCGCTATCTGAGCCGGTGCCATGCGATCCTCGAGTCGGTGAGCGACGCGGAACTCGAAGCATCGGACGCGCACGCGCGGCCGGCGGGCACGTTAAAGGTGCATGCGATGTCGAGCATCGGCCAGAACTATGTCGTACCCGCGGTTGCCGCGTTTCAGGACCGCTTCCCCGCGGTGACGGTCGATCTCGTGCTGTCGCAGAACGTGCCCGACCTGCTCGAAGAAGGATACGACGTCGCGTTGCGGGTCTCGCCCGGGCCTTTGCCCGATTCGAACTACATCTCGCATCGGCTTGGAACAATACAGAGCGTGCTGTGCGCGTCGCCGTCGTATCTCGAGGTGCATGGCGCTCCGGAGTCAGTCGACGACCTGACCCATCATATGTGTCTGCAGGTCGCGATACCGATCTTTCCGACGGACCGCTGGACGCTGATCGGCCCTGACGGTCCGCGCGAATTTCCTCTGCCGAATACGCGCTTCAGGGTCAATCTGCCCGATGCGATGGCCGTGGCGCTTCATGAAGGAATGGGAATTGGCGCGTTGCCGGCGCTAACGGTGCGCTCGGCATTTCGTAATCGCACGCTGGTGCGCGTGCTGCCCGAATACTATCTGCAGGAGCTTAATATCTACGTTGTCTATGCCTCGCGCCAGTATCTCGATGCGAAGATCAAGGCATGGGTCGAGTTTGTGAAGGAATGGGTGGCCGACGCCTTGCTCGAGGACACGGTGGCGTTCAATAAGCCGATCCAGACCAGCGAGTCCGACACGGCTTGATCGGTTCGCTCGCGTCCTCGCATCGCTTACGTTGCCTGCTTCGTCTGTTAACCGAATCATTTGCAAGCCAGAACGGCAGCCGCGATCAGCGCGGCGCCCGCTGCAACGAGCGGCTGTTCGAACGAATGCGTGCGCGCGAACAGCGCGGTCGATACGAGCGGCCCGAGAATCTGCCCGACGCCGTAGGCCGCCGTCATCGTCGCCATGATGTTGAAGCGCACGGTCGACGCGATCTGCCTTGCCGCCGGCATGGCGATCGTCACGGTGCCGACGAATGTGCCGCCCACCAGCAACGCGCTTGCAAGAAACATCGATGCCGATTCCGCGAACACCGGCAACATCACGCCGGCGGCCTGCACGAGCAGATTCAATGCCATCGAGCGGCGACTGCCGAACCTGTGATTGAGCCAATGCCACAGGAAGCACGAAGGCACGGCGCCGATGCCGAACGCGGCCCAGATGTGAACGGGGTCGATGCCGGGCACGGCGTCCTTGACGAGCAAGGGCAGATAAGTGGCGGTCACGATATAGCCGAAGCCCGCGAGGCCGTACAGTGCGACGAGCACGTAGGCGTTGGGCCCTGCGCGGTGGCGTGCGCCGCCTTTAGCGCTGGGGTTGGCACTCGCAGTTGCGCCCGCGTTTGCGCCTGCCTCCTGATCGTTGTCCGGTTCTGCGTCATCCTCATCGCGGCGTGCGCTTAAGCGCGGCCATGCCATCGCCGACAGCAACAGCGCCGCCGCGGCAAGCAATGCCCATAATGCAGCGCTATTGAAGTGCTCCGCGGCGCCGATCGCAATGATTTCGGCGGAGACCACAATACCGAGACCCACGCCGGAAAACAGCAACGGCGCACCGTGATGATGACCGACCACGTGCAGCAACCAGATCGACGCGGCGACAAGCGCAACCGCGCTAACGGCTCCGGCGACAAAGCGCACAACGGCAATCGACGACGGTGAGAGAGGCAGCGAAAGCACGGCAAGACATGCGATCGTGCCGATCATCGACAACTGGCACAGCCGCGCTGCGTGTCCGTGCCTGAAGCGGCCCATCAGAATCGCGCCGAGCAGATAGCCCGCGTAATTCGCGGATGCCGCGACCGAGCCGGCCGTCACATCGATCACGCCATCCCGGACCATCAGCGGGTACATGCCGGTAAACGAAAACCGGCCGAAGCCCATGCCTATCGCGAGCACCAGCGCGCCGGCAACGGCTTCGAGCGTGCGCGCGCCGGGCGCGCGTCCCAGGGTGTTTTCCATCGGATTGCCTTTGTCGAGTGTCGGGTCTGAGGATCGGGGGAGCGCGCCCAATGCGGTGCGATAGCGCGCGCACCGATGTGCGCGTCCTGAGCGGCAGCAGACGTGGTTGACCGAACCAGCACTCTAAAAGGCGTGGCGTGATCGAAACAGGGTGTTTCGGGTAAAGACATTGTTTACTGGACGAACGCACCCGGCGCTACTCGCGCGGCGTAAAGAACGGCAATACGTCTCGTTGCAGGCTATCGAGTATTTCGAGGTAGCTGCGTGGCGTGACGCTCGGATTCAACGCAACATGCTCGACGCCCGCATCGCGCGCGTGCTCGAGAAAGCCGCGCAGTGCACGGCTGCCGATTGCAAAGCCGCCTTTAATGCGCTGGAACGCAAAGTCGGGCTGCGGATGAAGATAAAGAAATCCGCCGAATGCCAGCGGCTTGTCGCGTTTTGCGGTTTTGTCGTCTTTGCCCGTTTCGTCAGTACTGGCTTGCTTCTTCGCGTCATTCCATTCGCGGACGAACTGCTTCAATTGCGCGGGCTCGGGAACGAAGCCCAGGTAGCCATCCATATGCGTCGCGATCCAGTCGAGCGTTTGCTGCGAGCGGCCGACTGCAAGCGTCGGCACTTTGCCGTAAAGCGGCTTCGGCAGCATCGTCATCGATCCATCCGCCTCGCCGAAGCGCGATGGAGCGTAACGCGGGAAGTCCTCTTCGCTGACGCTGCGAAACACATTGTGGATGTCTCTGAAACGCTCGCCACGGCTGTCGACGTCGATGCCGAAGTACGGATACTCGGACAGCCGGTCTCCGGACGACATGCCGATTACAACACGTCCTCCTGTGAGCCGATCGAGCGAATTGAGCTGCTTGGCAAGCATTAGCGGCTCGCGCAAGGGCAGCACGATGCCGGCTGTGCCGAGCGTAATCCGCTTCGTGACGGCGGCAAGCTGCGCTAGATAGATCAACGGCTCGAAGATCTGCCCGGAGTCGCCGTAGCGCGGGTCGTAGAACGGAATATCGCGTGCCCACAAGGCGGCTACACCGGCCTGTTCGGCGAGCTGCGCCATGCGCAAGTGGCCGGCCATGGTCGGATGCGGCGTTCGCGCGTGCGTTTCGAGCGGCAGGATCAGGCCGACGGTGAGCTCACCGCGCCCGAAGAGTCGCGTATAGCCCGGGTGGTCCTGCAAGCCGTCGTCCGCGCGTGTCCCGCGGCGATCGATAGAAGGCGTTGCCATGTCCATGAGGTTCTCCAGCTGCAGTTGCGCTTAGCCTGGGGCTTAGCTTATTGAACTGCGCGGGCCGGAAAAACACCCCGCCGCTAGTAACACTTGATACATCGAGTCAATAGCGACAGACGGAGCGGGGACACGAAAGCAGGAGCATCACGAAATGGAATGTCTACCATTCAGACGCATTCGGTAAACAAAGATGTGAAATCTACATTCTTAATTTTGAGCGGCCTCATCCCTACAATTGGTTTCAAGCGTTGCGGACACGGGTTCGCAACATCATGCGATCCACGGAGGTCATCATGAAATCGGTTATTCGTTCACTCGTCGTTGCCGGCGCCTTTGCCATTCCCGCGTTTGCGTTCGCACAGGCAAGTGACTCGGCAGCGCCGCAAGGGGCGGCGGCGAGTACGGCGCAACAAGCTAATGGGAGCTATGGCGGTGCCGCGGACGGTTCGTCGGCCGGCGGTCAATCGGCCCCCGCTCATCATCGCTTCGACTTCCTGCGGCACGGCAACGGCAGCAAGCCGGGCGACTGCGTGGGTCCGGTCAGCTTCTGCCAGATCTACTTCGGTAGCTGATCGGCGCATCGCGCACGTTCCCGTGCCTGACAGTACGGGTGACAAAGGAATTGACGTTCGGCGTCGCCCGCGTTAATCACTTAGCTGTTTCAGCCGTGTTCGCAGTATTTCTTCCGTCGCGAAGATATGCATCGCAAAAGATAAATTTACCTGATCGTTCTGCGAACCTATCGTTACGCAAAAGAGTAAGGTGCAGACCGGCGGATCGAAAGGCAGTCTTTATCGGCTGAAACACGAAAACCATACAGGAGACATCGTGTTGGATTCCACGTCCTTTTCAGCGGCGCGACCGCGATCGCCGTTTCGCCTTCGCGATACGGGCCTTGGCTTTTCACGCGTCACCGTCGCATTGCACTGGATCGTCGCAGCCTTGGTGCTCGCGATTATCGCCCTCGAAATCTCTTTATCGATTGCGTACAGCGCCGAACAAACAAGCGTGCTGAACCTGCTCGGCACGGTGCTGTTCCCGATATCGGCTTACCGCTTGTGGACGCGCATCACGTCCGTTCATCCCTTGCCGGTCGGCACGCCGAACCCCGTCGAAGTGATCGTCAGTCGTTCAGTGGCCGTGGCGCTTGCGCTTGCGATGGTATTGCTGCCGATTGCCGCGTGGCTTTACAAATCGGCGGCGGGCGAAAGCATTGCGTTGCCGGGCGGAATGTTCGTGCCCGCGCTGATGCCGCCTGATGCGCACGCGGCATCAGTCATTCATGTTCTGTTCCGGATCGGTGCGATTGCGTTTCTTTGCGGACTCGCGCTGCATATGTTCGGAGCGTGCAAAAGCCATTTCGCGCTAAAGAACGATGCGCTGAAACGGATGCTCGGCAAACATGTGGAGCTTTAATCATGATGAGCAAAAGTAACGGTTCGGAGTGGCGCGCCGGTCAGCTGGATGCGAATGTGGAGATGGACGTCGCTGCGCGGTGCGGCGTGCAGTATCCGATCTTTCTCGCGGGCATGGCGGCGATTTCTGGGCCGTCGCTCGTGGCGGCGGTGGCGAACTCGGGCGGTATGGGAATACTGGGCGGCTTGCGCTTGCCGCCGCTCGAGGTGCGCCGCTGGATCGGGGAGACGCGCGAGCTGACGGATAGGCCATTCGGCATCAACCTCGTTCCATCATTTGGCGGCCCCGAAGTATTCGAAGCGCAGTTTCAGGTGGTGTTGCAGGAAAAGCTGAAACTGCTGTCGCTGTTCTACGCGGAGCATTATCCGGACATGATCGCGCGTGCGAAAGATGCGGGCATGATCGTGATGGTGCAAGTCGGCTCGGTGGAACTCGCGCGCAAGGCGATCGAGCAGGGGGCCGATATCGTGGCCGCGCAAGGCAGCGAGTCTGGCGGTCATATGAACCGTGGCACGATCGGCCTGCTTTCGCTGCTGCCCGCGATTATTCGTGTAGCAGAAGGCCGCCCCGTGCTTGCCGCGGGCGGCATCACGGACCGTCACGATGTGCGCGCTGTGATGGATATCGGCGCGGCGGGCGTGTTGATCGGCACTGCGTTTATTGCATGTGAAGAGTCGAATGCGCATCCGCTTTACAAGCAGAAGATCATTGACGCGACTGTCGACGATACCGAGTACCGCACCGGTTACTCGTTCGGATGGAAGTACGGCACGCCGCACCGCGTAATTCCGAATCGCGACAAGTGGAACCTGCTGGGTTTTATCGGCGGCGGCGCGCGCGTGATCGACAAGCCGGAGATGGCGCAGAGGCTCTCGCTATATGCGGGGCAGGGTGTCGGAAAGATTCATGCAGTAATTCCAGCGTCCGAGCGGATCGCGGAACTGGCTTGCGGACTTGCGCGCGGCTCCGAGGCCGGGACCGCAACGAAAGAGGCGCGGGCCGCCGCTTAGGATAAGCGACGAGTTAGCCTGCTGCCTCTTCAGCAACATCGGTCACCGGCCGTAGCACAGCGTTCGGGCTCACGCCAAAGCGTTGCTTGAATGCGCGGCTAAAGTGCGCTGCGTTCGCGAAGCCGCATTGCCATGCGATTTCGCCGATACGCAGCTTTGCATTGGCGTTCGTCAGCATGGCTTTGGCGCGCTCCAGACGTGTTTGCCACAGGTAACGCATCACCGTCGTGCCTTCGCCGGCGAAGAGCTTGGCGATATAGCGCGGCGACACGCCCGCGGCCTTCGCCACCATGTCGAGATTGAGTTCTTCGGTGCTGACGTTGCGCTCGATAAAGCGCTTGGCGCTCGCTAGCGCGACGTCCGCGCTGCGGGCGCGTTTCGGTGCGGCGGGGTCTTCCGCGAGGATTTGCATCAGGTCGATCAGATGCTCGGCAACGAGCGTGGCGCTGCCGGGACGCGAGCGTTGACTATGCGCGGCGACCGACGCGATCAGCGATTTGACCATGCGAACGTCGGGCGAGGTCGGGTCGGGAACGAACATTTCACGCCCCGTAAAATGCAGGCCGCGCGCTTCGAGTGCCGACCGCGGAATGCGAAGTGCCATGCCCCTTGTGTTGTCTTCCCCGGTCTGGACGTATTTTCGGCTCGGATCGATCAGCAATAGCGATTCGTTTGTCAGGCGTTTCTTGACGCCCGCCTGTTCGAGTTCGATCACACCGGTTTGCGTGATGAACGCAAGGATCATCTCGTTGCGCCAGTTACGCCGGCCGGGGCCGGCGAGCGGCGTCCATTGCTGCGAAGAGACGTCGGCCACATCGAATTCGAGTCCGCCCATGCGCCAGCAGGTGCCTTTGAGGGTGTCCGGGTCGACACGGTCGAACGCGCAGTCCATCGACCAGCAACCGTTGACCATATCGTGCCAGCCCTCCACCGTTCTCACGGGTTCGTAAGCCAGCGCACTTGTGACGTCGGGTTCCATCGCTTGCTCCAGGTCGGGTACCGCTTTCGCTTATAGGTTGAACGCATTTTCCGGAAGTTTATTCCGCCGATAACAAAGAAGCGGTTGCCCATCGGCAATGAGGGCGCGACTGGATGCGAGCGGAAACTTCGGAGTTCCGTATTCGCGCTTGCAGCATGCGCCCTTTCCAATCAATGGGTCGTTCTTCCTCGGGCAAACATCGGCATTCGTGTGTATCTACACTGGTTCCCTACGTATCTGTGCAAGGACACAGATGCGGCTTGTGGTCGACCTGCGCAACGAATCAAAGGGGAGTGCGATGCAGATTAAACGCCTTAAGCTTTATCATTCGCCGGCTTTGCGGAGCTCGCGCGTCAAATGGCTATTGCATGAAATTCTTGGCGAGGATTTCGATGTCGAATCGATCGATGCATATTCCGCGGTTTATACGCCTGAATTCCGCAAGCTCAATCCGAATCACGCATTGCCGGTGCTTGAAATTGCGTTGGAAAACAACGAAACGATCGTGATGATCGAAAGCGGCGCGATGCTGGTGATGCTGGCCGACCTGTTCCCGGCATCGCGCCTCGCGCCACCGGTCACGCCTTTTTCGAAGGAGCGCGCCGATTATCTGCAGATGCTGCACTTCCTTGGCACGTCGATGGACATGATGCTATGGCAACTGCGCATACACGAACATGTTCTGTCGGCGAGCGAGCGCGACGACAGGACGATACGCCGCTATCGCCGCAAGATTGCGGAGGAGGTCGAGCCGCAGCTCGCAAGGCGTTTGCGCGATGCGCCCTATATTTGCGGAGCCGCGTTTACGGCGGCCGATTGCGTGATGGGGCACAACGTCATGTGGTCGAGGGCCGCGGGGCTGTGCACGGACCAGGTGTTCACGGACTATCTTGCGCGCGTGGCGGCGCGACCGGCCTATGCGTTGGCGTTTGCGGATCGCCACCGGTTCGTTCGCACGGTGCCGGAGGACGCGCCGGCGCGAGCGAAGTTCACGGGATGAACCGGCCGACTAGCACGGAAAATAATCGACAGCGCAGTTTTCAATTGTTAAAAATCAATATTTGGTTAATATGAAGTTCAACGCGAATTTCTATAAAACGTCGTTTACAAGTTAAAAAGAAAAAGTAATTTTGTGGTCATGCAAGGTGAGTAGACTCCCGCCGGTTTTTCCTGAAATCCAACTGATTGCCCCCGGGAGTCGTCCACCTATGCGTTCATCCAGAATGCGTTTAATGCCGCACGCCGCACTCATATCAAGTGTTTTAATGCTCGCCGCGTGCGGCGGCAACGATGCCAATAACAACAGCAGCACGAATGCATCGGCGCCGCCGCCGCCGGCGGACCAGAGTTTCGTCGATAGCGCGCCGGTTCCCGACGTCCCCGCGTTCGT
>NZ_BAAILL010000031.1:207457-213463 GCF_054589215.1 Paraburkholderia sp. 2C | reverse complement strand
GCGTCCGCATTACAGGTCGGATATAAGTCTGCAGCCTACTTCTGTCTTACACACGTCAATATCCCCTGGCAAGCCGGGAGGTGTCCATATAAGACTACATGCTTAAACACATCACCATCCGCGGGGGACTGACTTTCATTATCGTCCTGTTCGTCGCGCTGCTGCTGGCCGTGATCGGTGTCGGTTACGGTTCGCTCAAGGCGACCAACGACGGTCTGCGAGACGCGCAGCGCGGCTCGGCATCGCTCGCGTCGTTGAACGCGAGTTCGGAAAAGCTGCTCCAGGTGCGGCTCGCGCTTGGCAGCTACGAAACGCTGTTTAGCGTCGGCAAGGCCACCGAAGCAATGCTCGATGCGGCCCACAAGCTGCTCGTGGACTCGAACAACGATTTCCGGGCGTATGCGGAAGGCACGTTCGGCAGCGACGAAGAACGCGCGCTCGCACAGACCGCCGCGAAAGCGCGTGCCGCGCTGGTTGCGGAGGCGCTCGAGCCGGAATACAAGGCGCTGGTCGATAACGACTTCAATACGTTCCGCACGATTCAAGGCGAAACCGCGGACCGCTATTACGCGCCGTATGCCAAGGCAATCGATGCACTGCAGCGATTCCAGGCCGACAACCAGCGCCGTGACGCGGAAGCGGCCGCGCGGCAATTCCAGATGTTGGCGTTTGCCTTCGGCGGCGTCGGGCTGGCCGCGATCGTGACCGGCGTGCTCGCGCGTATCGCGATGTCGATCGCGTTCGTGCGGCCGATCGAGCGGACCATCGCGCATTTCCGCAGCATCGCGGCCGGCGATCTGACGGTTGGCGTGCAAAGTCATTCGCGCAACGAAATGGGCCAGCTGCTCGCGGCGCTTGCGCAGATGCGCGATGGCCTTGCCAGTACGGTTTCCGAAGTGCGCGGCGGCAGCAATGCGATTGCGCACAGCGTTACGGAAATCGCGGCCGGCAATCTCGATCTGTCGAATCGTACGGGGCAGCAGGCCGCGGCGCTCGAACGCACGGCTGCGAGTATCGAGCAGATGTCCTCAACGGTTCGCCAGAACGCGGAAAACGCCAAGGAAGCGAACCGTCTTGCGCAGGGCGCACTGCAGACTGTGAGCCGGGGCGCGGATGTCGTGAATCGCGTGATCGATACGATGAGTGGCATTACGAGCTCGTCGCGCAAGGTCACCGAGATCACAGGGGTAATCGAAGGAATCGCGTTCCAGACGAACATTCTCGCGTTGAACGCAGCGGTTGAAGCGGCGCGCGCGGGTGAAGAAGGGCGCGGATTCTCAGTGGTTGCCGCCGAGGTTCGCAGTCTCGCGCAACGCTCGGCGACCGCGGCGAAGGAGATCAAGGATTTGCTGGGCGAGTCGGCGACGCAGGTCGAACTCGGTGCTTCGCTGGTCGGCGAGGCAGGCGGCACGATGTCGGATGCGCGCCTCGCGGTCGAACGCATGACCGGCATCATGGGCGAGCTGGAAGCGGCTGCCGGTGCACAGAGCGAGCGCATCGAACAGGTCAATCACGAGATCGCGCAGATCGATCAGGTCACGCAGAACAATGCGGCGCTCGTCGAAGAGGCTGCTGCCGCAGCGAAATCGCTGGAGGAGCAGACGGATGCTTTGAAGCAAGCGGTCGCGGTGTTCAGGCTCAGCGGTGGCGGCGGCGAGTTTGGACTTCACGACGCGCGGGCGCGCGCCGCGGCGGCGCATTCGCCGATGCCCGTCGCTGCAGTGGCCGTATGAGCGGCGTGCGCGCCGGGTTAGCCGCGAACCGCAGACTCGACGCGTACCTCGCTGCCGGCTTCGCGGCCATCGTCCGGCGGGCTACTGTGCACATAGTCGATTGCCTCGACGACCTCCGCAACCGTCGGCACCACGCCATCCCCACCGATTGACGTGGAGCGGTAAGGCGCCTGATTACCCGAGTGAATCGACGACGTCACGGTGAAGATCATGACCGTGCGTTTGCCGAGTGCATGCGCGAGGTGGGCGAAGCCGGTATCGACACCGACGACGAGCGCCGCCGAGTCGACCAACTGAGCGATAGCGGTCACGCTCAATTGCGGCAGCAGGTGCGTCTGCGGTGCCTGCTCGATGATTGTCAGCGCTTCCTCGCGTTCGCTTGGCGAGCCCCAAGGCAGAACCACATGAAAGCCGCGCTCGACGAGTTCCTTCGCCACCGCGACCCAGCGGTCGGTCGGCCACTTCTTGTCGTCCTTGGACGTCGCATGAAACAGCACTGCAAGCGGAACCCCGCCTGTATCGACGATGGGCTGAGCCGGCCGCGGAATCCGCAGGTTGTAGATCGCGGGATTGTCGGCGCGATAGCCAAGCGCATCGGCTACCGTGTCGCGCATGCCTTGCCATGCATTGACGTCCTGCCGCGGCACGAAGCGGTGCGTATAGGCAAACGCGGCGCCCTGTTCCCCGAGATTCTTCGAGTGATAACCGTAGCGCCGCGCCGAACGCGTGAGAAACGCAATGATGGCGCTTTTATAAACGCCGTGAATGTCCATGACCGCGTCGTAGCGGTGCGCGCGCAATTCGGATATCGACGCAAAGATCGCCTTGAAATCCGCCCAGCGTCGCGCCTTTTTAAAGCGGCGCAGCGGCGCGCATAGCACGCGGTCGACGCCTTCATTCCAGTGCGCGACATCCGCGAATACTTCATCGCATGCCCAGTCGACGACTACGCCGGGAAAAGCGCGCTTCAAGTCGGCAACGACGGGTTGCGCCTGAATGACATCGCCCAGCGACGTGACTTTGATGACAAGGATTCGCTTCATGGATGGCCCGCAGATTATGTTTTGATGCCCGGTATCCCCCAATCAAAAGCGCCGTAATCAGATACGCCGCAATCAAAAGCGTCGAAATAGGCAAGGGGCGGGCTAGGCAAGTGCGGCATTTTAGCAGCGGTGGAACCTGACGACCCATCTTTCGGAAGGGTAACGGTATACTCACTTTCCTTTCGCCCCCGTGAGCCGAGCAATGCCAGACCCGTTGCGTCCTTCGCCCCGGCCAAGCCTCGGCGTTGCGCTTATCGCGCTCAATAGCGCGGCGCGGCTTAAGCAATGCCTTGAAGCCGTCGCGTTCGCCGACGAAATCGTCGTGATCGACGGCGGCAGCACGGACGGCACAGCGGCTATCGCCGCGGCGCACGGCGCGCGCGTGATTGTCGAGCGCGAATGGCCGGGCTTCGGTCCGCAAAAGAACCGGGCATTGGCCGCGCTGTCGACCGACTGGATACTCTCCATCGACACAGACGAAGTCGTGACGCCTGAACTGGCCGCTTCGATTCGCACCGCCATTGAGGCGCCCCGCGCGGACGTCTACGCGCTCGATCGGTTATCGAATTTTTGCGGCCACTGGATGCGGCATAGCGGCTGGTATCCGGATTGGGTGCCGCGACTTTTTAAACGCGGCGCGGCGCGCTTTTCCGACGACCTCGTGCATGAGCGGCTCGTATTCGAATCGCCAGCGGCCAATCTCACGGGCAAGTTACTGCATTACTCCTACGACGACTTTGAAACCGTGTTGCATAAACTCAACGCTTATTCGAGCGCCGGCGCACGCCAACGGTTTAAAGCAGGCGCGCAAGGCGGGTTGGCAAGCGCGCTGGGACATGGCTTTTGGACCTTCGTGCGTAGTTACCTGCTTAAACGAGGGTTTCTCGACGGGCGGGCGGGTCTTATAATCGCAATATCGAACGCGGAAGGCAGCTATTATCGCTACCTGAAGCTAATGATGGCGGGGGGCTTCAAAAAGAAGTAAAAAAATTGGCGGGTTAATTGCCAGTCGAACTATAACCAATTGGCATAATAAAGAAGTGAAAAAATGAGAGGCATAAAAAAAGGGAACACGGG
Organism: Paraburkholderia sp. 2C; assembly: GCF_054589215.1. Lineage (NCBI taxonomy): Bacteria > Pseudomonadati > Pseudomonadota > Betaproteobacteria > Burkholderiales > Burkholderiaceae > Paraburkholderia > Paraburkholderia sp. 2C. The sequence goes on along the minus strand of NZ_BAAILL010000031.1, from coordinate 209,610 downwards.
CCTGGTTTCGCTCATCATCACGACCTACAACCGTCCTGATGCGCTGCAACTGGTGCTTGACGCATGCTTTGCGCAGACTGATCGCCACTTCGAGATCGTGATCGCCGACGACGGTTCCGGCTCGTCCACGCGCGAAATGATTGAGCGAATGACACGACGGGCCCCCGTGCCCGTCACGCATGTCTGGCAACCGGACGAAGGCTTTCGCGCCGCGGCCAGCCGTAACAAGGGCATCGCGGGCGCGCGTGGCCAGTACCTGATCTTTCTCGACGGCGATTGTGTGCCGCAACGCGATTTCGTCGCGCGGCACCGGGCGCTCGCGGCGCCGCGTACGGTCGTCACCGGCAGCCGTGTTTTGCTGGGTCAGAGGCTCACTGAAACGGCGCTTGCCCGACACTTGCCTGTTTTCCAGCTATCGGCATGGTTCTGGTTGCGCCAGCGCGCGGCAGGGCAGATCAACAAGCTGCTGCCGTTGCTTGCGCGCGTGCCCGATATTTCCCAACGGCACGTAAAGGGTTTCGTCTGGCGCGGCATCAAGACGTGCAATCTGGCCGCGTGGCGTTCGGATATCGAAGCGATAAACGGCTTCGACGAAACCTTCACGGGCTGGGGACACGAAGATGCGGATCTCGTGGTTCGCCTGCACAATGCCGGCGTCACGCGAAAGAACGGATTCTGCGCGACCGAGGTTCTCCATCTGTGGCACCCACACGAAGCGCGAGACAGGGAAAGGCAAAACCAGGCGCGTGTGATCGCCCGGCTTGCGCAGGGCACCACACGCGCCGAACGCGGGCTCCGTGAACCGGAGGAGCGCGCCCTTGAACCGAGCCAGCGGGCAGATGTGATCGACACACCGTCTTTATTGGAGCAATGAATTGCAAGTATCGCTGCAGGACGTCAAAAAAAATCCGTCGCATCGGCTCACGATTGCGCGTTGCTGCGCAGTCGTCGCACTTTGCATGGTGCCTATATCGACAGCGGTGACAAACATAGCATGTGCGCTCTTTGTGCTGGTGCTGCTCAGCGCGCCGGAATTCTGGCGCAATTTGCCGTCGGTGCTGCGCCACCGCTCGGCGCTGTCAGCGCTGCTGTTGTTCGGCGCGCTTCTTGTGGGGGTCGCTTACACGGTAGCGCCGCATCAGGAAGCCTGGTCCTGGCTCGGCAAGTATGTGAAGCTGCTGATTCTGCCGTTTGCCGTTATCGCTTTCGAAGACGCGGACGCGAATTGGCAGGCCATAGTGTGCCGCAGCCTGTTTGCGACGCTCGCGGTCGTGGCCGTGCTGTCGACCACCAACTACATCGGCCTGACCGCTCTCGGTCCCGCGCATAATCCGCTGGAGCCCGATACGCGAGCATGGGTGTTCAAGAACCGCATTTCCGGCGGCATGCTGAGCGCGCTTCTGTTCTACCAGGCTGCCGACTTCGCATTCGCGGCGCGCAGCCCCCGTTGGCGTCTCTTTCTGGCAGCGATTGCCGCTCTGGCATTCGTCAACGTACTCGTGATGCTCCAGGGGCGTACCGCGCAGATCGTTGCACTGCTCTTCTTGCTTGTCGTGGCGGTGCGCTTGTCGTTCGTTAATCGCAGTCAATTACGCCTGCATCCGGTCCTTTGCGGTGCGGCTCTTGTCGCGGTTGCCGGGTTGACGCTGGTCGTGGCTTGTTCGGTGCCGAGCGGACGGCTGTTGCAGGTGGTCTCGGAAGTGCGTGAATACCGCCAGACGGATGCCGCGACATCGTCTGGCCTGCGTCTCGAGTGGTATCGCAAGAGCCTGGAACTGATCAAACAGCGGCCCGTTTTCGGATACGGCACAGCTGGCCTTGGTACGGAGTTCGCGAAACTGACTGCGGGCAAGACCGGTGCGGAAGGCCTGCCGACGCATAACCCTCATAACGAATATCTGTTGTTGGGGGTACAACTGGGCGGCCTCGGCGTCGCGCTGTTCGTCAATCTGCTGGTGCAAATCGCCCGCGACGCGGCCGCACTTGACCGGCGCTCGCGGCATCTGCTGCTTGCATGGCTCGCGGCATTCGCAATCGGCTGTCTCGCTAACTCGATGTTGCTCGACTTTACCGAAGGGCACATGCTTGTTCTGCTCGCAGGCATTTTGCTTGGCTGTGGCTACAGCAGCAGCGCTGTGACAAAAGATGAACGG
>NZ_BAAILL010000031.1:18273-207310 GCF_054589215.1 Paraburkholderia sp. 2C | reverse complement strand
GTGCGCGCCAAAGGGCGCGCACGCATCCGCTAGTGTTTGAAACGCGTATCGAGCGGGCACAACTGGTACGTCATGGCCTCGTCGCCGAAACGGGCGTCATAGCGATCACATTTCAGCGACAGTAGCGACATCCCATAAGACTTCAACTGTTCGTTGACGCGCGCGGCTTCGGCCATATTCGGGATCGCCATGTCACGCTTGTCGTCGGCGCGCAGGCCCAAGTGGCAGGTTCCATCGGCATCGTCGATAACCGACGCATGCAAGCGCAGCCGCTCAACGGTCCAGTGCACTCGCGCGCATCCGGCTGGCGAGTCCATCATGCCGATACCCCGCACAATCGACTCCACCTTCGCGACGTTCGCTATGCGCCAGTTTTCGTAGCCCTTCATCACCACGAAGGCAGGGCCACCGCGTTGCGCGATCAGCGCCTTCAACTTTTTTTCATAGGCAGGCGTCGCTGCGAAGTTTGGCTCCACTTTGGCGAACGCGACGTTCGACGGATAGAACGATGCGAGCCAGCCCCAACCGGACGAGCCACCGACGATGACGATCGTTGTGCGTGCGGGATCGGCGAACGTCGGTACCTCGGCGCGAAATGCGCGCCACGCCCATTTTTCATGACCGAAGGTCGGCGCGCCGCCCAATACGACGATCAGCGTCGCCACAACGATTGCGGCACCGGCAATACGTTTGCCTCTGCGTTTCGGCAACAGGTCGGTCAGCACGACGTACAACGCAAGCGGCGTGAGCATTTCCATGGCCACGGTGTACCGGTAGATGCTGAACATCTTCACCCAGACGATGTAGCCGACGCTGATGAAGACCAATACAAAGGCGCGCTTTGCATCGATGCCGGACGAGGGAGTGGCCGTTGTTCTGCGCGCGCGCAAAGCACGCCATGCGGCGACCGGCGCCCAAACGATCAGGCTCGCGTACAACAGCGCCCAGATAATCTGATGGACGTCGAGTTCGTTGACCCGGCGCGAATCCCACGAAAAAATGAATGGCCAGAGTAGCGCTTCGACCCAACTGGTCGGAAACCAGCGCCAGTCCGCAACAGCGATCGGATAAGCGAGCTCGTTCGGAAAGATATTGCTGAACTGCGGAAACACCGGGTTGTGGAACATGCTCCACATCTTCATGAACCAGAAGCCCGCAGTCGCGGCGATGCCCGCGAGCATCCCAAGCCCGACGAAGAACGCCGTACGCAGTCTCACGATGGCGCTGCCGGGCAACGTCAGGCACGCCGCGCAGACCGCGATGGTGTAGACCGCGTTAGTCAGCTTGAGCCCGGCAGCGCAGCCCACCAGCAGGCCCGCAACAAACGCATACGCGAAGGCGCGGGCCGAGAGGGTGGTGAGCTGCTGCCAGCGGTTCACAATCAGCGCGACGGCGGCGAGCACGAGTAGCGCAGTGGTGTTGTCGCCCATCGTATTGCCGATGCCGACGAGGAAATTCGCCGTCAGGCAACCTGCAATCGCAAGCAGCAGCGGCGTCCGGTATCGCTCATCGGGTGACAGGCCGCTCAACGTGCTGCGCACGATCTCGAGTATGAGCACGAATGCAAGGCCATGCAGCACACCGAACGCGAAGCCGACCAACGGTGCTGGCAGGTGCGTGTAGAGCAGCCATGGAACGACGTCGAGCAGTGGATTGAAATACGTCTGCATTCCGGCCGGCGCGATGTCGATCGACAGCTTGCCGTTCAGCAGCGCGAACGCGTTATAGATGTGATAGTTCAGTTGATCCCAGTTGCGATCCTGCCCGAGCCACAACGAGTAAAGGCCAAAAAGAACAGGTACCGCGATGCGCGCGCGGCGCCATGCCTCAGCAGTGTTCAGGTCGACGTTGCGCAAGCGCGCGAGCCATCCGGCAGCACGGTGCGGCGAGCGCGGTTTCGAAGCATTGGCCGTGTTCGGCATAAGGGCTCAAGGATTCAGGGAAGGGCTAAAAAACAGGAATGACAAAGCGATCAACCCACATCGCGTAATGACACGCGGCACCATTGATAAATAAGCACGCCTTCGCCGATTCCCGAACGATACGACGTGCAAGTCGATGGGTCCAGAATGAAGCCGTTGCGCTCGAACATGGGGACCGCCCGTGCGATATATGCACGATTCTCCGACGCAACGTCTTTCACATCGTCGGCGCGCAAGCCAAGCTGGCACTGCTTGCCTGTACTCGTCGCCGGCGCTACCGACGCGTGCAGATGCAGCCGCGTCACTGCCCAACGCAGCGCATCGCAGCCGGTTTCGCCGCCCGTCAGCCCAATGCTGTCGACAAGCCTGTTCGCGTCCGCGACATTATCGATTCGCCAGTTATGCTCGCCATCGACGATTGCGTAGATCGGCCCGCCGCGCTCCCTCGCCACTTCGCGCATGCGCTCGTAAAACGCCGGTGTTCCCGGAAAACTGCTATCGACCTGCATGAAGGCGACCTGATCGGGAAACAGCGTTGCAAGCCACGTCCACGCGAATGCGCGGGTCGATGCGAGCACAACCGTCGTACGTTGCGGCTCCGCGATGACAGGCAGTTCCGCGTGCCAAAGCGGATCCGACCATCCTTCGTGTCCCCAGGTGCGCGCGCCTCCCGTGACAACCACGGCGCTCGCCATCACCAGAAGCCAACCCGCGAGCTTTCGTGCCGGACGATACGGTGTCAGCCGTTGCACGAGCACCCATATCACGAGCGGCACCAGCACCTCGACCACAACGATGTAGCGATAAATGCTGAAGCCTTCCATCCACACGAAGTACCCCAGCGCCACGAATACGACGACAAAGCGCGCACGCGGTTCGATCGACCCTGACGTCGCGCGGCGGCCTATCGCCGACCGCATCACCGCCACCGCCAACCACACCCAGAACAGCGCATAAACGATCGGCCAGATGATCTGCCGGATTGGCGTTTCGCCAACGCGTTGCGAATTCGCGGTGAAAATGAACGGCCACAACACCGTCTCGAACCATCCATGCGGGCGCCAGCGCGGGTCGCCCATCACGTGGGGCTGCGCGAGCGGAGTGGGAAAGTACGCGCCAAACTGCGGATAAAGCGGATTGCCGAACGTCTTCCACATGTGGAGCAGCCAGTAACCGCCGGTTGCGGCAAAGCCCACCAGCACGCCCACGCCGAACAGAAACGCAACCCGCAGCCTGACGATGCCTCGCGCTGGATAGAACAGCAGGGCCGCACACATCGCGACTGCATAAACCGCATTGGTCAGCTTCAGTCCCACGCCCAACCCGACGAGCACGCCGGCGGCAATGCAAATGGCCACTGCACGCCCGGTCCACGTGCCAAGCCGCTCCCAGTTCGACAGCAGTACCGCCAACGCCGCGAGACTGAAGAGCGCCGTCGTGTCGTCGCCCATCGAGTTGCCAAGCCCGGAGAGAAAATTGGCCGTGAGACAGCCGGCCAGCGCGAGCAAGAGCGGAACGCGATACCGGTCCTCTTCAGGTAGAGACGAAAGAACGCTTTGCGCGATCGATAGAATGAAGACGAAGCTCAGTCCGTGTAGCGCGCCCATGCAAAAGCCCACCACGCGCGACGGCAGATGCGTGTTCGCGAGATAGAACAACGTGTCGAGCAGCGGATTGAAGTGGGACTGCACGCCGGCAGGCGCCATGTCCAGCAGCAGCTTTCCGTGCAGCCACGCGAACGGGTTGTACATGTGGTAGTTGTACAGGTCCCAGTTTGCGTCGGCGCCAAGCCACAACGAATACAACCCGAACAGCAACGGGACAATGACGCGCGCTTGCCCCAATGCATTTGCGCTGTTCAGATCAATTGCCCGCAGGCGCGCAAACCATCCGGATGCGTGACGCGAAGTTCGGGGCTTCGAAGCAGTCTCCATCTTTTAATGACCCGGTTTATAGACCCAATGCCGGGCCACCAGAAAATTGAACACGAGCCCCGCGAGCGACCCCGCCGCCACCGCGAACAACGGCAGCAACGCATTCTTCGGCAACACCGCGATCGCCGCGCAATACGCCCCGTAGTTGACGAGCCCGCCGCCGCACATCGCCAGCAGATAGCGCCCGCCTTCACGCCAGATCGACCCGTTCTTCACCGGCGTGAACGTAAAGCGCCGGTTCAACTGCCACGTCGTATACACAGCGGCCAGAAACGACACGGCACGTCCGAGGTAATACCCCGCGCCCAGATGCAAACATAAATAGAGCACCGAAGCATCGACCACAAACCCGACCGTGCCGACGATGACGAACCGCAAGAGCTGACTATTCATTCCGTAAAGACGCCGGTTGCCGGATGGCATTCGATGGAGCGGGCACGCTCAGATACGCAAATCGCTTCGCTTCGGCACGCCCGCGCGTCACCGTATCGAGCACGAGCCCGCACACGAGCAGCAGTGTGCCGAACAGCATCAGCGCGGCACACAGCAGGGCGGTCGGCAGCCGCGGCACGAGCCCGGTTTCGACGTAGGTCTCGAACACCGGCACGGCAAGCAGCACCGACGCCAGCGCGCACACGGCAAATCCGATCGAAAAGAACAGCAACGGTTTCTCGACCTTGAAAAGACGCAGGATCATCAACAGAATGCGGATGCCGTCGCGATACGTATTGAGCTTGCTTGCGGAACCTTCGGGCCGCGACCGGTAAGCGGTGCTGATTTCGGCCACCGGCATGCGCAGTTCGAGCGCATGCACGGCGAGTTCGGTTTCGATCTCGAAGCCCGTCGAATGCGCGGGAAACGACTTCACAAAGCGGCGCGAGAAAATCCGGTATCCGGACAGCATGTCGGAAAACGAATTGCCGAAAATGCGCGCCGCGAAACGCGTGAGCATCACATTGCCAAAGCGGTGGCCGCGCCGGTACGCGAGTTCTTCGTCGGAAACGCGCGCGCCGACCACCATATCGAGGTCTTCGTCGATCAGGCGATCGATAAACGCCGGCGCATCGGCCGCGTCATACGTATCGTCGCCATCGACGAGCACATACACGTGTGCATCGACATCGGCGAACATGCGCCGCACGACGTTGCCCTTTCCCTGATAGGTAACACGCCGCACGATCGCGCCGGCCTTCGATGCGCGCTCGATCGTCTGGTCGGACGAATTATTGTCGAACACATAGATGCGGGCGCCGGGCAATTGCGCCGCGAAGTCCCGGACGACGGCCTCGATCGTCGCTTCTTCGTTGTAGCAAGGGATCAGAACGGCGACATGGGCCGCGGAAATATTTTTCATTGAGTAGTTAGCGTCGGCGGGACGTCGGCGGCAAGCGGAGCGCCTCGGGACGGGCCGGCGGCGCTTCCACGGTTTGCTCAGAAAAAGTGCACGGCGTGCAAGCGGGCGCTATTTTCGCACGAGTCGGCGCGCACACGAAACCGCGTCATTTTGACCGTACGTGTAAGGCAATTTAGGTATGCATGACACGTAACCGTCTCGCCTATGGCGTAAAATCGCCCCCAGCCCAAAGTCGCAAGGAAAAATTACCGTGAACCTGAGGCTCAGAACCTGGGTCGGGGAAGTGCTATCCGCTTTTTGCGCCGTGCTTCTGTTCGTCGTGATGTTCGATCATATGATGGCGATCAAATTTGTCGCCATCGGCGTGGTTGTCGCGATCACCGTCTTCCTCGTCGTTCAATCGCTCGTGCACGCGCCGCGCGAGATCCACTTTCCCCTATCGCTGCCGCTGGGCCTGTGGGCCGGGTGGGCGCTGCTATCCACCGTCTGGAGCGTCGATCCGCAAGCGACGCTCCATGCGTGGCTCGATGAAATCGCCTATCCGGGCGTGTGCTTTTTCGCGTTCTGGTTGCTCGGGCGTGAGGCGATGCATCAGCGGCGCATGCAGGTCGCGTCGTGGCTCGCGTGCGGCGCGCTCGCGGTCGCGAGCGTCGTCGGCTTCCATTTTCTCGACCCGGCTGCACCGAAACCGGGCCTGCTGCATTTCTACGCGCGCGTCGGCCACACCAGCACGGTCGCGCTGATGGCGATTCCCGTGTTCGCTGCGATGGCGGCGGTGCGCAACACGCGGCTGCTCGGCGTCGTCGGCATCCTGTTTTGCGTCGTGATCGGCGCGGCGACGCTCAATCGCTTCTTCTGGATTGCGCTGGCGGTCGTCGGCATCGTGTTGCTGTGGCCGCGCGCGGGCGCAAAGGAATCGCGGCGCCGCGCGTATCTGCTGCTCGGCGCATTGCTCATTGCCGTCGCGTGCGCGGCGCTGCTGAGTAACCGCGTGCGCTTGATGACGCTTGTGCCGGCAGGCATTGCGCAAACCGGCAGCACGAGCGTGGTGCAGGGGCCGATGCAGAGCCCGCCCAATGCGACGTCTGCCGATTTGCATGGCCCCGCGAACTCCGCAAGCGGCGCATCGCCGGCGCATCTGCTGGAACGCCTCGACCATGTGAGCGGCATCGACGTGGCGACGTCCCATGACGCACGCCCGAAAATCTGGGCCTTCTATGCAAGCCAACTGCATACTCATCCGTGGCTAGGTGTAGGTTTCGGCAAGCCGCTACCCGCGCTCGCCTATGGGCATCTGGTACCCGCCGCGCTGTTCAGGCTCGATGAGAACGTAAAGACGCACGCGCACAACCTGTTTTTGAACACGCTTCTGCAAACCGGTGTGATCGGCCTCGCGCTGCAGCTCGTGCTGTTCGCAGCCATTGGCCGGCGCTTCCATGCGATGCGCGTCACGCGCCCGATGCTGTGCAGGGCAGGGCTTGCGCTTCTGTTCGGCATGCTCGCGAAAAATATGACCGACGACTTCATGTGGCAGTCCACCGCACTGATGTTCTGGGCATGTTGCGGCTGGCTACTGGGGCAATGCGAATCTTTATCTGATGTGCTTGTGCGTAATCGGCGCGATATCGCAGACATCGGCTTTCAGCACGCGGCGCCGGCGGCAGCTTCGAGCACGCAGGCGGTGGCAATCCTATCCGCAGCAAGACAGCATGAGAAAGCCATCGAGCGGTCCCGCTTTGGCCCTTGAAAGTGGTCGTCTGCTCTCGCATAAAACGGCGTCGCATGGAGCGTTCGTGCGCGCTTCGGGAGCGACTGAACTGGAACTCGGCGAAACTCTTCGCGAGTGAATTCCTCAGCGCCCGACTCCTCAGTGATGAGGCGGTTCAACGATGTTACGCTTGCGCAGGCCCTGTGGAAATTTCCAGACCGGCGCCGGTGCGACGCTTTGCGCTGTGTTCATCGGGCTGGCGCGTCGCCAGTACAGCATCGATGGCAGGGCCAACCTGCTCTCGGAACCAGCAAGTGAAGTGATAAGACTGGCGCTTGCTGGTGCAGTGTGCCCCGGGGTTATATGCAGTGCTTGGGCCGGCAAACCGGCCGACTCGCCGAATGGGTCAGGATCATGCTCACCCGTCGGCATTCGAACATCGTAGCCTGCGCGCTGGCAAACAAGCTGACTCGCACGGCTTGGGCGCTGGCGACCGTAAAACAATCTTAACCACGGAGCCGTGTCAATGACGTCAATGTGTTGAATGAGTCGTGGCATTCCAGCCAATAATCCGTTGTTGCGTCAGCTTCACGTCGATCCAGAGTTCGCCGATGTGCAATGCTCGGTCGAAGTCGCGATCAAGCTTGTGATCGATTAGATCGTGAAAAAGATAGCATAGGCGAACATCGGCCAGGGGCGGCTGCTCGCCTGGGGCACCGAATTCCGCGAACGTGAATTGCGTGTCGATCACCTCAATGGATCGCGTGAGCGCGTCTAGTTCCGCAATGATGCAATCGTTATCCTCGCGAAATTCCGGATGATCAGGTTGCAGCACGCATGTCACCTTCGCGTCAATTTCAACATTCTCGATCACCCGTCCTTGAATGTGGCGGTTGACGTTCCTCGTGGCGTAATACGCGCTCAGACATTGCCGTGCACGTTCGTGAATCCAGGCCTCGGCCTCGATCAACCTGTCGTTCAGCAGGCACAATCGCGCGATCTCAGCCGGGCTCAATTCTTCGAGCCGTCGCTTTTCACGCGGTAAAAACGCGATCTTCATTAACTTATCCCCGATACTTGCCGGAAGCCTTCCGGCGCTGCGAACGATTCAACTGAACGACTGTATGTCCGGCGCTTTCCTTGCCTCGCGCTCGCGGTTCACTGTTGCGGCGAGTGCATTGTGTTCAAGGTTGAACGCCTTGACGTACTCTTCCCGGCCAGTTCCGAGCGCCGCGTTTCGACGCATCGCCGAGCATGTGCACGTAAGTCCGGCGGCAAGCCTGGAACACCTGAGGTATCGCTGGCACGCGGGCGGAGTAACCTGTGGATGCACGGCACGAAATGCAAATGCCATCAGTACCGCGGCCGCGACCTGACAAGTAGTGGTCGTTGATTTCGTTTTCATTTCCCCGTTACCCCCGTCTGTTTCTCGGCCAGCACCGTCAGATGCGGCCGGTTAGAAATGCAGTGCGCAAAGATCACGCGGAACCCGCGATCGGTCAGGAACCGCTTCATCGCTTTAACCGAGAAATGCCAGAGGCGGCCGGGTGGGTCGTACATCTTCCAGTTCGTCCCGGCGCGAACCGCGGAGAAGTGCGTAACGCACGGCGCGACGAAATAGACACGGCCACCGTCGGCAAGCACGCGACGCACCTCGTTGATGAAAGCATCGAGGTTCTGCACGTGTTCCAGCACGTAGAAGCCGACGATGAAGTCGAAACGACCGCCTGGATACTGCCGGTCAGCCAGACCGGCTGCGAAGACACGTAGACCATGCGCCCGCAAATGGGCGAGTAGAGCCGTCGCACAGTCGATACCTTCGAGTTCGAAGCGACCCGTCGCTTTCAACGCCTTGAGAAGGTGCCCTTCTCCATAGCCGATTTCAAGCAGACGACGGCGGCCCGCTGCGTGAAGGACGATATTTCTGGCGTGAAACCAGCTCTCGATGCCCTTGCTGAACCACCTCTGGATACTTTTCTGTGTGTCCGGAATGAAGGCGCCGTTATCCGCGTGTCCGCTCGCGTAGTACTCGGCCGGTTGCCGTTCGGACGGCATGTTGCGCACGTACACGAACCGGCAGGCCGGACACCGGTCCAGGTAATAGCCGTTACGCCCGAAGTAGAACGCCCCCTTCATTCCACAAACGGGGCACTGTTCCAGTTCGTAGGCATCCCTGTCGAGCGGGGCGTGTTCGACGCGTTCCAACTCCGTAATGTTTACTCTGCGTGCGATCATTGTTAATTTAGTAATCCGAATCGGAACGAATCCGAAAATTCAATCCCCGCGTATGGACGCATCAGTTCACGGTCGACGTATCCTCGACTTCCAGTTCCGACATGCAGCGCCGGAAAACGGGCGCACCGATCAGTCCATTCTCACGCATGGCAATCAGCCGGCTCCGGCGAGCCGGAACTGTGTGCGAACCGTCACCCGCGATGTCCCAGACGGCGTGGACCAGCCGACCGAAAACAGCACGCCGGCAAATCAGATACGCAATGATCGCGAGCGGCCCGGCACACGCACACACGAACAGCCAGCCGGTACGAGTCAGGCCGACGCGGTGAGCCACCAGCCGCCGCATGTCAAACGCGATCGCTAGCGCTACCCACGGGGCGCCAAGCATCCAGATCGTTGCTTTTACCATCACAGCCACATGATAACCTAAAATGGGTTTATCCTGGGATGGGTTTTAGAATCGCGCGCATGGCCACCCACCCGATACACAACCCGCGGTACCAGCGCGTGTCAATCCTGCTGACGGAACTGCGGCAAGCGAAGGAGCTGACGCAGCAGGAAGTGGCGTCGCGCCTCGACAAGCCTCAGTCTTTCATTTCGAAGATCGAGAATGGCGAAAGACGGGTAGACGTCATCGAGCTTCTCGAGATACTGCATGTGCTCGGCGTCGATCCACACAAATTCATTGACCAGCTTCTGAAATCCGCCCCGATCAGGTCGCTGCCGCGCTAGAAACTGTATTGGCATGGGATGGAGCCACGAATCTAGCCTGCTTTCATGGTCCCGTGCCCCTTGATTGCCCCGTCCTTTAATTTCCTTGTGACGCGTCCCGGCGCGCGACCTTAATCGGGAACGATATCAACGCGGCGGCCGGCATGGCTGCACGCCATCTTTTGCAGAACTGACCAGAGCGGGCGCACGGGTGGTCAACCCCCGGCTCATGTGCAGCCGATCGTGCCGTGTCTCCTGTATCGAAAACGGTATCGAACATTCACGACGGGTTGCGAAGGTGACCAGCTCACCAGGAGTGGTTCTGCAACGATCGCGGTGTGTGAAGTTTCCGTATCAAATCACGCACTAAATGGTGTGCCGGATCTTCACGCGCAGATCATCATTCGTTGTCTGGCCGGCGTTGCTACCGGCAGGGCGCAATTTTATTCGCCGAATCTACAGCTACGAACATCGCGAACCTGAGTCGGAAGACAGGCAGTTGTTGTCCGCCCGTTGTTCGATCGATGACGCATACAAATTTTGTATGGCCGTCGATTCTTTCCTTGTCCGTCGGTCGATCCGGCGAGTACATAAATTTTCCCGCCGGCACTCTGTGAAGAAATACATCCGTCAATATGGCATCCGTCGTTGATATCTCCGATCGCGTTGTTGAGCCTCATCAGTGGATTGAAGGTCTCTTGCGGTGAGCTATTGCCCATAGAGCGCATGGAGGTCGGTCCAGCGTGCGAGCTGGAACCAGAAAACCACGAAGGACGGCACGAATTCCACACACAGCTCGCCGTAATCACCGCCTTGAGATCGTGGGTGCCGAATACCAGCACGATCGGCAGGTAGATCACGAACGCCGTCTTCAGGAACGTCATCACCATCGGCCATGCCTGGCGCACGACGTCCATTTCCGGGAACGTCGCCAGTGCGCCGACTACGAGTCCCGCGTCACCCGTGCCGCGCGTCACCGGGGGGGCGGCAAGATCAAGCCAATCAGCCAATCTGCCCAACCGTAATCCGTGTAGACCTGCCCCTGATTGGGCGCCTACTGGCGTGGCGCGATGATCGTGCGGGCCAGTCGTCGTCAGCCTGACTCTTGCTCAGGAAGCCGGCCCATTGAGCCATCTTCGTTCGCAGACCAGGATCGACCTGTAGCAGGTGTCGCGCATGCAGACCGCTGCCGCTATCGGACCATGATTGCCTGCGGATCGGATCGCCGATGGGCGCGGCATTCACGCATTGCACACGTGGGACCTTGTAACCATTTGATTTATAAGGGTGGTCGGAACCGGAGGCCGTCAACCGGTTGACGGCTCAATTCCATGTGCGTTAACAATCGGCGCGGTGGTGGCTGTTTGTTATCGGAGGCCGCGCAATCGCCGGCCGGTGGTTCTGTGGCCGGCGTTGCACTCTAGCCGACGTCATTCGATCGTTTGCGACGGCGAAGCCGGGAGGCCTCTAGACTCAAACACGCGTCGACCATCGCGCGGATATTCGGCAATGCGGCGATCAGAAGATCCATGTCAGGTGAGTCGATTCGTAAATGGCGGGCCGTTCTCGACCCGGTGATGACCTTAACTGACGTCGCTGGAAATTTCTCAAGGGCGGTTTGTCCCGCGCACAGCCGGGTGAAAATTTCATCGGGCGTGAGGCGCAAATGCAATAGCTTGTTTGCATTTGCCACGATTGCGGCAGCGCCTTCGGTTTCGACCAGTTTGGTCAATGCGCGAGCCATCCGTGCGCTCGGCATTCCGGCTTCCAGAAAAAGGTCTAGCACTTGCCGCGGCAATTTGGCGGCGGATATCGCCCGTGAGACGGACGCGGCGGACACATGAAGGGCGTGAGCCAGTTTTGCCTGAGAATCCCACAGCTTGCGTGCTAACGCTGTTCTGTAAAACTCGCCAAGTTCAGTGGGATGAGCTTTTCTCTCAAGCATCTCATTGTGTAGCCTCGCTGCGGATTCCGCGTTCAACGCCCTGTCCGTCAATGCGGAAGCAACTCCACGATTTACACCCGGTGCGCTTGTCCGGGAACTCAGAGTAGTGTCAATCGGCTGGTGGCACTGGGGACACACGTGTACCCCATATGGCTGTTTGGTCATGCGGTCGGACGCTCAGGGCCGGTTTGCGTAAAGGGAGTGAAGCAAAGTTTGTTTTTAACATACAAGCTCGTCGAATTCGTCCTCAAAAGCTATGCGCTTTTGCGTGTCATTTCGGGTTAAGGCCGTCAACCAGTTGACGGCACTTGCCGTTCGCGCTTTGACTCCAGCGAACGAAGTTGTCTCCCACGGCGCTTTAGGGCTTGGTTACCGTCAGCGTCGGGCGTCGTAACGGCGAAAGCCACAGCGATTTGCCGATATTTCGGGAGTTTTGCCCGTAGCATCGAACCATATACTGGCCTTGTTTTCCCGCGCCACTGGCGCATCGATCCGAGCGTGCCTATGCGTTGGCACGTCCAAAAAGTTCGCAACGGGGTTTGGCTATAGTCGACGGTGCATCCGTCTACCACCCGACCGCCCGCGACAGGATTGCTATGGCGTCCCTCGCCAATGACGGTGCTGCCGCACGGGAGCTTCGCAAGGCAGGCGATTTGCGGACGTCTTCGACCGGCATCAGCAGCTGTGCGGATCGCCGCGCGACCCATGCGGGGTGATTCTCAAGTGTGCGGCGGAACGATCAACTATCGATATCCAGCTGCACCTTGGGTGCAGTGGCTGGGCTCGACAGGTGCCTTCCCAATGTTCCATTCACGTCGCCGGCGTTCGCCGGTTTTGTTAAACAGCGCTGCGTAGCCTGCGGGCTCGTCGCGCTCTATCCTTTTGTGAGGTCATCTATGAACCAGTAACCACGGTGCGCTGGATTTCCAAAGTCAGCGATTCAAGTGAGGCTTATTTCATCTGTAATTTCGCTTGATCTGGTCGTCCCTGCCTCGATAAGGCGCGTCTGAGGTCCGCGGGAGAGGCTCCTGTTCCGGTCGGCGTCCGGACCGTTCCAGTTCCTGAAACCGGTTTGGCTGCCCACTGACGAGTGCGGAATACGCACCTGCGTTCCCATGCTCGAAGTGCTCAGCGACCGTTTTCCTGACCTGATTGGGCTTCGCAGGCGCGAAGCCTAATTTCTTTCTTGATCAACTGCGGCTAGATCTATAGGCCGTCTACATCTGGCGAGGTGTCCCGTAAGGGCGCCTCGCTTTTTCTTTTTTACGAGGCCGTAATGCACGAATTTCTTAGCATACCAGACCGAAAACCACGCAATGCGGGCGCTACAACCGACGACAAGAGCATCGGTCACCTGTGTGACGGAGTCGATCGCTGGTGGACAGCAGGTATTGGCATTGACCTCGAGCACCGGTAGGAGGAAGGATGGAGATCGTCGATGTAGTGGTCGAATATCCATCGGGACTGACGATTACGGACCGGGCGAATCTTGCGCGGGACAAGCAGCACGTCTATCCCTCGGCAAAACTGGTGACTGCGATGTTCATTCTGAGTCGCGTGGAAGCAAGTGCTGCAGTGTCTGCGATAATCGATGGCGACATCGTTCAGCTGGACCGGCAGCCCGAAGGACACTTCCTGATTGGCCGGACATTGCTGCCGGAGAAACCGGCCAGCATTCTAGGCCGTATTTTGCAGCCGTTTCTCGATCCCACGGACGATCAGAGGCAGCACTTTGGCAGGTTCTGTCACACACTGTCCGCTTCTGCATTTCTGGGCGCGGTGGGGCTGTGGCATGCTACCGATATCTGGACGTTGGAGAGCGTGAAGCTGGAGGCCAGCCTGGTTCTCGCTTTGGTGATCACGTTTGTTCGAGGCATGCTTTCCATGAGGAAGGGAGAATGAGCATGGGTATCAGTTTTCTTGTTCTGGGCGTCGCATTCGCCATGGTTGGAATTGGTACTGTGATGGACCGCAACGCCAGCAAGGCTCGCGAACGCCGGCATGTTCGCTTGCCGCGATAAAAGAATTTCTTTTCAGGGTCGGCAAGCCGGCCTGGTCATTGAGGCCGCATCTTCGGATGCGGCCTTTTATTTTGCGCTCCGTTTGGATATTTTCTGTTGGACAAGGCTTGGCGAGTCCGTGGCCTTACCTTGGTAGTTGCGCGCAATTGTGCGGGAGTGCGCATATCAAGCATGGAGCGGCGATGTATCGAGACCGAGTCACTTGCGAAAAGCACTTCTGCCTGGGGTGCAAGTGTCACTCTCCTGATAGCCCACTGGTCCACGATGTCTGACGCAGATTACGCGGGCAGCATGAACGCTCACGACGGGCGGGTGGGCGGAAGCGGATCCGCGACCTTTTCATAGTCCGCATCTTCATTCCTATAGCAGCATATTAGTCAGATTTCGACCCGCTGCTTTGTCTTCTCGTAGCTGACCTCAAACAATGCATCGTTGTTATGCATGCTGCTCGGCGTTCGCAGTCGAAGCGGCCTATTCATGTTCGATGGCGCGCGCGGCCTGATAAACAGCGCACTCGACGGATCAGCGCGGGCGCGCCGACCGCTCATCCACTCACTCACGCAAGGGAATCCATATGTACGCCGTTCATGATTACCACTATGTCATCACATGTAGCAGTCTGCCGCGCGCGTTCAAGACCGAGTTCCGCAGGCTTATCCGATCACGTATCAAGAAAGGGTTTGATCCGCGAACCGGCGCGTCCTTTCCCCTCTCCACTGAAACCCAGTGCCGTCGGGTCGCAGTCCTACTCCACGGTTTCCAGGTTCTCCGTGCAGGTGGCTTCGCTCTGCAGACACCCTGGAATTTCCGGAGCAAGCATCTGCGCTTCCTGATTGGCCGCTGGTTGTCAGAGGGCGTAGGCGGTCGAGATCTCACCGACCGCGTCACGCATTGGCGATTGTTTGTGCGTTGGATCGGTAAATACGCTTTGCTAGACGAATTTAAAATTCCTCCAGTTGACGCGGGTGCTGCAGATTCGTCCCACGTGACCGATCACAAGGCCTCGATAATTGAAATCCCGCTGCTAACGCGAGAGAAAGTAATGGAGGTTCTCTGCGAGCATCGAGGAGACCTCAGAAAGACTGCACGGACGCTGGGAACCTCGACTCAGGTGGTGGCCTTGGTGGTGTCGGAAGGGCGGCCGCTTCCGGCGGTACCGTCGGGGCTTTCCATCCTGCCGTAGCCGAAATGGGTAATGCCATATCGTCGCGTTCCACTCATAACGTTACGAAATCCTAAATTACCAAGAATGTCGGGATGCTTCTGACTGTCATCGTGTCTCCGCACGCTGATGGTCAGCAGTCGGGTTCCCGGACCAGAAAGTCGGGTGGGGCAATAGAACGTCAGTCAACGCAGAGCTGCGGAGCGCCGTGCGGTGCGGAAAGAAATTTGCTCCAGGGTGGAGCTCCGATATCTATAGGACACTGAAGAGCATGCCGGGGCACTTGACTTTGCGGCCTGCCCGGTAGGCTGGTTTTACCTTAACCAGAAAGGAGAACCAGCATGACGATTATGGGGATAGTGGTCACCGCCATATTCATTTACATCTATCTCTGCGAGGAGGAACCTGAACTGCGCGCGGCGGATACCGCAAGACCCGCATCATCAGAGTTGCGGGGCGTTCATGGCGAGGCGCTGGTGTCGGCCACGTTGCGTCAGTGTCTAACGCGGCTTTGCGGTGAGAACTACAAAATTCTAGACAGTGTCATCCTTAATCACGCACCCGGCGAAGCGTTCCCGACCGCCGAAGTTGATCATCTGGCGGTTACCCCTTTCGGAGTTTTCGTGATCGAAACAAAGCACTGGGCCGGCAGCGTCAGGCTCGGCGAGGAGCGCGATGCGCTTATTCTTGAGACGCACGACGGACGCAGCCTCACCCGCACTTCGCCACTCAAGCAGAACGCGGCCAAGATCCGCTTCATCCGTTCGCTACTGCCGGCCGGCCTGCGTATGGTTGAGGGGCTAGGTGTGTTTTCCCATGAGGCAGTGCGCCTGGAGCCGGCTTTGCCCTCGGCGTTGCTTGAGCTCGGCGAGCTATACCGGCATTTGCGCGTGCGTCAACAGCAGTTTGCCCGTGCCAGGAGTGCACGACTACCTGTGTATGAAGTTGCCGACGCCATCCTGAAGCATGCCGACCTGCGGCCAGAGGCGCTGACTGAACACCGCGACCGGATCCGCGCGCAGCGCGATCTGGGGAAAGAAGAGCGCGGCTAACTAGAATCGCGAGGCGACATTCCGGTAGTGCATGGATCGTTTGGCGGAGGGGACTGAGCTTTTACGCTTTCACGCGCCGCTCGTTTGCCTCAAAACGCCCGATCGCGAGCGGAGCAATCCGTTTTACCGAATTGCTCGCATCGTTCTCGTCGCCATGGTCAATGGCGGATTCGATGCAGTCGGGTGCGCGTACCGGATGCTATGTCGCGCTTGCAACCACGGAGTGCGTCCGTCACGATCCTTTTCAGGCGCGGCGGACGAGAACGCGGCTCCATACGTCTAGCAATTTGCGTCGCCAACGCGGATTGACCTTCGATCTGGTCGTCGCGGACACACGAGCTGTCAGTAGCGACGCGCGCTCTGCCTTGGGCAGCCGAAGATCCGAGCTCTCCGACCAATTGAACGCCTCGTACACCCCCGTCCTGCGCTGAGTGGTTCGGCAGTCAAGTGGCGATATCATCGGCCGTTGCCAGTTTGTTGTGCGGCGTAAGTCCGTTGGCCATGTTGCATCTGTGAGGCTGGTTCTAATCCACAGCATACCGATGCGAATATGTACTGGAAGATCAACGTATCCGGTCGTCGAGAACCTTTACATAGCGGTATTTGCCGCCCGGCGTGTTCTCGATCCGACGCCTCCTTACTCTTACCTGGAGTCCCTGGATCGACGCAGCTGTGTGGCCTGCGTGCAGAAGGATCACCCGAATGGCTGCGAGTTCGATCAACCGGGTTTCGACATCGGTTTTGGAAAAGCGGGACGCCAAAGACGATAGATACTCTGCCTCGATTGTCTTCAATGTTTCCGCCGTGCACTGATGTTCGGCAAGTATCGCTTCGAGAATGAGCCATGCAGCGAGCGCACGATCACGAACCATGTTGTTAAACCCGCTTTTATCGAGAACATCCAGAAACTGGTCTCTGAGCGATGTGCTTTTCATTTGAAAGTGTTCTGTTCTGGTTAAAAGTTCGAGGATCCGTTGGTCTTCCGATCCGTCGACTGGCCCGATGCCTTTCCGATCGGATGTCCACTCAGCGTCGCGTGACGCGACTTCGCGTCTAGTCGTGCTATCGCCCTCGGAGGACGGGGTGGGGCCGGTCGCAGTTTATTGTCTTTTCTGGCAAGGGCAGGGCAACCGTCAAACCTGTCCTTGATGGGTTGGCAGTAATGGTTAAGAATCATTTGAGTCCTGCTGCGACCATGTCCCAACGATTCGCTAAGTTGAACCAGCGTTTCATAAGGCGACACGCCGCTTTCCAGCATCTCGTTGGCACACTCAAGCGCATATGTATAGCGCAGCGCATGGAAGCTTTCTTGGCCTGACATTCCGAGTCGTTGAATAAGGAACGTCAGCCGGTTCATGGAGCCTTCGAGAGTTGTGTTCTTTCCGTGGATGAAGCGAAAGTTGTGCTTCTCTGCATACGCCAACGCAGAGGTCATGATCTGTCGAGTCTCCTCGCGCCGGGCGTGGATGATTCGCACTTCTCTTGGTCGTCCATTTTTCGCTCCTCTCATGACGCGCACCGTAGTATCTCCTCGGGCAAGCGCTTCAAGCCACATCGGCAGGTCGTAGGCGCACATCAACGCCTCCTTGCGCCTCAGGCCGAGGACGCGCGCGACTTCGACGATGTGTACGATCCCATCGTCGCCTGATCGTGCACGCTCGATAAATAGCGCGATCTCACCTTCAGCCAATGCCCGCTTCCTGCCTTTACGCTCCCTGCGCTCAATCCCCAAGGCTCTATTGGTGGGGGCGGGGTGGGCGCTCTTCGTTGCGACGGCATTGAGAACCCGTATGGCAGAGAAAATGTTCGCGAGCGTTCCGGGCGCTTTCCCCTGTGCGGCGCAGTACTGTGCATATAGATGGACTACCCAGTCGGGGACATCTTCAAGCGATGGGTACAACTCGCCTATCTCGCGTGTGAATCGCAATAGGCCTGCTGAATCAAGTCTGCGGTTTCTTTGCGTGGCAAGGCTCCCGCCTGCCCGTTTGCTGCTGACTGCAGCCTTGTGGATTGCCTGCGTCATTACGCTCATTTGCTTTTCCTTTGATGCGCTGGGCGGCCGGTCGCCCACTTACCCGTTTTTCGGAGGTTGCCGTTGAATTTCCCCAGTGCACGCCTGGCCCGCGTGCGTCGTTGCGATGCTGCTGCAGTCGAGTACCCGTGTGCCGTAGGGGAAGGTGGGCGCACGGATTGACAGATGATGGTTAGCCCGCGACTTGAAGTGCGTTGAGCTAGGGATCCGCTAGGGATAGCGTCTCGGGCTGACCAGTTGTGGTAGTTGACTAGTGATACTGGATGGAATGAGCTTGCTCGCCGGCGCGACATCCGACTCGGTAGCGGGGCAGAAGCCTGCAAATGGCAGAGGGGTTTGACGCGATCGGATTACGTTCAAGTGGATTGAAGTGAAAGGCCGCAGGAAGTGGTGCGTGTTGCAGGCACAGCGCGGAAAAGGAGATGCAAGGATCAGGTGAAGCGCTGATTTGCCGGTGGAGGTTGCAGGAGGATGTCGTCGCGACTTGTGTCGCTACAAGAAATGCTCAGACAACCAGCTGCATGTGGGGAAGATGAGTGAGATAAACAACGTGAAGGAGTGCCGCTCGCATCGAGCGCGCGAGCCGACGAGGCGCATAGCCGATCCGAACAAGCAGTGGCGGCTATTTCAATAAAGAGGAAAGCTGTGTGCCAGGAGGTGGCATAGAAGTCGGGCAGGGATACCGAGCCGCGCACTGGCGCTCAACAGATACCTTGGGCCGGTACAGAGGCTGCTTCACAACCGGAAAGCTAACTTTTGGAAAAAAGACACCCTTACCCGAAAAGAAGTCGGGTTTAAGTTTCGATGCTCGTAACGAGAGCGCACGGTGTTCAAGCTTCGGACCACTGTCGGGCATTAAACCATATCCGTGGCGATGGCGCTATCAGCAGTTGCGTATTGCGATCCAGGGTCGGCTCGGGGCGATCCCTGTAACGGCAGCAGTCCCATGCTTGACCGGCGCTGTACGGTGTGGATCGGTGCCCGGTCGGGGCCGGTCAGGTTCCTGTGACCTGCTACTGTGCAAAACGGTGGCGGATGTGACTCTAGGTCGTGACTATGTTGCCCATGACGCATACACTGGTCCTGGCACAAGGGTCATCCAGTCATGGCTAGATCGGCCGTCTGGCATTGGCCGTTGCAGCATCGCGTGAAGCCAGCGGCGCGAACCTTGCATTCCTGCGAGGCGCCACATAACACAACGGCGTGTCTGAATAAACTTTCGTATCATCCGGCACAACTTTCGTGTTGCGCGATGTAACACGTTAGTGGAATGGCCCGTGTCCGGATATCGCGCTAACGTAGCGGCACCGCCTGACTGAAGTGGCCTTCGCGGATTGGCAGCGCGCGAGGACCTCCACGAGCGACGATGGAGGGACTGCTCGATGCACGCGAAACCCAGCCGGACCGATCCGTGGTCGCAGACTTTGTGTTTGCTCAATTCACTATCGCGGCCGGAAGAATTACCATCGAGCCATAGCCTGGCCTCAGCAGCAGGCGACAGGTTTTCCGCACGCCGCAGCGCGCAAAGGCGCTCTGCGGCGGTTGCCTGCGCGGTGGGCAAACGCGATGCGCATATCAGGGTGCTCGAGCGGCCGACCAGCAGAACGGCGATCGTCACATGGGGCGATCCGACTTCGTGCCATTATGGCGACCAGGTCTGGCGCGTCGCGCGAGCATCGAGCGACGGCTTGTGTGCATTGAGCGGACAGCAGATCCGTCGAGGGGATGTGGTCTATCGTCCGTCGCACTATCGGCTTGCGCCGGCCAACGCCGGCTCGATGATGCTCGCGGCATGTGTGCTCCTCGCGCCGATCGGTGGAGAAGCCGGAGAGCCAGAGCTTGAAGTTGAAGCCACAGGTTGAAAGCAAAGCGGGTTGAAGAAAAGAAGCAAACGAAGAAAGTAGATCGGCAGCAAAGAAACGGGCGCCGCCGGTGCCCGGAAAACTAATCACCCTTGGCAACGATGGAGGTTCAAGTGAACAAGCCGTTGAAGATGTTGGTCGGTACCAGTATTGCTCTGATGTTCTCGTTCGGTTTCCAGGCCGCGCATGCGCAGGACGACACGGCGTCCGCGCCGATGGCCAAGCCGACCCATAAGCAGAAGTGGCATGCCGATCACAAGCTCGAAGGGCAGGTGCGGCACGCGCTGACGACGCACAAGATCGAGTCGTCCGACATTCGCATCGTGGCGCGCGGTGGCGTCGTCACGCTCGACGGCACGGTCCAGGATCAGTCGCAGATCGCGCAAGCCGCGACCGTCGCGCAAAGCGTGACGGGCGTGAAGTCGGTGAAGAACAACCTCAGCATGCACGAAGCAGGCAACTGATTTCGTGCGAAGTCCGGCCGGCCGCTTCTGTCGATCAGCGCTGCTTCGACAGAGCCGGCGGCTGGCCTCGCAGCGTGTAGGTGTTGTCGTATCCGCTGCGGCGATTTTGCCTGTTCAATGCCGCAAAATCGCTGCGATTCTTATTTACGACAGACTCGCATTTGTGCGCGTATTAATCGATCGAATTCGGCCTGTTTATATAGCGGTTGAAAGAAGCGCATGAACGCCGCTTTGCAGGGTTATGCAATTGGAATAGTTTGACGACTGCTTCGCGCCGGAGGTCCACTGCATGATGCGAGTCATCGACGTACCCCCGCCAATGGGCGGTTCTGCTATACGTTTGTATGATTTGCGGGCCGCATCCCGCGATCTATTCTCTTGAAAGCAAAGAGAAAAAGGCACGGCCTGGATCCGTAGATATGCGGAGTTACTGTCGAAACTCAGGGTCCGCCGCGTGGACACGTCCCACATTGTTAGCATTATCGACGACGACGACGCAGTGCGTCTTGCCACCGCGAGCCTCGTCCGTTCATTTGGTTGGGATGTCAACGATTTTGCCTCCGCAGAGGCCTACCTCAATTCCGGCCGCGTCAATCAAACTTCATTTCTGATTTCCGATATTCGTATGCCGGGAATGTCGGGCATTGAATTGCACGATTGCCTGTTAAAACAGGGCTGCGCGCCGCCGACCATTTTCATTACCGCGTTTCCGACCGCCGTTCTGCACGCGCAGACTCAGGCGCAAGGCGCATTGGCGCTGCTGGAAAAACCGGTCGACGCGAACGTGATTGCGCACTGGCTGACCACCGCGCTCGGTAGTCCGTAACGCATCGGCCGCGTGACGCGAGCATCAGCGGGCATCACGACGCACGTTCGCCGCGCGTGCCGATGCCGATGGCTTCCGCCTTTCTGACGAGATCCGCCACCGAGCGCGCTTCCATCTTCTTCATCACCTGGCCGCGGTGAATTTTCACGGTGATCTCGGAGAGCTTCATTTCCGCAGCGATCTGCTTGTTCATCAGCCCGATCACCACATACTCCATGACCTGCTGTTCGCGCGGCGTCAGCGTGTTGTAGCACGAGCGTACCGATGCGATGGCCTGCTCGGCATCGATGCGCTTCGCGTCCTGCGCGAGCGCATGCGCAACCGCATCGAGCATGTCCTGATCGCGAAAGGGTTTGGTAAAAAAATCGAGCGCGCCTGCTTTCATGGCCTTGACCGACATTGCGATGTCGCCATGCCCTGTCATGAAGACGATGGGAATGCGCATATCGGACTTCGCGGCTTCTTCCTGGAACGCGAGGCCGCTTTCGCCGCGCAACCGGACATCGAGCACAAGGCAGCTCGGCGCACCGGACTTGGGGTAATCGAGAAATGCGCGCGAAGACGCGAAGGTTTCCACGCGCAGGCCGACCGAGCGCAGCAGGGCGCCAAGCGCGGTGCGCATCGCTTCGTCATCGTCGACCACATAGACGACCGACGGCGCCGCTTGCGCCGTTACGCCAGTCGAAGCTGAAACGAACTGCTGGGAATTCATGTGTCCCTCCAACTGCAGCGGGAGACCCTACCGCGCCCCGTTAGCCGCTGCCGGTTTATCGATGTCAAGTTTGCATGCAGTATAGATACTAGTTGTTTCGCTTTTGCTGTTAAAGCGGTACAGCGGAAAAAATATTCCCGTTGATGCGCCTATGCAAGGATGTCGTCGCCGGTTAAGCGGCTTTTTTTGCAAGCGGGGGCAGGATGCATTCGAATGTCGCACCGTGCGTTTCGTTATTGAAAGCTGAAATCTTGCCGCCGTGCGCATCGATGATCGAGCGGCAAATCGACAGACCCATGCCCATCCCGTGCGCCTTCGTACTGAAGAATGCATCGAAGAGGCGCTCCGCGTGCCCAGGGTCGATGCCGGTGCCGCAATCGCGCACCGTAAGCTGCACATCGCCGTCGGCCGTGAGCATCGTCTCGATCGACAGTTCGCGTGACCATGCGGTTACGCCTTCCATCGACTGAATCCCATTCATCACGAGATTGATCAGTACCTGCTGCAGCTGGACGCGGTCGCCGAGCACCGGCGGCAGGAGCGGCGCGAGTCGCACGCGCAACGGCACCTGGTGGCTCAGCACCTCGCGCTGCGTGAGCGATACGACGTCGTTGACCACATCGTTGAGCTCGAGCGGCGTCTTCTGCCCGGTGTCTTTCTTTGCGAGCGTGCGAATGCGCCGCACGATTTCGGTGGCGCGCCTTCCTTCGCCGATCATTCGCGTGACGCCCGCGCGCACCTCGTCGGGCTGCGGCGTGCGATGGTCGAGCCAGCGCAAGCAGGCTTCGCCGTTCGTGACGATTGCCGCGAGCGGTTGGCCGACTTCATGCGCGATCGACGCGGACAGCTCGCCGAGCGTCGTCACACGCGTCACGCGCGCGAGTTCCGCTTGCGCGTGATGCAGCTGCTGCTCCGATTGCCGCGCCTGCGTCACATCCATGACCGCGCCGGCGTAATGAAGCCGTTCGGGCTCGTCTTTCATGACATGTGCGACGACGTGCAGGTACTTCACGGCGCCGTCCGGCATGACGAGACGAAACTCGAAGTCGAAATCGTGCTTGTGCGTCGACGCGCGGCCGATGGTATCGCGAAACCGGTCGACATCGTCGGTATGCACGCGTTGCATCACGAGTTCGAGTGTCGGCACGACGCCCGGGTCGAACTCGAAAATCCGGAACGTCTGTTCGGACCAGAGCACTTCGCCGCTCCAGACGTTCCATCCGAAGCTGCCCGTGCGGCTCAGGCGCTGCGCTTCCGCAAGATAGGTGGCCTGGGCGCGCCGCAGCGCCTCTTCGGCCTGTTTGCGCGCGGTGATGTCGTTGCCGGTTTCGAGAATGGCGACAGCGCGTCCGGCGCCGTTACGCTGCACCGACCAGCGGCTCGCGATCACGAGTTCCGTGCCGTCGCGCCGTGTGTGGACCAGCTCGCCGTCCCAGCGGCCCGTACGCAGCACCGTCGCGGTGACTTCCTCGAGCGAGGTCGGAAAGCGCGTCTTGAGCAGCAGATGAATGCACTCGCCCACCGCATCGCGCTTTTTCCAGCCGTACATCTCCTCGGCGCCGTAATTCCAGAACAGGATCGTCCCGTCCATATCGCGCACGATGATCGTATCGTGCGTGAGATCGAGCAGACGCGCCTGCTCGAGCTGCGTCGCGCCGAGTGCGCGTGCATGCCGCACGAGTCCCGTGATCGCGAACGCCGCGATCAGAAACGTCACTAAAGCGGGAAAGTCCTGTTTGTACTGGATTTCGAAGGAAAAGATGGGCGGGATAAAGAAGTAGTCGATAACGAGCACGGCCATGATGGAGAGCCCGACCGACATCATGAAGCTGCCCACCAGCGAAATCAGCACGACCGCAATCAGAAAAATCGATTCGGCGGCGACCGGATTGAGCCCGAACTTGTAGCACACCCAACCGAGCCCGCCGAGCGCGACGAATCCGCCGGCCCAACCGAATACGAGCCGGCGCAGCGCGTCGGATGGATGGGCGAGATCGGCGCGCACCCAGCGCATCCATGCGTCCCGCCAGCGGTTGTTGCGTGGTGTCGCTTCAAAGAGCGAGGTCATGGCTTCCGGACAAGGTCACAAAGTCACTCGATCGTCGATGCACGTGCTGGCCGTTGCCGAATTCTTTGCGGCCTTGATGTGATCACAACGCGCGGACATGAGGCGTCATCACAGGG
Organism: Paraburkholderia sp. 2C; assembly: GCF_054589215.1. Classification (NCBI taxonomy): domain Bacteria; kingdom Pseudomonadati; phylum Pseudomonadota; class Betaproteobacteria; order Burkholderiales; family Burkholderiaceae; genus Paraburkholderia; species Paraburkholderia sp. 2C. Next base: position 183,186 of record NZ_BAAILL010000031.1, on the reverse strand, counting down.
CGGCCGTGTCGCATGAAGCGACGCGTCGGTTCGAGACAGGCGGTCAAGTCGATCTTACCCGCGCACGCGCTTCGCATATATCGAAGCGGAAAGCTATTCTGTCGAAAACGAAAAACCGTGCGATTTCGTAAGGAAATCGTCTGTAGAAAGCGCGGAAGGCGGAATGGACTGCGGCGGTTTTGACGGCACGTATGGATAACGTGGCGGGGCAGGCGCAGTGAATACCAGTTTAGCGCGTGGGTAAGCCTTGAGCACGGCTTGAGCGCACGTCCCCGCCTTTACTCTGGTCCGCGTAGCTTTTTAGTGCGCCTTCGAGTTCTTCGCCGAGCAGAAAGATTTCCTCTGCGTAGCCCGCCGCGACGCGGCCTGCTTCGGTGAGCTGCACATTGCGTCCGGCGCGCTCGAGCAGCCGGCAGCCGAGGCGCGCTTCGAGCACCTTGATCTGCCCGCTCAGCGTTTGCGGTGTGATGTGAATCCGCTGTCCGGCGTGGATGATGCCGCCGGTGCGCGCGGCCATCCAGAAGTAGTACAGGTGTTTGAAGTTCATGACGTTGACTCCGCAACGGTGCTAGTCGCGCGGATTGCCGAGCATCTGTGCGTTCAGCTTGCACATTTCGAGTTCGAGCAAATGCGTTTCGACGTCGCAACGGCATCCATGATCGCGCGTCTTTGCATCGCGATTGCGCCGGAAAAGACGCGCGAGCGCGCTGCGCATGCGCGCAAGGAAGTCTGGCGCTGCTGCCGTCGGCGAACCCGTGATTTGAGCCGGTCCGTTGACCGTCGAGCTACGCGTACGCGTGCCGAAGTCGGCACGCAGTACCGCTGTGTTGGCCCGGGCGGGGCAGTGCGAAAGCGGTTCGAATTTCATGGCGATCTTCTCTTGACCCGTCAGGTTTCGCGGGTCGCATGGCGCGGGCCCATGCATCGATGTGACAGCCCGCGCGAGGTTCAGGCGGAATAGCCGTTACGTTCGATGTGGCGCATGCGCTGCTCGACGTCGGCGAGGTCGGTTGCCTGAGCGAGGTAGTCGTGGCGGCGCCGCTCTTCAGCGCGTTCGATCCATTCGCCCAGCTTTTCGAGGAAATACGCAAACATGATGTCTCTCCAATCACTCGTGAAACGTTCGCGGCCCGGCGGAAATGCGGCCGCGATCCCGTCGACGTGCTCAGAAACCGATCGATTTGCCGCTGTCCGGTGAGGCTGGATGAGGCGTGGCCCGTCGATGGCTTGCATCGTAGAGAGCGAGAATGAGGCGAAAGTGAGCATCGCGAAGAATCGGCGCGACGCGCGTGTATGAAGCGTTTCCTGTGGGTCCGCAGGCGTATCACTTCGAATCAACCGAACCGTCCATCAGAAAAATTCGACTGTTCGCGGCGCGCGCGTGCCCGTAGATTGGTGGCTGCCAGCTTATGGAACGGGCCAATGCCCGGAACGTGATCTCGTAGGAGACGACACCATGGAAATCAGCATCCAAACCTCAGGCCTTCATTTATCGCGTCGCGAATCGGACGCGCTGCGCGAGCATGTGCACAATCGGATCAAGGAATCGTTTGCACGCATCGCGCGGCGCATCTCGCACGTGAGCGTGCATCTCGAAGATGTCGACGGACCGCGCGGCGGCGGCCACGCGATGCACTGCCTCGTGAAGGTGGGGATCGGCGGTGCGACCGCGGCGCTCGCGCAAGGGCGCGACCGGAATCTGTTCGCGCTCGTGAATCGCGTAGCGGCGTGCGCGGCGGGCAATGCGTTAAAGCGCCTGAAACGGCGCATCGATATCGCTGCGCTCAGAAGGAAGAATGGACCTCCGGATGACGAGCCCGCGGAGAAAGACCCGAAGCCGAATGAGCCGACCGTGCCCGCCGTGCCGATCCCCATCAGCTTCCCCTGACATTCGAGGTTCAAGCGGATCTTAGACAAACGTAAAGCAAGTCCATTGAGGGTGATGCAGCGAGCGCTGCATCACCCTTTTTTCCTTTTGCGTGCAGCGGCAATCGCATCCCGGCTCGCGGTCCTCATTTTCAGATCATTGTCGCCTTCTACGATGCGTTGCGTCGACGTCGTACGCCGAGTTCAGGTGAAACCGGCAACAGCATTGTCACTGTCCAGGCCTTACGTCGGCGTATTCGCGGCGGACACGCACCGAGTGTGTCGTTCACCGCGGCGAATGCCCAAGGCCTGTGGCTCTATCGGAAAGGGGAACTACTGTGAAATACGATTGCGTGATTATCGGAGCGGGAATTCAAGGCCTCGTTCTTCTCGACCAGGCGCTGGCGCACGGACTGAACGCGTGCTGCATCGACCGGCAGCCGCGGGTCGGCGACGGTCAGACGTTGCGTTCGCAGTTCTACATTCATCGGGGTCATTTCTATACCGAGCGCGACCTGATCGACCAGCTGCACGAAGCGTATCCGAAGTGGCGCGAGCTCGTGAGCCGTTTGCGCATCAACGTGCGTTCGACCGACTCGTATGTCGGCTTCGTCGGCGACCCGAGCGCGTGGGTCAAGATGTGGACGCTGTGCGAAGTGCCGTACGCGTCGGTCACGAGCCGCCCGCCGATTCTCGACGGGAGCCGCCTCGCGCATATCTACCGCTTCCCGCACATGATGTTCGACGGCCGCGAAATGCTCGCGAAGCTCGTGCAGCGCAATCGCTCCTGCCTGAAGTTCGGCTCGATCGACTCGATCGACGAATTCGGCAGCGGCTACAGGATGCGCGTCGGCGACGACACGATCGACACCAGCCATATCGTGCTGTGCGCGGGAGCCGGCACGCCGGAGCTGATCGGCATGCTGCCGCATGTGCGCAAGGACGTGCCCGTGCAGACGCGCAGCTGTCAGGTGCTCGCGATGCGCGGCCCGGTGCCCGATTCGAGCATCGTCATACCGGACGCGCAGATGTTTATCGCGCCGCAGTACGAAGCGGACGGTTCGCCCGTGCTGCTGTACACACACGGCACGGACCCGGTGCTCGAAAACGGTCAGCCGGCCACCGTCGACGCCAACCGGTTGCATGCGCAACTGAATGCGCTGAAGTCGGTGTTGCCGGGTCTTCACGCGGCAGCGTGCGAACGCACGCTGTATCTCGCGCAAAAGACCGAAAGCGCGGAGCTTGGCGTCGGCAAGCGGCCGAACGGCGCTTTCGTCGAGCGCATTGCCGACGGCGTGGTCTGCGTGTTGCCGACCAAGCTGTCGCTCGCGATCAACGCATCGGAAAGCGCACTCGCGCTGATCGAACCCGAACACGTGCCGCTGCATGCGGAACCGCTGGTTGGCGTGCGGACGCATCTGCTTAACGCCGCGGCGGAGATGCGCTTTATGAGCGAGGTGAGCCATGTCTAAACTCTTTATCGGCCTCGATCGCGACGGCACGATCGATATGCCTGGATTGCCCGCCCCCGCGCGGCTCGTCGAACAGCTGCGCCGCATGCAGCAGGATGGCGCGCAGGTGTTTATCGCGTCCGGCAAGAGCTACGACGTATTGCAGGAGGTCTGCGCGGGGCTCGGTCTCGAACCGTGGATGTATTGCTGCGAGAACGGCGGGCATATCGTGATTCCGCACACGGGCCGCGAATATGTGTTCTCCGAAGGCACGGACCTGCAGTTCTTTATCGAACACGTCGGCGAACTCGCGTTGCCGCCGTACCGCGACGAACCGAAGCGCTCGATCTGGTCGAAGAAGTTCGGCAGCGAATCGCTCGTCGCGAAGCGCGTGATCGACGAGTTTGTCACGCGTCACGCGTTGCGGCTCAGTGTGTTCGCCTACCCGGACGGCGACGGCGGACTCGATGTCGTGCCCGACGGCATCGACAAGTCGAACCTGCTGCCGCTGCTGCCCGGCGACGCAGTCGTGCACTTCTTCGGTGACGGCGAAAACGACCTCGGCATCATGCGTTCCGCGGGCGTCGTGCCGCATACCGTCGCGAACGGCAAGCGGGCGGTCAAGCAGTGCGTTGCCGAAAAGGGCGGCCATATCGCCGACGAGCCGGCCGGCTACGGCGTATGCAGCGTGCTCGCGCAACTGCGTGCCGAGTGGCTTGCCGAGCGTGCCTGCGGCCAGGCGCTGCCGGGCTTGTGCATCGGCGGTATCCGTTACGAACTGCGTGCGAGGAATCCATGACTGCCCAATTCATTCTCTCGTTGATGTGTTTCGCGGCCGGCTTCGGGAGTCAGAAACTGCAGGTCGCGGGCGAGAAAGCGGTGTCGGTCCTGTCGTCGCTGATCTCGTGGGTGTTGCTGCCGGCGGTGATCGTCGCCGCGATGAGTCAGTTGCGTCTGTCGAAAGACGTGATGCTGCTGCCGGCGGCGAACGTGTTCGTGGTCGGCGCGCTGCTCGCCATCGCAGCGCTGGCCGCGCGCTTTCTCGGCGTGAAGCGGCAAACGGCCGGCGCGGCGGTGATCGCGTTCGGCACGCTCGAAGGCGGCAGTATCGGACTCGCGCTCGTGCTGGCGCTGTTCGGCACGAAGCTGTTGCCGCAGTTCTTCGTGTTCGACATCGTGCACGCGCTGCTGCTGTTCACGGTCACGTATCTGGTGGCGTGTCTGTATGGCGCGGAAGGGAAGCTGTCGGGCAAGCTGATTCGCGATTTTCTGCTCGGACCAATTCCGCTGGCGGTGATCGTGGGCCTCGCGCTCAACGTTGCGGGCGTGCATCTGAACCCGGCGGTCGGCGCGGTGCTCAATGCGGCCGGCTATCTGATCCTGCCCGCGGTGCTCGCCATCCTCGGCTTGCGCTTCACGTTCCGCAAGGAATATCTGGCGATATCGCTGGCGCTGACTGTCGCGAAGATCGTGCTCGGTTACCTGATTGCGCTTGCGTTCGTGCTGCTGTTCGAGCCGTCAGCGGCGGCGCGCGCGGTGATTCTGCTGTCCAGCTGTTTGCCGCCGAGTTTTCTGACGCTGATCTTTGCGCAGGAACGCAAGCTCGATTCGGGTTTCCTCGCGACGTTCCTGCCCGTTTCGGCGTTACTCAGCTTTACGGTGCTGTACGCGACGTTCCAGCTGTTTCCGGCGCTGCTGTAACGCGCACACACGCGCATCGCGGCCCGGACGGGCTTGCGACGCGCGTGCGGTTTTCTCACCTCAACACTAGGACTGCGGCGCCCACGCCCCCGACACGATATTGCGCGCCGATTTCACCATCTTCACGGGTACCGACTTGTACGATGGCGTGCGGCTGCGCTTGTCGTACGCATAGAGCGGCACCAGCGGATTGGCCTCGGGGTAATACGCGCCGCAGCAGCCATCGGGCAGTTGATACTCGACCACCTTCATGTTGCGCACGATGCGCTCGATGCCGTCGTTCGACAAGGCAACGAGATCGACCAGATCGCCAGGATGCAGATCGCGCTTTCTGAGTTCCTGCGAATTGACGAACACGACGGCGCGCTGGCCGAACACGCCGCGATAGCGGTCCGACAACGAATAGAGCGTCGTGTTGTACTGATCGTGGCTGCGCATCGTGGTGAGCATCAGGCCTTCGTCGTCGCCATGCCACGGGTCTTCGTCGAGGCCTTCGAACACGGCGAAGTTCGCCTTGCCGCTCGCCGTCGCCCAGATCCGCTCGCGCGCGGTCGACCCGAGATGAAAGCCGCCCGGCACGCGAATGCGCGCGTTGTAAGCCTCGAACGCGGGGAACACTTTTTCGATTACATCGCGAATGCAGTCGTAGTCGGCGACAAGCGCTTCCCACGGCACCTTCGATTGCTCGCCGAGCGTCGCGCGCGCGATGCCTGCCACGATGGCCGGCTCGCTCTTCAGATGCTCGGACGCGGGCTCGTTGATGCCGGCCGACGCATGCACCATCGACATCGAATCTTCGACCGTGATCGACTGCGGTCCCGTTTCCTGAATGTCGACTTCGGTGCGCCCGAGGCACGGCAAAATCAGCGCTTCCTTCGCATGCACGAGGTGGCTGCGGTTGAGTTTCGTCGAGATATGGACGGTCAGGTCGAGCTTGCGCATCGCGTCCTGCAGGCGCGGCCAGTCGGGAATCGCCGCCGCGAAATTACCACCGAGCGCGATAAATACCTTGCAGTCGCCGGAAAGCATCGCTTCGAGCGTCGCGACGGTGTCGCGTCCATGCTGCGGCGAGGGCTTGAAGTCGAACGTCTGCTCGATGCGATCGAGCCATTCTTTCGCGGGCTTTTCGGTGATGCCGACGGTGCGATTGCCCTGCACGTTCGAATGGCCGCGCACGGGGCACAGGCCCGCGCCGGGCCGGCCGATATTGCCGCGCAGCAGCGCAAGGTTCGCCATCTGTTGCACGTTTTCGGTGCCGCGATGATGTTGCGTGAGCCCCATGCCGTAGACGAGGATCACATTCTCCGCTTCCATATAGACGTTTGCGACGGCCGTCAGGTCCGAGCGCCGCAAGCCGGACGTGTGCTCGATCGCACCCCAGCTCGTCGCGCGCAGGTCGTCGACCAGCTTCTCGAAGCCCACCGTGTGGCCGCGAATAAAGTCGACGTCGATCTTGCGCGGCTGGTCCTGCGCAATCGCTTCGTCGTCGGCTTCGATAATCGCTTTCATGATGCCTTTCAGCGCGGCGACGTCGCCGCCCACGCGCACCTGATACAGCGGATTGCTGATCGCCGTCCATGTCAGCGTGACCATCTCGATCGGGTTTTGCGGCGCCTGAAAACGCTCGAGCGCGCGCTCGCGAAACGGGTTGAACGAGATGATGCGTGCACCGCGCCGCGATGCGTCGTGCAGGCTCGTCATCATGCGCGGGCTGTTCGTACCGGGGTTCTGGCCGAAAATGAAAATCGCGTCCGCGTGATCGAAGTCTTCGAGCAGCACGGTGCCTTTACCGACGCCAATCGACTCCGGCAAGCCGACGCTCGTCGCTTCGTGACACATGTTCGAGCAATCGGGGAAATTACCGCTGCCGTATTCGCGCGCGAACAGCTGATAGAGAAAGGCGGCTTCGTTCGATGCGCGGCCCGACGTATAGAAGTCGGCCTGGTTCGGCGAATCGAGCGCGTTCAGATGCTCGGCGATCAGCGCAAACGCGTCGTCCCAGCCGATCGGCACATAGCGGTCCGACGTGCTGTCGTAAACCATCGGATGCGTGATGCGGCCGGCCATCTCGAGGTCGAAGTCTTCCCACGCGCTCAACTCCGTTACCGTGTGGTTCGCGAAGAAATCCGGTGTGCAGCGGTCCGCGGTCGCTTCCCAGGCCACGGCTTTTGCACCGTTTTCGCAGAACTCGAACGACGACGTGTGCTTCGGGTCGGGCCACGCGCAGCCGGGGCAATCGAAGCCTTCGGGCTGATTCATCCGCAACAGCGTGCGAGCGCCGAATACCGGAATGCCCTGTTCGGCGAGCGCCTTGCCGGTTGCCTTCAGTGCGCCCCAGCCGCCGGCCGGTTCGCGATAGATGCGGATCGATTTTCTTTCTGCCATGGTGCCCCCAAGTACAAAACGATGTTGAACCAAGCCATGTTATGCAGAGGCCGGCAGACGGTCTTTCAAGATTGCTAATGGCTTTTCGAAACACACGTACGCACGGCGACTGCAAGCATGCGGCTGCGCAAGCTTAGTGATGCGATGCCCACTGCACGAGCAGATGAAACGGCAGCACGACGATAAAAGTCGCGCCGAAGCCCGCGCACCACAGAACGACGAGCCACATGATCTTGTTGACGAGGCTGCGCGGGCGTGCCGTCGGGTGCGCGGCGGCGTGCCTTGCGATCTGTCTGACCGCGGCTTGGGGCCCTTGAGCCGCTTGAGCCGCTTGAGCCGCTTGTGCCGCTTGCGTGCGCGGCGGCTCGGCAGCGTCGTCAGCCGTGTGTTCAACGGTGGGTTGCGACATCTTCAATCTCCTTCGGCGCGCGTGCGGATTCATGCGCGTTACTGCAGTACCCCTTCAATGCGACACCGGCGCGTGAGCTATTCGTAACGCGCACCGGGTTCGACCTTGCCGCGGAATACCCAATAGCCGGCAGTCGTATAGACGGTGATGATCGGAATGATGATGACCGCGCCCACCAGTGTGAACACCTGGCTCGAATGCGGTGCGGCCGCATCGGCGAGGGTGATGGTGTTTGGAATCGCGTACGGCCAGATGCTGACGAGCAGCCCGATATAGCCGAGCAGGATCAGCGCGAGCGCTAGCACGAACGGCATGGCGTCGCTGCGCCGCTTCACCGCCGAATACATCCACGCCGCGACGAGCAGCACGAGAATCGGCACCGGATAGAGCCGGTAGCGGAACGGCGACTCGAACCAGCGCTCGGCGATATGCGGATCGGTCAGCGGCGTCCAGATCGATACGGCCGCGATAAAGCCTAGCAATACGATGGTGAGCGGACCGATCAGGCCGTGCATGCGCTGTTGCAGATCGCCGCTTGTCTTGAGCACGAGATAGCCGCAGCCGAGCAGCGCGTAAGTGGCCATCAGCCCCATGCCGGTAAAGACGCTGAACGGCGTGACCCAGAAGAACGGGTCGCCGGAGAATACGTCATTGGTGGTCGGGATGCCGTGCAGATAGGTGCCGAGTATCACGCCCTGAAAGAAGGTGGCGCCGGCCGAACCGCAGATGAAAGCGAGGTTCCAGAGGTTTTTCGAACGCGTCGCCTTGCCGCGAATCTCGAACGAGACGCCGCGAAAAATCAGGCAGATCAGCATGAACACGATCGGCAGATACAGTGCCGACAGCACGATCGAGTAAACCGTCGGAAAGGCCGCAAGCAAGGCGGCGCCGCCGAGTACGAGCCAGGTCTCGTTGCCGTCCCAGACCGGTGCGATGGTATGCATCATCATGTCGCGTTCGGCGTCGTCGGGAAAGAACGGAAAGATGATGCCGATGCCGAGATCGAAGCCGTCGAGCGCGATATACATGAAGATGCCGAGCGCAATGATTGCAGCCCAGATTGTGGTGATGACCATGCGTGCCTCCGTGCGTGGCTTCAGTGTGCGGGTCAGGCCGAGAGCGGGCCCGTAAAGCGTGCGTGTAAAGCGGAACTTGAGCGGGCCGCCGCTATTCGGCAACGGCCAGCGGCCGCCGGCCGGTTGCCGAGTCGTAGCTCGTCTGCTCGGCGGGATTGCGCTCGCTGTCCGCCGACGGTCCGAGACGGATCAGTTTGACGATGTAGAAGATGCCGGTGCCGAACACGAGGAAATAGACCATCACGAAGATCAGCAGCGAAATGCCCGCCGCTTGCGGCGTGATCGGCGACACCGCGTCGGCCGTGCGCAATTGCCCATAGACCACCCACGGCTGACGCCCGACCTCGGTCGTGATCCAGCCGGCGACAAGCGAGATAAAGCCCGTCGGTCCCATCAGCACCGTCAGCCAGTTGAACCAGCGTGTTTCGAACAGTCGCCCGCCGCGCCGTAGCGCGGCGCCGATCAGCGCCGTCAGGATCATCAGCATGCCGAGGCCCGCCATGATGCGAAAGGTCCAGAAGATGACCGACGAATTCGGCCGGTCTTCTTTCGGAAACTCCTTGAGGCCCTTGATCTCGCCATCCCACGAATGCGTGAGGATCAGGCTGCCGAGGTGCGGAATCTGGATCGCATAGCGCGTCACTTCGGCATTCATGTCGGGAAACCCGATCAGGTTCAGCGCCGTGCCGCCGTGCTCGGTTTCCCACAGGCCTTCGATCGCGGCGATTTTCGCCGGCTGGTATTTGCGCGTATTGAGCCCGTGCTGGTCGCCGACGAAGGCCTGAATCGGCGCGAGAATCAGCAGCAGCCACAGCGCCATCGAATACGTGGTTTTGACGGCCGCGTCGCGCCGGCCTTTCAGCAGATGCCAGCCGCCTGTCGCCGCCACCACGAGCGCCGCCACGATAAACGCGGCCAGCGTCATATGCACGAGGCGATACGGAAACGATGGGTTGAAGATCACCTTCCACCAGTCGACCGGCACGACGTGCCCGTTCTCGATGATGAAGCCCTGCGGCGTTTGCATCCAGCTGTTCGACGAGAGAATCCAGAAGGTCGAGATCAGCGTGCCGATGGCCACGAGCAGCGTTGCACCGAAATGCAGCTTCGGTCCGACCTTCTCCCAGCCGAACAGCATGACGCCGAGAAAGCCCGCTTCGAGAAAGAAGGCGGTCATCACTTCATAGGTGAGGAGCGGTCCCGTGATCGGGCCAGCGAAATGCGCGAAACCGGACCAGTTCGTGCCGAATTCGTAGGCCATCACGACACCCGATACGACACCCATGCCGAAGCCGATGGCGAAGATCTTCGCCCAGTAGTGACACAGCTCCTTGTAATGCGGTTTGCCTGTCTTGAGCCACGCGAATTCGAGCACCGCGAGAAAGCTGGCGAGCCCGATACTCAATGCAGGAAAAATAATGTGCATCGAGACGGTAAACCCAAACTGGATGCGGGAAAGTTCAAGTGCGCTCGGATTCATCGTCGTACCCTGCCGTGTCTATGGCGTTCTTGAGACGGGATACGCTGCGATGCGGATGGCCATGCCGGCGCATGCGCACATCGCGGGTAAAACGCGTTTCCCACGGATTCCCGCACGATATATGCGCAGCTCCCACGACGATAGTCTACGGGCGTAGCGCAAGGACAAACGAAGGTTTAGGGTACACCCGCACGGACAATGGCGTGGCGTTCACGGGTCCGCGCCAGTCAAGGCGGGGCGCGAAGTTTGGGCGAGTCATCCCGACGGCTTACGCCGGTGCCGTCGGCGGCCGTGCGGAACGTGCGTTATAGAAATTTTCCGGACTTCGGTGTAACGGGCCGGCAGCCGTCGCCATCGCAGCAGTCGCCCATCAGGTAGGCAAGCAGCGCATTGATTTCTTCATAGCGTGCGGCATAGATCACCGAGCGGCCCTGCCGATGCTGCGAGACGAGCTTCGCCTCGAGCAGCCGCTGCAGATGCGGCGATAACGAAGCCGCGGGCGAGTCGACGAACGACGCGAGCATGTCGGCGGAGAGCCCTGCGGGTCCGAACTGGACCAGCGTGCGGAATACCGTGAGCCGCGACTCCTGCGCAAGCGCGTGGAGCGCGGTGAGAGCGTCGGTCGTTTCCATGGTGATATATCTCTGCGCGGTGGCGGCGGTGTGGGGCGCCGTGCCGTCGCTGTTGTTTATGCGTAGGTTGTGGGCGTGCGTGGCGATTGCTTCGGGATGCGAAGCACGATCGTCGGCGTCGTATCGTCGAAGCAGGCGATCAAGGCGCGCATCGGCTCGACGGGTATGATGCCGCCGCCGTTCGTGTAGCTGGCTGTCTGCATGGTCGGCCTTTGTCGAGTGCCTGTCGTGTGTTGCAGTGATGTACTGCCCTTGCACTGTTAAACACGCTTCGTTTTCGCTTTATTCCGCTTTTCGTGCGCGGTGAGGAAGCGGTGGCCGACAACGAACGTTGCAGGACAGACCGTGCACGATACAGTCAAGCGGTGCCGGCTAAAATGTGAGGAACTGCGGGCGCGAAGCGAGGTATGACGCGAAGTGCGAGGCGAGCTATGAAGCGAGCTATGCAGCGGGATATGAAGCGGGATGTGAAGCGCCGCACGAACGCAGGAATATGAATTTGGATTCCGAATGGAATCGAGGCGCGATGAATCAGGCTTCAGCCGGAGACAAGATCGTCGTCGCGCTGGTTGACGAAAATCAGCACGGCTGCGATCGCAACGTAAAAGCGGAATGCGGCTTCCTGTCCATTCCAGATCTTCGATTGCCACATCGCGAACCATTCGCCGCCGACCACCATAAAGCCGAAGAACCAGATCAGAAAGCCGACCGCAAGGCCGGCGATGACGCAACCTTTCGAATGGTTGAAGACCGCGCCGCTTTCATAACGATTGCGCCATAGCGCGAGCGCGCCGACGACGAGTAGCACACACGTGACGGCCTCTCCGGCGATGATCATCCAGTAACTGAGTTGCCACCAGGCGGGGTTGCTCGTCGCGCGGCCCAGCAGCGCATTGTGCGGAAACGTGGTGTCCATGCTGAGCACGTGCTGGACGAACAGGTAGTTCGAGCCATAGTCGATCAGATTGTCGAACGCGACGATGCCCGCGAACGCGGCGAGCATGACGGACAAGGCGATTTTGACGAGGCGAACGGTCATCGGTGTAGTGGGCGAGTTTGTCAGTCCCTCTGAAACAGTTTGACTCGCCGCGCTATTCCCCGCGCTGTTCCTCGCGCTGTTCCCACGCTAGTCGCGCGTTATGCCTCTTCACACGGAGATTGGGTGTATGCACAGGAATATTCGCCGGACCTGGGATGTTAAGTCAGAGCAGGGTGAGGTATGACGCGAATGCATCCGAACGCCTGCCGCGACGGCCGCGCGCTTTCGGCCAGTTGTGCGCGCCGTCGCGGGATTCGTACGAACACGCGGCGCGCCCCACCAGGAGGTTTCATGAGTACGATCGATTCGGCGAAGCGGACCGGCGGCGCGCACGCCGCCAATAACGGCGCGCCAGCGGAGCGCCGCCCGGCCGAGCGCGGCCCGGCTCAACGAGGCTTTGCCGGCGGAAGCGACCAGCCCGCAAGCGGCGAGTTTGACGTCGTCGCCGCGGCCGCTGCACTGGCTCCCACACTGCGGTCGCGCGCGGCGGAAACCGACGCATTGTCGAAGCTGCCCGACGCGACGCTCGCCGATCTGGAGAGCGCGCGCCTGTTCGACCTGGTACGTCCGAAAATGTACGGCGGGCTTCAGGTTTCTTACGGAACGTACCTCGATACGATGATCGAGCTTGCGCGCGGCGACGGCTCGACCGCATGGACGCTCGCGCTGATGACAACCTTCATGTGGCTCACGTCCGTGTCGTACCCGCAGCATGTCACCGACAAGGTGCTTACGCCGGGCGCGAGCGTGCGCATCTGCGGGTCGATCGGGCCGCGCAAGGCGAAGACGCGGCGCGTAGCGGGCGGCTATGTGATCGAGGACGGGTTGTGGACGTACAACACCGGCTTTTATCACGCGCAATGGGATCAGCTCGGTATTCCGCTCGTCGATGAAGCGGGCCAAATCATCGGCCGCGGCGCCGCGCTGTTGCCGGCCTCGGATGTGACGCCGCTCAACGACTGGGACACGATCGGCCTGCGCGGCACCGGCAGCACGTCGGTGATCGTCAAGGACGTGTTCGTGCCCGACGAGCGGATCGCGTCGATGGGCCGCAACCTGCAGGACGATTACGGGGCGACTCATCTGCGCGACGTGCCGGCCTACCGGACGCCCATGGTGCCGACGCTTGCCCTGCGTCTCGTCTGCCCGATGGTCGGCATGGCAAAGGCCGCCGTCGAACTGCTGTTGGAAAGGATCGGCACGCGCGGCATCGCCTTCACGACGTACGAAAAGCAGGACGAGGCGGCGGTCACCCACTTGCAGATTGGCGAGGCGACAGCGAAGATCGATGCGGCCGAAGCGGTGATCCGCCAGGCGATCCGCGTGATGGAGTCGGGCACGGAGCGCCGCGAGCGCATCAGCTTGGAGCAGCGCGCGCGTATCTGGCGCGATGCCGCTTATGCGAGCCAGTTGATATGGGAAGGGGTGGACCGGTTGGCCGGTGCCTCGGGGACCGCGTTCGTCAACCGCAATGGCCCGATGAACCGGATCTGGCACGACGTGCGGGTCGCGACCATGCACGGCGCGCTTTACGCCGATACCTGTTTTGAGATCTTTGGCCGCGTGGCGGCGGGCAAGGCGCCCAATACGATGTTGCTGCCGAGCCTGACGTAATTCACGCTGCGTGCGCCGGCTCGATCCGATCACTCGATTTGCGATGCGCGACCGATGCCGGCGCGCGACGAATGCGTTATTCGAACCCGTTATTCGAACCCGTTCGGGTTGCGTTCCTGCCAGCGCCAGTGGTCGACGCACATGCGCTCGATGCCATGCTGCGCGCGCCAGCCAAGCAGGCGTTCGGCCGCCGCCGGATTCGCGAAGCACTGCGCGATATCGCCGGGTCGCCGCGGGGCGATTTCATACGGCACCTTGCGGCCCGACGCCTTCTCGAACGAGTGCACCACGTCGAGCACGCTATAGCCCTGGCCCGTGCCGAGATTCACGACAAAGCTCCTGTCGAGTTTCGCGAGCGCGTCGAGCGCCTTGATATGCCCTTGCGCGAGATCGACCACATGAATGTAATCGCGCACGCCGGTGCCGTCGGGCGTGTCGTAATCGCCGCCGAACACATTGAGCTTGTCGCGCTTGCCGACCGCGACCTGCGCGACATACGGCATCAGGTTGTTCGGAATGCCGCCGGGCGCCTCGCCGATCAAACCGCTTTCATGCGCGCCGACCGGATTGAAGTAGCGTAGCGTCGCGATGCGCCACGACGCGTCCGACACTTCGACGTCGCGCAGAATCTGCTCGGCGATCAGCTTCGACTGGCCGTACGGGTTCGTCGCGGAAAGCGGAAACGATTCGTCGATCGGCGAGCTTTCCGGCACGCCATAGACGGTCGCCGACGAACTGAACACGAACTGCTTCACGTTGCGCTGACGCATCACGTCGAGCAGCGTGAGCAGGCTGCCGATGTTGTTCTGGTAATACTCGATCGGCTTGGCCACCGATTCGCCCACTGCCTTCAATGCCGCGAAGTGAATCGCGCCGCTTACCCGATGGCGGTCGAAAATCTGCTCGAGGGCCGCGGCATTGCGCACGTCGGCCTCGTAGAACGCGACGCGCTTGCCGGTAATCTGCTCGACGCGTTCGAGCGATTTGCGATTGCTGTTCACGAGGTTGTCGATGACGACGACGTCGTAGCCGTCGTCGAGCAGGGCCACGCATGTATGCGAGCCGATATAGCCCGCGCCGCCCGTTACCAGAATCGTGCCCTTCATCGCCATGCTTTGCTCCGTTAAAGTGTGACGCCCGTCAGGTTGTTTAGCAGATCTTTATAGCGTTCGATGACGAGCCGCTCATCGAATTCGTTCGCGACTTTCTGCCGGCCGCGTTGTGCCATGGCGCGCCGTTCCGTTTCAGTCATTTCGAGCATGCGCGCGAGTGCGTCGGCCAGGCTCTCCACATTACGCACTTCACATAACAAGCCGTTGACACCATGCTCGACCACTTCGCGGCAGCCGGGCACGTCGGTCGCGACGATCGGCCGTTCCATCGCGGCCGCTTCGAGCAGCGTGCGCGGCACGCCTTCGCGATACGACGGCAGCACGACGCAATCGGCCGCGGCGATCACGGGCCGCACGTCGTGCGCTTCGCCCAGATACTCGACGACGCCTTCCCGCTGCCACGCATCGACATCGGCGCGCGAAATCGCACTCGGGTTTTCCACATTGAGCGGCCCGAGCAGCTGAAAACGCGCCTGCGGAAAACGTGCGCGCAGCGTGCGCGCCGCTTCGACGTATTCGCCGATACCTTTATCCCACAACAGCCGGCCGATCAGTACGAAGGCGAACCGTTCGGGCGATGCGCGCCTGGCAGGCGGCGCCGGCGCGAACTGTTCGAGGTCGACGCCCTCGCCATGCAGCAGACGTGCCCGCTTAGGGTACACGAGCAGCTTCTGCTCGATAAACGCGGCTTCATCATCGCGATTCAGAAACCAGACTTCGCGCGGAAAGCGGAACGCGAAGCGATAGAGGCGTTTCGCGACCTGCGCGGCCCGGCTGTGCTGGATAAAAACATAGCCGAGACCGGTCGTGACCGCCACCGACGCGACCCCCGCGAGCCGCGCGGCGACCGAGCCATAGATATTCGGCTTGATCGTGTAGTGGAACACGACGTGCGGGCGAATGCGGCGATAAAGCCGGTAGAGCTGCAACAGGGTGCGCAGATCGTCGAGCGGGTTCGTGCTTTTCGAGGCGACCGCGAGTTCGATAAAGCGGCAGCCCATGCCGGTCAGCAGGTCGGTGGTGCGGTCGCGCGGCGCGATCACGCTGACCTCGACGCCGCGCGCGACGAGCGTGCGGATCAGCCCTTGCCGGTACGTGTATATCGCAAACGACGTATTGCAGACGAGGACGACGCGAAGGTCGGCGGGGCGCTCGATGCGTGGTTTCATGAATAGACGAGGCGTTTGATCCGCCGCAGCGTGCCGTATGGCGTGACGAAGTGCAACAGGTTCTTCGCGAGGCCGAGCCAGTCGTACAGGTTCGCGGCATTGAAGTAGTGCAATTGCAGCTTGAGCGTCGACACGATCTGGCGGCGCCGCTTCGTCGCGCTGATGCCGTTCTCGTTCAGTTCGTAGTACAGGCCAAGCTCGGGCAAATTCGCACAGTCGTAGCGTTCCATCAGGCGCAGGAACAGGTCGAGGTCTTCGGCGGAACGGTAGGCGGCGCGATAGTTGCCGACCGCGAGCACGGCGTCGATACGCAGCATCATCGAAGGGTGCACGAAGCAGGCGCGCAGAAAGCGGATGCGGCGGATCGCCTGCGGATCGGCCGGCGGCGCGAGCATGAAAAGCGGCGTGCCGTCCAGCGCGACCACCTGTGCCCACATGCCGAGACCCGCCATGTTCGGATGCGCGTCGAGATACGCGCGCTGTTTCGCGAGCCGCTGCGGCACGGTCACGTCGCCGGCATCGATTCGCGCCGCATAACGAAAGCCGCGCGCCGCGAGCGCTTCGATGCCCGCCTGCAAGGCGCGCTCGATGCCGACGTTTTGCGGCATCCGCAGAATCTCGACCGTCAGGTTCGGCAGCGATGGCGCGACCAGCGGCGGCGTGCTGCCGTCGTCGACGATCAGCACCTGCACGGGCTCGCTTTCGCTGAACGACGCGAGCGTGCGTTCGACATCGGCCTGCCCGTTATAGGCGGGCATCAGCACCGCGACGTCGGCAAGCGAAGCGCGGTGCGGCGCAGCCGAACCGGCCGGCGCACCGGTCTCCGGCGCGCGCTGCGGCGCGTGCGGGTCCGCGTGTTGCGGCGAGCGTGCGGATGCGGAAGAAGACGTCATGAGCCGAGTTTCAAACGGATGTAGTAAAGATTGACCGCCGTGGCCGCCAGATACCCGGCGGCGAGCCCGACCAGCGCGCCGTACGCGCCCATGCGGGGTATGGCCAGCAGATTGACCGCAAACGCAACCGCCAGCGCGAGCAGCCATTTCGCCAGCAGCACGAACTTCGCCTGGTATTTGAGCACGACGAGATTGCCGATCGCCTCGATGCCGGCCGGCACGGAAAGCCACACGGCCCAGCGGAAAATGCCGATCGCGCCTTCGTAATCCGGCCCGAACACATGGCGGATGATGAAGCCCGCGAGCAGATCGAGCACCAGCGCGCCGCCCGCCATCACGGCGCAGGTGAGCGCGGCGAGGCGCCACATGTTGCGGCGCAGCCGCGCGGCTTCGTCGACGCGATAGACGAAGGCCGGCGCGATGGTTTGCGCGAGCATCAGTGCAAGCGTGATCCAGTTTTCGTTGAGCTGCTGCGCCGCCGAATAGCGGCCGAGATCGGCGAACGAAATCGCGCGCTCGAGCATCAGACGGTCCAGCTTCAGGAACAGGTACATGCAGATCAGCCCGATCCAGAAGACCGTGCCGGCGCTCGCGAAGTGGCGCACCAGAGGCCGCTCGACATGCCAGCCGAGCGCGCCGCCGTGCCGCTTCATGTAATACGCGAGCAGCACCGCGCCGATGGCCGCCGCCTCGAGCGCCCACAGCCAGCCGAAGCTGCCGGCCGGCGCCGCCGCGCGCACCAGCAGCCAGACGAGCAGCGCCTTGACGATCGCGGTCGACATGCTCGTCAGCAACTGCGGCTTGCTGTACGTCATGCTTTGCAGCCACGCGTTGATCACGCCGGTCAGCGGCTCGCGGAACAGCATCGTGACGGCGAGTCCGGCGAGCATCGTGCCGACGAGCGGATCGGTGAAGTGGATGCCGCGGTTCGCCGCGATCGCGGCCCACGTGACGAGTAGCGCGGCGACGGACACCGCTAGCCGCAAGACGAACGCGCTGCCGAGCACGGTGCCGAGCTCGGCAGCCGGGCGGCGCACGATGGTCGGCACCAGAATCTCGGCGCCGCAGACCCACGTGAGCGGCGCGAGCACGAGCAGCAGCGTGTTCGCATACTGCCATTTGCCGAAAACGTCGGGCCCGAAGTAGCGGGCCAGCAGGCCGCTGATCGCGATCGCGACGGCGATCTGCGTCAGCCGCTCAAGCCCGAGCCAGACGATATTGGCGAATGCGCGTGTGACGTCCGGATTCGCGTAGCGCTTCCATGTCAGCATCCGGCGCCCGCCTGTGCACCGGCCGAATCCGCCATCAGCACGGTCAGGCGCGCCATTTGCAACCGCAACTTTACAATCGGGACGCGTCTAGGCATTAGAATAGGACGAGCAGGCGTTCTCTAAAAAACGCAATTATAAGTTGGAACCGGACCGCTTCCGGCATTGCGCAAGACGCGACCTCGTCATGCGCCGGACAAAATTTCCATTGCACGTAAGTGAGCCTATCCATGATCTCCCAATCGATTTTCAAGGCGTATGACATCCGCGGTGTGATCGGCAAGACGCTCGATGCCGACGCGGCGCGTTCGATCGGCCGCGCGTTCGGCAGCGAAGTGCGCGCGCAGGGCGGCGACGCGGTCGTCGTGGCCCGGGATGGCCGCCTGTCGGGCCCGGAACTGATCGCAGCGCTGTCCGAGGGCTTGCGTTCGGCCGGCGTCGACGTGGTCAACGTCGGTATGGTGCCGACGCCGGTCGGCTACTTCGCGGCAAGCGTGCCGTTGAAGCTCGCGAGCGGCGAGCGGCGCGTCGATTCGTGCATCGTCGTGACGGGCAGCCACAATCCGCCCGACTACAACGGCTTCAAGATGGTGTTGCGCGGCGCAGCCATTTACGGCGACCAGATCCAGGCGCTGTATAAGCGCATCGTCGACAACAAATTCGAATCGGGCAACGGCAGCTATGCCGACTACGATATCGCCGACGCCTACGTCGATCGCATCGTCAGCGATATCAAGCTTGCGCGGCCGCTGAAGATCGTGGTCGATACCGGCAACGGCGTCGCAGGCGGTCTCGCGCCGCGGCTTTTCAAGGCGCTTGGCTGCGAACTCGTCGAACTCTTTACCGAGATCGACGGCAACTTCCCGAACCATCATCCGGACCCGGCGCACCCCGAGAACCTGCAGGACGTGATTCGCGCGCTGAAGGAAACCGACGCCGAAATCGGCTTCGCGTTCGATGGCGACGGCGACCGTCTCGGCGTCGTCACGAAGGACGGCCAGATCATCTATCCGGACCGTCAGCTGATGCTGTTCGCCGAGGAAGTGCTGTCGCGCAACAAGGGCGCGCAGATCATTTACGACGTGAAGTGCACGCGCAACCTCGCGACGTGGGTGAAGGAGAAGGGCGGCGAGCCGCTGATGTGGAAGACCGGCCACTCGCTGGTCAAGGCGAAGCTGCGCGAAACCGGCGCGCCTCTTGCGGGCGAAATGAGCGGCCACGTGTTTTTCAAGGACCGCTGGTATGGCTTCGACGATGGCCTGTACACGGGCGCGCGGCTGCTTGAAATTCTCGCGCGCGTGAAGGATCCGAGCGCGCTGCTCAACAGTCTGCCGAACTCGCATTCGACGCCGGAGCTGCAGTTGAAGCTGCAGGAAGGCGAAAACTTCGAACTGATCGCGCGTCTGCAGAAGAACGCGAAGTTCCCGCAGGCCGACCAGGTCGTAACGATCGACGGGCTGCGCGTCGAGTATCCGGACGGTTTCGGCCTTGCGCGTTCCTCGAATACGACGCCCGTGGTCGTGATGCGCTTCGAAGCCGATAACGATGCGGCGCTCAAGCGTATTCAGGAAGACTTCCGCCGCGTGATCATGGCGGAAAAGGCAGACGCGAAGCTGCCGTTCTGACGCTGCCGGGCGCGGCGGGCGCGGATCATTCCCGTTCCGTCTCCCCTTCCGACGTTGAAACGCCGCACCGACGCGGCGCGAGCCCACACCGGCCGCGCCGCGTTTTTTCGTGGTTTTTTCGCGCGGCGCGATAGAATTGCGTCCTTTCAACGTACCGTGATGCCGGAATGACCGGCACCCCCTCCTTGAGCGCGCAAAAGATACTGATCGTACGGGTGTCCTCGCTGGGCGACGTCGTGCATAACATGCCGGCAATTGCCGATATCCGCCGCCGCCATCCGGACGCGCAAATCGATTGGCTGGTCGAAGAGAGCTTCGTGGGGCTTGTCGAGCTCGTGCAGGGCGTGCACCGCGCGATTCCAGTGTCGTTGAGGCGCTGGCGCAAAAAGCTGTTCTCGCCGGCCAACTGGGCCGAAATCCGCGCGTTTCGCCGCGCACTGGCGGCCGAGCACTACGACCTCGTGATCGACTGCCAGGGGCTGATCAAAACGGCGTGGCTGGCGCGCATGGCGCGCGGGCCGGTCGTCGGCCTCGGCAACCGCACCGACGGCGCCGGCTATGAATGGCCGGTGCGCTTTTTCTACAACAAGCGGGTGCCGATCGAGCCGCGCACGCATGTGGTCGAGCGCACGCGCCAGCTCGTGGCCGCCGCGCTCAACGACCCGCCGCCGCAACCCACAGACGAAATCGACTTCGGCCTCGACGCGGGCCGCGCGTCGCTTGCGGTTTCTCAGGCGCAGCTGAATCTGCCGGTGCCGTATGTCGTGTTCGTGCACGCGACGTCGCGCGCGGACAAGCAGTGGCCCGACACCGCGTGGATCGAGCTCGGCCAGTCGCTCGTGCGGCGCGGCGCGTCGCTCGTGCTGCCGTGGGGCAGCGACGCCGAGCGCGAGACGAGCGAGCGTCTGGCAAAAGAGTTCGGCGCGGCCGCGATCGTGCCGCCGAAGCTGTCGCTGCCGGCGGTGGTGGGCCTGATCGAAGGCGCCGACGCGACGGTCGGCGTCGACACGGGCCTTGTGCATATTGCCGCAGCGCTCAAGCGGCCGACGGTCGAGTTGTACAATTTCGCGACCGCATGGCGTACGGGCGGCTACTGGTCGCCGAATGTGATCAATCTCGGCACGGCCGGTCAGCCGCCGACGCTGCAGGCGGTGAAGAGCGCGTTGGCGGGGTTTGGTCTGTTGTAAGTGGCTTTGTTTGCGATAGTTCGCGATTCGCGATCGACCACGCTAGACCACGCGATGCGCGCCGCACACGCTACCTACGCTTCATCCGCTGCAAAAGAAGGGCGACCATGAACGAATCCCAGATCATCGAAGTGACAAGCGGCGACTGGCAGGCGCAGAACCTGTCGGTGGCGCGCGAAACGCTGCTCGCGGGCGTCGAGCGCGGCAAGGTGCTGTACTTTCCGAACCTGCGTTTTGCGATCGAAGGCGGCGAAAGCGCGCTGCTCGATCCCGCGATCGCCGATCCGAACCGCAAGAACATCAGCCTCGAACCGAACGGCGGCGCGCTCCATGGCGTGCTCGGCGACACGGTCATGCAATCGGCCGTGCGCGCGTTGATCGCGCGCTATCAGGCGAATGCGCGCACGCTCGTCGACGGCCTGTTTCCCGAATACCGCAACAAGCTGCGCGTCGCGCCGACGAGCCTGCGTCTGCATCAGGTCGAAACGCGCCAGACGTCATGGCGCAAGGACGACAGCCGGCTGCACGTCGATGCGTTTCCGTCGCGGCCGAATTACGGCGAGCGCATCTTGCGCGTGTTCACCAATGTGAATCCGAACGGCACGCCGCGCGTATGGCGCGTCGGCGAACCGTTCGAAGATATGGCGAAGCGCTTTTTGCCGCGCATCAAGCCGCAGATGCCGGGCGCCGCGTGGCTGTTGAACCTGCTGCACGTCACCAAATCGCCGCGCAGCGAATACGACCATCTGATGCTGCAATTGCACGACGGCATGAAGGCCGACCTCGATTACCAGAAGTCGTCGCCGCAGGAGACGATGCCGTTTCCGCCGGGCAGCGTCTGGGTGTGCTTTTCGGACCAGACGTCGCATGCGGTGATGTCCGGGCAGTTCATGCTCGAGCAGACGTTCTTCCTGCCCGTCAAGTCGATGGTGCAGCCCGAGTGCGCGCCGCTTGGCATTCTCGAGCGGCTGCAGGGCCGTGCGCTGGTTTGAAGTTCGGCGCGCGTGGAATGCGGCGTGGCGGCCGTGCCCATCGGGCCGCGCTGATGCGGAGGCGCAATGCTAAGAGCGATCTATAACGCGCTCTGGTGGATCGCCGCGCCGGTCGCGGTGGCGCGCCTGCTGTGGCGCTCGCGCAAGGAGGCCGGTTACCGGCGGCATATCGGTGAGCGCTTCGGCCATGTGCGCAGCCGTCTGCCCGAAGACGACGCGCCGCTGATCTGGGTGCATGCGGTGTCGGTCGGCGAGACGCGGGCCGCGCAGCCGCTGATCGATGCGCTGATCAAGGCGCGCCCCGACGCGCGCATTCTGCTGACTCACATGACGCCCAGCGGGCGCGCCACCGGCGAGCAGATTTTCGGCGACCGCGTACTGCGCTGCTACCTGCCTTACGACATCCCGCACGCCGTGCGGCGCTTTCTGCGCGCATGGCGGCCCTCGCTCGGTCTTGTGATGGAGACCGAAGTATGGCCGACGCTGATCGACGAATGCCGGCGCGCCGACGTGCCGCTCGTGCTGACCAATGCGCGCATGTCGGAGCGCTCGTTCCGGCGCGCCGCGCGCTTCGGCCGTGCGACGCGCGACGTGTTCGGCGGCTTTGCGCGCGTGCTCGCGCAAAGTCCATCCGACGCGCAGCGGCTCACCGCGCTCGGCGCGCGTAACGTGACGGTGCTCGGCAATCTGAAGTTCGATATGCATACGCCGCCGGAGCTCGTCGCGCGCGGCCATGCGTGGCGCGCGGCGATCGGCGAGCGTCCCGTATGGGTCGCGGCCAGTACGCGCGAAGGCGAAGAAGAGCTCGTGCTGCAGGCGTTCGCCGCGCTGGCGCTCGACAACGCGTTGCTCGTGCTCGTGCCGCGCCATCCGCAGCGTTTCGATGAAGTCGCGGCGCTCGTCGAGCGTCAAGGCCTGCGTGCCGAGCGTCGCTCCGCGTGGGCGCCGGCCGGCGCCGCAGCGGCGGCGCCTCATGCGGTGCCGCCACTCGCGCGCGACGTGAAGGTGCTGCTTGGCGATTCGATGGGCGAGCTCGGTGCTTACTATGCGGCGTCCGATGTGGCGTTTATCGGGGGCAGCCTGTTGCCGCTCGGCGGCCAGAATCTGATCGAGGCGTGCGCGGTCGGCGTGCCGGTGCTGATCGGCCCGCACGTGTTCAATTTCACGCAGGCGACGGCCGATGCGGTCGCGGCCGGCGCGGCGATCCAGGTGAAAGACCCCGCGGACCTTGCGCGCGTGCTGCGCGAACTGTTCGACGACAGACCGCGCCGCACGGCCATGGGGGCGGCAGCGTCCGCGTTTGCCGCGCGTCATCGCGGGGCGACGGTGCGCACGGTGGATGTGCTGACGACGTGGTTGCCGGAGGATCCGGCGCCGGTGTTGGCGGGGGAGTGAAGTACGGGGGGGCGCGCCGGTTTCGTGCAGTTGGCGCGCCAATCTTCTGGTTAGATGCTTCGGTTGAGCACGGTGGCCAAAAGCGATAGTAGGGCGGGCCGGCTCCTCGGCGTCAAACCGGGCGCTGCGCTGGCTTCGTTACCTTTTGAGCTCCACGCCGCGCAGAGAGAATGTCACTGACACATGCGGCAAAGCGCTGGTTGGATTTATCGATACCGTAATGCTGCGCGCGCGCTAGTGCGTTTGCGGTCATCGTGCCGCGCAATGCGGCATCGGTCACGATGCGGGCGAATGCATCGGCCATCGCATCGACATCGCCGATCGGCACCAGTAGGCCGGCCCGGCCGTTGTCGAGAATTTCGCGCGGTCCCGTCGGACAGTCGGTCGCAACGATCGGCTTGCCGTGCGCGAGCGCTTCGAGTAACACCATCGGCATGCCTTCGTAGCGCGAGCTCAGCACTTGCGCGCGAGCGTTGGCGATCAGCGCATGCGGATTGTCCTGATGGCCGACGAAATGCACACGCTGCGCGATGCCAAGCTGCACTGCGCGTTCCTCGAGTTCCTGCCTGAACGCACCGTTGCCGACGATCACGAGATCGTCTTTGACACCGCTGTCCTCGATCATCTTCGCGTACGCGCTCAACAGCGTGCGATGGTCCTTCTGGATCTCGTCGAGCCGTGCGACGGACACGATATACGGCGCCGAGGTCGGCGCTTTCGTTGCGTTCGGCGCGCCGGCCGATGCGCGAATCGCATCGATATCGATCGCATTCGGCAGCACGACGAGCCGGCGCAGCGTATCGCCGAACATCTGCTTCGCTTCGTCGGCCATATGCTGGTTCAGCGCGATCACGGCGTCGTAGCGCGCGTACTGGAGCGCGAGGCGCCGCGCCCTGCGCGGACGGCCGCCGAGACGCGCGTCGAAGCTGAAGTGATTGACGCCGAGCCACGCGATGTCGAATTGCGATGCCCAGCGCCGCAGCGACATATCGAAGTCGACGATCACATCGTGGCGCTTCGCGAGCGCGGCGATGCGCTTGCGGATGTGCGGGCGCACGGCGAGCGTATTGAACACATCGCGGCCGATGCGGCCGAGCTTGCTGAGCTTGCGCGCGTAGCGGCGCGACTGGAAGTAGTTGAGCCACGGACGGTCGACGAGAATCTCGACCTTCACATCCGGTGGAATCAGCGCGCGAAAGCGACTCACGAAGGCCGGCGACGCGTACATCACCGCGAGTGTGATCTCGAAGCGGCTGCGATCGAGGATGCTCAGCCATTGCATCAGCGAGGACTCGATGCCGCCGTCGTTGAAGTCGACGACGTTGAACAGGACGGAAGTTCGCGGGGCCGTTTGGGGCATGGGTGTGGGGAGCGTGAGTCGGTGCCGGTTGCGAGCCGATGTGTGCAGCGGTTTGTAATCGTTTTTGAGATTTTAGCACCGGCGGTGAGCCCGCCCCGTGGCTCATGCGCGTGCAACCTGAGACCGGCGGCCTGCTGGACGCCGACCGCTCAAACCACCAGCAACCCCTTCTTCTCGATAAACCCAATCACCTGATCCAGCCCATCGGGTGCCTTCAGATTACACATCACAAATGGCCGCTCGCCGCGCATCTTCTTCGCATCCGACGCCATTACATCGAGATTTGCGCCCACCAATGGCGCGAGATCCGTCTTGTTGATCACCAGCAGATCCGACTTCGTAATCCCCGGTCCGCCTTTACGCGGAATCTTCTCCCCGCCGGCCACATCGATCACGTATATCGTCAGATCGGAAAGCTCCGGACTAAATGTCGCCGCCAGATTGTCGCCGCCCGATTCGATAAACACGATATCCGCATCGGGAAAGCGCGTCAGCATCCGGTCGACTGCTTCGAGATTGATCGACGCGTCCTCGCGAATCGCCGTGTGCGGGCAGCCGCCGGTCTCGACGCCCATGATCCGCTCCGCGGGCAGTGCGCCTGCGACGGTCAGCAGTCGCTGGTCTTCCTTCGTGTAGATATCGTTGGTAATCGCGACGAGGTCGTAGCGGTCGCGCATCGCCTTGCAGAGCATTTCGAGCAGCGTTGTTTTGCCGGAACCGACCGGACCGCCGACGCCGACGCGCAGCGGCGGCAGTTTCTTCGTGCGTGGTGTGCGTGCGTTCATGATGTGCGGAGCCTACTAGGCCAAAGAAGCCAAAGCTATGAGCGGAAGAGCCGCGAATACTGCGACTCGTGGCGCGCCGACAGAATGCCAAGCTGCGGCGCGAAGGTATTGATGTCGTCGGGCGATGTCGCCAAAGCGTGCGTGACCGCGGCATCGATCGCGCCGCGCAGCGCGACGATAATCCGCTGTCCCGCGAGCTGGCCGAGCGGCACCGCTTTCAACGCCGCCGCCGCCTGGTTTTCGACCCAGCTGAACGCGTAGGCGGCAAGCGCCGCGTCGGCGGGAGCGTCGTGAGCATACGCGGCGAATGCGAATGCGGTGGGTTGCGCGATCGGCGTCATCGTATCGAGCGTCGCGCGCCGCGCGGCGTCGCCCCATTCGAGCGAAGCACAGAGCTGCCGCAGCGACCAGCCCATTTGCTCGGTCTCGCGGCGCAGTTCCGAAGATTCGCGGCTCGCGAGGAATTCGCTGTTCGCTTCGGCGAGCGCCGTCGCATCATGCGTGCGCCAACGTTCGAACTGATGGGCGAGGAACGGCAGTTCGCCAACCGCGAGCACGCTCGTGAGGCCGCTCGCAATCCAGTCGCGTGCGCTATCGGCATCGGTGATCAACTGCGCTTCGATGGCCGCTTCAAGCCCTTGCGAATAGCTGAACGCGCCGATCGGCAGCGCAGGCGACGCGAGATGCAGCAGTGCGGTCAGCTCAGCGATGCGCATGGTGGTGAGAGTCGTGCGAGCACGATGCATCGCAATGATCGTGGTCGTCGCCGTGGTCGTGCGAATGATCGTGGCTATGTCCGTGCGAATGCGCATGCGAATGACCGCTGCCCGCATGAGCGTGCCCATGATCATGACCATGCGAATGTCCATGATGCTCGTCGAACACCTTCTGCGCGACCGCGTAGTCTTCGGCAAAAGTCGCGTCGTGCCCATGCCGGTGCCCGCCGCCATAAGCGCCGGTCTCGGGCTGAAACGGCAGCGACACCTGTTCGACCGCCGCCCCGAGCCGCGTCAACATGTCCGCCAGCACGGAATCGTATTCGAGCTTCAGATAATCGACGCCCACTTCAACCGGCGTATGCCGGTTGCCGAGGTGATACGCCGCGCGCGTCAGCGTCAGCACATCGGGCGCACGAACCAGCAGCACGGCTTCCGCGGCGGCAGCAACACGCACGAGGCCGCCGTCGTCGGCAACGAGCACATCGCCGTCGCGCAGCACGGTGCCGCGCGGCAGCACAAGCGCGACTTCTTCGCCCGTATCGAGCGTCGCGGCCAGACGGCTCTTGCAGCGGGCCTCGAACGGCAGCGTCAAACCGGGTGCGCGCGCAACCAGCACACGCGCGAGTTTCACATGCGCATCAAGGCGTTTGTCGATCGTTCTCATACACGTCAAAAAAGAAAATACCGTTGCGCCATCGGCAGCACCTTCGCGGGCTCGCAGGTCAGCAGTTCGCCGTTCGCGATCACCTGATATGTCTCCGGATCGACGCTGATGGCAGGCTGCCACGCGTTGTGAATCATGTCGGCTTTGGTCACGCTGCGGCAGCCTTTCACCGCTACGATCCGCTTCGAGAGCCCGTAGCGTTCCGCCACCCCGGCCTCGGCCGCCAATTGCGACACAAATGTCAAAGACGTGCGTCCCAACGCACCGCCGCGCGTCGCGAACATCTCGCGATAATGAACCGGTTGCGGCGTCGGAATCGACGCATTCGGATCGCCCATCTGCGCAAGCGCGATCATCCCGCCTTTCAGGATCAGCGACGGCTTGATGCCGAAAAACGCCGGCTCCCACAGCACGAGGTCCGCCCACTTGCCCGGCTCGATCGAGCCGACCTCATGCGCGATGCCATGCGTGAGCGCCGGATTGATCGTGTACTTCGCGACATAGCGCTTGGCGCGGAAATTGTCGTTGCGCGCGTTGTCTTCGGGCAGCGCGCCGCGCTGCGCCTTCATCTTGTGCGCGGTCTGCCACGTGCGGATGATCACTTCGCCGACCCGTCCCATCGCCTGCGAATCCGACGACAGCATCGACAGCGCGCCGAGGTCGTGCAGGATGTCTTCGGCGGCGATCGTTTCGCGGCGTATCCGCGATTCGGCAAACGCGATGTCTTCGGCAATCGACGGGTCGAGGTGGTGGCACACCATCAGCATGTCGAGATGCTCGTCAAGCGTGTTGACCGTGTATGGCCGCGTCGGATTCGTCGACGACGGCAGCACGTTCGCTTCGCCGCATACCTTGATGATGTCCGGCGCGTGGCCGCCGCCCGCGCCTTCGGTGTGATACGTGTGGATCGTGCGGCCCTTGAAGGCGGCGACGGTCGCTTCGACGAAGCCCGCTTCGTTCAGCGTATCGGTGTGGATCGCGACCTGGGTGTCGGTGTCGTCGGCCACGGAAAGTGCGTTGTCGATGGCGGCCGGCGTCGTGCCCCAGTCTTCGTGCAGCTTGAGGCCGATCGCGCCCGCGGCGATCTGCTCGAGCGCGGGGGCCGGCTGGCTCACATTGCCCTTGCCGAGAAAGCCGAGATTCATCGGATAGCCGTCGGCGGCCTGCAGCATGCGCTCCATATGCCACGGGCCCGGCGTCACGGTCGTCGCGTTCGTGCCGGTGGCGGGGCCCGTGCCGCCGCCGAGCATCGTCGTCACGCCGCTGGCGAGCGCCTCGTCGATCTGCTGCGGGCTGATGAAGTGAATATGCGTATCGATGCCGCCCGCGGTAACGATCATCCCTTCGCCGGCAATCACCTCCGTCGCGGCGCCCAGCGGAATCGTCACGCCCGGCTGGATATCGGGATTGCCGGCCTTGCCGATCGCCGCGATGCGGCCGTCTTTCAGGCCGATATCGGCCTTCACGATGCCCCAATGGTCGAGTATCACCGCGTTCGTGATGACCGTATCGACGACGTCGGCCGCGAGACGCTGCGACTGGCCCATGCCGTCGCGAATCACCTTGCCGCCGCCGAACTTCACTTCTTCGCCGTAGACCGTGAAGTCGCGTTCGACTTCGATCACGAGGTCGGTGTCGGCGAGTCGAACGCGGTCGCCCGTGGTGGGGCCGTACATCTCGGCGTAGGCGCGGCGGCCAATGCGTAATGTCATGTCTGGAATCCGAAAGGATGCGGTGCGGAATCGGGTGCTGGTCGATGAGTCAGGCTTTGACGTTCGTCGCGCTCGATGCCGGAACTTCGACCGGCGCGTCGAGCTTGCCCATCACCTTGCCGTTAAAGCCGTACACGATGCGATCGCCGGCCAGTTCGACGAGCTCGACCGTGCGTTCCTGGCCCGGCTCGAAACGTACGGCGGTGCTTGCCGCGATATTGAGCCGGAAGCCGCGCGCGGCCGCGCGATCGAACGCAAGCGACGCGTTCGCTTCGTGGAAGTGGTAATGCGAGCCGACCTGCACCGGGCGGTCGCCGGTGTTCGCTACGGTTAGCGTGATCGTTGTGCGGCCGGCGTTGAGTTCGTGCTCGCCATCGTCGGTGATCAGTTCGCCGGGAATCATCGCGTGCTCCTTCAAAGCTTCACGGAATAGGGTGGTGGACCGTCACGAGCTTCGTGCCGTCCGGGAACGTCGCTTCGACCTGGATATCGGGAATCATCTCGGGCACGCCTTCCATCACGTCGTCGCGCGTAAGCAGGGTGGTGCCGTAGTGCATGACCTCGGCGACCGTGCGGCCGTCGCGCGCGGCTTCCATCAGGGCGGCGGTGATGTAGGCGACCGCTTCCGGATAGTTCAGTTTCAGGCCGCGTGCGCGGCGGCGTTCCGCAAGCAGTGCCGCGGTGAAGATCAGCAGTTTGTCTCGCTCGCGTGGTGTCAGCTTCATCGAATGTTGTTTTGAGGCGGAGAGTGGAAGGCGAACGGCGACGCCGTCCCGGTGGACGAGCATTCAAAGAGCAAAGGCTATGCCATCGTGGTGCATGGGCGTGTTGCGGTCAAGTGGAAGAACGCGTGCACCGCGATCGCGCAAACGGGCGCGCCGTCATGGTGCGCTTTGCGAATCGCATGAGCGCTCACGTCGACCACAATCGTAACGGCACCGCAGCGACGCCATGCACGCGCGGCCGCAGATCCAGCCAGCATCGCGCAAGGGCGCGCTGCAGCGGCTCCATCGAGCGTGCGACCGCGCGGACCAGCAGCACGCCCGGCGACACGCAGGACGCCGCCGCACGCAGCGTCGCATCGAACGGCAGTGTCGCCGTCAGCGCTTCGGCAAGCGTCTCGTCGCAAGCGGCGCCGACCGCCCAAAGCGTGCCGAATGCGGGAAAGCCGGCGAGCCCTTGCGGCGCGTCGCGCAATGCGGCGTCGGCCGCCATTAGCGCGCGCTCGAACCACAGCGGTTGGCCATCGGGCCCGATGATGCGCGACACCGAACGCACATGACCCGCGCTCCAACGCTCTCCGGCCGCCTGCCTGCCCAGCTGCATTGCATCCCAGCCGATGGCGCTCGCGCCTTCGGCAAGCGTCAGCGTGAAATCGAGCGACGCATGCGCGTTGTCGAACACGATATTGTTTTGCGGCAGCCAGTCGAGCTTCGCGCGCGGCTCGACACGAATGCCGATCCGTTGCCGCGCCGCGCGGCCGTTCGACTTGTACCACTTCGTGGCGCCGGGCGTCGTCAGCACAGCGTGCGTTTCGGCGGCGAGCGCGATATCGATGTCGAGCGCATCGCCGCCCGCGATACCGCCCGGCGGGTGCACGATCACCGCATGGCAGATCGCGTCGCCTTCCGGGTAGAGCGGACGTTGCACGCGCAACGGTCCTTCATGCAGCCGGTGCGCGAGCGTAGTGCGCTGCCCGCGCTGCCCGTGCTTTTCAAAGCCGAGTTCGAGCCGCGCGCGCCAGTGCGCATGCGAAGTGGGGTCGGCGGCGGCGAGGGCCGCGTGGTTTTCATGAAGCGACATGCGGCAAAGGTATCACGTCAAACGGCAATCAACGCGCGCACGCCATCCTTGTCCATATCCGCGCCGGCGCCGCCCGCGATGATTTCGCCGCGGCTCATCACCCAGTAGCGGTCCGCAATCGCCTTCGCGAAGTCGTAATACTGCTCGACGAGCAGCACCGTCAGCCCCATTTCTTCGACCAGTTGCCGCAACGTGCGACCGATGTCCTGAATGATCGACGGCTGAATGCCTTCGGTCGGTTCGTCGAGAATCAGCAGTTGCGGTTCGCTCATCAGCGCGCGGCCAATGGCGAGCTGTTGCTGCTGGCCGCCGGAGAGATCGCCGCCGCGACGCGCGCGCATGTCCTTCAGCACGGGAAAGAGTTCGTAGATGCGGTCGGGAATGCCCTTTGGCGCCTTGCGGCTTGCCGCGCCGACCAGCAGATTTTCCTCGACGGTCAGCCGCGGGAAAATATCGCGGCCCTGCGGCACATAGGCGAGCCCTTGCGTGACACGCGCATGCGGCGGCAATTTCGTCAGCGGCGTGCCGCGCCATGTGATCGACCCGTTCTTCGTCGGCACCACGCCCATCAGGCAGCGCAGCAGCGTGGTCTTGCCGACGCCATTGCGGCCGAGCAGCACGGTCAGCTTGCCGTCGGGCACGTCGAGCTTCACGTTGCGCAGAATATGGCTGCCGCCGTAGAACTGATTGAGGTTCGTAACTTCGAGCATAGTGTTCAGGGCTCCGTATCAGCGTCCGAGATACGACTCGATCACGTTCGGGTCGTTTTTCACGGTGTCGAGCGTGCCGTGCGCGAGCACGCTGCCTTCGGCCATCACGGTGACCATGCCTGCCTCGCCGGCGAGCGCGGCGACGAATTCCATGTCGTGTTCGACGACCATCATCGAACACGTGCCGCGCAAATGGTTGAGCAGCTCGGCGAGCTGCATCGTCTCGTCGTCGGTCATGCCGGCCGCCGGTTCGTCGAGCAGCAGCAGGGCAGGCCGTTGCATCAGCAGCATGCCGATTTCGAGCCGCTGTTTCTGTCCGTGCGACAGCTCGCCGGCCGGCCGCCGCGCTTCGCCTTCGAGGCGGATCAGCGCCAGCGTTTCCTCGATGCGCGCCTGCGCCGCGCGATCGAGCCGCGCGCGCAGCGAGGCGAACCAGCCCTTGTCGGTTTTCATCGCGAGTTCGAGGTTCTCCCACACCGGGTGCTGCTCGAATACGGTCGGCTTCTGGAATTTACGGCCGATCCCGATGCGCGCGATTTCGGGCTCGTTCATGCGCGTGAGGTCGATCGTCTGGCCAAGGAAGACCTTGCCCGAGTCGGGTTCGGTTTTGCCGGTGATCACATCCATCATCGTCGTCTTGCCGGCGCCGTTCGGGCCGATGATGCAGCGCAGCTCGCCGGCGTCGATCGACAGCGACAGCTTGTTCAGCGCGCGAAAGCCGTCGAAGCTCACCGTCACGTCGTCGAGATAGAGAATCGTGCCGTGCGAGATGTCGATCTCGCCAGGCGTCACGGCATGGCCCATCCCGGCGACGCCGCTGTAGGCACGCTCGTCGATCGCGTTTGCGTCGTATGCATAGTCGCTCATATGCGGTCCTTATCGGGTGCTTATTGGCGGTTCTTGTTGCGCATCGTGAGCATTTCGATCAGCCCCATGATGCCGTTCGGCAGAAACAGCGGCACCAGCACGAAAATCGCGCCGAGAAAGAACAGCCAGTATTCGGCGAAGTGCGCGGTAAAAAAGCTCTTCGCGCCGTTCACCGCAAACGCGCCGATGATCGGCCCGATAAGCGTGCCGCGTCCGCCGACCGCCACCCAGATCGCCATTTCGATCGAATTGCCCGGCGACATCTCGCCCGGATTGATGATGCCGACCTGCGGCACATACAGCGCGCCCGCGATGCCGCACAGCACCGCGGAGACGGTCCAGACGAAGAGCTTGTACGCAAGCGGGCTGTAACCGAGGAACATCAGCCGCGTCTCGCCGTCGCGCACCGCGGTCACCACGCGGCCGAGCTTCGACGTGACGATCGCGCGCGCGCCGATAAAGGTCAGCACGAGCACGGCGAACGTCATCAAAAACAGCACGGTGCGCGTGCCCGGATGCGTGATCGGAAAGCCGGCAATGCGCTTGAAGTCGGTGAAACCGTTATTGCCGCCGAAGCCGGTTTCATTGCGATAGAAGAGCAGCATCGCGGCAAAGGTCATCGCCTGCGTGATGATCGACAGGTAGACGCCTTTCACGCGCGAACGGAACGTGAAGAAGCCGAACACCCAGGCAACGATCGCGGGCACGAGCACGACGAGCAGCAACGCGTACGCGAGATGCTGCGTGCCTTGCCAGTACCAGGGCAGCTGATGCCAGTCGAGAAACACCATGAAGTCGGGCAGGTCGCTGCCGTATTTACCGTCGTGGCCGATCGCGCGCATCAGGTACATGCCGATCGCGTAGCCGCCGAGCGCAAAAAAGAGGCCATGCCCAAGGCTCAGAATGCCGCAGTAGCCCCACACGAGATCGAGCGCGAGCGCGGCGATCGCGTAGCACATGAACTTGCCGGCAATTGTCATCGCATAAGCCGACAGATGGAATGCGCTGGATTCAGGCAGCACGAGTGCGGAAAGCGGCACGCCGAGGCCGATCACGATTATCAGCGCAATCAACGCCTGCCATGCACGGCGCGACAGAAGCGCAGGGCGCGGCGGCAAGCCGAGCGCGAAGCCGGACAGTCTGGCGCGTTCCGTATCGCCTGTCGTCGCGCGCGCATCGGCGGTGGAGGGGGAAGAAGTGGTAACGGAAGTCATGTCGTTACGCCTCCGCGCTGCGGCCCTTCAGGGCGAACATGCCCTGCGGACGCTTCTGGATAAACAGCACGATCAGCACGAGCACCGCGATCTTCGCGAGCACCGCGCCCCAGAACGGCTCGATCGCCTTGCTGACGAGGCCGAGGCCAAAGCCGCCGAGGACGGTGCCCGCAATCTGTCCAACGCCGCCCAACACGACCGCCATAAACGAATCGATGATGTAGCTCTGGCCGAGGTCCGGGCCGACATTGCCGATCTGCGAGAGCGCACAGCCGCCGAGGCCCGCGATGCCCGCGCCGAATGCGAACGCGTAGGAGTCGACGAGGGCGGTCTTCACGCCGACGCACGCGGCCATCCGGCGGTTCTGCGTGACGGCGCGCACGAAGAGGCCGAGGCGCGTCTTTGTCAACACGGCCCACGCGATGCCGACCACGATCAGCGAGAACGCGAGAATCGCGAGCCGGTTGTACGGCAGGATCAGGTTCTGCATCACGGTGACGCCGCCGCTCATCCACGACGGGTTCACCACTTGCACGTTCTGCGCGCCGAAGATCATGCGCGTCGCCTGGATCAGGATCAGGCTGATACCGAATGTCGTCAGGAGGGTTTCGAGCGGACGGCCGTACAGGTGCTTGAGCACGAGCCGTTCGAGCACGATGCCGACCACCGCCGCCGCGACAAACGAGGCGGGAATGGCAAACAGCGGATACCAGTCGAATGCGCCCGGTGCGTAGTGCTGCATCAGGTTCTGCACGACATAGGTGGCATACGCGCCGATCATCAGAAATTCGCCGTGCGCCATATTGATCACGCCGATCAGGCCATAGGTGATCGCGAGACCGAGCGCCGCGAGCAGCAGTACGCTGCCAAGCGACAGCCCCGCGAAGATAGTGCCGGCAATCTCGCTGCGGCGCTGGATCGCATCGAGCGCATCGATGCCTTGCTGCGCGGCCGCGCGCACGCTTGCGTCGGGTTCGGCGAAGCCGCCGTCGGGCTTCTTCGCGACGATCGGGCGCAGCAGTTCGTTCATCTCGAGATCGTGGCGCGCGGCGACGAGTTGCACGGCTTCGAGCCGCTTCGCGGCGTCGGTGTCGTGCAGCGCGGTCATGGCCCACAACACGTCGAGTCGGCGTTTGAGCGCCGGGTCGGTTTCCTTGGCGCGCGCCGCGTCGATCATCGGCTTCATCGCGATGTCGGGGTTTTTCAGCAGTTCGCCGATCGCGGCGCGCCGCGTGTCGAGGTCGGGCGAGGCGAGTTGCAGGCCCGATAGCGCGCCCGCTACTTTGGAGCGCAAGAGGTTGTTCAGTGTGACCGGTTGCGCGTCGCCTGCTGCGACGGTTTTTCCGGTTACCGCGTCGTAGGCGTGGTCGCCGCCATCGGCCGACTGGATCAGCACGGCGCCGGCGTCGGTGGCGAGTGCGTTGTCTTCGGACAGCGCCTTCAATAGCGCGAGCGATGGCGCGTCGTGCATCGCAATGAGCTTGTCGATCGCGGCGGACTTCGCATCGAAGTCGTCGCCGGCAAGCGGGGCGACATCGGCGGCGGTGAGCGCGAATGCCGGTTGTGGCGCGAGCAGGGCCACGAACAGCGCGCACGCCACCGTAGCGGAGAACAAGCGTGCGGCATTGATGCCGCGCCGTGCCAGTCTGGAGAATGGGAACGCCATGATGGCCTTTGAAGAGAGAAGCGGCAGGCAGGTCGGCGGCAGCGGATGATGAGTCCGCTGCCGCTTGTTGCAGGTAAAACGCGGATAAAAACCGGATGAGACCGGGTTAAAACCTCGGGCAGGGCCCGCCTTCGCTTACGCCACGCGCGAGCGCCGCAGGAACGACGGAATCGAGCTCACCACATCGGGCTTGTTTTCGTTACCGGCGATAAACGGGCTCCACGGCTGCGCGCGAATCGCGGTCTTCGTCTTCCAGACCACATTGAACTGCCCGTCGCCGCGAATCTCGCCGATCATCACGGGCTTGTGCAGATGGTGGTTGCCGTCCATTTCAAGCGTGAAGCCCGAGGGCGCGGCAAACTTCTGGCCGATCATCGCGACGCGCACCTTGTCGACGTCCGTGCTCTTCGCTTTCTCGACCGCCTGCTTCCACATATGAATGCCGACGAAGGTCGCTTCCATCGGATCGTTCGTCACGCGTTTCGCGCCGCCCGGCAGGCTCTGCGCCTTCACATACGAGGCGAACTCTTCCTTGAACGCCGTGTTGTTCGGGCCCTTCACGGACATGAAGTAGTTCCATGCGGCCAGATGCCCGACCAGCGGCTTCGTATCGATGCCGCGCAACTCCTCCTCGCCAACCGAAAACGCCACGACAGGCACGTCGGTCGCCTTGATGCCCTGGTTGCCGAGCTCCTTGTAGAACGGCACGTTCGAATCGCCGTTGATGGTCGAGACGACCGTGGTCTTGCCGCCTTGCGAGAAGGTCTTGATGTTGGCGACGATGGTTTGATAGTCGCTATGGCCGAACGGCGTGTAGACCTCCTGGATATCGGCATCCTGCACGCCCTTCGAATGCAGGAACGCGCGCAGGATCTTGTTGGTCGTGCGCGGGTAGACGTAGTCGGTGCCGAGCAGGAAGAAGCGCTTCGCACCGCCGCCTTCGCTGCTCATCAGGTACTCGACGGCCGGAATCGCCTGCTGGTTCGGCGCGGCGCCCGTATAGAACACGTTGCGCGACATCTCTTCGCCTTCGTACTGCACCGGGTAGTAGAGCAGCCCGTTCAGCTCCTCGAACACCGGCAGCACCGATTTGCGCGACACCGATGTCCAGCATCCGAACACGCAGGCCACCTTGTCCTGCGTCAGCAACTGGCGCGCTTTCTCGGCGAAGAGCGGCCAGTTCGACGCCGGGTCGACCACCACCGGCTGGATCTGGCGGCCCATCACGCCGCCGCTCTTGTTGATGTCGGAGATCGTCATCAACGCGGTGTCCTTGAGCGAGGTCTCCGAAATCGCCATCGTGCCCGACAGCGAATGCAGAATGCCGACCTTGATCGGCCCGCTATTCGACTGTGCGTTGGCGAACGGCACCTTGCCCGCGAGCGCGAGCGCGCCCGACATCGAGCCGAGCTTCAGAAGACTGCGACGTTTCATGTGCTACCCCTTGCCTTGATGTTGAGTGTGTTGTTAGTTGTTGCGGCTCGCGCCGCGTGGGTCTTGCGGCGGCCGGCCGAAGCTGCGGGCCGGCTGATGGTTGCGTAGTGCATGACTGGCCGTACTCTTTACTGCAAGGCATATGCCAATCGTTGCAAAGCAGCACTGAACGGCTACCATGCGCGCTGTGAGGCGGCTTGCCGCCTGGCGGCCGCGTGAGCTTCCCATGAGTATCAAGGGCTAAAGCGGTGCATCGACGCGGGGCATGCCTCATCGCGGTGCGTGCCGCGCTGCAACGAAGCACACACGCGATCACGCGCGCCTGACCGTCAGGCGGACGCGCACGATCGGTGCAGCCGCGACCGCCGCTTGCGCACTGGTTGTGCACCGGCGCGCGGCTGCATACACTGAAAGACTGCGACCGAAAAAACCGCGATCGGCTCATCAGCGATCGACCTAGCCATCCATCACTTATCAATCAACCGAAGACCTGGAGACGCAAGATGAATGACCGCGCTGCCAACATGCTCGACCTGTCCGCGTTCTGGATGCCGTTCACCGCGAACCGCCAGTACAAGAGCGCGCCGCGGCTGCTTTCGAAGGCGAAAGGGATGTACTACACGTCGCATGACGGGCGGCGCATTCTCGACGGCACGGCCGGCCTGTGGTGCGTGAACGCGGGCCATTGCCGCGACGAGATCGTCGCCGCGGTGCAGGAGCAGGCGGCCGAGATGGACTTCGCGCCGACCTTCCAGATGGGCCACCCCAAAGTGTTCGAAGCCGCGACGAAGATTGCGAAGCACACGCCCGGCGACCTCAAGCACATCTTCTTTGGAAACTCAGGTTCGGAGGCCGTCGATACGGCGCTCAAGATCGCGCTGGCCTACCATCGTGCGCGCGGCGAAGGGCAGCGCACGCGTTTTATCAGCCGCGAGCGCGGGTACCACGGCGTGAACTTCGGCGGCACGTCGGTGGGCGGCATTCCGGCGAACCGTAAAGCGTATTCGGGCGCGGTCATGCCGGCCGTCGACTTTCTGCCGCACACGCTGAACATCAAGGAAGCGGCGTTTTCGAAAGGGCAGCCCAAGTGGGGCGCGCACCTGGCCGACGAACTCGAGCGCCTCGTCACGCTGCACGATGCATCGACGATCGCCGCGGTCATCGTCGAGCCCGTGGCCGGTTCGACCGGCGTGCTGATTCCGCCGCAAGGCTATCTGGAGCGGCTGCGCGAGATCTGCGACAAGCACGGCATCCTGCTGATTTTCGATGAAGTGATCACCGGCTGGGGACGTCTCGGCACGCCGTTCGCCGCGCAGTACTTCAAGGTGACGCCGGACCTGTTGACGATGGCCAAGGGCACCAACAATGCGGCGGCGCCGCTCGGCGCGGTGGCCGCGAGCAGGCGGATTCACGATGCGATCATCAACGGCACGCCGGCGGGCATCGAGCTCTTTCACGGCTACACGTATTCCGGGCACCCGATTGCGACGGCCGCCGCGTGCGCGACGATCGATCTCTATGAGCGCGAGCAGCTGTTTGCGCGGTCCGCGAAACTGGCGCCGGTGTTCGAGCAGGCGATTCACTCGCTGCGCGGCGCGAAGCATGTGATCGATATCCGCAACCTCGGGATGCTCGGCGGCGTCGAGCTGGCGCCGCGCGATGGCGCGCCGGGCGCGCGCGGCTACGAGACCTTCGTGCGGTGCTACCAGAAGGGCGTGCTGGTGCGTCCTGCCGGCGACATCCTCGAGTTTTCGCCGCCGTTCATCGCCGAAGAGGAACAGATTGCGGAGATCTTCAGGACCGTCGGCGAGGCGTTGAGCGAAGTCGATTGAAGAAGATCGGGCAGGGTGGTTGATGCGGCGGCGCGGGCCGCGGCGGCGAGGTGAGCCGCATCGGTTACTGAACGGCCATGAAGCGACGTTCGTCGTTGCGTTCCGAGCGACGCAGCTTACCCAATTGCAGCCGTTCGCCGTCGCTACAAGCGAAAGTCCCCGACCAGGTCGTTGGTCTTTCGTCTCTGCGGGAAGGTACGACAACCGATCAAACGTCAACTGCCAGTGACCGGTTCTCGCCGGGCGTTCCTGCGCAGGACGTCGGCGGGTACGCCGAACGCGCGGAGGGACGTCCGGCGCATGCGTTCCCGGTTCGCGAACCTGTTTCCTGCGCCGCCGCGTTAGTGGTGTGTCGGCCTCGCTCGATCATGAATCGGGCCACCTCGACGCGAAGTTGTTCCTCTGCCTTTGCAGGCGACTGCCCCGTCTCTACGACAAAGGCGCGGCTGAACCGACGAGGGCTCAGATTGGCCACATCCGACAGTTCGTCGATGGTCAGTGGATTGCGCAGGTTGAGTCGAATCTGCGCAAGGATCGATTCGATCCGATCGGATTTGGCGTCATGTCGAGCAGTGCGGAGTGTTGCTTCTGGCTACCGAGCCGGCGCTGGTTCATGACAAGAAGTCTGGCGACCGATTTCGCGGCATTGGGGCCGAGGTCGTAATCGAGTAGCGCCAGTGCGAGGTCGATGCCGGCTGTCATTCCAGCCGAGCTCCAGATGGGTCCGTCGTTGACAAAATCCGCTCTTCCTCGGCGATGGCCCTGGGAAAGCGCGCCCGGAATTCGGACGCATGAGCCCATGCAACGTCGCGCGTCTGCCATCCAGCATCGGTTTTTCTCTGCGTTCTCACCGGTGCCGACGCTATTGATTGTCCTGGCGGTCCTCGGCTGGTTCATTGGAGATGAGGTCGCGCAAGGCCGTTTCTTCGCACAGGTCAAGGCGATCATGGGCCCCGAGGCGGCCAGCGCCATGCGGGCGATCGCGGAGCACGCGCATCGAATGGAGGGCGGGGCATCGCAGCAGCGCTATCGCTCATATTGCTGCTGGTCCGCACGCGTCTCGTGTCACTGGAGCTTCTGATGGGAACCGGGTTCCTGCTCGTCGTATCGCCTGGTTCTCGACCGCCCTTCAGGCGGCGGACCGCGCCTTACCGGGTACGGCCGCAACCGCGATTGCAGAAGTCGCGCAATCTGTATTTGGGCTCGTGGTGCTGACCATCGGTCTCAGCGCATTGATCAAATGGCTGCCGGATACGCACGTGGCGGTCCGCCATGCATTGATAGGAGGCCCTGTCGACGCAATCCTTTTCACTATCGGGCCGACATATCTGTTTTGTTTGTACCTTCCACGCGCCGGAAGGGCCGGCTCGTTCGGCGCTGCCGGGCCGCTGGCTGTGCTCATGATGGGGCTTTGCTTTTGCGCCGTTGTTATCCTGCCGGGTGTCGAGGTCACTGCTGCGCTGCGAGAACCTGCAGGTGCAACCGCGGGACCCGGCCGGAACGCTCACGGACAGGCCGGTTAGGACCGCTGCTCGCTGCATCGCGTTTCCGACAGTCAAGCTGCAGTGGTGTTGCCGTCGAGCTCAAAACCCCACGCCGATGCCAGCCCCTACGCCGCCGCCTACGCCGACACTTATGCTGGTGCGCCGGGCGTAGCCGCCGGGTGCGTATCCTTAATCAGGATAGCCGTAATCATCATATGGCTGGGCGGCAACGCAACCAGCCACGCCGGCCGAGAGTGCCAAGGCTCCAAATAGCCTGATCATCATGGCCTCCCTTTAGTCAAGCCAATGAATGGGGTTGCGGCGATCGGGTCCGAAGCCGCCGCCGCTGTCGCGCCGGGGAGGTAGCTCGCATTATCCGGAACGAGCATTACAAGGTGCCGCAACTACCGCCGCTTGTCCGGGTCGTTTCATCGGGACGTGGACGTTGGA
The DNA here is from genome assembly GCF_054589215.1 of Paraburkholderia sp. 2C. Lineage (NCBI taxonomy): Bacteria > Pseudomonadati > Pseudomonadota > Betaproteobacteria > Burkholderiales > Burkholderiaceae > Paraburkholderia > Paraburkholderia sp. 2C. The sequence continues at coordinate 143,192 of NZ_BAAILL010000031.1, read as the reverse complement.
CGTTTGACCGAGCAGAGGAGTTTCGGCACACGAAAAATCGCGAGGCCGCGCCCATAGCGGGTCGCGGTCGCGCGCTTATGCACGAAGAGACGATGATGCGAAATGCTGCGAAGGGAATCCTGGTTTCGTTGACGATATTGGGCGTGTCGAGCGCCGTCTATGCTCAAGGCGGCGGCGCAGGTGGTGCGGGTCCGGCGGGCGGTGGCCACGACGAGACTCGCACGGGAACACCGATGACCGGCGGCGAGTCGGGTGCCTCCGGTGCCGGAGCCGCGAAAAAATCTGGTGGCGCATCGCATAAGCAGATGCAGAAGGGCGGAACAGAATCTACCGCACCTAATGCTGGCGCAACGAAAAAAGCATACTGATGCAAGAGGTCAGTTCAGAGCAGGTGGCCTTTTATGGCCCTGCGGGCTGCGGCGTGGCTATGCCCGCGCATCCCCGATCATGGTGTCGACGAAGTTGATCCCTCGGGCCGACGCCGAGGCGCAATGTGCCGTGCCGACGATCGACGTGAAATAGTCGGCCGTCTGCCGCAGACCTTCTTCGAGCGAGGTGCGCGGCGTCCACCCCAAAAGGCGCGTGGCCAGCGAAATATCGGGTTGCCGGCGGCACGGATCGTCGACGGGCAGCGGCCGGAATTCGATCGCAGACGATGAGCCGGTGATCGCTCTGGTGCGCTGGGCGATTTCCAGCATCGACACTTCATGCGGGTTGCCGAGGTTGACAGGACAGCCGGGATCGGACGGGAGATTCATCAGACGCACGAACGCATCGATCAGGTCGTCGACGTAACAGAACGAGCGGGTTTGCGAGCCGTCGCCGTACACCGTCAGCGGCCTGTCCTCCAGCGCCTGCATCATGAAGTTCGAGACGACGCGGCCGTCGGCCGGATGCATGCGCGGCCCGTACGTATTGAAGATGCGCGCGATGCGGATCTCGAGCCCGTGCTGCCTTCGATAGTCCATAAAGAGCGTCTCCGCGCAGCGCTTGCCTTCGTCGTAGCACGAGCGCGGGCCGATCGGGTTTACATTGCCCCAGTAGTCTTCCGTTTGCGGATGCACGCGCGCGTCGCCATACACTTCGCTCGTCGACGCCTGGAAGATTTTCGCCTTTACGCGCTTGGCGAGACCGAGCATATTGATCGCGCCGTGCACACTCGTTTTCGTCGTCTGCACGGGGTCGTGCTGGTAGTGAACGGGCGACGCGGGGCATGCGAGGTTGTAGATTTCATCCACTTCCACATACAGCGGGAAGGTCACGTCGTGGCGCATCATCTCGAAGTTCGCGCAGTCGAGCAGGTGTGCAATGTTGTCCCTGGTTCCCGTGTAAAAGTTATCCACGCACAGCACGTCGTGGCCCTGCGTGACGAGCCGTTCGCACAGGTGCGAGCCGAGAAAGCCCGCGCCGCCCGTGACAAGAATGCGTTTGCGTGTCAGTTCTTTCATGATGCTGCTCCCTGTGTTCGCGGTTCCCCGCATCGCCGCGCTTAAGCGCTGACGCGTGAGAACGCTTCGAGCCAGTCGCGCACGAAGCGGTCGATATGAAAGCGTTCGTGCGCGGTGCGGCGTGCCGCATCGCCGAGCGAGCGTGCGTGCGCGGGGTCGCGCAGCAGGCGGTGCATGGCGTCGACGAGCACTTCGCGGTCCGTATGCATATAGCCGTTTTCGCCGTTGCGTATGACGGTTGCGAGCTCGGTCGTCGCGAAGCCGACGATCGGCATGCCGATCGTCATTGCTTCGACGATGGCGAGGCCGAGGCTCGTCCAGCGGATCGGATTGAAAAAGAAGCGGTAGCGTGCGCAAAATGCGGCGAGTTCGAGGTTTGGTATTTCGCCGATGCCACCGCTTCGCGCCGCCCCCATGCCGACGAGGTCGAGCGGCACGCGCTCGCGCATCGCATCGAACAGGTCCGCGCCGAGCCTGCGGCCGCGCTCTGCAAGATAGTTGACGACGACGATGCCGCGCTCGAGTTCGCCACTGTACTGCACGTCTTTCGGTACGACCACGCCATGTTCGATCACGCGCGTCGGCGTCGCGCCGCAATCCCACGCGAGTTCGTTGAAATGCGTGACATGCACGAGCAGCGTGTGCGGGTCGTCGACCCAATGCTTCTGCTCGTACGGGTTTTCGAGCGGAGGATCGTGCTCGATATAGATGCGCGGCAACTGCCGCTGCGCTTCCGACAGCACATGCTCGCGGTCGTGCTCCCAATGAACTCGATGCTGATACAGCACGATGTCGAATGCCTGCGACGCGACTGCGTCGAGCGGCACTTCATGCACATTGCCGCCCCACGGCAGCGTGCCGTTCCGGCCCGCGTAACCGGGCGGATGGCCGGGCTGCGTGACGAGGTAGAAGTCGTGCGGGACTTGCGTGAGGTAATACAGATAGTTGCCATGAACATGCCAGGTGAGGATGCGCAGGCGCCGGTTAGCGGACATGGGGCGCCTCCCGGCGTGCGCTGAAAGCGCTTGAGCCGGCCACGGCATGCGCTGGCGCGGCGTGTGGGCCGGCCATGCGTATCGCGGCGGCGTTCAGCGCGAGTTGCTGGTGCGCAGCCGCGACCACGCTGTCGACGCTGACGTTCAGCGCGCATTCGTGTCCATACGGGCATTCGCGGAACGCGCACGGCCGGCACGCCGGATAGTCGGCGAGCACGCGATGCAGCTGACGATCGAGCGGCGCCCAGCGGCTCGTGTCACTGCCCGACGCGACGACGACGCTCGCGGTCCGCATCGCGGCGGCAATGTGCGAAATGCTGGTGTCGTTGCACACGACGAGCCGTGCCTCGCGCACGAGCGCAGCGAGCGCGCCGAGAGAAGTGGCGCCCACCAGATGCAACGCCGGCATCGCCATCGTGCCGAGCAGGCGGCCCGACAGTTCGATTTCCGACGCGGTGCCCGTGATCGCGACGCGCCAGCCGTGGGCGACGAGCGCGTCGGCCACTTCGGCAAAGCGCTCGACGGGCCAGCGCCGCGACGGCAACTGCGCGCCTGGATGCACGACCACGAGCCGCTCTGATGCGATGCGGTGCAACGCCACGAGTGCCTCGTGTTCGGCGAGATCTCGCGGCGTCAGGTCAAACGAGAGGGCGTCGCTGCCGGCCGGCGCGCCGAGCGCGTCGGTTAGCGCGAGATAGCGATGCGGCTCCGGCAACGCATCGGGCCACGCGATAAAGCAGCCGTCGCGCGTTTCGCCGGGCTGCACGAAGCCGGCATACGTGCGTGCGCCGAACCGGCCGACGATGTCGTTCGCGACGCCGCCGCTGCCGTGCAACTGGATTGCCAGATCGAAGCGCCGTTCGCGTACCGCAGCGGTGAACCTAGACAGGGCGGAATCGTCTTCGGGTTGTTCGGGAAAGCCGCGCGCCCCCGGAAACACGATCAGTTCGTCGAGCAGATCGCGATAGCGTTCGACGAAGCTTTTCGCCCACGGCAAGCCGATCAGCGCGATATGCGCGTGCGGCGCCGCGCGGCGTAGCGCGCGCAGGGCGGGGACGCTGCACAGCATGTCGCCGAGCTGCAGTGCGCGGAAAATGACGATGCGCTCCGGTCCCGGCGATTCGATCAATGCGCTCATAGGAACATCACCTTGAAACGAAACGCGCCATACAGACGCCAGTAGACCGACAGAAACGGAATCAGCAGCGACGTCCATGCCATTTCCGCAAGATGACGCCAGTCACGTCGCGTGCGGCGCAGGCGGCGCGCGCAGAATTCCGCGGTGAGCAACACCCACGCCAGGAGCGCGCACGACGCGAGCGCGCCGCTGCCGGCGAGACCCGCGACCAACGCGCACGCGGCGCTTGCGACGATCGCGTAGTAACGCAGCGGTGGACGCGCGTCGATGCGTTGCCGGTACATCGCGGGATGCTTGCTGAACAGCAGCGCTTCGAAAAAGCTCTTTTTCTGCTGATGCAGGCTTACCCCCCAGCGCGCGGGACGCACCGGATGGACCACGATGGCGTCGTCGGCGCGCACGATCCGGCAGCCAGCGTTCAACAGCGTAAATTGCAGGTCGGAGTCTTCGCGCCATGCGGCTGTGAAGCGTTCGTCGAAGCCGCCCGTCGCCGCGAGCGCGGCGCGGCGCACGAAGACGTTCGCGGTTGCGAACTCGGCGCGCGCAAGGCCGCTTGCGTCGAGTTCATAGTCGCTCGGGTATTCGGGCAACGGCATCACGATGCGGCCGGATGCGGCATCGGCGTTGGCGTCGGCAATCGCCGCGAGACCTGCTGCGAGCCATCGCGGGTCGGGAATCGTGTCGTCGTCGGTGAAGGCGACGAGCGGCGCGCGCGCGACGCGCCAGCCGGCATTGCGCGCGGCCGCGGGGCCTTGCGTCGCGGTAACCGGCACGTAGCGAACGGTCAGGCCGCGCGGTGCCTGCCCGGCGGAGAAGCGGTCGACGTATGCGCGTGTGGCGCGGTCTCCCGGGCCGTCGTCACAGACCACGATTTCATAGCGCGCGCAGTCGAGCTGTTGAGCGGCGAGCGAGCTCAGGCAGGTCGCGAGCATCGCGGGGCGACGGTGGGTCGGCACGACGACCGACACCTCGGGCAGTGTGGACCGCGGCGCGTTGACAGCAGCCGGCTCACCCGTGCTCATCGCGTAGCCCCAGCGCCAGCCGCAGCGGATCCGGCCTTCTCGACAATAAACGGCCCGATCACCAGCGCATCGAGCGGCGACGTCCAGAACGACTCCACCGCATCGCGCGGCGAGTTGACCATCGGCTCGCCGCGCGTATTGAACGACGTATTGACGAGCACCGGTACACCGGTCCGCTGATAAAACGCGTCGAGCAGACCGTAGTAAAGCGCGTGCTGCTCGCGGTTGATGGTCTGCACGCGCGCGGTGCCGTCGACGTGACGCACGGCGGGAATACGGTCCGCTTTCTCTTCACGCACGTCGAAGATAAACAGCATGAACGGCGCGCGCTGGCCACCGACGAACCAATCCGCCGCGTGCTCTTCCATGACGACCGGCGCCACGGGCCGGAAATCTTCGCGATCCTTGATTTCGTTCAGGCGCGCCTGCATGCCGGGGTCGATCGGCGAGGCGAGGATCGACCGCGCGCCGAGCGCACGCGGGCCGAACTCGGTGCGCCCCTGGTACCAGCCGAGCACCTTGCCGGCCGCGAGCATATCGGCGGCTTCGCCGGCAATATCGGCCGCGCGGCGATAGGGAATTTTCGACCACTTCAGAAACTGCTCGACTTCGTCGTCCAGATACTCAGGGCCGAGATACGCGTGATCCATCGTCCAGTGCCGCACGCGGTCGCCGCGCTGCCGATAGTCGGTCCACAAGGCGGCGCCGAGCGCGGTGCCCGCATCGCCGGCGGCCGGTTGCACCCATATGTCTTCGAACGGGCCCGCGTCGCGCACCTTCGAATTCATCACGCAGTTCAGCGCCACGCCGCCCGCCATGCACAGCCGCGTCAGCCCCGTTTGCCGATGCAGCCAGTGTGCGAGCTGCAGCACGGTCTCTTCGAGCACGCATTGCAGCGAACTCGCGATATCGTAGTGGCGCTGCTCGAGCGGGCCGCCGCGTTCGCGTGCCGGACCGAAACGCTCGGCGAGCCGCGGCGCGTCCACCGTATAGCTGCCGTCCTGATTCACCTTGACGATCTCGCGGAACTGCGCCGCGTAAAGCGGCTTGCCGAACGACGCGAGCGCCATCACCTTGTACTCGTCCGAAGAGTGCAGAAAACCGAGCCAGCCCGTCACTGCCTCGTACAGCAGTCCCAGCGAATGCGGCAGTTCGACCTGGCGCAGCCGTTCGTAGTGGCCGTCAACGAAGCGCCCCATGCTCGTTGTCACGCCTTCGCCGCGACCGTCCATCGTCAGCACCGCGCAGTCGTCGAACGGGCTCGCGAGAAAAGCGCTCGCTTCGTGCGATAGATGGTGATCGACAAAATGCCATTTGAAGCTGGTGCGGTCGACACCGCGAAAGCGTTTCGCCAGATGATGCGGCGCGCCGTCGAGCAATTGCGCCTTCGCATTGGCGATATAGCTGAGAAAAAGCGGGTCCCACGGCGATTCGGCCGGATTCGTCGCCGGCTGCTGCGCGGGGTCGAACGGCAGCGCGATGGTCGCGCCCGGTGTTTTCGGCATGCCCGAAAAGAGCGCGGGGTCGTACGAATAGGCGACGTGATCGATGTCCTTGAGTGTAATGCCCGCCGCGGTCAGGCAATAGTCGATCGCGTCGAAAGGCAATTGCCACGTGGAAAACGGCACGGGCCGTTTCGCATGCTTCACGTGCGTGAAGCGTTCGTCTTCGGCGGCTGCCAGCACGACACCGTCTTGCAGCAGCGCCGCGGCGCTGTCGTGGTAGACCGCATTGATTCCGAGTGTGTACATAATCGGTGGTTCCGTATCGAAACTGTCTCTAAAGCGGCAAGCGACGCGGATTGCCTTATTGCGCGAGTGGCTGTGGTTCGTCGTCCTCGGGCAGCGGTGCTGCGCGCGAATGGGTTTCTTCAAGCAGGTCGAGCGTCGCGTCGACGACGTCCTGCACGTCGACGCCAAGCAGGCAGGCGTGATGTCCGTAAGGACATACGCTGCGATAGCACCAGCGGCATTCGACGTCGTGAAACAGCACGCGATGCGGTGTTTGCCACGGCGCATGCTGCGGATTGGTCAGCGCGTACAGGTCGACAACCGGTGTGCCCAATGCGGACGCGACATGCACCGGGCCGCTGTTATTCGAGATCAGCACACGCGTGCGTTCGATCAGCGCGGCAAACGCGCCGAGATCGAGCGCATCGGTCAACTCGTGAATAAATGGGCGCGACGCGGCCGGCGCCGCCGCGCGCAACGTGTGCGCGAGCGCCGTCTCGCCGGCGCTGCCGGTGACGAGCACGTTCATGCCCGTCGCGCGGACCAACTCCCCTGCCACGCTGCCGAAGCGTTCGGGCGGATAGCGGCGCGAGGCTGCCGTGGCGCCCGGATGCATGACGATAAACGGCTGGGCGGCGTCGATGCCGCGCGTGCCGAGTGCGGTGTCGAGGGCGATCCGTTCGGTGTCCGTGACGCGCATGCGCATGCGCGTGTCGTTCGTACGGACGCCGACGGCGTTCACGAGCGATAGCTGGCGCAGCACTTCGTGTTGTGTGCCGTGTTCGGGCTCGCGCTCGGGCACCCAGTCGTTGAGCAGCGCGTAGGGATTTTCGCGGCATCGTGCGAGGCGCCGTTCGATGCCGCTGAGGTAACAAAGCGTCGCCGCACCGAGCGGATTCTGGCTGTAGACGGTGAAGATTGCGGCAGCGTCGAAGCGGCGGCTCTTTAGCAGCTCGTGCATGGCGAGGTCGCCTGAGGCGCCCGTTTTCGACGCGTGATGGCCGGCCCACGGGGCATCGTAACGGATCACGTCGTCGACATCGGGCAGAAACGGTGCGAGCGCGCAGCCGGCCGACGAGGCCAGCAAGGTCAGATGCCGGCCCGGCGCGGCGCTGTGCAAGGCGTGAAGCGCGGGCGTGGTCATCAGGACGTCGCCGAGATTGTCGGTGCGCACGCACAGGATGCGCCTGACGTCGGGGCCCCATGCGTCGAGCGGCGGCGCGGCGGCGAGGCGCGCGTGTGCGGTGATGGGCTTCGCGAGGGCGGACAGGCTTTTCATGAAGCGGCTTTCCGACCGGGGGGGGGCGTGGCCGCCGCGGCATCGTCCGCGCCCGCGGTTGCGTGCTCGCACTCGCCGGCGATGAGCCGTGCCGCGATATGAAGATCGCGCGCATACGCGAACGGCGAACGCTGCGGCCCACCGCGCCATTCGGTTTCATTGCCGTTATCGAGCAGGATCGTTCGGCACCTGGCGCGATTGCCGGCTTCGACATCGTCGAGAATGTCGCCGACCAGCCACGACGCGCGCAGATCGATCCGATGATCGCGCGCGGCCTGCAGCAGCATGCCCGGCGCTGGCTTGCGGCACTCGCACGCGCACGCATACGGCGCGACATGTCCGCGCGGGTCATGCGGACACCCGTAGAACGCATGGAGCGTCGCGCCGCACGAGGCGAACATCGCGCGCAGTTGTCGTTCCACCGCGTCGAGGGCTTCGACCGCGAAACGGCCTTGCGCCACGCCGCCCTGATTGCTGACGACGATCAGCTTGCAGCGGGACGCCGCAAGTAGTTCGAGCGCCGTTCGCGCGCCCGGTGCGAAGCGCATCTTGCGGGGATCGACGTTGTACGGCACATCGTCGAGCAGCGTGCCGTCCTTGTCGAGAAAGACGGCGTGCTCAGTCGCATACTCGGGTATGCAATGCGGCGAGCGCTCAAACACGCGATTTAACGCCGGCCTCACAACCGGACCGTTAGCATAGGCCATATCAACGGGAACACGAGCAAGGGGTGGGTCGAAAGCCGCCGTGCAGCTGCGCTTGCGCACGGCTTGCCGCCTGAAACGATCTTGATTGAAGGCCTAGCCGTAAGCGCCTCCGGCGGCCGGGCGTGCGCTCTGCACAGCCGTTGCTTCGTCGCGCTCGCGTGGCTTCGGCAGCCTCGCGACCCGCCGGTATACGCCTTCCAGCGATTGCGCGACGCCTTGCCACGTGAACTGCGCCTGCGCGCGCGCCAACCCGGCCTCGCCCATGTGTCGCGCGCGCGCCGGGTTCGCATGCAGTTGCGCGAGCCGCGCCGCCAGCGCAAGCGGATCGCGCGGCGGCACGAGCCAGCCCGTTTCGCCGTCGCGGACCGAGTAGCGGATGCCGCCGACGTCGGCGCCGATCACCGGGGTGCCGCAGGCCATCGCTTCGACAGGGGTGATGCCGAATGGCTCGTACCACGGCGTCGTCACGAACACGTCGGCGGCGCTATAGAAGAGACTCAGATGCGCGCGGCCACGCCGGCCGACGAAGGTGATCTGATTCGCAACCTGCTCATGCGCCGCTATGCCGCGCAAGCGAGCGATTTCAGGCGTTGCGATCTCGTTCGGTGCCTCGGAATTGCCGCCCACGATATAGAGGCGCGCGTTCACGCCTTGGTCGCGCTTTAGCGTGCCGATGCCGCGAATCACATTGTCGATGCCCTTGCGCTGCACGAGCCGGCCCAGTTGCAGCACGATAAACTCGTCCTGCGGCCAGCCGAGCGTCGCACGCGCTTCGGGTCTCGCGACGGGCTTCAATTCGTCTACGTCAAAGCCGCACGGCACGATCTCGATTCGTTCGGGATCCGCATCGTACAGTTTGATCAGATCGATTTCGTCCTGCGGGCATTCGGCGACGATGGTGTCCGAATGGCGCACGAGGTCGTCTTCTATGTCAAAGCGCTGATCGGGGAAGCCGTCGTCGTCGCCCTGATGGATGCGCCTCACGCGGCCAAGCGCATGGAACGTCGTGACCACCGGTATGTTCAGCGCGCGCTTCACCCTTAACGCGGCCATCCCCGACATGAAGAAATTCGCGTGCATCAGGTCGTACGCGCGGCACTCCTGCCTGAAGAAGGACACAAGGAAATCCGCGAATTCGTTCATATACGGCAGGAGGCCTTCCTTCGCGAGCTGCCGCGGCGGCCCGGCCGGAACATTGATGATCCGGATGCCGTCCATTTCGGACACGAGCGGTAACAGCGACCGGTCGCGTCGCGTGAATACGTCAATTTCATGACCCGCCCGGTGCAACTGCCGCGCAACGTTCGCGACATAGATATTCTGTCCGCCGCTGTCGACGCCGCCGGCAAGAGCCAGCGGCGACGCATGTTCGCTGATCATGGCGATCTTCATTGGGGTTCCTCTTGGTTTGTGGTCGGGCGGGTGACGGGAGATGGCCGGATTGAGGGGCTTTCGGCGCAGCGGCGCTTGCAGTGGTTTCAGCATCCGATGTGCCCAACGATGAGTGCGGGCATTTCCAACGAACGCCGGCGCACGTACTGTTTTTTTCGTCGCGCGCGTATTTTTCGAAGCGCTGTGGCGCTCCCCGATTTACACGGCGAATGTAAAAAGACGGGCGATGTGTGGGCACAGAGCGGATGCCATTCACCTGGGATCGGGCTGCATTGCGGATACAACATACGAAGCGTGGGTATGCGGCGAGGCGGGACCGAATCTGGCTCGCCTACGAAAACGTCTTGTGATCACGCGACCGGAAAGTGAAGATGACGCCAACCGATTTTCGGCAAGACCAGCAGCACGACCATGGCCGAACAGGCGGCCAGTCACGCGACCGGCACCTGCGCAGGCGCATCGCGGCCGACCTCTGGCACGCGCTGCTGGCGTACCGCGGCATCACGCTTGCGTCGTTCGCGTTGATGATTGCCGGCAAGTTCGCTTCGGTGGCGATGCCGCTCGTGCTGAGGAATATCGTCGACGATCTCGGGCATCCGGTGTCGCTCGCGCTGCTGCCGGTTTTTCTGGTGCTTGCGTATGCGCTGCTGCGCTTACTTGCCGATGCGCTCAACGAAGCGCGCGATGTGGTGTTCAGCATCGTCACGCAGCGCACGGTTGCCTCGTTCACAGAACGGACCTTTGCGCACCTGCATCGGCTCGGCGCGCGTTTTCATGCGCAGCGCGAGACGGGCAAGGTCGTGCGCGACGTGCAGAAGGGCGCCGATGGCATCGGCTTTCTGCTCGGCACGGCAATCTTCGCGATCGTGCCGACGTTTGTCGAGATCGCGACGATCGTCGTGATCATCGCGCGCGGCTATTCGTGGGGCTTTACCGCGGTGATCGCGTCGACCTTCGTTTGCTATGCGATCTATACGTATGCGTTCACGCAGCGGCGGCTCGTCGTGCAGCGGCGCGTCAATGCGCTGGAGGCGCAGTCGGATGCGCGGCTCGTCGACAGCATGCTCAATTACGACACGGTCAAATTCTTCGCGACCGAAGACGTCGAATCGCGGCGCCTGACCGATGTGCTCGAACAATGGATCGACGCGCGCATCGCGAACCAGCGCGCGTTGACCACCTTGCACGTCGGGCAAAGTGCCGTGATCGCGAGCGGGATTGCCGCGATGCTGCTGATCGCCGTGCAGTATGTGCTGCTCGGGCGCATGACGGTCGGCGACCTCGTGCTGGTGAACGCGTACATCATCCAGGTCTGCATGCCGCTCAATATGCTAGGTTTTGTGTTTCGCGAGACCAACGACGCGAAGGTGAACGTTGAGCGGATGTTCGAGATTCTCGCGGCGCAAGGCGTGCAGGGCGAGGATATAGACTTGCCTCAAGCGCGCCCGCTCGTCATCACCGACGGGGCGATCGAATTCGCACATGTCGATTTCGCTTACGATGCGTCGCGGCCGGTGCTGCGCGACGTGCATTTTCGCGTGCATCCGGGGCATCGGCTCGCGGTGGTCGGCGGCAGCGGGTCGGGCAAGTCGACGCTTGTGCGGCTGCTGTTCCGGCTGTATCAGCCCGGTGCGGGCCGCGTGAGCATCGACGGTCAGGACTTGCGCGAGGCGACGCAAAAGAGCGTGCGCGAAGCGATCGGCATCGTTCCGCAGGACACGGTGCTGTTCAACGATACGATCGCGTACAACATCGCGTACGGCTGGCCCGGCGCGACGCGCGCCGATATCGTGCGGGCCGCGCGCGCCGCGCAGCTCGACGAATTCATCGAGCGTCTGCCCGATCACTACGATACGCGTGTTGGCGAGCGCGGCCTGCGGCTATCAGGCGGCGAGCGTCAGCGCATCGCAATTGCGCGCGTGATTCTGAAGAACCCGCGGATCATCGTGTTCGACGAAGCGACGTCGGCACTCGATACGCGCTCGGAGCGCGCGATCCAGGCAGAACTGAACCGGCTTGCGCAAGGCCGCACCTCGGTGGCGATCGCGCACCGGCTGTCGACGGTTGTCGACGCCGACTGGATTCTCGTGATGGAACATGGACGCATCGTCGAACAGGGTGCACACGCCGACCTGCTCGCGCGCGATGGCGTCTACGCGAAGATGTGGGCGCTGCAATGGCAGCAGGGCGAGCTCGAGCATATGCAGCGCAAGGTTTCTGCGCAGGCCGTCGACCTGGCTCCGCTCGTCTCGGCGGTCGGCGACGATCTGCGCGACGAGATGGCGCGCCGCCGGGTTCGCTGGCGCGTTTCGATGCCCGACGGTGCGCTCTGCGCGACCGGCGACTGGCTCGATCTCAAGCAGATTGTCGAGTCGTTGTGCCGTAACGAGATCGGGCACGCGCGCGCGGGCGAGACTGTCGAACTGCGCGTCGAGCGGCGCGCCAATCATGCGTGGCTCAGCGTATCCGGGGCACGCGAGCGGCCCGGCGAGATGCCCGAAGACGCCGCGCGGCGCATCGAGACAAGACTCTCAGCATTGGGTGGCGGATTTACCGCGACGCAGATCGGCCAGCGCGTCGCGTATGCGGCGGTGATTCCGCTGAGGCCGGTTCTGGAAGCCACGGCGGCGCGGATGCGCGGCGCTGGAGCCGAAGCTGAGGTCGGACCGGCGTCAGATGCCGACATAGCAAATGCGGATGCAAACGCAGAGGCCAGCGCGAATGCCCGTTTGCGTCCAACGGCGCCGGCTGCCCAGGCGGCTCGAGCTGGGCTTATCGACGAACCGCTTGCCGGCGTGACCGTGCTCGCGCTCGACGACCAGGAAGAAGCGCGCGACGCACTCGAGGCGGTCCTCAGCGCGAGCGGGGCGCACGTGCTGCTCGCCGCGTCGGGCGACGACGCGTTGCAACGTCTCGCGGACACACCGAAGCACGCGTGGCCGCAGGTCTTTCTCTGCGACATCGTGCTTGGCAACGAAGACGGCTATCAGGTGCTCGAGCGCATACGCGACCTCGAAGCGCAGCACGCGGTTGCCGCCGGCGGTCATTTGCCGGCAATCGCGCTGACCGGCTATATGGAACCGGCGACCGGCGCCGCCGTCCGCGCATTGCACGAGGGGTTTGCCGCGCATCTGACTAAACCTGTCGCTGCGGCAGTTCTGATCGGGGCGATTCGCGACGTGGCGCGCGTGCATCGAGTCTGACCGCTGCGAGCATCGCCGCGACGCGGTCCGGCACGCACCGGCGTTCGCGCAGCGCCCAGCGCAAGCCACGCAGCAGATCGACTCCGTCGCGCCGCAGCGAGCCTTCCTTTCGAAAGCATTCGAAGGCGCGAACGGTTGCGCGCAACGCGTGGATCACCGGCAACCTTTGCCACGCGGTCCATGCCGCATTGCGTGCAAGCATCCGTCGACGCAGCGCGCTATCGCGCAACGGCGACGGATGATGCGCGATCGTGCATGCCGCACAGTAAACAATCGCATGCCCTGCGGCGAGCACGTCGAGCGCGAGGCGCTCCTCTTCGCCGCCGATGAAATAGCGCGTGTCGTAGCCGCCTGTCTGATGAAACACGCTCGTGCGCATGACCGACGCGCCCGCCATATAGCCGACCAGCGACGGCCCCGGCAAACCGGTCGCGTCGAGCGGACTCATCTGCATGACGGTCGAGACCGCATCGGTTTCGCCCGCAACGCCGACCTCGATGCGCGCGTTCAGAATGCCGACGTGCGGGTACGCGTCGAGCAACCGTACGGCGTGGGCGAGCGAACCGGGCTTCCACCACGTGTCGTCGTCGCAGAATGCGACGTAGTCGGTGCGCACGCAGGCAACGGCGAGATTGCGGCCGGCCGCGCCGAGATTGGCGCCGCATTGCACGATCGTGATGTCGGGGAAGAGCATGCCGGCCATGCGCACGGTTTCATCGGTGGAGCCGTTGTCGGCAATCACAATCGGCGGACGTTCGGGTAATGCGCGCAGCCGCATCAAGGTTTCGATCAGCTGCGCCATGCGGTTATGGGTCAGGACGACCACGGAAATGCGCGATTCGGCTATCGATTCGGACATGTCTTCTCATCGGTTCGGTAGTGCGCGGCGCATCGATCGACCGGGCCGCGCGATGACACCGGTTTTGCAAACGCAGTGCCTGGCGCCGCAGCCGCATTGCGCGCGATTCTCGTCAGCGCTCGCGTCAGGACTTCGGTTTGCTCGTCTGCAGTGTCCGGCCATCGCGCCGTCTTGAACCTGACACGGGAGAGCATAGATGAAAGCTGTCGTATTCCACGGTATTGGCGATATTCGCCTCGATACGGTTCCCGACCCAACGATCGAGCAACCGACCGATGCGATCGTGCGCATCACGTCGAGCGCGATCTGCGGCACCGATCTGCATATGATTCGCGGCACGATGCCCGGCATGGTGCCCGGCACGATACTCGGTCACGAGGCGGTCGGCATCGTCGAAGAAGTGGGACGCAACGCGCGCAATCTCGCGCGCGGAGACCGCGTGCTCGTGCCGTCGACGATCTCATGCGGGTTCTGTTCGTATTGCCGCGCGGGCTACACCGCGCAATGCGATACGGCGAACCCGAACGGGCCGCTGGCCGGCACGGCGTTCTATGGCGGCCCGAAAACGACGGGCCCGTTCAACGGGCTGCAGGCGCAATATGCGCGCACGCCGCTTGCGCACGCGAGCCTGATCCGCTTGCCCGATAACGTCGACGACGATCGCGCGATCCTGCTGTCGGATATTTTCCCGACCGGCTACTTCGGTGCGCAGCTCGCGGAAGTCCAGCTCGGCGACACGGTCGCCGTGTTCGGCGCGGGCCCGGTCGGCCAGTTTGCGATTGCGAGTGCGAAGCTGATGGGCGCGGGCCGCGTGATCGTCGTCGACCGCATCGGGTCGCGTCTCGAGATGGCGCGTCAGCAGGGCGCGGAAATCGTCGACTTCGATCAGGACGATCCGGTGCAGGCGATTCTCGAACTGACGGGCGGTATCGGCGTGGACCGCGCGATCGATGCGGTCGGCGTCGATGCGGTGCGGGCCGAACAGGGCGCGGCCGCGCAAAGCCAGAAAGACGCGCAGAGCCAGTTCGACGAGGAACGCAGGGAGATCGTGCCGCGGCAGAATCCGCACGACGGCAACTGGCAGCCCGGCAGCGGCCCTTCGCAGGTGCTGCGCTGGGCCGTCAAGGCGGTCGCGAAGGCCGGCACCGTGTCGATTATCGGCGTCTACCCGGAAGGCGATCGCTTCTTTCCGATCGGCGAGGCGATGAACCGTAACCTGTCCGTCAAGATGGGCAACTGCAACCACCGGTCGATTACGCCGAAGCTCGTCGAACTCGTACGCAACGATTCGCTCGATCCAATCAGCGTGCTCACGCAGCGCGAGCCGATCATGAATGCGATCGACGCGTATCACGCGTTCGATGCACGCGAACCGGGGTGGATCAAGGTGAAGCTTGAGCCATGAGTGATGTGTCAAGGAGCGGGCGCATGGACCACTTCCTGGCCTTTGACCATGCGCACCCTTTCCAAGGCTGGCAGGGAGGGGGCCACGGTTTTGTAACTCGTGCGTGCTGGCGTGGGCCTCGGCAGGAAGCATAAGTGACGAAGCTGTATGGATATTGAGGCTACGAGATAACAGTGGAACCCGAGACGTTCGGAATGTAAGTGCCCATGCTTCGGTCACGGTGAATAGTCGACTCCTCGTGTTGAACGGGTGCAGCCTGATACCCGCAGCCGCCCTGCCCACGCTCTTTGATCCATTGACGCGGACAGACGCGCGCCCCGGCGACACGGAGCGTCTTCGAGTATGGGCTTGGGTCTTTACGACTGCCGGCGCATCGAAGGTGCGCACAACGGCACCATACAAGCCGAATCGACAGAAAGAGGCGATCTTCACGATGCGGATTCCACGGTTTTCGGTCTCACGTGCTCTGACCTGAGCAGCCGTTCCCCGCGGTTCTCACTAAAGTTTGTTGCGCTTCGTTGCGCCATTCCGGAGCGCGACTGACTCCTGAACCGGGGCACGCGGTTTGCTTGACTGCGCTATCAGGAAAGGAATCGCGAGAAGGCCATGCGCTCAAGACAATACCCCCCGGACGTCACCCGGATAATCGAGGTGCGCAAAGGGCAAGTCACCGAGAAAATGTCGCGCGACACCTTTCGCGAACGGTTCATGGCGCGATTCTACGATCCAGCGTTTCGGGCAGAAGATGACTCGCTCGACCGGCTCGAAGCGATAGCGTGGGATGCCTATTCGAACGCGCGAAAATCCCCCATCACGGAAAAAGCTGGCGTTGGATTCGCCGATCCCGACTACGACCTGTCGGTCGAGTGGCGCTCAGCAAGCGATCGGATCAAGGCCGCCCAGGCGAAACAGCAGGACGCGACGACGCGATCACGCGTGCTGATCGTCAACGCGTCGGCGAGAAACGACTACACATGCCCCGGAGAAATGTCCAAAAGCTTCCGGCTTGCGAAGCTCGCGCAGGATGCGCTCGAGCGTAAATCCTGCGATGTCGACCTGCTTGACCTGTCGCGCCTGACGTCCGACAGGGATCTGCATATCCACCCTTGCAAGGGCTGTGTTTCGACAGCCATGCCACTGTGCCATTGGCCGTGCAGTTGCTACCCCAACCACTCGCTGGGACTTGTCAACGACTGGATGAACGAAATATACGAGCGATTTGCAGCGTGTCACGGCGTATTTTTTGTGACGCCCGTCTACTGGTATCAGGTGAGCAGTCCGCTAAAACTGTTGATGGACCGGCTGGTATGCGCGGACGGCGGAAATCCCGATCCGACTTCGACGCATGGAAAAAAGCCCGATGACGCAAAACGGCTGGAACTGGATGGGTGGGACTATCCCAAGCACCTGGCGGGCAGGGCATACGGAATGGTGGTACATGGCGACGTGGCCGGTATAGAGGGATCCCGGCGAGCGCTGACAGACTGGCTCAACTGGATGGGTTTCATCGAATCGGGCGCCCAATCCCGGCTGGACCGGTTTATTGGCTATTACGAACCGTACGCGACGAGCCACGCGAAGCTCGACCACGACGACGCGATGCAAAAAGAAGTGGTCAACGCAGCCGAGGCCGTGGCTGTGTGCATCGAACAGGTCCGCCATGGACGCAAGGAGCCCGACGACGGCATCACGCCTGCGCGCGCGAAGTGAGCAGGACGGCACATTCGTCGCGCGTTCGGCCTTTATCGGCGCGAAGGCGAAGTCTGATGACGGAAACGGCCAGGGAACAGTTTGCTGAGTTGTTGCCAGCAAATATATCGCGGGAGAGGTAGCACATGGCACACGAGCGCGTGAACCCACGTACAGAACGACGGCGACTGGGCGGCTGGCTGCCGCGTAACGAAGCACACTTGGCCAGATATCGTCAGGAACTCGCTGAAAAGGCGCGAACACGCACGGCGAGAGCGAACAGAACGGCCGTGGTCGACGAGCTGTCGGCGCTTGTCAACGGCGATCCGGTACTACGGATGGACATGACTCGCGCTATCGGAGAAGCCCAAAGCGCTGGCTATGTGCTCGGATACGAATGCATCGAAGAACTCATGGTCATCATCGATTACGTGATGACATACGCACCGCCCTTCAGCGAAACAAGCCTGATTCATTGTCCGTTAAACGCCGTACTTGACTGGCCGATGTGCATGCCGTCAGGTTATGCGCTCTTTCGCGACCCAGCGCTCAATGCGCAACTCAAGCGTGTGCTCAATTGCTGGTGTGGGTTCCTGACGGGGCCGCACTCGCGCGAGCACCTGACCACCCAGGCACCGAACGGCTGGTTCAGCGATGCGGCCGACCGGCACATCGGCATGTCGCAGTTCATCTGCGATCCACAAAAGGATTACTGGGGATTTACCTCATGGAATCATTTTTTCACGCGCCAATTCCGTCCGGGCGCAAGACCCGTAGAAGGGGCTGACGACAGCAAGACGATCGTAAGCGCCTGCGAGGCGGCGCCGTACAAGATCCAGCACAACGTGAAGCTGCACGACCGCTTCTGGATCAAGTCGCAGCCCTATTCCCTGCAGGAGATGTTCACGGCCGGCCGACGCGATATCGCGGAGCGCTTTGTCGGTGGATCGGTTTACCAGGCCTTTTTGAGCGCCTTTAACTATCATCGGTGGCACGCGCCGGTAAGCGGCGTTGTCTCAAGCGCGTATCTGGTCGAGGGCAGCTATTACTCCAATGCTGATTCGGAAGGCGAAGACCCAAGTGGGCTCAACGACTCTCAGGGGTACATCACGGCCGTTGCAACGCGGGCTATTATCGTCATCGAATGTGACGATCCCGCGGTCGGCCATGTCGGATGCGTATTCGTCGGGATGGCGGATGTTTCGTCGTGCTTGATCGAGGCGTTACCCGGTCAGCGTGTCGCGAAAGGCGATGAACTCGGTTTTTTCCAGTATGGCGGCTCGACTTGCTGTCTGGTTTTCGAACCTGAGGCGATTCGCCGCTTTACTCCCATTCCACCCTTTGACGATGAAGCGCCACCAGTCAAGGTGAACGCGCAGATTGCGACTGCGCGTTAGCCTTGTCACCGCCGTTCACCGCCATTTCATGTCGCGTTATGCGCGCTGTCACCGCCGGTAACGTCGAGCGCGGCACCCGTCACCATGCGCGCCTCGTCTGATGCAAGATACACGTACGCTGGCGCCACATCGTCCGGGTCGATCCATGGCACGCCGAGCGGAGTTTTTTGCATGAGCGCCTCAACGACCTTCGGCGCGAGCGGCGATTCAGGAACTTTGCCGCCTTTCGCCTCCTTCAGCGCCTGTGTGTAGCGGCTTTCATTGCGCGTCAACTCCGTATCGATCAGACCAGGGATGACTGCGTTGACGGTAATCCCGAATTCGCCAAATTCCAGTGCCGCCGATTTCATCAGCCCCAGCAGCGCCCATTTCGATGCCGAATAGCCTGCGCCGTCGCGCATGCCGTGGCGGCCCTGCGTCGACGAGGTGACGATTATCCTGCCATGTCTGCGTGCGGCCATTACGGGCGCCACAGCGCGTATGCAGTGCAGCGTGCCGGTCAGATTGATGTCAAGCTGGTCCTGCCAATCCGCGTCCTCCAGTTCCAGCAGCGGTTTGAACGACTGGATGCCCGCGATCGCCGCAAGGATCCCGATCGGCCCGAAATCCCGCTCGGTTGTGGAGACAATTTCCCGCAGTCGCGCGTAATCGCGGATATCGGCAAGTTCCGCCCGCCAGATACCGCCAGCCTGCTCAACGAGGTGTCCGGTTTCGATCAGGTCCTCCTCGGTCGGAATGGCGTAGCGCTGAATCGTGCTCGCTCGTCGGGCGATGTCCAGACCCACGACGCTTGCGCCTTCCCGTGCGAATGCCACGGCGACCGAGCGGCCGATGCCACGCGCCGCACCCGTTACCAGTGCGACCTTGTCGCGCAGCCGGCCTTCGCCCTTTCTCGTGAGTGACGCTGTCGATGTGCTCATGCTTGCTCCTCGTTGTTATCGGATCGCGTGCTGGCCGTTGCTGGCTCAAGCCTCCCCGTAGCCTTTGATACAGGCTTGCGCGTAATGGTGACGCGTTCCAGCTTGCGGGGAATCAGCCCGAAGTGTTCAGCCGAAACACCAAAGACCGCGCCAAGTACATCGACAGGAATCGCGCTCAGCGACGCCACGATGCCCACATCGTCCGCCGGCTCGCTCGCACTCGAATTGAAAATGATGAGGACGACGAGGTCTTCGGTGTCGCTGGCATTCTCGAAGTAATGGAAATGTCCTTGTGGCGCGAAGACGAGATCGCCTTTTGCCACTTCGAACATGTCGTGCGTGGCTTCCGGCCCGACAAAACTCCAGCGGGCTGAGCCTGCAATGACGAAGTTCAGCTCCCATGCGCTCGGGTGCCAGTGCGGCTCCCTCACGCCGCCTGGTTCGAGCCGTGCGAGATAGACCGACGCCTGCTGGCCGGAGAGGATCTTCCAGTTGTCACCGGTGGCGCCCTGCAGCGTACCGCCCGCAAAGACGTCCGGCGCCCATGCGGAAAGGTGGAACAGGTGGGGGTGCTGACCACTCCAGCCGCCGGCCGGTTGGTCGCGGGCCGAGCTTTCGACCGCCGTTGGAGCACTGCCAGCCGCTTGTGACTCAGCCGGTGTCGCCGGAGCGCTCCGCTCGCCCGCAACGACGCCGGCGTGTCGGGATGAAGCCTCGATGTTGGGTTGCTGGTCGCCGTCGGCGGGGGTGTTGGAGTTCAGCATGGAGTTCCTCGGGAAAAGGTCTGTGTGTTCCGGTCGTTGCTGAGCTTGGCTGACGCACGATTGATTCCCGGGCCCCTGGGGATGCGACGACACATATCCGGCTTCGGGTTCGCCGCTTGCGCGAAGTACGTTCGTGCGCTCTCAACGCGTACGTGTCCGCACCACCGTAAAACTTCCAGGGAGATCAGCATGAAAGCATTGGTATATGAAGGCCCCCGCAAAGTCGTCATGAAAGAAATGCCAGACGCGAAAATCGAGCGTCCCACCGATGTACTGGTCAAAATCACCACGACCAATATCTGCGGTTCTGACCTTCACATGTACGAGGGCCGTACGAATATGGAGGCCGGCCGCATTCTCGGCCATGAAAATCTCGGCGTTGTCGTCGAAGTAGGAGCGGGTGTCGAAAGGGTCAGGATCGGCGATCGCGTCTGCCTGCCGTTCAACATTGGCTGCGGGTTCTGCAAGAACTGCGAAAAAGGCCTTACCGGTTTCTGTCTGACCGCTAACCCGGGCATGGCGGGCGCGGCTTATGGTTTTGCCGGCATGGGTCCTTATAGCGGCGGGCAGGCGGAGTATTTGCGCGTGCCGTTCGGCGACTTCAATTGCCTGTTGCTGCCACCGGACGCGGAGGAAAAGGAGAACGACTACGTCATGCTGTCGGATATTTTTCCGACCGGGTATCACGCGACGGTCCTCGCCGGCGTCGAGGCTGGCGATAGCGTGGCAATTTACGGCGCCGGCCCTGTCGGTCTGATGGCGGCATTGTCTGCGTCGATAAAAGGTGCCAGCAAGATCATGGTGGTGGATACGCATCCTGACCGGCTCAAGCTTGCAGAGAAACTGGGCGCCATTCCGATCGACGACAGCGACGGATCATCGGCAGAACAGATCCTCGAACTGACCGGTGGCGAAGGTGCGGACCGTGGATGCGAATGCGTCGGCTATCAATGCAGTTGCAAGGGCCACGAAGTGCCGAATCTGACGATGAACAACCTGATCAAGGCCGTACGCGCGACAGGCGGCATCGGCGTGGTCGGCGTGTTCGTAGCCGAGGACCCCCAATCCAAAGACAAGCTCGAGAAGCAAGGCCAGCTTGCGCTCGACTTCGGGCAGTTATGGATGAAAGGGCAACAAATCGCAACGGGCCAGGCTAATGTGAAGGCGTACAACCGTAAATTGCGCGACCTGATTGCGGCCGGCAAGGCGAACCCGTCTCAAATCATTTCGCACGAGTTGCCGCTCGACAACGCACCCGAGGGCTACAAGAACTTTGACCAGCGCAAGGACGGGTGGACGAAGGTCGTGCTGAAGGCGGCAGCCTGAACCGCGCGGATTGCTCGCCATCCGCTGTCATGGCTCGCGATAGCAGTCGTGCAAAGGAATTTTGCGCGTTATGCGCGTCGGTATGTGATGCATGCGCTTCTGAGCGCGAAAAGCCTCCAGCACGAACACTGTAAGCAATGCGCGGAGGCCTGTCGGCGCTACGCAGAAGAATGTCGCGCTATGGGGTAGTGAGCCCGAACTCGATCGTGGGCACGTCGCGAAGGCGAGGACCCAGAGCGGGGACGCGGACAGCTTGGCGAGGCGTTAGACCAGATGGTCGCCGTCAGGGTAACCGTCTCGCACAGTCGGCCGTTGCGGTTTTGAAAGCGGCCGCCGAGGCGAACCGCATGAGTGGCGGTAACGGGTCGAGCGCGGCCACACAGGAAATTCACGGCGTAGGCTATGGCGTAGGTCGTCGCTGAAAAGCTTATCTGGCGGGGCGGAGGTGCTGCTGCATCAGTGGAGAATGGGGCGCAGACGTACCGGTCGCTGTACCGTTGGGTAGGGTGGTCATAGTCCGGCGCAAAGTTGCTTTGGTCGCGTGAGTTTAACAGCGCGCACCAGCGCCATCTCGATCTTCTGGTCGAGGTCGCACACGGCTTGCCGGTGGTTGTCCGCCGCGATGTTCGACGACATCGACTAGTCACTGATTACGCTTCAGCGCCCGAAGGGCGTTCAAAGAATCAGTCGCCGTTCGTAGCAGGCGTTCAGTATTGCGGCTGTCCATGTTTAATGCGCGCTGCCGGCCCAATATCTCCACGAACTGCGAGATGCGGCTCTCGGCCTCTTGTATCCTTGCATCCAGCGCAGAGACCACCGACGGGCGGTCGCGCTGTTCGAAGAGCCAGTACTGGCATGCAGAAACGTGAGATGTGAATTCATTCCCCCGCGCCGCGAGCAGGGATATCCATCGCCGCACCTGTTGTGGCGTCGGTGACGCGTGACTCCTGTCCCACAGAGCCGACGTCAGGAAGCGGTCTGCTTCCCGCGGTGTACCTTCGACGAGGGGCGTCGGATTATCAGAACCGGGTTCGCTGTTCGGCAGCATCAGTCTCTGCATGTTGGGCACGTCAGCATGCATTTTAGAATAAACGCCTCGTCAATAGGGGCTGATCTGCACGGCAGGTCAACGGCGTAGGCCGTCGCGCACAAGCTTGTCAGGCGGACCGGAGGTACTGGCGCGTCACTGGAGAATGGGGCGCGGACGATCCGGTTGTTGCACCGATGGCTGATGTGGTCGTAGAGCGCAAAGTTGCCTTTGGTCCCGGGACGATCGGGGGAAATGTAACCTGTTACGAAAGACGTTGACAGACCCATCCGGGCGCTATATTGTCACTTTAGAAATATTCAAGAAGCTCGATTGCTGATCACCATTTTCCGCCTTTCCTGCGCGGTACTCGATGTCCTCTCTTCTTCCTTGAAGTTTTTGTTGCTCCGCATCGGAGCTGTTATTTTTATTTCAAGGAAATCCTCATGGATACCGGTACTGTTAAATGGTTCAACGATAGCAAAGGTTTTGGCTTCATCACTCCTGATGCCGGCGGCGACGATCTCTTTGCTCACTTCTCGGAAATTCGGGGCGACGGCTTCAAGACGCTCGCTGAAAACCAGAAGGTGAGCTACGAGACCAAGCGCGGCCCGAAGGGTATGCAGGCCGCCAATATCTCGCCGCAGTAACGTTTTTCAAGGGTCGGTCTGCCGGCCCTTTGTTTCCTCAGCCTGACCAGCATCCTCGCGGAGCCATGGGCTCCCGATCTGATCGCCGCGTTCCGATGTGCGCATCATTTGTCTTTTCGACACGATCTGTCTCGCCTCATTTTCCATTCATTTCGCTTGCACGGCATTGAGGTCGTGCGGCCGGTTATCGCTTATGCAAAACATTAATTTTCACCATTACAACGGTTACTCGGTTTCCCCGTCCGCTCACCGGTTACCCGACGGCTGGTTTGCCGCCAATCTGCTGCTTACAAAAGGTGATGCCGAAAATACGGAACTGGTCGCCTACAAGTTTGATGCGCTCGACTATTTTGATAGTGAAACGCAGGCTGTCCGCCACGCCTCGGCTTGGGCGCGCGGCTGGGTCGACAGTCGCGGTTAGTGTGTCGCGCGACCTGGACCGAAGAGCCGCCAGGAACTGCGATTGCCTGATCCGCATAGCGGTATTCTATCAATCGCATAACAGGGAGCACGGAGATGGCGTTACTGGTCATGCAGGTCGCAGTGAGTGGGGAACTGGTGGAGGTGTTCGAGATGCAGGTTGACGACGTCAACGGACACCGGATGCTCGCTTGCGCCAATGAGGATGACCGGGCGATTCAACGCGCCGGCCAGACTCTGGAAGATGGTGAGGTCTGGATCGATCTGATCGACCGGGATGGCGAGACGCTGTTTGACCAGGTGGCCTGTTTCCACCGGGCGGATGCCGCCGACGCGCTGCAGGTTCACTTCGGCATGAACGCCGACGTCGTTAAAGACTGTCTTTCCAGGTCCAATGTGGCGACGCTGTATGCGAGGCACCGTGCCGCAGCTCAAGCTTACTTTCGCAAGATCGATCGTCTGGTCGACTGCTCCGTGGTCAGTTCCAGACAGAGCAATCGCCGGCGGGTGGGCGACGCCAGCGTCATGGATCTCGTGATCGAACTTCGCAGGCGGCTGGACGGTGTGGACACCCTGCTCGCGCTGAGCGAGCTGCCGATCCACGTACAGGCCGCCGCCGGGCAACTCCGGGAGGCGGCGAAGTCCTACGCGGCTGCTGTCCAGCATCTGTAAAGCGGTATCCAGGGCGGCAATGGAAATGTAAAGAAGGCTGGGCCATGCAAAGAACGGCGAGCTATCGCGGGTTCGCGATTTACGTTGAAACGCTGGCAAAATACCTTACAGGATTCCTTATGGACGAACGGAAGCGGGACAGCATGATTGCGTATCTCCGCCACCGCATGGATGAGTTCGGGATCAGCTCGGATGACCTCGCTTCCTTTCTGGCGACCCCGCCTGCGGGCTCGGACACAGGTCGCTACCGTAGCGCGGGTGGAGATACCTGGAACGGTGAAGGCGAGATGCCTCAGTGGCTCAAACAGGCCACTAGCGCGGGACAGTCCATCGGGCACTTTGAGCTTGCATGCCAAACACACGCCAAGCCGGCAAGCCAGACTCATGCAGACTGGAAAAACGATCCCTTCGCCGGAAGCCCGCTCGCGGGACCGAGCCATCCCAGGCCGTAGCCTCCAGCAATCCGGAATCTCGAGACGCCACTTCTAAAGCACTGCGCTAACCAGAACAGGCTACCTTGGGGCTACGTGTCCAGGCACCGGGTCAGCCGCGGCGCGACCAATCAGGGACCCTTCGTGAAAAAGATCTCAAGGAGATCTGTTCAAAAATTCTTGAGCTCAGCTAATTACAGCTCCGTGGGCCGCCGCCGAATTCGCGCTGTGTGGTTCGATTGGTTTATGGGCGGCTGTGGCCGATGGACTTCCGTGCGTCTTGCCGGATAGCGCCCCGCCGGGCTATGCCGACAAAAGAACCATCTTTGGTCTCGTGGACACAACCGATCACCGTTCGGCGGTGCCTCCTTTAGTGCTAGCGAGTCGAATCGTCCGCGTTCGAACATGGCAGAGACGTCCACAGAATTCCCCTGAAACACAGCAACGGGGTCGAGGTGTCCAGACAGGAAATTGACGGCGTAGGCAATGGCGTAGGCCATCGCGCAAAAGCTTATCTGGCGGGGCGGAGGTACTGCTGCATCACTGGAGAATGAGGCGCAGACGATCCGCGGGCTGCAGCGGAAGCTGATGTGGTCATAGTCGGGTGCAAAGTTGCTTTGATCGCGTTAGTTTATCAGCGCGCAGCAGCGGTCTCGATTTTCTGCTCGCGGCCAAGTCCGGTCGTAGGCTCGTTACCGGCAAATGACCGCTTTCAGGTCTAGTTCGGACCGCTGTCACGCTCTTCCACCGCTGCGATGGGCGAGCATTGTGTGGCGTCGTCAGGATCAATACCGCCGCCCATCGAACACTTCCGTCTCCAGCTCGCCATCCTATAATTTCCTTTCGCCCAGCCGGGCATAGAAAGCAGCGCCACCGCCGTACGCCGTTTCGACGCACCCGGACATTAAATTGGAACAGGAAAGGATCGAGACATGGCTACCGATCGCCCGCCGCTTCATTCATTCTGGGAAAACCGCGCCGGTGAAAAAATTTTCGTCGAGGAGGTGACCGCGCTTTTGACCGAAGAGGAAATCGCTAGCGATCTCGATGCCGAAGGATTGACTGGGAAAGACTTCGAGCGCGAAGCTGCCGCCATCCGCGCGATGTTCGTCGTCACATATGTGGCATACGAGGGTCGCGGCAATCCCGAGGTCGTAAGATTTGAAACGGACGAAGCGCAGTGGGCGCGACTTACCGGTCCGGATGGGTTCCGCATCAAAGGCATCGAGCCCCCCCGCTCAATCATGCGGCAGCCCCCGGGACACGGCTGAGTGGGCCAGACTTGTCATGCCTCACGCATTGGCCCGCAACGGCCACTCGTGCCTTGACGGGCGACGTACCCTCGCGTATTCATTTGCCCGTCGTGGCGGCATCGCCTGCGACGTCACCATTTCCGGCTCCTGACTGTTCGCCTGACGATGCCGCATCAGCGGAGTCCGGCTTGTCGCTTGCCTCGCGGGTTCTGTTTGAATTGTTACTGCCTGGCCACCGCTTCGCCTGCCGGTTGCTGGCGGACTGTAGCGCATCCTTTAGCTGCGCAAGCGTGTACGGCTTGCGTAGCGCCGACCAGTCGAACGGTAAGGTCTCCGCCTCCGGCGGGCTGTTCCCGGAAGCAAAGATCACCCGGAGGTCTGGGTGCATCGCAGCCGCACGGCGTGCGAGTTCCAACCCCGACATGTCGGGCATCACGAGGTCTGCGAGAAGTATGTCAAAGTCGCTTTGCTGCAGGGCCTGGAGAGCCGCCGCTGCATTTTCGGCACCCTGTGCGCTGATTCCCAGCAGCAGAAGAAGTTCACATAGCGCGTCGAGCGACGCCTTGTCATCGTCTACCGCGAGAACGCGCAATTTTCTATCGAGCCGTACCCGGGAATTCGACTCATGACCCGATTCAGCCGCCCCCCGTTCTCTCGCCTTGCTATCGCTATCGCCGTCACCAAGCACGCGCCGCACCTTCATGGCCAGCTGCTGGCGGCTGTACGGTTTGCTTAGCAGCTCCACCCCCGGGTCGAGCCGACCACCATGCACGATCGCGTTCTGGGTATAGCCGGAGGTAAAGAGGACTTTCAGTCCCGGCAATATCTTGACGGCTCGTCGTGCCATGTCGGGGCTACGCAGCGCTCCCGGCATCACGACGTCCGTGAACAGCAGATCGATATGCACGCCGCTCGCGACGACAGCCAGTGCCTGCTCTGCGTCGTTTGCTTTCAGCACTGAATAGCCGAGACCGGTAAGGAGTTCGACTACCGTCGACTGGACCTGCAGGTCATCCTCCACGACGAGGATCGTCTCTTCGCCATGCCTCAGGCTGCGCCCGATGCGCGGTTCCGATTCGACTGCCGTACAGGTGGAGCGGGGCAGATAGATCCTGACGGTTGTTCCCTCGCCAATCTCGCTGTAGAGCCTGATGTGTCCGCCACTCTGCTTGACAAAGCCATACGCCATGCTCAGTCCGAGACCGGTGCCCCGGCCCTCGGGTTTCGTGCTGAAGAAGGGATCAAAGGCCCGCTCCATCACTTCCGGGCTCATGCCGGTTCCCGTGTCCGTAACGGCCAGCATGACGTACTGTCCGGCACTGACGTCAGGAACCGACGATACGTATTCGTCGTCCAGCATCGCGTTGGCAAGTTCGAGCGTGAGCTTCCCGCCATCCGGCATGGCGTCGCGTGCATTGATGGCCAGATTGAGAATCACGTTTTCCAGCTGATGCGGATCGACAAGGATGTTCCAGAGACCACCAGCAACAATCGACTCGATTTCGATCGTCTCGCCCAGCGCCCTGCGCAACAGGTCGTCCAGCGCCCGGAGCCGGCGTGCTGGGTTGATAACGACTGGCGCCAGGGGTTGCTGACGGCCGAAGGCGAGCAGTTGCGAGGCCAGTTTCGCCCCGCGATCCACGGCATCGATCGCGTTGCCCAGACGCTCGGCGCTCCAGGCGTCACGCCCGTGTCTGTTTTCCAGCAGTTCCAGGTTTCCCCGTAGCACCTGCAGTACGTTATTGAAATCGTGTGCCACCCCGCCAGTCAGTTTTCCCAGCGCCTCCGTCTTCTGCGCCTGAAAGAGAGCCCGCTGCGTCTGCTCCAGCATTTCCGCAGCACGCCGACGCTCGGTAACGTCCCGGGTAACCTTCGCAAATCCGACAACTTCGCCGTTCTCACGGATCGCGTCAATGATGACGTGCGCCCAGAAGCGGCTCCCGTCCTGCCGCACCCGCCAGCCCTCCGCCTCGAAACGGCCCTCGCGCCTCGCGGTCTCGAGCGCACGGAAGGGCACTCCTGCGGCGAGATCTTCGGGGGTATAAAACCTGGAGAAATGCGAGCCGATGATCTCGCTTTCTCTGTACCCCTTGATCCGCCGTGCGCCCGAGTTCCAGCTTGTTACCCGCCCCTCCGACGACAGCATGAAGATGGCGTAGTCGGTTACGCCCTGAATCAGGAGGCGGAAACTCCGCTCGCTCTCCATCACCGCAACATAAGCCGCCCTTTTGTCGCTGACGTCCTGAACGACCTTGCCGAAGCCGAGAAGCCGGCCGTCTCTGGCGCGAAGTGCCGTCATGACGACGTTGGCCCAGAACTTGGTGCCGTCCTTTCTCAAGCGCCACCCTTCAGTGACATGGCGTCCGGAAGCTATGGCAGACTGGAGCTCGGCGTCGGGCACGCCGGAGTCCCGGTCCGTCTCCGTGTAAAAAACGGAGAACCGATGTCCTATAATTTCATGGGCCTGGTAACCCTGAATGCGTTCGCCACCCGGATTCCAGGTCATCACGATGCCGTCAGGCGAAAGTGCGAACATGGAGAACTCGTGGGTCGACTCGGCCCAGAGCCGAAGCCACGCGGAACTGAGCCCGGCCTCAGCGATGTCATCGTTCATTTATTGGCAGTGTGCGATTGGTGCCCGGACAGGTGCAGGGTGGAGAACTGTACGGTCGCGCAATATTCGTGCCTGAACGCTCGCGTTCATCTCCTTCTTCTATCCAGCTATCAGGGATCGGCCCATCGCACACGGTGACCGGAGGATATGCTGAAAACGCCAGAATGCCGTTCCATGCCTCATTAGGCGATTCGGAATCCGAACTGGAGCGCGAAGACACTGCACAGCTTCCGCCACGAACCCTTGTTTACCTTTTATACAGCTACGGCTGGGCCTCAATCGCTGCCTTGTCAATGACTGACTACATTAGCCGCGATAAATCTCCAATAATTCATTGTTGACCTTGGATGGTCGCCTCCAATCCTCTGTGTCGCAGCCGCCGAGGGAACGCGACAAGCAGGGTGCGGCCAGTTCGTGGATTCCGCCAAACCGGCCACGAGCCATGTGGACCGGCGGCAGCCAGGTGGCAGCCGACGACGTCGCAAGCGACTGGCGGCCCGCCCGTCCGCATATCATGCGACGCGGCTCCCGATCATTCGGCCACGCCTGCCAGCTGCTCAATGTCATTTTCGACGCGGGTACGCGCCTCAGACGCCGCATCGTCTGCATTGCCCGACGCGAGTGGGAAGACAAGCCCATTGCCTTTGAAGACGCCAGCGAAATGCACCCAGGCCTGATATTGAAATACACCAGAGTCGAGCCTGGCAACGTTGAGAGTCACATCGTAGGTTCGCTTGAACCCCGTGGAGCGCGTATAGACAAACTGGTAGACGTCAGACTTTATCATTGACGAACCTCGACTGTTGCGCAACCTGGAGGCGAGTCATTGAGTGCGCGCACACGGCAGACCTGTTCGTTCTACGGCAGTAATAGACGACATGATGACATATGTAGTACGAAGCATATATTCGCGGGGCGTGCCGTTTTCGTCAACCTCACCCTGGCCACCAAATCCTCGAATCGTTTATACGCCACCGGCGCATGCGTCATGCCTCTGAGGGAGGACCTGCCTCTCCAGTAATAGCATCGTTTCCAGCTCGCGGAACATACTATCTTCATTGGATATGCAACGAACTTCCCACGAGCAAAGATCGGATTACGCCGGGCATATCAGATGCAAATTGAACCCGTACTTACATGCTCTTAATCAGGAGGGGCCGTGCGTCAGTCCTGCAAACCGTATCGGGGATACGCAATAGAAGTTCAATTAAGCCCCAGCCGCGTGCTCTCGTTCGCTGGCCTGCAACGCCGATATGCTGTGTCATGGTCGATCTATTCCGCCAACGATGCAGTTGCCCCGGTTGCAAATTTCCCGGAGCGCGTCAACTTCCTCACCGACGAGGCGGCCTACCGATACGGGGAAGATCGGGCGCACGCTTTCATTGATTGTCTGATGGCAAACAAATGGAAATGAGCTGAGCATTGTGGATGTAACCGGCGCCCGCTTTCCGGCAGCGCGGTTGTGTGCTTGCGCACGCGCAGGTTGACTGGCGCCTATAATTGACGACGCGAAAACACCTCCCTCGCTTTTATGGCAGCCTGCGCATCTTTTGCCACCGGTGTTCCGCCGGTTCTTCTGAACGGCTCGCCACGCGACGCAGATCGATTTCTGGTTACGGCACTGTGGGGCCGATCTGGCAGCTTCCTGCCCTTGATCGATGTCATGGAGTGGGTGACAGTCCTGCGTGAGCGGGGTGATGATTTTGCCTCCCACGCAGCAGCGTGCAGCTACTGGCTGTACGAACACGCGGCAGATTTCCCCGAACTGCTAGATGCCTGGGAAAAGGAGCAGCGCGTGCGCACAGCTGTACGTCGAAGCGTCGCCGCGCTGGAGATGCAACGTGCACGCGTCGGCTATCTTGTCCAGACAGGCATCGATGCCGTTGACGCCAAAGCCGTCCTTGAGTCGATGGAGCACGCCTCCCGTGTCTTCGGCGAAGTGTGGGATATGCTCGCGACAGTGCTCGACCGTCTGAAGCGCAACTGGGAGCTGGAGAACCCACCCGACGCAGTCGACCGGATCGCCGCTGACAGTTGCCGGTTTTACCGGGCAGGAACAGATGTGTCCGCCGGCACGCGCCGTGGTCTTATCATCCGCGTCGTCGTTCGACATCCACGCTGATTAGCGGCGGACATCGCGCTATCCGGGGGCGGCAGTCAGGGCAGACAACAAAAAGACTTCGGCAAACAAACTGCAACGGATCATTCGCGTGCTTCAGGGGGGCTTCTGGAGAAAATTCAGTATGGCCTCGTTTAAAGCCTCCGGATTGCGCACTTGTATCATGTGATCGGAATGAGCGATGACCACCCGCTCAGTACCCGGTCGACACTGCATGAGCGCATCATCAATGACGTGAAAAAAGGTGATGCTATGGTCTGCCTCGATGAGTAAAGTCGGCGCCTCAATCGTCTCCACCTTTTTGCAATCCATCGACGGCGGATCTGGCTGATGCATGAGTGGTCCAGTCGTCCCGGCGTTGTCACTCAGCATCTGGATAACGGGGGCCGGCAACTTGTTCCATCCCTCGGGGTCACCGAGAACCGTGTCCATTCTTATTCGCGTAGCCTTAAGCGAATCGTGTTTCACTGCTTCTTCTGCCTGAGGGTTGCTGCTCAAGAACTCGCCGAGCGCCGCCTGGTTCTAGGGCGAGCCGTCGAGCACCGTATAGATAGACGGCTCCTCGAGCATCAAAGTCTTCACAAGTTCCGGATGTTCCACTGCGAGTTGTGCAGCAACCTGACCACCATACGAGTGCGCCACGACATGCACCGGACCCACGTTCAGGGATTTGATGAATGCGGCGAGATCGGTAGCGTGCGTCGCGACACTGTACTGATTGTCTTTCTGCAATTGGTCTGGCGGCAATGGGTTTGGCCTGTGATAACGCATGCTATATGCGACGAACCGGTATCGCGTCGAAATTGCGTCGCGCTGGGTCGCCCACGCACGGGTGTCCGCCCATGCACCATGAACGAAGACGACCGTCGGCCCGCTGCCTGCCTCGGCGTAGGCGAGCGACGTTCCGTTAACCAGAGCGGTCTTGTCGGGGGGATACAGGGAAGCGCTGCGACTAGCAACGAGAAGCAGCAGCGTCGCTATGCCGGCAACCAGCGCGAGTGACCGAAGTTTCATGTGCGCCTCCTGATCGACCCGAATGGCGAGCTCTTTCGACGCACTGGAAGACGTGAGTTAGTTATCTATATTGCTCTTTCGCGCTTTTTCGCGATTCGGATACTGCGGTCGGGACCCGTCCTCAGAGGGGATCCCGCGGCCATTTTCAGCTTTCGGGAGGCCATTGAAAAGCGATGGCTTTGTTCTGTTGCTCGGTATGCACAGTCCCCGCGGGCCCACGCTAGGCGGTGATATGCCTGAGCAGATGCAGCAATGAATCAGGGGTGGCGCCTTTCTGGCAGTAGCCATCGAAACCGGCCGCGATCCCCGGCTGTCGGATGGTGGATTCGTCGTAGGCAGTAAAAGCTACAATAACGATGTGCCGTGTCTGCGCGAGATTCCGCAGCCGTCCCGCAAGAGCAAAACCGTCGATGTCGGGCATATTGATGTCCAGCAGGGCGATCTCCGGTGTCCAGGCGCTGATGGCGCCGGGAAAACTGCCAGCCCGCTCAGGACGAACTGGGCGTCGTAGCCGCGCGAGCCAAGCAATGCCGTGATAGCCTCGGCGCCTGACCGGTTGTCATCGACGACAAGTAGCCGACGGCGAACGTATTCCTGCCGCTCGGGCAGCGAGCGTGAAGTCCAGCGGGCGGTGGGTCGGAAGGGTGTCATGTAGTCGGGCTTGTTTTCAACGCGCTAACCTCAACCCAACGGCAGCATTGACTGTTCCCATTCTTCGGACGCGAAGCGCACGGATGGCCGGAAAATTGCGTGCCGCACGGGCGGCCATGACCCACCGGAGGGCATATGACCCTGTCCGACTTCATCGAAGCGAATCTGCCTGACCTGATTGACGACTGGGCGAAGTATGCGCGCGTCATCAGTCTCGAAAAAAGCCACCTGACCGAGGAGCAACTGCGCAATTCCGCTCGCGACATCCTGGTTCGCGTGGCGGCGGATATGCGGGAACCGCAGACGGCTGCGCAGCAAAAGGCCAAGTCGCGCGGCGATCGAAACGAACCGGAATCGGGTTTCGACGCGGTCGCCCACCAGCACGCAGACGATCGCCTTGCGCAGGGCTACGGAATCAACGATGTAGTGGCCGAATACCGCGCCCTGCGCGCGAGCGTACTGCGGCGATGGTCGGAGACATCGCGTAACAATGCCGCGGCGTTTCAGGAGATGATCCGGTTCAACGAGGCGATCGACCAGATGCTCGCGGAGTCAGTCCGGCAATATGCGCAACGCACCGAGCGCATCCGGGATCTGTTTGCCGGCGTGCTGGCGCATGATCTGCGTTCGCCTCTTGGAACGATGTTGAACGCGGCAGAGGTGCTTCTGCATGACAGCGGTCTGTCGTCGCCCAGCGTAAGAGCGGTGGCCATCGCGCAACGCGGCGCAGTTCGCATGAAGCGGATGGTGGACGATCTTCTCGTTTTCACACGCGCCCGCCTGGGAGATACGCTTCCGGTCGACTTCACGCCACAGGACATGGGACGCATGTGCAACGAGGCGGCAGACGAAGTGCGAGCCTTGTATCCGGACGCAAAGATCGAGATACGCCTGGACGGAGAGCTTGCGGGCAGGTGGGACGGCGCGCGTATCAGCCAGTTGCTGGTGAACCTGCTCACAAACGGCGTCCAGCACGGCTCGGGCGAAATCGGCCTGGATGTCGTTGGCGACGATGGCCAGATGACGCTCGTCGTCTCCAACAAAGGCAACATCATTCCGGCCGCTGCACTGCCAACGCTCTTCGATCCATTGGCGCGGGCGAGTTCGGCAATCGACCGCACGAAGGCATCGTCCAGCATAGGCCTAGGTCTTTACATCTGCCGGTGTATCGCACGGGCACACAATGGCACGATACAGGTGGAGTCGTCGGAAGGCACGACGTGCTTTACTGTGCACATTCCGCGTTTTCCGTCGCCTCCGCAGTGAGCGGCGCACTCTCCCCGCATCTGGTCGGCGTGTTCACTGCCAACGAGATAAGCCACTCTGACAATAGGTGACTGTACTTTGCAAGTGTGATCTGGCGCGCACGTGCGTAGAACGTATTAATTTCTATGGTCCCTCCCATTTTTGCAACCCTGATCCTCGATAACGTTGTTGGCTTGCGTAAATCTATTCGGCGTCGTTGGGGATTGCTCCCCGCGCCACGATGAGATTCGCGCCTGTCGGTCCTGAAAAGTGTCTCGACTTCGAGAGCCAATTTATTTGCCAGGTTGTCCGTCAGGCCGGTATGCCGTTCACGTCATCAATTTTCAGTCGTCGCAAAACCGAATGGGTATTACGGGAGGACGTTCAGTTCATCAGCCTGCAACGCCGGAACTCTGCGCGTCAAACACCGTGTGATGAGTGACTATCGCCCAGGCCGTACGTGCCAGTTTGTTGGCAAGCGCGCAAACCACGACGTTCGAGTGTCGTCGTATCATCATTGCGCGCACCCAGTCGGCGAGACGACCGGTCTGTTTGCCAAGGCGAATCATGTAGGCGCGAGCACACGTGACGAGCAAGCGCCGAATGTTTTTATCGCCACGACGACTGATGCCGAGGAGGTCAGTGCGGCCACCAGTACTGTGCTGCCGTGGCACGAGCCCAATCGCTGCGGCAAAGTCACGACCACATCGGTACTGCTTGCCATCTCCCATTTCTGAGGCCAGCACGCTGGCCGTGATTACACCGACGCCAGGAATGGTCAACAGACGTTGGCCAATCTCATCGTCCGAGAGCTGGCGGGTGATGTCTCTCTCAAGCTGGCCAATTTGTTCGTCGAGGTATTTCGCGTGAAGATGCAAACGCTCGATGATGGCCACAAGCTTAGGGGGTAACTGATGCTCCGCGAGAACGGCAGGTAGGCGCTTGATGGCTGCGGGCCCGACGGCCAGGCTGACGCCGAACTCAAGAAGGAAGCCGTGTATCTGATTGACCGTCTTGGTACGATCGCGTACCAGTGATTCACGAACACGGTGCATCGTGGAAAGCGTCTGCTGGGATTCGGTCTTCGGTGTTACGAAGCGCATAGCCGGGCGGCAAGCGGCCTCACAGATTGCTTCGGCGTCGACGAAATCGTTCTTGTTTGATTTGACAAACGGTCGCACGAACTGCGGCGAGATCAGCTTGACGCGATGCCCGAAGGTCGCAAGCATGCGGGCCATATGATGCGCACCGGCGCAAGCTTCCATTGCGACGTGCATGTGTGAAAAGTGGCAAAAAACTCGATCAACTGCTTTCGGCTTAGCTTTCTGCGGAACACAGCCTTCCCACGCTTATCCTGACCATGCAAATGGAAAGTGTGTTTGCCGAGATCTACTCCGATCAGCGTCACCGTGTCCATGATGGGTCTCCGAACCGTTTTGGATCTGGAAGCTTACGCCTCCGAGAGAGGCGGGAGGGACCATCTTGTATCTTTCTGCTCACGGACGGCGGTCATGCAGCCTGATAACCATCATGGGCCTGAAAGCCCGTTAATGAGCATTCGGCGCATGACCGCTACCGTTCTTCGATAAGCCCGAACAGTTGCTTGAATTCAAATTCGCATTCACAAGAATGGGATCCGGGGAACCATGTCTGAAAAAATCGCTGTCGGAATTGATGTGGCAAAAGCCACCCTTGATGTCGCCTTCGGAGTTGCAGGAAGCGTCACCACCTATCCCAACACGCCAGCAGGCCACGAAGAGCTGCTCACCGCCCTTGCTGGATGCCAGGTTGATCTTGTGGTACTGGAAGCCACAGGAAGCTACGAGGTGGCGGTTGGTTGTGCGTTGCAAAGCGCCGGCTACGCAGTTGCTATCGTGAATCCCCGGCAAGCCCGCGACTTCGCGAAGGCAATGGGAAATCTCGCGAAAACCGACCGGATTGACGCGCGCGCTCTGGCTCAGCTTGCCCAGGTGCTTGCGCAGCGAAGCGACAGGGACAAGATAGTCAAAATCCTGCCTTCGCCGCTGCAGCAGGAGCTTCAAGCCCTCATTGCCCGTCGTCGCCAGATCGTCACATTGTTGACGTCAGAGCGACAACGACTTGGAATCAGCCACGAAGCCGTGCGCGGGAGCCTAACCGCCGTCATTGAGGTTCTTCAAGGTCAGCTCAAGGCTGTTGAAGCTGCCCTGGCGAAGCACGTCAAGGCGCATCACACCGGTCTGGTCGAACTGCTATCCAGTGTTCGCGGAGTAGGACCCGCTACCGTCGCCACGCTGATCGCCGACGTGCCAGAACTCGGCAAGCTGACGCGGCGTGAGGTCAGTGCGCTGATCGGAGTAGCGCCCTTCAACCGCGACTCGGGAGCGTTTCGCGGCAAACGAATGATCTTCGGCGGACGTGCCGCTGTCAGGCGCATGTTGTACATGGCGACGTTAGCGGCCGTACGCTTCAACCCGGTTATTGGGGCCTTCTATAATCGGCTCGTCGCCACCGGCAAGCCGAACAAGGTTGTTCTGGTTGCCTGCATGAGAAAGCTGCTGACTATCCTCAACGCCATCGCAAAAACAGGAAAGCCGTGGGATGAATCCATCCACACGGCTTGACTGGTAAGACAGTTGCTCATTAGTGTCACCGGCGAGGCGGCTCGTCGCCACGTCATCCGCGGCAGAGTGCGGCCAGGAAGCGACGTTCGCCTCGGGCATGGGCCTGACATTTAGGTGTCGGCTTCGCATCAGTTAGCGGCCACTCGCATAACGATGATGCGCGAATTCTCCCGGAAGATCGTCAGTGGTCGACAACCCATCCACGTTGGTTTGGTGCTGGGACGCCATGATGACGCCGGTGAGACGGCGCCGCTCCGTCCGGAAAGGTTCAGTTTCCGTGTGCACCGCAAACCTGGCGGCTTGTTCCTACTGACGTTCTCACGGGAGTCGGACGGCAGGCACACAGCGCTTGTTTAACGGGACATTGATATCGAACGGCGCCGCGACACCAGCCGTGCGAATCTCTCCTAGCCAAGGGACATGTCGCTCATGGCATCTCGGGGCGTGAGGTTCGGGAATTGCCCCGTGGCACCCGTTGCGATACCGAGGCCGTTACCGACGATCAGGTAGATCATGGCCATCGTCAGCCAGATGATAACGGCCTGCGATTGCGTATATGTTTGCCCGTGTTTCTCCTCCTCGAAACTCAGGCGACCTGTTGTCCGGATAGTGCGGCGTGCAATGCCTCGTTACCGGTCAGTTTGCCTGCAGCAGCGAGGATCTGATCAACCTGCGGCACGAAAGCCTGTTCCAGCACATAGCTCGATGGCGCGGGAGCGTCCGGCCCGGTAAGTCGCATCACCGGTGCCTTGAGCGAGGCGAAAGCATGCTCCGCCACGATCGCGCCAACTTCGGCGCCAACACCGCACATGCGACTAGCCTCATGCACAACCATAACGCGACCGGTCTTGCGCGCAGAGCTCAATATCATTTCCTCATCCAAGGGCTTGAGCGAGCGCAGGTCGATGACCTCCGCGGAGATACCGCTACCTGCAAGCTGTTCAGCCGCCTGCATGCAAGTGTCAACCATCTTGGCGTAGGAAATGATGGTAAGGTCCGTGCCTTCGCGCTTGAGCGCGGCTTTTCCAAGCGGGACCAGATGCTCGCCTTCCGGCACCTCGCCTGGCACAAATGCCAGCGGCATGTCGATGAAGAACAGCACCGGGTTGTCATCGCGTATTGCGGATTTCAGCAGCCCCTTGAAATCGGCTGCATTCGACGGCATCACGACTTTCAAGCCAGGACTGTGCACAAACCACGCTTCCAAATTGTGATTGTGCTGTGCACCGACGGTCCAGCCACTGCCGGTCATGGCAATGACCACCATCGGGAATTCAAACTGCCCCCCGGACATGTAGCGCAGTTTGCCGGCGCTATTTACGATTGCATCCATTGCATAGCAGAGGAAAGGCGCAAACAGCAGATCTACGACCGGGCGCAGGCCGGTAGCCGCGGCGCCAGCGGCGGTGCCGGCGATAATGCCCTCCGCCAACGGGGTATTACGCACGCGCGCCTTGCCGAATTCACTGACGAGTTCTACCCGTTTGGTAGCTGCGCCTTCACTGAACATCACAACGCGCGTATCGCGGCGCATTTCTTCGGCCAGTGCCTGGCCAATAGCTTCGTTCACGGTAACTTGGGACATGTGACGGCTCCTCACGCGTAGACGTCGGTAGTTAGTTCGGCCAATGCCGGGAACGGCGACCCGCTGGCAAATGCCGCGGCACTTTCGATCTCTGCATTGACGCGCTGCTCCATCTGGAAGACGTCCGCCGCATGGATCGCTTTCCGGTCCAGTAAGCGTTGCCGCAGCATCGCGATCGGATCCTTCTCTTGCCATGATGCTAGTTCAGCTGGATCGACATACGACTGATCATCCGGCTCGTAATGGCCACGCAGGCGATAGGTATAGGTTTCAAGGAAGTATGGCCTACCGCTATCGCGAATGTAAGCCACTGCTTCGACGGCCGCCGCGTGGACAGCTTCGACGTCGTTGCCATCGACAGTGCGGCTTTCGATGCCATATCCCTTGCCCCGGTCGCTTACATGGTCGACGACCATGGTTTCCTTGCGATGAACGTAGGCTTGCCACTGGTTGTTTTCGCATACATACAGGATTGGCAGCCTCCAGACTGATGCGAGGTTGAGCGACTCGTGGAAGATGCCTTCACAGGCCGCCCCGTCGCCGAAGAAGCACGCAACGATACCGCCTTGCCCTAGCATCGATGTCGACAGGCCTACGCCCGTGACGAGCGACAATTCGCCGCCGACAATAGTGGAAGTGAGAATCACGCCAAGACCCTTGGCCGAGATATGCAGCGAACCGCTTTTGCCCTTGCAATAACCGGTGCTGCGGCCCATCACCTCGGCAAGCATGCGACCCGGGTCGGCACCTCGGGCAAGAAGATGTCCTGCGCTGCGGTGGTTTGTAAGAATTCGGTCACGCGCGTCGAGTGCACGCACCACGCCCAACGCCGAAGCTTCCTGCCCTACGGAAGTACAGGTGCCTGCGGCGTGGCCGGCACGTTGCAGCGCCACAATTTTTTCCTCATAAGCGCGAACCAACATCATGCTTTCAAGCATCGCTACCATGTCATTACCGTTCTTACTTGCATCCATAGGAATCCTTTCAATTGTTCGCGCGATATCCGAATATCGTGCGGAGATGAAGTCTAGGCTGCATAGCTTTCGAACAGCAGTGTGGAAAAGGGTACGACGACACCTGAAGACCGAGTATTTTCGCGTTCCCATCCATTGGGTCGTACTGAAACTGCCGCGGCGTCTCGCACCGCACGAGAGATTGTCAGAGACTTTACGTTCGGGGCATGACATGTACGCAAAGGAGCATGTATGTCGCAAGCAGAACGCAGGGATGATGGCGCAACCGAGTAGCCGTCTATCCCCAAGAAGCTGTAACACCCTGCGCCACACACTCGATGTGACGGTATGTATGATGTGTGCGAGCGACTTTTCGCCACCTCGCCTATGCGGGACAACCGTCACCGACCCGACTCAACATAATTGCGCGATGTGGATGGGTCCTCGGGGTATCTCAGGATGGCTTAAATCATGCGGTCGCCTCCGAACTCCAACAATCGCCGGTGAACGTGACCATTCGAATGACCCTTATAGCCTGAAAGCTGCCCTATATATCCCGCTGGGTCGAGCGGCCGCAACGGGTCCGCCAGGCGATGGTCATGTCGCCCGGAAGCGGTCATTCGTCCAGCACGATAACCAGTGTTATCGCGGCGTCCGTCCGATGCTGCGGGGAAGGGAAGGGCAGCGCACCGTGAACAATATCGATCTCAAACCTTGCCCGCGGAACAATACAGTACTACTACTTGAAATGGGATCGCAAGATGCGAGCGCATCTATTTCGTCCCGCGGCTCCCCCCCGCCGGCGGAGCCGCTTTTTTGACGTTGTAGTCTGGTCATCGTCAGGAAAAGTCCTTTCTATCTGACGCTTGGTATAGCGCGCGTCATCAGCGTCGCGCGCAGCATTTTCCAGCCGTGTCGTGTAATCGGGACGTTTGCAACGTAGCCACGTCGCGACCTTCGCGTCCAGATGGAGCTCGATACGTAGCTGCTCGCCGGTGCAAGGTGCGGATGGTCGACATCGTACGCATTCTCGATGTCCTCAGCTAATTGGCTGTCAGAGCCGATTTGAATGGGTGGGTTCGACTGAAAATTGCGACGAACGTCGGGTCACAGTTCATACCCGAAAAACGGTCGACGCATGGTGCCAGACGAACAAATCAGGATGGCTGATGAAATTTCAGAATCGATGCGCGAAAAGGGCATCAGACGATGCATGGCGAGCGCATGCGCGGCGTAACGCGGAAAGGAGCATGCCCAAAGCCGGACGCAAAACACGAAGAGCAAAAAAACGCCGGCTCAACGCCGGCGCTTCTCGCCCATCCACGAGCCCGTCAGTTCAATAAGTCGGAACCGACGGATCCACCTGCCGCGACCATGCATCGATGCCGCCTTGCAGATTGAACACATTCGTATGGCCGCGCGATTCGAGGAACATCGCGACCTGCGCGCTGCGCGCACCGTGATGACAGACGCAGACGACGGGCGCTTCGTCATCGAGTTCTTCGCTGCGCGCCGGAATCTCGCGCATCGGGATCGACACGCTGCCGGCGATCTTTGCCGTTTCGATTTCCCACGGTTCGCGCACGTCGAGCACCACGGGCGCAGGGCGCGATTGATCGGCGAGCCATTCGGCAAGCGCAGGGGCAGACAGGTTTTGCATCGATGAATCCTGTGGGTTCAACTACAACGGGTACGGACCGGGTGCGGACGGACCGGCAAGCCGGCCGCCGTTTAGAACTTGAAGCGCGGCGGCTGCATCGCGTTTGCGAGCGGCTCGACGTACGTCTCGAACACATCGGCGACGCGGAACTGCTTTTCGTCGATACGCGTGATGATTTGCGCCTTCATGACCGGTAACGAGCCGACGAAGGCCGCGAGGCGCCCGCCCACCTTCAGATGTTCGAGCATCTCCTGCGGCAGAACCGGCAGGCCCCCCGACACGCAGATCACGTCGTACGGCGCCGCCGCGGACCAGCCGCGCGCGGCGTCGCCAGTCACGACTTCGGCGTTGAGCACGCCGTTCGCGGCGAGGTTCGCCTTCGCAAGCTCGGCCAGTTCCGGTTCGATCTCGACGGTCAGCACGTGCTGGCTGCGATGCGCGAGCAGCGCGGCCATATAGCCGGAGCCGGCGCCGATTTCGAGCACGCTCTCATGCTTCTTTACGGCCAGTTCCTGCAGCACGCGCGCTTCGACGCGCGGCGCCAGCATGTGCTGGCCGGCGGGCAGCGGAATTTCCAGATCGGCGAAAGCCAGTTCGCGGTACGCGGCGGGGACGAAGTTCTCACGCTTGACGATTGACAGCAGGTTCAACACGTCCTGGTCGAGCACTTCCCAGGGGCGAATCTGCTGTTCGATCATGTTGAAGCGCGCTTGCTCGATATTCATGATGGTTCGTTCTGCGTGTGTGGTTGGAATGCCGGCGAAGGCCGCGCGCCACGCGCGGACCGCTACGGGAGAACCCTGCGATTGTATCAAACCAGGCATCGGCGCCGCACGCAGCGGGCAGTACGGCTCAAGTCCGTGCGATTGCGCAAGGGCTGCCAAAGCGTCGATGAGAAGCAAGTCGGAATTGTCCGATTACGCCGTTGGCATCGAAAGCTTACGTTCTCGTGACCCCATTTCATGAACTTTCCAGATTGCGACCATGACACCACGCGTACGGCCCACCCTCGTTCTCTCGCTTGTGCTCACCGCTGCGATGCCGCTCGTCGCCCGCTCGGCGGACGACCTTGGCGCAAGTCCGTCGATCAGCGTGCTGCCAGCGTCCGGTGTCGCTCATTCCGGGCAATCGTCGCGGCAATTCGGCAATGTCCAAAACAATCTCGGCTTCGATGGTTCGAAGCAGGCTCAGCGCGAATACGAATCGCGTTTGCGCGCGATCACTCCAACGATCGATTTCACCTGGACGTCGACGCCTGGCCCGCGCAACGGAGCGAAATCGCCCGTTACGGTAATCCCGCGCGCGACGGCGCCCGGGCCAGATGCCGCGCCGTACACGCCAGTCGACCGCATGGGCGGCGAGTGGGGCGCCGCGACGGCCAATATGCCGGTCCAACAGGCGCGCGACTACGAAGCGCGCGTTCAGTTTGAACTCGCCGAGCGTGACAAGCGGACGAAGGCTAGCCGCCATCCGGAAGTGCGCTTCACGGCCCCACCGGGCGACGCGCCCGCGCCGTCAGCCGCCGATGCCGCCAAATGAGCAGCGTTGGGTCTCGGGGGTGCCGCGGCGCCTGGCCCGTCCGCCAGGCGTCCACATCGCGCCACGCTCGGTATAAATCCCTACACCGTCGTCCTTGCGGTTTGGCACTGCTCGAACAAGAATATATGGATAGAATGTAATCGATTACATCGCCAGGAGACCTATTTCGTGTCCAGACCGTCGCCGCACGACCCGAGCGAGCCCGACGACGGCTCGGCTGCGGGCTTGCCCTCGAGGCCGTCCGCCGGGCCGGCGTCCGTGCAGAAGCCCAGGCCGAAGGCCATGTCAACGCCTGCGGCAAGCCGCGCGCGCGCCTCGTTCAGTGTGCCGAAGGACATCTCGATCGACGACGTCGCCGAGCAGGCGGGGGTGTCGGTCGCAACCGTGTCGCGCGTGCTGAACGGCCATTCGAACGTGCGCGCCGAGACGCGCGAGCGCGTGCTCGCGGCAATCGAGCAGAGCGGCTATCGCGTCAACGAACTCGCGCGCAACCTGCGCACCGCCGAAAGCCGCTTATTGTTGACGATGGTGCCTAACTTCGGCAATCCGTTTTACGCGGAAATCGTGCGCGGCATCGATAGCGTCGCGCGCCAGCATGGCTATTTCATGTTGCTGTGCGATACGGGCGCGGACCCGGGCCGCGAGCGCAGCTACTTCGACATGCTGCGGCGGCGCCGCGCGGACGGCGCGATCTGCCTCGACCCGGCGGCCGCGCAGCAGGCGCTATCCGAAGAGATGACCACGCTGCCGTGGGTCGCGTGCTGCGAGTTCGACGCGGACGTCGGTGTGCCGTATGTCGGCATCGACAACTACCGCGCGGCCGGCGACGCGGTGCTGCATCTGCTGTCGCGCGGCCACACGCGCATCGCGCTGATCAACTCGGGCGACGGCTACCTGTATGCGCAGCAGCGCGAGCGCGGCTATATGGACGCGATGCATAACGCGGGCCTCGTTCCCGATCCGCGCTGGCGCATTCATCTGGATAGCCTCGACTACGAAGCGGGTGCCTCCGCCGCCGCGATCCTGATGGCGCAGCCCGATCCGCCGACCGCGATCTTCACGGTGTCGGACACGCTCGCGATCGGGGTCATCAACGGCTTGCGCAAGGTCGGCAAGCGTGTGCCCGACGACGTCGCGGTAGTCGGCTTCGACGATATCTCGCTGGCTGCGCAAACCGATCCCCCGCTGACCACGATTTCGCAGCCGATGCGCGAGCTCGGCGAAACGGCCGCGCGGCTGCTGTTACAGCGTCTCGCGAATCGCAATGCGATTGTGCCGGGCGTGCTGCTGCCGCATCGGCTCGTCGTGCGCGGCAGCGCATGATGCGCGCGTGAGGAGTGCCATCGAGATGAGTCTCGCCGTCCGCTTCGACGATGTCCGCAAAGACTTCGGCCCCGTGCGCGTGCTGCACGGCGTGAGCTTCGAGCTAGCCCCGGGGCGCATCTACGGGCTGCTCGGCGAGAACGGCGCGGGCAAGTCGACGCTGATGAAAATACTCGCCGGCTACGAGCGCGCGACCTCGGGCGCGGTGCTCGTCGACGGCGCGCCGCGGCAGTTCGACGGCTCGCGCGCGGCGGAGGCGGCGGGCATCGTGCTGATACACCAGGAGTTCAATCTCGCCGAGCATCTGACGATCGCGCAAAACATGTATCTCGGCCACGAGAGGCGTCGCGGCCTGCTGCTCGACGACGCCGCGATGCGCGCCGACGCAAAGCGCTATCTCGCGCAGGTCGGGCTCGCGAAGCATCCGGATACGAAGGTCCGCGATCTGATCGTCGCGGAAAAGCAGATGGTCGAGATCGCGAAAGCGCTGTCGCGGCGCGCGCGTCTTCTGATCATGGACGAGCCGACCGCAACGCTCACGCCGTCCGAAACCGAGCGTCTGTTCGCGCTGATGGCGAAGCTGAAAGCGGACGGCGTGACGATCGTCTATATCTCGCACAAGCTCGACGAAGTCGAGCGCATCACCGATGAAGTGATCGTGATGCGCGACGGCCGCTTCGTCGCGCGCAGCGAAACGGCTGCGCTCGCGCGGCAGCAGATGGCGAACCTGATGGTCGGCCGCGAGCTGTCCGATATGTTCCCGGACAAGACGCCCGTCGCGGCGCAGGCGCGCGTCGCACTGCGCGTCGAAGGGCTGAGCGTGCCCGATTGGGTGGGCGATCTCAGTTTCGAGGTGCGCGCGGGCGAAGTATTCGGTTTTGCGGGGCTGGTCGGTGCGGGCCGGACCGAAGCGTTCGAGGCGATCATCGGCTTGCGCAAGCGCAGCGCGGGCCGCATCGAGATCGCCGGCCGCCGCGCGGAGCTCAAGAGCCCGCGCGAGGCGATGCGGCACGGCCTTACGTATCTGAGCGAAGACCGCAAGGGCAAAGGCCTGCATGTGGACCTGAGCCTGCAGGACAACCTGACGCTGATGACGCTCGAGCGCTACACGCATCCGCTGCTCGACGTCAAAGCGGGCCGCGCCGCGCTGACCGAAGCGGTGCGCGAATTCGGCATCCGCACGGGCGACCTCAATAGCCGCGCACGCATGCTGTCGGGCGGCAATCAGCAGAAGCTCGCGCTCGCCAAGTTTCTGCAGCCGAACCCCGACGTGATCGTGCTCGACGAGCCGACACGCGGTGTCGATATCGGCGCGAAACGCGATATCTATTTCCTGATTCACCGGCTCGCATCGGAAGGGCGCGCGG
Organism: Paraburkholderia sp. 2C; assembly: GCF_054589215.1. Classification (NCBI taxonomy): domain Bacteria; kingdom Pseudomonadati; phylum Pseudomonadota; class Betaproteobacteria; order Burkholderiales; family Burkholderiaceae; genus Paraburkholderia; species Paraburkholderia sp. 2C. The sequence continues at coordinate 98,792 of NZ_BAAILL010000031.1, read as the reverse complement.
TGATCGTGATCTCGTCCGAACTGATCGAGCTGATCGGCCTGTGCCATCGTGTCGCGGTAATGCGCGCGGGCCATTTGCAAGCGACGCTCGGCCTCGACCATCTGACCGAAGAGGAGTTGATCGCTCATGCGACCGGCACCCACTGACACTTCCGCGCCGACGCCGCGCGCCCTGCGCGTCGCGCACGTGCTGTACGGCTTCGGTCCGCTCGCGGGTCTGATCGCGCTGTGCATCGCGGGAACGCTGTTGAACCGCGATTTCGCGACCGTCGACAACATGATGAACGTGCTGACGCGCACATCGTTTATCGGCATCATCGCGGTCGGCATGACCTTCGTGATCATCTCGGGCGGCATCGATCTGTCGGTCGGTTCGATGGCCGCGCTGATCGCGGGCGTCATGATCTGGCTCATGAACGGACTGGCCGGCAGCGCGTCGGCGCATACGCTGCCTCCGCTTGCAATCGTGGCGATCGGCATTGTCTGCGCGCTCGTGCTCGGCGCGCTGTTCGGCTGCGCGCATGGCCTCCTGATCACGAAAGGGCGTATCGAGCCGTTTATCGTCACGCTCGGCACGTTAGGGATTTTTCGCGCGGTGCTCACCTGGCTCGCCGATGGCGGCGCGCTGACGCTCGATAACAATCTGTCCGACCTGTACGGGCCTGTGTACTACGCGAGTCTGCTCGGCGTGCCGGTGCCGATCTGGGTGTTTCTGGTCGTCGCGGCGGGCGGCGCGCTGATCCTCAACCGCACCGCGTTCGGCCGCCATGTGCAGGCGATCGGTTCGAACGAACAGGTCGCGCGCTATGCGGCGATTCGCGTCGATACGGTGAAGATCGTCACGTACATGCTGCTTGGCGTGTGCGTCGGCGTGGCGACGGTGCTGTATGTGCCGCGGCTCGGTTCGGCGACGCCGACCACCGGCCTGCTATGGGAACTCGAAGCGATCGCCGCGGTGGTGGTCGGCGGCACCGCGCTCAAGGGCGGCGAGGGCCGCGTGATCGGCACGGTGATCGGCGCGATCCTGCTGTCGGTCATCGCGAACATCCTGAATCTGACCAGCATCATCAGCGTGTATCTGAACGCGGCGGTGCAGGGCGTCGTGATTATCGTCGTCGCGTTCCTGCAGCGCGGGCGGCGTTAAGCGGTTTGTGGAGGGGAAGCGGCATCACGCAAGGGAGCCGGCCGGGTAGGCCGGGTGGGCGTGGCGAGTTGAGTCACTGCGGTTCGTTTCAGTCGTTTCAGTCGTTTCGGTCGTTCGACAATGAAATCCGGGCGCAACCACGAGCGCGCCCGCACAAAGGAGACAAACATCATGAAACACGTCATACGAGCGGTCGGTGCCGGCATGCTGGCGCTTACGATGCTGGGGATCACGACGGGCGCCGCGCGCGCCGCCGACCCGGTTACGCTGGGTGTGTCGATTCCGACGGCGGACCACGGGTTTACGGGCGGCATCGTCTGGTGGGCCAACAAGGCGAAAACGGACCTCGAGAAAGAGCACCCCGGGCTGAAGATCATCGTGAAGACCGCGGCGAGTGCGCCTGAACAGGCGAACCAGTTGCAGGATCTCGTCACGGTGAACAAGATCAACGCGCTCGTGATTTTCCCGCAGGAGTCTGCGTCGTTGACGCAACCGGTTGCGCAGGTGAAGAAGAAAGGCGTGTACGTGACGGTGGTCGACCGCGGACTGACCGACACGAGCGCGCAGGACGCGTACGTCGCCGGCGACAACACCGCGTTCGGCAAGATTCCGGCCGAGTATCTGGCCAAGGCGCTCGACGGCAAGGGCGATATCGTCGCGCTGCGCGGCATTCCGACGACGCTCGACAACGAGCGCTGGACCGCGTTCACATCGGTGATCAAACAGTATCCGAACATCAAGATTCTCGATGCGAAGTACGCGAACTGGAATCGCGACGACGCGTTCAAGGTGATGCAGGACTACCTGACGCGCTTCAAGCATATCGACGCGGTGTGGGCGTCCGACGACGACATGGCCGTCGGCGTGCTCAAGGCGATCGATCAGGCCAAACGCACCGACATCAAGATCGTGTTCGGCGGCGCGGGCTCGAAAGGCATGGTGAAGAACGTGATGGATGGCGCGCCGATGATCAAGGCCGACGTGTCGTACTCGCCGAAGTTTATCTACGACGCGATCAAGCTGACGGCCGAAGCGCGTTTGAAAGGCGACAAGCTGCCGGCGACGACGATCATTCCGTCGGTGCTGATCACGAAAGAAAACGCGCAGCAGTTCTACTTCCCGGACTCGCCGTTCTGAACGACGCGAGCGCGCGGCGCGGCATACGACATGCTGCGCCGCATGTGTTCGACTATTGACGGAGGCGCATGTGAAGACCATCAAAGGACCGGCGATCTACCTCGCGCAGTTCCTGGGCGATGACCCGCCGTTCGACAATTTCGCGCATCTCGCCCAATGGGCGGCGGGACTCGGTTTCAAAGGCATTCAGGTGCCGGTCGCAGCGCAACTGATCGATCTCGAACAGGCGGCCGCGAGTCAGACCTGGTGCGACGATTGGCTTGGCGTCGCCGCCGACGCCGGTGTGACCGTGACGGAGCTCGCCACCCATCTGCAAGGCCAGCTCGTCGCCGTGCACCCCGCTTACGACGTGCTGTTCGACGGCTTCGCCGCGCCGCATGTGCGCGGTAATCCGCAGGCGCGTACCGAATGGGCGATCGCACAACTGAAGCTTGCGGCGAAAGCGTCGCAACGCCTCGGCCTGAACACGCATGTGACGTTTTCCGGCGCGCTCGCATGGCCGTATATCTATCCGTGGCCGCAGCGTCCGGCGGGCCTGATCGAAACGGCCTTCGACGAACTCGCGCGCCGCTGGAAGCCGATTCTCGATGCGTTCGACGAAGCGGGCGTCGACGTCTGCTACGAACTGCATCCGGGCGAGGACCTGCACGACGGCGTCACGTTCGAGCGCTTTCTCGCGACGCTGAATGATCATCCGCGCGCGAATATCCTGTTCGATCCGAGCCACTACGTGCTGCAGCAGCTCGACTACCTCGAGTTCATCGATATCTATCACGAACGGATCAAGGCGTTCCATGTGAAGGACGCCGAGTTTCGTCCGACCGGGCGCCAGGGCGTGTATGGCGGCTACAGCGACTGGGTCGAGCGGGCGGGGCGCTTCCGCTCGCTTGGCGACGGGCAGGTCGATTTCGGCGCGATCTTCTCGAAGATGGCGCAGTACGATTACCCGGGCTGGGCCGTGCTCGAATGGGAGTGCGCGTTGAAGCATCCGCACGACGGCGCGCGCGAAGGCGCGGAGTTTATCCGGCGGCACATCATCCGCGTGGCCGAGCGCTCGTTCGACGACTTCGCGGGAAGCGGCGTCGACCGTGCGCAGTTGCAGCGCGTGCTGGGTATCGAGTGATCGGGTTGCACTCGCAACGAAAACCTGAGGAGCAGGACGCGATGGCAAGAAGACTGAGACTGGGCATGGTCGGCGGCGGGCAGGGCGCATTTATCGGCGCCGTGCACCGGATCGCCGCGCGTCTCGACGACCGCTTCGAAGTGGTCGCGGGCGCGCTTTCGTCGGACCCGAAGCGCGCGCAGGCGAGCGCCGACGAGGCCAATATCGCGCGCAGCTATGCGGACTGGCGCGATATGGCGCGTGCGGAAAGCGCGCGCGACGACGGCATCGACGCGGTCGCGATCGTCACGCCGAACCATCTGCATGCGCCGGTGGCGACGGCGTTTCTCGAAGCCGGTATCCATGTGATTTGCGACAAGCCGCTGGCGGTATCGCTTGCCGAAGGCGAGGCACTGGCGCGGCTCGCGCATGACAGGCAGCGGCTCTTTGCGCTCACGCATACGTATTCGGGCTACCCGATGGTGCGGCACGCGCGCGAGATGATCGAAGCGGGCGAGCTCGGCGAGATTCGCGTCGTGCAGGTCGAATATGCGCAGGACTGGCTCGCCGAGCCGCTCGAACAGAGCGGCACGAACAAGCAGGCCGCGTGGCGCACCGATCCGAAGCTGTCGGGGCCGGCCGGGTGCCTCGGCGATATCGGCACGCACGCGTATCACCTTGCGGGGTTTATCAGCGGCATGCTGCCGCAGGCGCTGGCGGCGGAGGTGCACACGTTCGTGCCGGGGCGCCGCCTCGACGATCACGTGCAGGCGATGTTGCGTTATGCGAACGGCGCGCGCGGGATGCTATGGGCGAGCCAGGTCGCGAGCGGCGAGGAAAACGGGCTGCGGCTGCGCGTGTACGGCACGAAGGCGAGCCTTGCGTTCGAACAGGAACAGCCGAACGAGCTTTGGTTCACGCCGCTGGGCGGCGCGAGGCAGCGAATCACGCGCGGGCGCGTGAAAGGCGACGCGGCCGCGAACGCGACGCGCGTGCCGGCGGGGCATCCGGAAGGGTATCTCGAAGCGTTCGCGCAGTTGTATAAGGACGCCGCCCAGCAGATCGAAGCGCTCGATGCCGGTCAGCCGCTGCCGCCGGAAAGCCGCCTTCTGACGACGGTCGACGACGGTGTCGAAGGGTTGCGGTTTATCGATGCGGTGCTCGCCAGCAGCGCGGCCGGCGGCCAGTGGCGCGAGATCTGATCTGCCGCTCGCCGCTCGCCGCCTGCCGCCTGCGCAACACGCGCGTCAGCTTTTGCTCTTCCTGATCTGCTCTTCGAACGCGAGATCGAGCTTGCTGACCTTGCGCGGTTTTTTCGGACCGAATTCGTCGACAAATTTGACGAAGTCGTCGAGCGGCAAGGGCTCGGACATTTTCTGATCGGTGCCGCCCGACCGGTCGACAAGGTAGAACAGGCCGCCTTGCAGCGCGATGGCCGCATAGCGGGCGTTGCCGCTGCGGGTCTTCAGCCGCTCGACGGCGTGGATGGCTCGGGTAGTGCGCATGGTGTGGAGACGCTGAACGCGAAGAGGGCGACGAAAGACGTCTACTTTAACAACAGCGTCACTGACTCAGGTAGACAAACTGCCCGCCCTTGATCGTCCCCATCACGCTCGCGCGCTGATCGAGTCCGACGTGATCTTTCGCGCTCGTATTGACGACGCCGTTCGGCACCACGAGCTCATGCGCCTGTTCGAGCGCTTCGCGCAGCGCGACGCGAAACGCGGGTGTGCCGGGCTGCGCGGTTTTCAGCGCCCGCGCGACGGCATCCTGCAGCCGCGGATAGACGCCCGCCGCATCGCCGGCGAACTGCGTAACCGTGTTCGGCCCGTACTGCACTTCGTAGTCTTTGACGAACGCGAGCGCGGCCCGCTTCGCCGGATGGTCGGCGGGCAGCGTGCGCGCCACGACCACCGGCTGCGTCGGGAACAGCGTCCCTTCGACGTCCTTGCCGCCGAGCTTGATGAACGCCGGCGTCGCGATGCCATGCGTCTGATAAATGGCGCCCTTGTAGCCGCGCTCGACGAGCGTACGCTGCGGCAGCACGCTTGGCGTGCCGGCGCCCGCGATCAGCACCGCGTCGGGTTTTGCCGCGATCAGCTTCAGCACCTGGCCGGTCACGCTCGTATCGGTGCGATTGAAGCGCTCGGTGGCGACCACCTGGATGTGCCGCAACGCCGCGAACTTCGTGAACTCGCTGAGCCAGCTGTCGCCGTAGCTGTCCGCGAAGCCGATAAAGCCGACCGTCTTCACGTTGTGGTTCGCCATATAGCGCGTCATCACATCGGCCATCGCACTGTCGGTCTGCGCCATCTTGAACGCCCAGACGCGCTTGCCTTCCTGCGGTTCGACGACGGCCGCCGAGCCGATCAGCGCGATCATCGGCGTCTGGCTTTCCGCGACCGGGTCGAGTGCGGCGAGCGCGGCCGGCGTCACGTTCGGACCGACGATCACGTCGACGTGGTCTTCGTTGATGAGCTTGCGGATATTGCGAACCGCGGCGCCCGGGTCGGAGCCGTCGTCGAGAATGATGGTCTGCGCGGGCTGGCCGGCGATCGTCTTCGGCCACATCAGGATGGCGTTTTTACTCGTGATGCCGATCGCAGCCGCGGGGCCCGTCGTCGACAGGTCGATGCCGACCTTCAGGTCCGCGTGCGCGGCGGCGACGAGCATCCATGCGCCGAGCGCGGCGAGCCCGCGCAGGGTCTTCTTATATGACGTCATGCAAAACTCCGTGGCAAAAGGCGAAAGGGGCGGAAAGTGCGAACGGCAGAGCGCCTGCGCGACCGTCCGTCAAAGCTCGTAGGTTTCGCTTTCGCCCTTCAAGGCCTGCTCGATCAGCTTGCGGTTCATGCTCGGCGACAGCAGTTCGACCAATGTATAGACGTAACTGCGCAAGTACGCGCCTTGCTTGAGCCCGACGCGCGTGACGTTGCTGCCGAACAGGTGCCCGACCGGCATCGCGCGCAGGTGCCGGTCGCGCTCGGCGTTGAACGCGATATCGGCCATGATGCCGACGCCCAAACCGAGTTCGACGTAAGTCTTGATCACGTCCGCGTCGATCGCCTCGAGCACGATGTCCGGATGCAGGCCGCGCAGCCGGAACGCGTCGTTGATCTTCGTGCGGCCGGCAAACGCGTTTTCGTAGGTAATGAGCGGGTATTGCGACAGATCGTCGAGCGACAGCTGCTTGCGCTCGAGCAGCGGATGGTCGTCCTGCATCACCGCGACGTGGTGCCAGGTGAAGCACGGCAGCGTGACCAGTTCCTTATAGTTCGACAGCCCCTCGGTCGCGATCGCGACGTCCGCCTGGTCGTGAATCACCATCTCGGCGACCTGGCTTGGGCTGCCTTGCAGAATTGAAAGGTGAACTTTCGGGTAGCGCTTCTTGAATTCCGCGATCGCGGCAGGCAGCGAGTAGCGCGCCTGGGTGTGCGTCGCGGCGATCACGAGGTTGCCCTGATCCTGCGCGGCGTAGTCCTTGCCGATCCGTTTCAGGCTTTCGACTTCCTGCAAGATCCGCTCGATCGACGCCAGAATGATGCGCCCCGGCTCCGTCAGCGACCGCACCCGCTTGCCGTGCCGCGTGAAGATTTCGACACCCAGTTCGTCCTCGAGCTCGATGATCGCCTTCGAGACGCCCGGCTGACTCGTATACAGCGCCTTGGCCGCTTCGGTGAGGTTGAAGTTCTGGCGGACGGCTTCCCGGACGAAGCGGAACTGGTGCAGGTTCATATATAACCTCTCCGCATATCAACAGAATTTTTTAGTCGTTTGAGATATTAAGGGAGTTTATTACGATTTCTCCAACTTTTCCAATATGGTTATCTCTTTTCGTCATTAGCAAATCAGAAGCGGGTCTTATGTCATGCACCCGACTTGCTCAGCTAACAGGACGGACAGCGATGTCCATCGCGCGGCGTAACCGGAACGCCGCGTGGGTTGAGACAAACAAACTGGGGTCCCCGAATGTATCAATACGATCAGTACGACCAGACCATCGTTGACGAACGCGTCGCGCAGTACGCCGACCAGGTTCGCCGCCGGCTGTCGGGCGAATTGAGCGAAGAAGAGTTCCGCCCGTTGCGTCTGCAGAATGGCCTGTACATGCAGCGCCACGCGTATATGCACCGCATCGCGATTCCATACGGCAATCTGCGCAGCGACCAGATGCGCATGCTCGCGACGATCGCACGCGAACACGACCGCGGCTACGGCCACTTCTCGACACGCACGAACATCCAGTTCAACTGGGTCGAGCTCGAGGAAACGCCGGAAATTCTGCGCAAGCTCGCGTCGGTGCAGATGCACGGCATCCAGACGTCGGGCAACTGCATCCGCAACATCACTGCCGACCAGTTCGCGGGCATCGCGCCCGACGAGCAGATCGACCCGCGTCCGTGGGCTGAAATCCTGCGCCAGTGGTCGACGTTCCACCCTGAATTCGCGTGGCTGCCGCGCAAGTTCAAGATCGCCGTCTCCGGTTCGAAGGAAGATCGCGCGGCCGTGCAGATTCACGACCTGGGCGTCTATCTGTCGAAGAATGCCGACGGCGAAGTCGTCGCGAGCATTCTCGCGGGCGGCGGCCTGGGCCGTACGCCGATCATCGGCGCGATCATCCGCGAAAACCTGCCGTGGCAGCATCTGCTCACGTATTGCGAAGCCGTGCTGCGCGTGTACAACCGCTACGGCCGCCGCGACAACCTGTACAAGGCGCGCATCAAGATTCTCGTAAAGGCGCTGTCGCCGGAGAAGTTCGCGCAACAGGTCGAGGAAGAGTGGCAGCACCTGAAGGACGGCCCGTCGACGCTGACGCAAGCGGAACTCGAGCGCGTGTCGCAATACTTCGCGCCGCCGCAATACGACAAGCTGCCGGGTACGGACCCGAGCTTCGAGAAGCATCTGCTCGAAAGCCGCGCGTTTGCGCGCTGGGTCGAGCGCAGCGTGCGTCCGCATCGCGTGTCGGGCTATGCGGCCGTCACGCTCTCGCTGAAGCCGCACGGCGTGGCGCCCGGCGATGCCACCGACGCGCAGATGGACGCGGTCGCCGATCTCGCCGACCAGTATTCGCTCGGTGAAATCCGCGTGTCGCACGAACAGAACCTGATTCTCGCGAACGTAAAGAAGCGCGATCTGTACGCGCTGTGGGAACAGGCGAAGACGCTCGGTTTCGCGACGCCGAACATCGGCCTTCTGACCGACATCATCGCGTGCCCGGGCGGCGATTTCTGCTCGCTCGCGAATGCGAAGTCGATCCCGATTGCGAAGGCGATCCAGCAGCGCTTCGACGATATGGACTTCGTCTACGATCTCGGCGAACTGTCGCTGAACATTTCGGGCTGCATGAACTCGTGCGGCCACCATCACGTCGGCAATATCGGCGTGCTCGGCGTCGACAAGGACGGTTCCGAGTGGTACCAGGTGTCGCTAGGCGGCGAGCAGGGCACCGGTGCGACCGGCGCGCATCTGGGCCGCGTGATCGGCCCGTCGTTCTCGGCCGAGGAAATGCCGGACGTGGTCGCGAAAGTGATCGATACGTTCATCGAACAGCGCCTCGACGGCGAGCGCTTTATCGACACGTACAACCGCATCGGCATCGCGCCGTTCAAGGAACGCGTGTACGCATCGCGCCAACCCGCTCACGCGTAACCCGGCTCTCAGTGGGCAGGTCAGTTGCCTGCTCAGTTGCCAGATAAGGAATTTGCAGATGGCTTCGATTATCAAGAACCGCAAGGTTGTGAGCGATGACTGGACGGTGGTGCGCGCCGCTGAAGACGGCACGCTGCCCGCGGTGGACGCGTTGCCGGCCGGCAAGGTCATCGTGCCGCTCGCGTTGTGGCAAAGCGCGCGCGATGCATTGACGGCCGCGCGCGGCGCCGCCGGCATCGGCGTATGGCTCGCCGGTGACAGCGAACCGGCCGACATCGCCGGCGATTTCGACAGGATCGCGCTGATTGCAGTCGATTTCCCCGTGTTCCGCGACGGCCGCGGCTACAGCATCGCGCGTCTGCTGCGCGAGCGTTATGGCTACAGCGGCGAGATTCGCGCGATCGGCGACGTGCTACGCGACCAGTTGCGCTTTTACGAGCGCTGCGGGTTCGACGCGTATGCGGTGCGCGCCGACAAGGACATCAACGACGCGCTGAAGGCATTCACCGAGTTCACGGTGCAGTACCAGGGTGCGTTCGACGAACCGCGTCCGCTGTTCCGCCGCCGGCAAGCCGATAAGGCGGCCCAGGCCGCTGCCGCGCAAAAGGTTTCCGCATGAGCGAAGTGCAAAACGTCGCGCCGGAGCTGGCCGCGAAGATCGAGCGGCTCGATGCGCTGCTCGATTCGATCGCGGCGCGCCACGCGAACGTGAAGTTCGCGAGCAGCCTCGCCGCGGAAGACATGCTGCTCACGCATGCGATTCTTTCGCGCGGCGTGAAAATCGGCATATTCAGTTTGAATACAGGCAGGCTGCATGCCGAAACGCTCGGCATGTTCGACCGCGTGCGCGAGCGCTACGGCTATGACATCGAGCAGTACCACCCGCAGACGGCCGCGGTCGACGAATATGTCGCTGCGCATGGCCTGAATGCGTTCTACGAGAGCATCGACCTGCGCAAGCGCTGCTGTGAAATCCGCAAGGTCGAGCCGCTGAATCGCGCGCTCGCGGGCGTGAGCGCGTGGGTGACGGGCCAGCGCCGCGAGCAGTCGGTGACGCGCGCGGAACTGCACGAGGAAGAGCATGACGCCGCCCGCCAGATCGCCAAGTTCAATCCGCTTGCCGATTGGACGGAAGCCGACGTCTGGGCGTACCTCAAGGCGTTCGACGTGCCGGTCAACCCGCTGCACGCGCGCGGTTATCCGAGCATCGGCTGCGAGCCCTGTACGCGGGCCGTCCGGCCGGGCGAGGACAGCCGGGCCGGGCGCTGGTGGTGGGAATCGCGCGATACTAAGGAATGCGGGCTGCACATCACGACCATTCCGATCGCGGTGAGCCCCGCAAACGCATCCGCGTGACGCGCGCCGCATCGGCGCCCCAGGCGTAAGAGGCCACCCCGAACGCATCAGCAGCCTTTTCGATATCGCGAGCCGGCAACGCGGCTCGCCCGAATGAATCAAAGAAGGACCCGAACCATGAGCACGACGCTCGAATCCACTGTGACCGCACCGCTTACGAACACGGGTAACCGGATGGACCATCTCGACTGGCTCGAGGCCGAGTCGATCCATATCCTGCGCGAGCTCGTCGCAGAATGCAGCAAGCCCGCGCTGCTGTTTTCCGGCGGCAAGGACTCGGTGGTGGTGCTGCATCTCGCGCTGAAGGCATTCGGCCTCGGCCCGAACCGTCAGACGAAGCTGCCGTTCCCGCTCGTGCATATCGATACCGGCCACAACTACGAGGAAGTGATCGACTTTCGCGATCGCCGCGCGAAGGAAATCGGCGCGGAACTCGTGGTCGGCCATGTCGAAGATTCGATCCGGCGCGGTACGGTGCGTTTGCGTCGCGAGACCGATTCGCGCAACGCCGTGCAGGCGGTCACGCTGCTCGAAACGATCGAGCAGTACGGCTATACCGCGATGATCGGCGGCGCGCGCCGCGACGAAGAGAAGGCCCGTGCGAAAGAGCGGATCTTCTCGTTCCGCGACGAGTTCGGCCAATGGGATCCGAAGGCGCAGCGCCCCGAACTGTGGAGCCTGTATAACGCGCGTCTGCACGCGGGCGAGCACCTGCGCGTGTTCCCGATCTCGAACTGGACCGAGCTCGATGTGTGGCAATACATCGCGCGCGAGCAGCTCGAACTGCCGTCCATCTACTACGCGCATACCCGCGAAATCGTGCGCCGCAACGGCCTGCTCGTGCCGGTCACGCCGCTCACGCCGATGCGCGAGGGCGAGACGAGCGAACAGGCGCTCGTGCGTTTCCGTACGGTCGGCGACATCAGCTGCACGTGCCCTGTCGCAAGCGACGCGGACACGGTCGACAAGATCATCGCGGAAACGGCGGTGACCGAGATCACGGAACGCGGCGCCACGCGGATGGACGATCAGACGTCCGAAGCGGCAATGGAACAGCGCAAGAAACAAGGTTATTTCTGAGGCACACGAGGTAGACAGTCATGAGCATTCATCAACCGCAAGACCTCGGCGTGCTGCGTTTCATCACGGCGGGCAGTGTCGACGACGGCAAGAGCACGCTGATCGGCCGCCTGCTGTACGACAGCAAGGCGGTGCTGTCCGACCAGCTGTCGGCGCTGTCGCGCGCGAAGAACAAGCGCACGGTTGGCGACGAGATCGATCTTTCGCTGCTGACCGACGGCCTCGAAGCCGAACGCGAGCAGGGCATCACGATCGACGTCGCCTACCGCTATTTCGCCACCGCCAAGCGCAAGTTCATCATCGCCGATACGCCGGGGCACGAGCAGTACACGCGCAATATGGTGACCGGCGCATCGACCGCGCATGCGGCGATCATTCTGGTCGATGCGACGCGCGTCACGTTCGAGAACGGCGCGACGCAACTGCTGCCGCAAACCAAGCGCCATAGCGCGATCGTCAAGCTGCTCGGCTTGCAGCACGTGATCGTCGCGATCAACAAGATGGACCTCGTCGAGTTCAGCGAAACGCGCTTCAACGAGATTCGCGACGCGTATGTCGAACTGGCGCGCCAGCTCGGGTTGGCGAATGTGCGCTTCGTGCCGGTATCGGCGCTGAAGGGCGACAACATCGTAAGCGCGAGCGAGCGCATGCCGTGGTATGCGGGCGAACCGCTGCTCGACCTGCTCGAAGCCTTGCCGGTCGAAACCGCCGATCACGCGGCGCTGCGTTTTCCGGTGCAGTGGGTGGCGCGCCAGGACGGCAGCCAGGCCGACGACTTCCGCGGCTATATGGGCCGCGTCGAGTCGGGCGAAGTGAAGGTCGGCGATGCGATCGTCGTGCTGCCGGCCAATCGTGAGGCGACGGTTGCGGAGATCATCGCGCCGGTGCCCGGCGGCACGGCGCAAGTCGACCGCGCGTTCGCGGGCCAGACCGTGACGATTCGCCTCGAGCAGGATGTCGACGTCTCGCGCGGCGATACGTTCGTGCTCGCGGGCGACCAGCCGCAGCCGGCGAAGAAGCTCGAGGCAGACCTGTGCTGGTTCGACGACGCGCCGCTGTCGACGCAGCGCAAGTATCTGCTCAAGCAGACCACCAACACGGTATTTGCGCGCATCGGCGCGATCAGTCAGGTGCTCGACGTGCATACGCTGTCGCATGCGACCGACCGGCAGAACCTGACGATGAACGACATCGGCCGCGTGTCGCTGACGTTGCAAAAGCCGCTGGTCGCCGACGGGTATGATACGAATCCGGCCACGGGCGCATTCGTGCTGATCGATGAGGCGACGCATCATACGGTCGCCGCGGGCATGATTCGTGCGTTTTCTGCTTGAGGGCTCGCGCCTTCAAACGTGAAATAGCGCGAGCGGTGCATCGGCAGTGCATGATCGGTGGTGCATGTGTAGCGAGCGGATTTCACGGCGCATTTCAGGCCGCATTTCAGGGCAAATGGGACGAACGGAGCGGGAGCAAATGGGTAAGGTGTATCTGATCGGTGCAGGGCCTGGCGCGGCGGACCTGATTACGGTGCGCGGCGCACGGCTGCTGGGCATCGCCGATGTCGTGCTGCACGATGCGCTGATCGAGCCGGAAATGCTCGAGCATGCGCCGCGTGCGCGCAAGATCGCGGTCGGCAAGCGCTGCGGCAAGCGCTCGACCGCGCAGCACTTTATCAACAAGCAGATTGTCGATGCGGCGCGCGAGCATGACGTCGTGGTGCGGCTAAAGGGCGGCGATCCGATGCTGTTCGGCCGCGCCGACGAGGAAATGCGCGCGCTCGAAGCGGCCGGCATCGAATACGAGGTGGTGCCGGGCATCACCGCGGCGCTCGCGAGCGCGGCCGCGCTGCAGCGTTCGCTGACGCTGCGCGGCGTATCGCGTAGCGTGGCGCTGGCGACGCACAGCCGCGCGGCCGACACCGAAGCAATTCGCGAGCAGGTGAATGCGGATTCGCTCGTGTTCTACATGGGCCGCGACAGCGCGCCTGAAATCGCGCAACAGCTGATCGACGCGGGACGCGCGCCGGCAACGCCGGTGGCGATCGTCGAAGCCTGCAGCACGCCGCGCGAGCGGACGCTGACGTTGACGCTCGAAGGCCTCGCGGCCGGCGACGCGCAGCAATGGCTCGATGCGGCGCAGCCGAGCCTGCTGATGATCGGCGATGCGTTTGCCGAGCGGCAGCGCGCGGCGGCCACGGTCGATGAGGCAACCGCTGAGGCGGATGCAGACGGCGAGCAGAACGGAGTTCGCAGAGTGGCGTAAGTCGTGTTCGCTTCGGGCCGGCCGGGGCGTCAGTGTGTCGGCGGTGAACCCCACATGCAGAAAGGCGCGAGCAATTCGCGCCTTTTTTTATTGCCTTCTTCACGCGCATGCTTTGCGCGCGGCGCGGTCAGTCCTTGAACAGATGCGTCGAATGCGTGACGGCGGCGCCCGCGCGCATCGCCGCGGCAACCATTGCCGCTTCCGCCAACTGCTCGTCGGTTGCACCGGCCTTGCGCGCCGCGGTCGTATGCAGTTCGATGCAATAAGGGCACTGTGTCGTGAGCGCGACGGCCACTGCGATAATCTGCTTCGTCTGCTCGCTTAACGCGCCCGGCGCGAACGCGGCCTTGTCGAATGCCCAGAACGTTTTCATCACGTCCGGTGCTTTTTCGTCCAGCTTCTTGAGTCGGGTAAGATTCTTCATGTCGAACATCACAGTCTCCTCGAAAAAGGGTTGATGCACATCATGGTAGTGATGGTCGGGTTCGAAGTGGTCTCGTTATGGTTCCAAATCGTCCAGTGATCGAATTGTCTTCATCGGGCGAGCATGCGCTCGACCATCTGCTCGCCGCGCTCGATCTTGGCGTCGCGAACTTCTCGCTGTGCGATGTGCGCAAAGGCTGGGGCGTGAGCTTCGATGCGTGCAGCACAGCGAGCCTGCATTACTGCCTCGCGGGCAATGCCACGCTGGTCATGGACGATGCGGAATCGTTGGCGCTCGATGCGCACAGTTTCGTGCTGTTGCCGGCGGGTCTTGCTTACCGGATCGATGCGCGAAGCCGGACGGCCACGCGCCGGGTGAGCCGCGCGCGCGTCGGCGGCGGCCTCGCGCGCGAGACGGCGCCGACGGTCAAGGTGGGCGACGGCGCGCAGGGTGTCGTGACCGCTTGCGGCGAACTGAACGTCGATGGCCGCTTTGCGGCCGATCCGTTCAGGGCGTTGAGCCGTCCTCTGGTGACCCGCTTCGACGCAGGCGCGGGGCTGCGCGATCAGTTCGTGATGCTGCTTGCGGAATCGGCGCGTCCCGGGCCCGGTTCGCGTGTGCTCGTCGAAGCGCTGCTCAAGCAATGTCTGGTGATGGCGCTCAGGCGCCATATCGGCCATGGCGGCGTGCAGTTTCCGTGGGCTGCCGGGCTTGCCGACGCGCGACTCGCGGCGGCGCTGCAGACGATGTTCGAACGCTATGCGAGCCCGCTGTCGGTCGAGCGTCTTGCGGAGGTCGCCAGCATGAGCCGATCGGCGTTTGCCGCGCAGTTTGCGAAAGCATTCGATCAGTCGCCAATGGCCATGCTGAAAATCGTGCGCTTGCGCAAGGCGGCGGAATTGCTAGCGACCACCACCTTACCGGTTCCCGAAATCGCGCGAGCGGTCGGACTGTCGAGTCGCAGCAATTTTTCAGTCGCGTTTCAGCACATGTACCACGTCGATCCGACGCGATTCAGGCTTCAGTCGCGATCGGCCAACCGGTTCGTCAAATAGCCTGTTCGTGCTTCCAGAACGTGCGGAATACACGCTTGGCATCGCGCGTTCTCTCCAGCGCGTGCCGGGCGGCGGCGTCGTCGCGGCAGGCTGGCTGAACTGACATAGACGGAGATTCGATCGAATGACCCAGCAACTTTCCGGGCGCGCACCGCTCGCTGCGTGGCTCGACGCATTTTCGCGGGCGCTCGCCGCTAACCGGACGGACGATGTCGTCGCGCTGTTCGGCGACACCTGCTTCTGGCGCGATCTGGTCGCGTTCACGTGGGACATCCGCACGATGGAAGGGCGCGACGCGATTCGCGTGATGTTCGATGCGACCCTCGCATCGATTCGACCGTCCGCGTGGACCGTTGCGGAACCGGTGCGGCCCGATGCGACCGACGGCTTCATATCGTTCGAGACGGC
Organism: Paraburkholderia sp. 2C; assembly: GCF_054589215.1. Taxonomy (NCBI): domain Bacteria; kingdom Pseudomonadati; phylum Pseudomonadota; class Betaproteobacteria; order Burkholderiales; family Burkholderiaceae; genus Paraburkholderia; species Paraburkholderia sp. 2C. The sequence goes on along the minus strand of NZ_BAAILL010000031.1, from coordinate 83,176 downwards.
GCTCGGCCGTTGCGACGGCTATCTGCGGCTCGATGCGCAAGGCCGCTGCCTGACGCTGCTGACCGCGCTGCGCGAGTTGAAGGGCTTCGAGGAGCCGACGCGTCAGCGGCGCGTGTCGGGCCTTGAACCACAGGGCGAGGACGGCGAGCGGGCGCCGCAGGCCGTCGCCGGAGCGGGCGAGGCGCGAGAGCCGTATGTGCTGATCGTCGGCGGCGGCCATTGCGGCCTGGGACTCGCGGCAAGGCTCAGGCTGCTTCGCGTACCGACGCTGATTATCGATCGCCATGCGCGTACCGGCGACAGCTGGCGGTCGCGCTACGCGTCGCTGCATCTGCACGATCCGGTGTGGTGGAACGCGCTGCCTTACTTGAACTATCCGGACCATTGGCCGATTTTTCCGCCCAAGGACAGGGTCGGCGACTGGCTCGAGTCCTACGCGCGGATCATGGAACTCGACATCTGGCACAACGCCGAATGCGCGGGCGCGCAATACGATGCATCGAGCGGCCAGTGGCAGGTGCGCGTCGTGCGCAACGGACGCGAAACGACGCTGCGGCCCGCCCATCTCGTGCTTGCGACGGGCCTGAACGGCGATCCGTCCATTCCGTCGATTGCCGGTGCCGACACGTTTGCCGGCGAACAATGTCATTCGAGCGCGCATTCCGGCGGCGCCGGATTTCGCGGCCGCAAGGTGGTCGTGTTCGGTTCGAACAACTCGGCTCACGATATCTGCGAAGACCTGTTCCGTCATGGCGCGGAGGTGACGATGATCCAGCGCTCGTCGACGCACGTGCTTCGCCAGCAACGCTTGCTCGAGATGTTGCGTCCGCTCTATTCGGAGGAGGCGCTCGCGCGCGGCATTGACGTGGAGCGCGCCGATCTGCAGCGGGCGGCATTGCCGATGCGGATGTTGCCGGCGGTGTTCGGTCCGATGATGGAGAAGTTCGCGCAGGAAGACAGCGCGTTCTATGCACGGCTTGCCGCGGCGGGGTTCAAGGTCGATGCCGGTCCGGACGGCACGGGCCTTGTCGGGAAGGCCTTGCGCCGAGGCGGCGGTTTTTACATCGATACCGGTGCGTCGGAACTGATCGCGAACGGCAGTATCAAGGTGAAGTCCGGCGTCGAAGCGACGCGCATCGAGCGCGATGGCATCGTGCTGAGCGACGGCTCGCGACTCGATGCGGACGCTATCGTTTATGCGACCGGTTACCGGCCGATGAACGAGCGCATGGCGAAACTCGTCTCGCCCGAAGTTGCGGAGCGGGTAGGGCCCGTGTTCGGGTATGGTTCAGGGCTCGAAGGAGACGAAGGCCCATGGGAGGGCGAACTGCGCAACCTGTGGAAACCGACGCGGCAGCCGGGGCTGTGGATTCATGCAGGCAATTTCCAGATGGGACGTGTGTATTCGCGGTATCTGGCGTTGCAGTTGAAGGCGCGGTATGAAGGTCTGCCGGTGCGGGTCGTTTGATGTCGCCCGCCTGGACCACTAGACCTGGCGCAAGCAATATTGCGCGATCGCTTCGATGACCGCGTCGTCCTCGCCGACGGGCGTCGCGCAGCGAATCTCGATGTCCGGATGCGCCGCCCGGCACTGCTCGACAATAACGGGCAGGTCCTGGCGAATATGGCCGCCTTGGCCGAAGAACACGGGCACGACCGTCACGGCGGTACAGCCGCCCGCCACCTGCTGCGCGACGGCGGTCGGTAAATCGGGTTGCATCAACTCAAGAAAGGCCAGCGCAACAGGCGCATTGCCGCGCAAGCTGCGCAACTTGTCGGCGAGCCGCTCGAACGGTTCCGCCCAGCGCGCATCGCGCGCGCCATGGGCGAAGAGAACGATGCCGGTATTGGCTGTCTCGGCAGTTGCCATTCCATTTCTCCCGTACGGGCCGACAGCACCGACCGCGACCCACCGCGCCGTCCGCGCATACGCTAGTGCCGGTCAACCCACTTCAACCCAACCAGCCCCAGCACCAGATAAACGAGCCCCGGTGTCGCCGCCGTCAACGGCGCGGGCCACGTGTTCAGATTGCCGATGTGCGAGAACAGCGTATTGAACAGCTGGAAGCTCATGCCGAGCATGATCCCGCCGAATACCTTCACGCCGACCACGCCCGCGCGCGTATGCAGATACGCGAACGGCAGCGACAGCACCAGCATGACGAACACCGCGAACGGATACAGCAGCTTGCGCCACAGCGCGATTTCATAGCGCTGCGTGTCCTGATGGTTTTCCGTCAAATGCTGGATGTAGCGGAACAGATTGAACATCGACATCCGGTCGGGCGACACCAGCAGCACCGACAGAATATTCGGCGTCAGCTCCGAGCGCAGCGAGTACTCGGGCAGCGTGATCTGCTTCGCGCGATAGACGGGATTGAGCGCGTCGGTCGGCGTAACGCCCGGCGGCACCACGTCGATCAGCTCGGTGTCGGTGACGTCGGTCAGCTTCCAGTGGCCCGGCGGCTGATAGACGCCCGACTTCGCAATCCGCACATTCGAGAGCCGGAACTTCGAGTCGAATTCGTAGATGCGCACATTGCTGATCGTCGCGTCGGGCCTCAGTTCGCCGACGTTCACGAAACGCGTGACCTGCTCGCCGTCGGCGCGCGCGGTCAGCGTGTCCTTGACCCAGACGCCCGATTGAAAATTGCTCGACACCGACGAGCCCAGCGCCTCGAGTCGCACACGCTCGGACAACTGGTCCGTATAAGGTCCGATGACTTCGCCGATCAGATAGGTGAGCAGCACGAGCGGGATGCCGATTTTCAGCAGCGAGCGCAGCGCCTGATTCGTCGCGAGCCCGGACACGCGGAAAATGGTGTATTCCGAGTTCGCGGCCATTTGCGCGAACACATAGATCGCGCTGATCAGCGCCGCGACCGGAATGATTTCGTAGAAGCGCGACGGCGTTTGCAGCGCCACGCGCAGCACCGCATAACTGAAGTTGTAGTTGCCGCGTCCAACCGAATTGAGTTCGTTGATCAGGTCGAAAAAGAAAAACAGCCCTGAAAACGCGAACAGAATAAAAACGAACGACAGATAAACCTGACGCGCGAAATACCGCTCATAGATCCGCATCGGTCAGGCTCCTTGCGACTGCGACGAGCGCGCGACGTCGGAGCGCCGACCGAATTTCGCGCGTGAAAACAGCGGCCGGTTGCGCACACGCAGCCAGAAAATAAACACGACAATGGCCGCGACCACGATGTGCAATCCGGCCAGCCCGACCGGGAACGACATCTTTCCCTGCTGGATCCACGACTGCACGACGTTCAGCACGTTCGAATAGGTCAGATAGATCAGCACGGCCATCACGAGGTTGATCGTGCGGCTGCGGCGCGGGTTCTGGTACGCAAGTGGAATCGCGAGCAGCATCAGGTTGATGGCAATCAGCGGCAGTCCCGCGCGCCACGCGAATTCGGCGAGATTGTCGCGCGTCGGGTTGCGCAGCAGTTCGAGTGTCGGCGTGCCGGTTGCGGTCGGCGTGGTGATCACGGGCTGGCTCTGGATCTTGATGCCGTAGCGCTCGAATTCCATGATGCGGAAATCCGGGTGACCCGGCTCGCCGTCGTAGCGCCGGCCGTTTTCGAGCACGACGAAACGGTCACCGTTCTTTTGCGTTTCGGTATGGCCGAACTTCGACACGACCACATTGACCTTGCCGTTCTCGGTGCTCGTCACGAAGACGTTCTCGACGTGCGACTGGTCCGGCGACATCTTCTCGATGAAGAACACGCGGTGGCTCACCGTCGATTCGCGGAACTGCCCGGGCGCCAGCAGCGAGACTTCGTCGCGCTGCTGGAAGCGCGCGCGGATCAGCTTGTTCTGCTGGTTCGACCATGGCCAGCCGACGAACACGAAGAACGCGATCAGGATGATGATCGGCGTGGCGAACACGCCGACCGGCTTGATGAACTGCGTGAGACTCACGCCCGACGATAGCCACACGACCATTTCCGAATCGCGGTACCAGCGCGTCAGCACGAACAGGATCGACACGAACAGCGTTGCGACCAGCATGATTGCGAGGTAACCGATCACGGTCAGGCCGATCAGCACGAGCACGTCGCGCGGATCGATTTCGCCGGACGCCGCGAAGCCGACGATGCGGATCATCATCGTCGTCAGCACGAGCGTGAGCAGAACCATGAACACGGCGCCAGCCGTATAAGCAAGTTCGCGCTGGAGGGAGCGTTCAAAGATCATGGTTGAAGATGGGAGGGCGCGCTTGCCGGGGCACCGTAGGCGTAGTACCTGCCTCCAAAGCGACGGCCACAGGAAAAATAGCGGATAATTGCGGCTTTCATCCTAAGCCCAGATTTTATCCGAGGACAAGCGCGATGGACTTTAGCATAAAAGCCTGTGATTGGAGCAAAGGCTCGACCCAGGGGTTCCTGACGGGAAAATCAGATTGCATCGTGATTGGCGTGTTCGAGTCGCAAACCTTGTCCGGTGCGGCGCTCGAAATCGACACGGCCACCAAGGGGCTGCTCACCCGCATCATCAAGGCGGGCGATATGGACGGCAAGAACGGCAGCACGCTGTTCCTGCATGAAGTCTCCGGCATTGGCGCATCGCGCGTGCTGCTCGTCGGCCTCGGCAAACAGGATGCGTTCACGCAGAAGGCCTATGGCGACGCGGTGCGCGCCGCATGGCGCGCGATTCTCGGCACGAAGATCGTGCAGGTCACGTTCACGCTCGCCCAGGCGCCGATCAAGGAGCGCACGTCGGACTGGGCCGTGCGCGCGGCCATCCTCGCACTGCGCGAACTGACCTACCGCTTCACGCAGATGAAGAGCAAACCCGATACCACGGCGCGCGCGTTGAAGCGCATCGTGTTCACCGTCGATCCGGCCGACGAGAAACTCGCGAAGCTCGCTGCCAGGCAAGGCGCGGCGCTCGCGAACGGCATGGACCTGACGCGTGACCTCGGCAATCTGCCGGGCAACGTCTGCACACCGACCTATCTCGCGAACACCGCGAAGAAGCTTGCGAAGGACTGGAAACTGAAAGTCGACGTGCTCGGCCAGAAGCAGATGGAAGCGCTGAAGATGGGCTCGCTGCTGTCGGTCGCGAAAGGTTCGGTCGAGCCGCCGCAGTTCATCGTGCTGCAGTATCACGGCGGCGCGGCGAAGGCGGCGCCCATCGTGCTCGTCGGCAAGGGCATCACGTTCGATACCGGCGGCATCTCGCTGAAGCCGGGCGACGCGATGGACGAAATGAAGTACGACATGTGCGGTGCGGGCTCGGTGCTCGGCACGCTGCGCGCGGTCGCCGAAATGGGCCTGAAGCTCAACGTGGTCGGCATTATCCCGACCTGCGAAAACATGCCGTCGGGCACGGCGACCAAGCCGGGCGACGTCGTCACGAGCATGTCGGGCACCACGATCGAGATTCTGAATACGGACGCCGAAGGGCGCCTGATTCTCGCCGACGCGCTGACCTACGCCGAGCGCTTCAAGCCGGCCGCGGTGATCGATATCGCGACGCTGACGGGCGCGTGCATCATCGCGCTCGGCCATCACAACTCGGGCCTCTTCGCGAGGGACGACGCGCTTGCCGGCGAACTGCTCGATGCGGCGAAGGAAGCGGCGGACCCCGCATGGCGCATGCCGCTCGACGACGAGTACCAGGATCTGCTGAAGTCGAACTTCGCCGATGTCGCGAACATCGGCGGGCGTCCGGCCGGCAGCGTCACGGCGGCGTGCTTCCTCGCGCGCTTCACCGAAGCGTATCCGTGGGCGCACCTCGATATCGCCGGCACCGCGTGGAAGAGCGGCGCGGCGAAGGGCGCGACAGGCCGTCCGGTGCCGCTGCTGTCGCAATTCCTGATCGATCGCGCTGCACAATAACGTCGCAGGCATGACGCGCATCGATTTCCATTCGAACGTCGGCGACTCGCTGCTGTACGCGTGCCGCCTTGCGCGCAAGGCGTATCAGGCCGGCCAGCCGCTCGTCGTGCTGGCCGAGCCGCCGCGCCTGCGCGCGTTCGACGAGCAGTTGTGGACCTTCTCGCCGCTCGATTTCGTGCCGCACTGCATGGCAGGCGCGGCGCTCGCCGCCGATACGCCGGTCGTGCTGGCCGCGAATCTCGACGACGTGCCGCATCACCAGATCCTGCTGAACCTCGGCGCGGCGGTTCCCGCGCAGTTCGCCCGCTTTGAGCGGCTGCTCGAAGTGGTCGGCAATGCGCCCGACGAACTCGCCGCAGGGCGCGAACGCTACCGGTTCTACCGCGATCGCGGTTATGCGCTGAACAACTACAAGCAGGGCAGCTAACCGGCAGTCAGTCAGCCGCCGGCAGCCGGCGGGTCCGCAAGTTGCGTCCTCGCGAGACGGGCGGAACTTGCATGCCGATCCCTAGTCCTGAATAACAGGCCGTTGTGGTCTTCATCCCGCCGGGCCTGGTTCTGGCTCATCGGTTCGTCCGACTTATTGACGGAGTGCACCTATGTCCCAATCGAACGAGTCGTCTTCTGCCGACGCCATTCCCGTCCTGAGCGACGTGATCGTGCACGGCGACCCTGCGCAGGGTCGCGATGTGCCGGAGCTCGTCGACATCTTGCCGGACGAGCCGGCGTTTGCCCGGCCCCCGGCCGCGGAGCGCGCTACGCCGCCGCATGCCGCGTCGCAGCCGGCTGCCGCTGCCTCTCAGGCGCAGGCTCAACAGCAGACTCACGCGCAATCCGCAGCGTTGGATCAGACAACTGCGCAGTCAACCGCGCCTGCGCCGGCCGCGCCTGCGATGCCCGACTACGACGCGAACCTGCTCGCCGAACGGCTGCGCGGCCGCTTCGCAAGCTTCCTGACCGGAGAAGGGCGCACGCTGATCGAAGCGCGCTGCCGCGATGCGATCCAGGAGCACAACACGTGGCTCGTGGGCCAGGTCACGCGCGAAGTGGCGATGCTGCTGGAAACGGAAGTGTCGGTCTGGATTCGCGACGCGATTCGCGAAGAGTTGAAGCAGCGCGGCGAAGGCTCAGCCTGAGCGCCCGCTCACGCGCCTGCGCTGCTCGCCCGACGCGCATTCGAATTACTTGAGCGTCAGAATCCAGCTCGCCAGCTGCGCCGCTTCGTCGGGCGTGACCTGCGTATTGGCCGGCATCGGCACGGCGCCCCAGACGCCGGCGCTGCCTTCCAGAATCTTGCGGGCCAGGTACTGGCGCGCATCGCTGCGCGTCGAATAGCGTTCGGCGATATCGTCGAACGAAGGCCCGAGAACGTGCCGCTTGACCGCATGGCAACTCAGGCAGTTTTCCTGTTGCGCGAGCACGAGGCCCGCCGGCGCTTCCGCGCGCGCGGCGGCCGGTCCCATCAGAACGAAAGCCAGTGCGCCTGCCAACCCCATTGCCGCATACGACTTCGATTTCATGCTGGTCTCCGCCGGTGACGGTGCGCGGCGTGGTGCGCGCGCACATGTGTGTATCGTTTTGCTCGTACCGGGTGGGCGCATTATAAGAGCAAAGGGGCACCCGGAATCTCTCCGGTGTGCCCCTTAGTGTGCCCCTTAGTGTGCAGGCGGATATTGCGGACTGCGTGCTGGGCTGGCCGTGAATGCGCCAGTGGCACGCTGTTGGTCCGCTGTTAGCTGTTAGCTCGTTACCCCGTCACGCCGCCCTTGTTCGCCGGCAGCGCGAGCGCCGCGTACTTCGCGAGCACGCCGCGCGTGTAACGCGGCTTCGGCTGCTTCCATGCGGCGCGGCGGCGCTGCAGTTCGGCGTCGTCGATATTCAGCTGCAGCAGCAGCTTGTGTGCGTCGATCGTGATCGAGTCGCCTTCCTGCACGAGCGCGATCGTGCCGCCGACGAACGCTTCCGGCGCGACGTGACCGACCACCATGCCCCACGTGCCGCCGGAGAAGCGGCCGTCGGTGATGAGCCCGACCGTTTCGCCAAGACCCTTGCCGATGATCGCGGACGTGGGCGCGAGCATTTCAGGCATGCCCGGGCCGCCTTGCGGGCCAAGGTAGCGCAGCACCAGCACGTCGCCGGCCTTGATCCTGTCGGCGAGAATCGCTTCCATCGCGCTTTGCTCGTCGTCGAACACGCGCGCCGGGCCCGTGATGACCGGGTTCTTCAGGCCCGTGATCTTTGCGACTGCGCCGTGCTCGGCGAGATTGCCCTTCAGGATCGCCAGGTGACCTTGCTTGTAGAGCGCCTTGTCGATCGGGAAGATCACCTGCTGGTCGGCACGCGGCTTCGACGGCACGTCCTTCAGTTCTTCGGCGAGCGTGCGGCCGGTAATGGTGATGCAGTCGCCGTGTAGCAGGCCTGCGTCGAGCAGGATCTTCAGCACCTGGGGAATGCCGCCGGCCTGATGCAGATCGGTCGCGACATACTTGCCCGACGGCTTCAGGTCGCAGATCACTGGCACGCGCTGACGGATACGCTCGAAGTCTTCGATGGTCCATTCCACTTCGGCCGCGTGCGCGATCGCAAGATAGTGCAGCACCGCGTTGGTCGAACCGCCGGTTGCCATGATCAGCGAGACCGCGTTCTCGATCGACTTCTTCGTGATGATGTCGCGCGGCTTGAGGTCCTTCTTCACTGCTTCGACGAGCACGCGCGCCGATTCGGCGGCCGAGTCGACTTTTTCCTGGTCCGGGTTCGCCATCGTCGACGAGTACATCAGCGACATGCCGAGCGCCTCGAACGACGAGCTCATTGTGTTTGCCGTGTACATGCCGCCGCACGAGCCGGTGGTCGGGCACGAGTTCTGTTCGATGCCTTCGAAATCTTCCTCGGACATGCGGCCCGCGGTGAATTCGCCGACCGCCTCGAACGACGAGACGATCGTGAGCGCCTGGCCCTTCCAGTTGCCCGGCTTGATCGTGCCGCCGTATACGTAGATGCCGGGCACGTTCGAGCGCGCGAGGCCGATCATGCCGCCCGGCATGTTCTTGTCGCAGCCGCCGACCACGACGACGCCGTCCATCCACTGGCCTTGCACGCAGGTCTCGATACAGTCCGCGATCACTTCGCGCGAGACGAGCGAGTACTTCATGCCTTCGGTGCCCATCGACATGCCGTCCGAAATGGTCGGCGTGCCGAAAATCTGCGGGTTCGCGTCGGCGCCCTTGACCGCCGCGACGGCCGCGTCCGCGAGGCGCTGCAGGCCGGCGTTGCACGGCGTGATCGTCGAATGGCCATTGGCGACGCCGATCATCGGCTTGTCGAAGTCATCCTTCTTGTAGCCGATGGCGTAATACATCGAACGGTTCGGCGAGCGGGCGACGCCTTGCGTGATGTTCTTCGAACGACGGTTGTACGACATGGGGAGCTCCATCCGGTTTGTTGTGTGCGGTGCGCCGGCGGGTGCGCGTGAACAGGTGAATCGGGCGTCAATGCAGTGTAGGCCGGGCGCGTGGCGCAAGAATGCAGTTTCCGCGAAAGAATGTCCAATATATTATTGATGGTCTATTAGGTCGTGAAATGTATTAAAAAGGGGTATCCATGTCCGTCCCTGTCGTTCCGGATCTGCGTCAGCTGCGCTACTTCGTCGCCGTCGCCGAAGAGAAGCACTTCGGCCACGCGGCGGCGCGCCTGTCGATGACGCAGCCGCCGCTGTCGCAGGCGATCCGCGCGCTCGAGGAAACGCTCGGCGTCGAACTGTTCGCGCGCACGAAGCGTTCGGTCGAACTGACGCCGGTCGGCGCCGACCTGCTGCCCGAGGTGCGGCGGCTGCTGGCGAGCGCCGAGGCGCTGCGGCCGCTCGCGCAAAGTCTTGCGCGCGGGGAGTCGGGCGGCCTGTCGCTGTCGTTCGTATCGACGGCCGATTACGGTTTGCTGCCGCCGTTGCTGCGCGACTTCGGCGTGCGTCATCCGCGCGTGCGGCTGCAACTGGCCGAAGCGACGAGCGACGTGCAGTTCGAGGAACTCGTCGCGGGCCATATCGATGCGGGCCTCGTGATCGGCCCGCTGCCGCCGCGCTACGCGACGCAGTTGTCGTGGCTGTCGATCGCGCGCGAGCCGCTCGTGATCGCGATGTCCGCGCAGCAGGCGGCGCGCATCGAAGCGGGCGGTGAAGCGGGCTGTGGGTCGGGCGGTGAAGCGGGCGGTGAGGCTGGCGGTGAGGCGGCCCATGAATCGGGCAGCGAAGCCGCTGCGCCCGAAGCAGGCGAATACGCGAGCGCAGCCGTACCCGAATGGCGCGATACCGCGATCAGTCTGCGCGACGCCGCCGATGCGCCGCTTGTCATCTTCCCGCGGCGTTTGGCGCCGAGCTTTTATGACATCATTATGGATTGCTACGGCGTCGCCGGCCTCACGCCGCGTATCGGCCAGGAGGCGATCCAGATGCAGACCATCGTCAGCCTCGTATCGGCGGGCATGGGCGTCGCACTGGTGCCGCAATCGTTGCGTAATCTGCGGCGCACCGGTGTCGTCTACCGGCCGTTGACCGAAGCGGTGCCCGCCATCGAAACGGGGCTCGTATGGCGCACCCAGGCGGTCAGCCCGGTGCTTGCCGGCTTCATCGAGATTGCGCGCGCGCATGCCCGGCATCTCCGAAACTTCGGCCCGCAATCCGAATCTGTCAGAACCGAACTCCGATAATCACACGATGCTCATTCACCCGAATTTCGATCCCGTCGCCATTCATCTCGGTCCGCTCGCCGTGCGCTGGTACGGCCTCATGTATCTCGTCGCGTTTATCGCGGCGATCGTGATCGGCCGCTTGCGGCTGCGCTTGCCGCATGTCGCGGCACAAGGCTGGACCGCGAAAGACATCGACGACATGCTGTTCTACGGCGTGCTCGGCACGATTCTCGGCGGCCGGCTCGGCTATGTGCTGTTCTACAAGGCGAGCTTCTACTTTGCGCATCCGCTCGATATCTTCAAGGTATGGGAAGGCGGCATGTCGTTCCACGGCGGCTTTCTCGGCGTCGTGATCGCGATGACGATCTTCGGCTGGCAGCGCAACCGCACCTGGCTGCAGGTAACGGACTTCGTCGCGCCGCTCGTGCCGACCGGACTCGCGGCGGGGCGCCTCGGCAACTTTATCAACGGCGAACTGTGGGGGCGCGTGACCGATCCGAAGGCGCCCTGGGCGATGCTGTTTCCGGGCGCCGCGCCCGACGACGCCGCGTGGCTCGCCACGCATCCGCAGCAGGCCGCGCAATGGCATCTTACCGAGGTGTTCGCGCAATATCATCTGCTGCCGCGCCATCCGTCCGAGCTCTATGAAATCGCGCTCGAAGGCGTCGTGCTGTTTTTCGTGGTGATTCTGTTTTCGCGCAAGGCGCGGCCGGTGGGGGCAGTGTCGGCTGTGTTCCTGATCGGCTACGGACTCGCGCGCTTTATCGTCGAGTTCGCGCGCGAGCCGGACGACTTCCTCGGTCTGCTTGCGCTCGGGTTGTCGATGGGGCAGTGGCTGTCGCTGCCGATGATCATCGCCGGCATCGCGATGCTCGTGTGGTCGTATCGGCGTGCTGGCCGGCAGGCACAGCAGCCGATGAATGCGAGTTGAGCTTGCTGCAACATCAATGAACAAACGCCACGGCATGCCGTGGCGTTTGCGCTGCTGCGGGACGCTTCGTGACGCGCGCGCATTGATGCGTTTGTACGCTTATCCGTCAGGCAAGCGTCGCCGGGCGTCGTGACGGCACGCCTATCACTTCATCTGGACCGACCCCGACACATTGACCGTCACCGTCGACGTGCCGCCTTCGAGCGGCACTGGCGGCGCCATCTTCGCATCGGCGGACATTGCGCGCGCGCTCATCATCATCACGGGCCGCGGCGGGATCGGACCGCCATATCCGACGTTGACTTCGCGAATCGCATAGCCGACATAGCCGAACGCCTGCGCGGACGACGCAGCCTGCTTGCGGAACGACGCGATCGCCTCGCCGGTCAGCTTCTGCTCGGCGGCGCGCTGCGCTTCGGGTGACAACGAAAACTGCACATTGCCGACCTGCATCGCCGGGGCCATCTGTCCGGCGAGCTTCGAGGCGGCCGTGAAATCGTGCGATTCGAGTACGACCTCCGTGCGTCCGCGCCATGCGGAGATGCGGCCGTCGCGATCGGTGGACGGGAAGATCGAGAACGAGCCCGTGCGCGCGGTGACGCCCGACACGCCTTTGGCCTTTTGCAACGCGGCGTCCGCGCGCTGGTTCAGGGTGGCCGTCAATGTCGACGGGTCGCTTGCTTCCTGCTCGTAGAACAGCGTGATATCGACGACGTCCTGCGGCACTTCGGCGCTCGCCTGCGCATTGAGCGACAGCACGCCCGACGGCTGATAAGGCACGATGGTTTGCGCATGCGCCGCGCCGGCTTGAAGCGCGATGAACAGAGGGACCGCACAGCGTCCGGTAATGGCCCATGCGAGCCTGGTTTTTGTGGTCATGGGTTTCGACTCCTTGGTTAGGCGAGGGCACAAGCGGGAATGCGCCGGCGTCTGCCGATGCGGCGATGCGATCGAATGCATGCGCATACGAGCTTGCAGGACCCTTGCGATCCCGTTAGGCGGTAACCTTGCCGATCTGGTTCCCGAACACACCCGTCATGCCGCGGGTTTCGCGAGCCGCTTCGTAATGAACTTCCACTCGGCGTCGCTCACGGGCGTAATGGACAAGCGATTGCCCCTGGCAAGCACGCGCATATCGGCGAGTGCTTCGTGTTCGCGTAGCGCGGCCAGCGGAATCAGTTCGAGCTTCTTCTTGAACACGACATCGACGAGCATCCAGCGCGGCGTTTCCTGCGACGACTTCGCGTCGTAGTACGGGCTCTTCGGATCGAATTGAGTGGGGTCGGGGTAGGGCGTCGACGAGACTTCCGCGAGGCCCGCGATACCGGGCTCGGGGCAGCTCGAGTGATAGAACAGCACGCCGTCGCCGATCTGCATGATGTCGCGCATGAAGTTGCGCGCCTGATAGTTGCGCACGCCGGTCCACGGCAACGTGCGCTTTGCCGCGTTCGCGAGATCGTCGATGCTTGCTTCGTCCGGTTCGGACTTCATCAGCCAGTAGCGCATAGATCTAGATCTAACAGTTCAATGAGCGTCCAACGGCAGGAGGCGTTCGATGGGGCAGTTCAATGAGGCAGTTCAATAAGCGAGCCACCAAAGAAAAACGGCACCGGACGATTGTCCGATGCCGTTCGATATAGGTCCCCGCCTTAGCCGCTAGGCCGGCATCCTGAACCGGAGGTTCAGAATTGGTCGCAGTTAGCAGCACTTCGGGTACATCAGACAGAGTGACGCGCACGCCCGTGCTACAAATTTCCGCAACCGTGCACATGGCATTGGTTCAAGGAATATATGACCTTGGCGAACCAGGCAGGGAAGCTTAAACCGGTGAAGCTTAAAGATGCTTGGCGATCACTGCTATGAGCACCGAAGTGGTCACTGCAGTGGACACTTTAATGAGCGCTGTATTGCTCGATGACTGTATCGAGCTGCTCATTCATTTGCGCCATTGTACGCCGGATTTCCTCGGCGGGAAAAGATTCTCCGTGGCGAACACTCGTTTGCAACTGAAGCAGTTCCGATGCCAGCGAGAGCGCTGCCATCACTGCGATACGGTCCTGGCCGCGCACGTTGCTGTTCGCGCGAATCTTCGACATTTCGGCGTCGACACGCGCGACCGCTTCAAGCAGTTCGGCCTCGGTTTCCGGCGAGCAGGCAAGACGATACACCTGGCCGAGAATCGACACTTCGATCTGCTTCGTGGTCATGCGTTTTCTCCGTGGCGGGTCACGTCGCTGTGCGCGGTTTCGTGCTCGTCGTGTTGCTCGGGGTTGAGCAGGTCGAGCTGGTTATCCGGCTCGGCATGAGCACGCGCACGCGGCAGTTTTTCGAGGATGGCGTTAAGGCGCACCTGCGCGTCGTCGATCTTGGCCGACAGCGTATCGCGTTCGGCTTGCAACGCGTTGCGCTCTTCGCGAAGCTGTTCGAGTTCGGCGCGTGTGGCATCGCATTCGGCGCGAGCGTCGGCGAGCTGCGCTTCGAGTGAGACGCGTGCTTCCTGATGCCGCTGGCTGATCTGGATCAGGCGGCCGATGTTCTTTGACAGGGTTTCGAGTTCGGTGAGCATGGGGCTGCGTCCTCTAGAGACCCCGCATTTTAGCGCGGAATGCACGACGTTCGGGCATTTGTCTCGTTTCGAGACGTAACAGCAGCGCTTTCTGCGGGTTTTGCTCGCATGGCGCGTCGTCGATGCGGAGCACGCGATGCGCAAAACACTCAACGTATACGCGTTTTTCGCGTGAGGCAATGTTCTATGGGACTGAGGATTGGGGGGCGCCGAGTGCCGCGCGGGTAGCGGTGCGCTTCGACGAACACAAAGCAGGTTACGGACCGCAAGACGATGCGCGCCGATCCATTCGTCCTGCCGACCTATCGCATGCGCTTCGCAAGCGCGCTCGCATGCGCTTCGCAAGCGCGCTCGCATGCACATCGCGAATGTCCATCGCACATGCACGTCGTCCCGGTATTCCGGCTGCCGCGGCGCAAACCGTTACTATCTCGGCTACGGGCGGCGCCAGGGGCCAGGCGGCTAGAAGGCGACTGCAAGCCGTCCCGGAGAATCGCGGCAAGGTGTCTCGCAACCCGATCCGATCGCGAGCGCAAACAGCTCAACCCGTCCGGTCAAACCCGTTCGACAACGACGATGAATTCGCCTTCACGTAGCACCCTCGCCAGGGCATCGGCCCACCGTGCCTGATTTCGCTCAAACGAACCGTTCAGCGCGGAAAGTTGCGCACGCAATGACCGCGCGCCGCGCCGCCGCGATCTGGGCCATGCTCGCGGCGCTCGCGCTCGTTGTCTTCGTCGCGTCGCTTGCGCTCGGCAGCGTATCGATCTCGCCCGCGCGCGTGCTCGCTGCGCTCGTGCCGACGCCCATCCCGGCACATGACGCGCCGGCCGACCTGGCAGGCGAGATCGTCCGCGCGCTGCGGCTGCCGCGCGCGCTGGCCGGCTTCGCATGCGGCGCCTTGCTCGCGCTCGCGGGCGCGCTGCTGCAGGTGCTGCTGCGCAATCCGCTCGCCGAGCCGTATGTGCTCGGCGTGTCGGGCGGCGCCGCGACCTTCGCGCTGTTCGCGATGATGGCCGGCTGCGCGTGGTGGGTGGTCGATGCGAGCGCGTGCGCGGGCGCCTTCGCATCGATCCTCTTCGTGCTGGGACTTGCGCGCGGCGAACTGTGGCGCGGCGAACCGCAGGACACCTCGCCGCGCTTGCTGCTGACAGGCGCCGTGATTGCCGCCGGCTGGGGCGCGGTCATCACGCTGCTGTTGACCGTCGCGCCCGAAAGCCGCTTGCGCGGCATGCTGTTCTGGCTGACCGGCGATCTGAACGGCGGCACGCTGCCGTGGGCTGCGCTCGCGGCCGTGATGCTGGCGATGGCCGCGATCGTGCCCGTCGCGCCGCAACTGAACGTGCTGCTGCGCGGCGATGCGCCCGCGCGCGCGCTCGGGGTGCCGGTCGTGCGGCTGCGCCTGCGCGTGTACCTCGTTGCATCGCTGGCGACCGCCGCGGCCGTGACGACCGGCGGCACGATCGGCTTCGTCGGACTGGTCGTGCCGCATATGCTGCGGCTCGCGTTCGGCAACGACCAGCGGATGCTGCTGCCCGCGGCCGCGCTCGGCGGTGGCGCGGCCGTGATGGGCGCCGACCTCGTCGCGCGCACGGCGATCGCGCCCGCGCAATTGCCGGTCGGCGTGATTACGGCGCTCGCGGGCGTGCCGGTGTTCCTGTGGATGCTGCTGCACAGGCGGCGATGATGGATACGCATTCGAACACGACGTCCGCCGCCACGCTCGGCGCGCAAAACCTGACCTTGCGCGCGGGCCTGCGCACGCTCGTCGAAGACTTCACGCATACGTTCTATCCGGGCGAGATCTGGTGCATCGCCGGACCGAACGGCGCGGGCAAGACGACCTTGATCGCGACGCTCGCGGGCCTCATGCGCCCGGCTGCCGGTCACGTGGAAATGGATGGCGCGCGGGTGGCCGACTGGTCGCCCGCGCATCTCGCGCAACGTCGCGCGCTGATGCCGCAAAGCGTGCACGATGCGTTTAGCGCAAGCGTGCTCGACGTCGTGCTGCTGAACCGGTTTCCGCATCTGACGGGCTGGGGCTGGGAGCGCGCCGCCGATCGCGCGGCCGCGCAGGCGGCGCTCGCGCTGCTGGGTCTTGCCGACTTCGCGCGCCGCGACGTGCTGTCGCTTTCGGGCGGCGAGCGCCAGCGTGTCGCGCTTGCCGCCGTGCTGTGCCAGGATGCGCCGCTGCTGTTGCTCGACGAGCCGCTCGCGCATTTCGATCTGCATCATCAGATCGACTGCCTCGAAGCGCTCGCGCAATGGACGCAAGCGAAGCGCGACGCGAAGGGCAGTGGGACAGGTCACGACCCCGGCGCGTCGGCCGGCACGATTCTGTTTTCATGTCACGACCTCAATCTCGCGCGGCGCTTCGCAACCCATGCGTTGCTGCTCGACGGCCGCGGCGGAATCGACGCGGGCCCCGCGCGCGACGTGCTGACGCCGGAACTCGCGACGCGCGCGTTCGGCTATCCGCTCACGCTGATTCGCGATGGCGATCACGAAGCGCTGGTCCCCGCGTTGCGGCCCTACACTGGAGTCCGCGGCGACCCGCGCTCTTCGCGCGACGGCCACCCCCCCACTTCCTATTGACGATCCTTACCCGATTCCATCCATGACACTTGCGTACTCCCTGCCGGCCGTCGAAGCGCTCGATCAAACGATGCGTGCCGAACTGCAGCACATCATCGACACGAAGACGAAGCCGCCCGGCAGCCTCGGCCAGCTCGAAGCGCTCGCGCTGCAGATGGGCCTGATCCAGCGCACGGCGCGGCCCCATATCGAACGTCCGGTGATGATCGTGTTCGCTGCCGATCACGGCATTGCGGCCGAGGGCGTGAGTCCGTATCCGCAGGCCGTCACCGCGCAGATGGTGCTGAACTTTCTTGCGGGCGGCGCGGCGATCAATGCGTTGAGCGGCGTCGCGGGCATGACGCTCGAAGTGGTGAACGCGGGCGTCGCGACGCCGCTTCCGTCCGCGGCGCAGCTCGTCGATATTCCGGTCGCACGCGGCACGCGCAACTTCGCGCACGAGCCGGCCATGACGCGCGAAGAAGCGCTCAGCGCGATGCAGGCGGGCGCGGCGCGCGTGCGGCATCACGCATCGCTCGGCACGAACGTGATCGGCTTTGGTGAAATGGGGATTGCCAATACCTCGGCGGCCGCGTGCGTGATGAGCCGGCTGTGCGCGCTGCCGGTCGATGCGTGCGTCGGACGCGGCACCGGCCTCGACGATGCGGGCCTCGCGAAAAAACGCGACGTGCTCGCGGCGGCGCTCGAACGTCATACGAACGCGACCGAACCGCTCGACGTGCTCGCGACCTTCGGTGGCTTCGAAATCGCGATGATGGTCGGCGCGTATATCGCGGCGGCGCAGGCGCGCATGACGGTTCTCGTCGACGGCTTTATCGCAAGCGCCGCCTTGCTCGTTGCGCTTGGACTGGCGCCGGCCGTGCGCGACTACTGCGTGTTCGCGCATGCGTCGAATGAAACCGGGCATCGGCGCATGCTCGACCATCTGGGGGCGAAGCCCTTGCTTGCCCTCGATCTGCGCCTCGGCGAAGGGACCGGCGCGGCGCTCGCCGTGCCGCTGCTGCGCGCGGCCGTCGCGTTTATCAACGAGATGGCGAGTTTCGAATCGGCGGGTGTGGCGAATCGCGATGTGTGATCCGTCATATGTTGGACGCTCGCACGAGCGTGCGTGTGAGCGTCCGCACGAACGGACGCACGAATGTACGCACAGGCGCACTAACAGGCGCACGCATAAACGCACGCACAAGCGCACGCAACACCGCTCGCACCGCACGCGCACTGAATCGTACGAAGGTGCACGTCGATGAATCCGCTCGCTGAACTGCGCTATTTCTTCACCGCGCTCGGTTACTTCACGCGCGTGCCGGTGCCGCGCTGGGTCGGCTACGAGCCCCACTATCTGAATGGCGCGGCGCGTTACTTTCCGCTCGTCGGCGTGATCGTCGGGGCGCTCGGTGCGCTCGTTTATCTCGCGGCATTGCGTTTTTTTCCGCCGGGCATTGCCGTGCTGCTGTCGATGGCCGCGACGCTGTTCGTCACCGGCGCGTTTCACGAGGACGGTCTTGCGGATTGCATCGATGCGTTCGGTGGTGCCTATTCGCGCGAAGATGTATTACGCATCATGCAAGACTCGCGGATCGGCGCTTTCGGCGCCATCGCGCTGGTCATTTCACTCGCGCTCAAATGGCAGGCGCTTGCGGTGTTGCCGCCGTTGCGCGCGGCGTGGCTGATGATCGCCGCGCACGCGGCAAGCCGCGCGTGCGCGATCAGCTATCTCGTCACGCTCGATTACGTGCGCGCCGAAGGCAAGGCAAAACCGGTCGCGCAACGGATGACGCATGGCGCGTTCGCCTGTGCACTGGTATTCGGCGTGCCATGGCTTTTCTGGCCCGACTGGCGTGGAGGTTGCTTGATTGCAGCGGTGCTGTTTGTTCTGCGCATCGCGCTCGGCCGCTATTTCGTGCGGCGCATCGGCGGTTATACCGGCGATTGCCTCGGCTTCGCGCAGCAGGTCTTCGAACTGGCTATTTATCTGACGGGGGTTGCATGGATGTGGTCCTGATTCGTCACCCGGCTGTCAATGTCGATGCGGGTATCTGTTACGGCAACAGCGACGTGCCGCTCGCGGCCGGCCCCGAGACATCGGCCGAAACGCTGGCGGTGCGCCTCGCAACCTTGCAGGTGCCTGCGCCGCGCGTCGTGCTGACGAGTCCGCTGACGCGCTGCGCGACGGTTGCGGGGGCGCTTGCGAGCAACTTCGGCTGCACGGCAAGCAGCGACGACAGCCTGAAGGAGATGGACTTCGGCACGTGGGAATTGCAGCGCTGGGACGATATCGACCGCGCGCTGATCGACGCGTGGGCCGCCGATTTCGAAGGCGCGCGCGTGCATGGCGGCGAGAGCGTCGCGCAATTTGTGACGCGCGTGCGCGCGTGGTTCGGCGTGTTCGAGCAGACGCGCGAGCTGAGCCCCGCCTATGTGGTCACGCATGCGGGCGTGATGCGCGTGATCGCGGCGCTGACGTTGGGGCTGACGGTCGACGTGTGTCTGCAATGGGCGCTCGATCTTGCCGCCGTCGTCTGGTTGAGGCGTAACGATATGACGATGAAGTGGGCGATCGTGCGCTGGAATGCTTAATGGCGAATGCTGTCGCGCAGCGCGTTCGTGAGGCCCGCGCCAGGATATTTTCCCGAGCGCGAGACTTTCTGGATGGATTCGGGCACGACGGTCGTGACGCGGGAAAAATCAGGCGGCACCGCATCGATAGTGTCCGGGACCGGGACGGAAAGGAAACCGCAACGGTCAGCTTCGCACCGGGGCACGACGGTGAAGTTCGGCATTCTGCCGGCCGGCGCATCGTGCCGCGTCTCGTCGCGGCGTTTTTCGGCGCAAATGGTCGGCCCGTCTCATCCGTTCACGTCAATATGGCCGTGGGTGTCGGTTCACGTTGGTCCGCGTTGATCAATCCCTGAACCGGCGCGAACGCGCAAGCTCGAGGTCTTCGCACAATTGCGCGGCGCCTTGCGCAAGACGTGGTGTGGCCCGATTGATCAGATCGCCGTCGATCGCAAACAGATTGTTGCGTGCAACGGCTGTGATCGCGGGCCACTTCCGCCAGGCGTCGAGCTGCGGTAGCGACGTGTCCGGCGCGCTCGCGCCGGGCGCCGCCGTCACGATCGCTTCGGGGTTGGCGGCCAGCACCGCTTCGGTCGATACGGTCGGCACCAGCGGTTCAAGCTGCGCGAACACATTGCGTCCGCCGCATAGCGCGATCACGTCGCTGATCAGATGCGTGCCGTTCAGGGTCATCAACGGGCGATCCCATACTTCGTAAAACACGCCGACAGGCGGTTTGTCCGCATAGCGCGTACGCAATCGCGCGATGTTTTGTCGATAATCGCTGGCGGCTTTGTTCGCAACGGACGATGTGCCGAGCAGCGCGCCGAGCTTCGTCAGTGTGGTCGCGATATCGTCGAGATGGCGGGGCTCGCTGAAAAAGAGCGGCACATGCAGATCGCGCAGCTGTTCGATCTGCCGCTGCGCATTGCCATGCCGCCACACCACGATCAGATCCGGCCACAATGCAACGATGCGCTCGAGATCGAGGGCCTTGTTGTCGCCGACGCGCGGCAACTGCTTCGCTTCGGGTGGATAGTCGCTATAGCTGACCGCGCCGACGATCTTCGCTGCGCCGCCTGCTGCGTAAAGCAGTTCGGTGGTGTGGGGCGCGAGGCTGATGACGCGTTGCGCGGGAGCATCGAGCGTGACGGCAGCGCCGGTGTCGTCGGTGACGGTAAGGGGCGCTGCGTGGGCGATCGATGTGCAGGCGAGCGCGACCGCAATCGCGATGCGGGCCACATCGGCGATGTGCATGGCTTTATTGCGAAGCACGCGCATCGATCTCACGCACGGTTTCCGACAGCGCGCGTTCAAGCCGCATCCACTCGTTTTCCGATGCGGGCAGGCCGACGCGCACGCTTGCCTGCTGCGCAAAATAACGCGTCCAGATGCCGCGTTGCGCGAGCGCGCGATGCAACGCGTGCGCGCGCGAATCGGCCGTCCAGCAGAAGAGCGGCGTCGACTTCACGCCAAAACGTTGCGCGCGCAACATGGCGGCGAGCCGTTCGCCTTCTTTAACGAGTCGCTCGCGCGTCTCGCGTTGCCATGCCGTGTCGGCAAACGCAGCCGATACCGCATGGCGCGCGGGGCCGCTGACTGTCCATGCGCCGAGCGTCTCGCGCAGCGCGCCGAGCAGCATGGGCGAGGCGAGCACGAAGCCGGCGCGCACGCCGGCGAGACCGAAGAACTTGCCCGGCGAGCGCAGCACGACGAGCCCTGGCTGTGCCGTCAACGATGCGAGCGACGCCGAGGGCGCCGGCATCGCATCGGCGAACGCTTCGTCGATCAGCAAAGTGCCGCCGCGTGCCGACAACCTCGCGTGCCAGTCGAGCAGCGTGTTTGCACTCGCGTAATCGGCCGTGGGGTTGTTGGGGTTCACGATCACCGCATGCGTGATCGTTTCCGGCGGCGTCGCGCATGTCGTGTCGAGCGGCACGACTTCGTGTCCGGCCCGCGTGAACGCGGGTGCGTACTCGCTGTACGTGAGCGGCGCGATGCCGACGGTCGCGCGCGGCAGCAACGCGGGCAGTGCGCGAATCGCCGCCTGACTGCCCGCCACCGGCAGCACGTGCGATGCATCGGGCGCGCCGTAGTAGCGCGCGGCCAGCGCGGCAAGGCCGTCGCCGTCGTCGGGCAGACGGCGCCATGCGTCGGCCGGAACCGGCGGCACCGGATAGCCGTGCGGATTGATGCCCGTCGACAGATCGAGCCACTCGTCGTACGGAATGCGATAGCGACGCGCGGCTTCGTGCAGGTTGCCGCCGTGAGTGATCGGGGGAGCGGAAGTGTCGGTCATGGAGTCGGTTAGCGCGAGCGGAGCGTCACGCCGTCACGCCTGAAGAAACGGCACGCTCAACAAGGCGAGCACGATCAGCACCGCGAGCCACAGAATTTCGGTGCGCTCGACCAGCGCAAGCGCGGCATGCACGTGTGGCGCGCTCGCCGGTTCTCCTGCGCCGAGCGTCGGCCGCCGTTCGACTGTGCCGTTATAGACGGCCGGCCCGCCGATCAGCACATTGAGGCTGCCCGCGCCGGACGCCATCACCGGGCCGGCGTTCGGGCTGTCCCAGCGCGGCGCCTGCTCGCGCCAGCAGCGCCACGCGGTGCGCGTGTCGCCGAGCAGCGCGTAGCTCGCGGCGGTAAGACGCGCGGGCACCCAGTTGAGCACATCGTCGATGCGTGCGGCAGCCCAGCCGAAGCGCAGATAACGCGGCGTGCGGTAGCCCCACATCGCGTCGAGCGTGTTCGCGAGACGGAATGCGAGCGCGCCCGGGCCGCCGAGCAGCGCGAACCAGAAGAGCGCGCCGAACACCGCGTCGTTGCCGTTTTCAAGCGCCGATTCGACGGCGGCGCGCGATAGCGCGGATTCGTCCGCATGCGCGGTTTCGCGCGACACGATCCGCGACGTCAGTTCGCGCGCCGCGTCCAGATCGCGCCGCCCGAGCGCCTGCGCGATCGGCGCGATATGCTCGCGCAGGCTGCGCGCGCCGAGCGCGAACCACAGCAGCGCGACGTGCAGCACGCACGCGAGCGTCAGCGGCAGAATCGCGACGAGCAGCCACGAGATCGCGACCGGCGGCACCACGGCCAGCAGCCACGCGACCAGCCCCGCGGGGCGGCCGCGGCGGCCGGTGTTGTAGTGCGCTTCGAGCCGCATCGCGATGCGCCCGAATGCTTCGAGCGGATGGTGACGGCGCGGCTCGCCGAACCAGCGGTCGACGATCATTCCGGCAGTCGCGCAGGCGGCGATCAGAGGCATCGACAGCATCGTTCAATGGCCCTTTGCGTGCGGCGACGCGTGGTTCGGCGTTGCAGTGTTCGGCGGCGCCGTCTTCAGCGCCAGCGGCAAGCCCGCGACCATCATCGTGACATTCGCGGCGCGCGCGGCGAGGCGCTGATTGAGCCGGCCGAGTTCATCGACATAAAGCCGCGTCGCCGCGCCAAGCGGCACGACGCCCAGTCCGATCTCGTTGCTGACGACGATCACCTTCGCCTGCGCCGCGGCCAGTGCCGTATCGAGCGCATCGAAGCGCCATTGATAGTCGGCGGCGGGCGCCGCGCCGTCCGGCGGGCACAGCAGGTTGGCGAGCCACAGCGTCAGGCAGTCGACGAGTATGCAATGACCGGGCGCATCGGCGGCCGCGATCGCGCCCGCCAGATCGAGCGGCGCCTCGACGAGACGCCAGTGCGCGGGCCGCCGCGCGCGGTGCAGTTCGACGCGCGCCGCGAATTCGTCGTCGGCGACGCGCGCGGTCGCGATGTAGACGACGGGACGCGCGCTGTCGCTCGCCAGCTGTTCGGCGTGCGCGCTCTTGCCCGAGCGCGCGCCGCCGACGATAAAGGTAACGTCGGGTGAAATCATGCGCGTGATTGTACCGGCGCGATGGGATAATGCGGCCTTCCCCCTGTCTTCGGTACGCGACGCCTGGCCGTTGCACACACTGCCTCGTGACCTTGTCGACCATTTCCTCTTCTTTATCCGACCAGCCCGAACCGCGCGACCAGCCCGATCCGCCGATCAACAAGCCGCCGCGCGGCACGCTGATGATCCAGGGCACCACGTCCGATGCCGGCAAAAGCACGCTCGTCGCGGGCCTGTGCCGGCTCGCGCGACGCGCGGGCGTGCGCGTTGCGCCGTTCAAGCCGCAGAATATGGCGCTCAACAGCGCGGTGACGGTCGACGGCGGCGAGATCGGCCGCGCACAGGCGCTGCAGGCGGTCGCAGCCGGCATCGATGCGCACACGGACCTGAACCCGGTGCTGCTGAAGCCGACCAGCGATCGCGGCGCGCAGGTCATCATTCACGGCAAGGCGCGCATGAATCTCGATGCGCGCGCGTACCACGACTACAAGCCGGTCGCGTTCGAAGCGGTGCTGGAATCGTACCGGCGCCTGCAGGCCGCGTACGAGACGATTTTCGTCGAAGGCGCGGGCAGTCCGGCCGAAGTGAATCTGCGCGAGCGCGATATCGCGAACATGGGTTTCGCCGAAGCGGTCGATTGCCCGGTCGTGCTCGTCGCCGATATCGATCGCGGCGGCGTGTTCGCGCATCTGACCGGCACGCTCGCGTGTCTCTCGGCGAGCGAACAGGCGCGCGTGCGCGGCTTCATCATCAACCGCTTCCGCGGCGATCCGGGCTTGCTGAAGCCGGGGCTCGACTGGCTCGAGGCGCGTACCGGCAAGCCGGTGCTCGGCGTCGTGCCGTATCTGCATGGGCTCACGCTCGACGCGGAAGACATGTTGCCGCGCGAGTTGCGCTCGGGAGCGCGGGGCGCGGAAGGTGATAACGCAGGTGTCGGCGACGTGCTGCGTGTCGTCGTGCCGGCGCTGCCGCACATCAGCAACCACACCGACTTCGACGCGCTGCGCGCGCATCCGCGCGTCGATTTCCACTATGTCAAAGCGGGCGCGCGGCCGCCTGCCGCGGACCTCATCATTCTGCCCGGCTCGAAGAACGTGCAGGGCGACCTCGCGTTCCTGCGCGCGCAGGGGTGGGATGCGGTGCTGCGGCGGCATCTGCGCTACGGCGGCCGCGTGATCGGCGTATGCGGCGGCATGCAGATGCTCGGCCGCGCGGTGGCGGACCCGCACGGCGTCGAAGGGCCGCCGGGCAGCGTGCCGGGCCTCGGCTGGCTCGATTTCTCGACGACGCTGACACGCGAGAAGACGCTGAAGAACGTAACGGGCCGGCTCGCGCTGCCGGGCGCGCCGGCGCTGGCCGGCTACGAGATCCATATGGGCGAGACGCAGGGGCCGGCCCTGGAATGGCCGGCGGTGCGGCTTGCGACGGACGGTGCCGAACGGGGCGAGGGGGGCGAGGGGGGCGACGGCAGCGTGGGCGGGCGGCCCGATGGTGCGTTGTCGGCCGATGGGCAGATTTTCGCGACCTACGTGCATGGCTTGTTCGATACGCCCGATGCGTGCGCGGCGCTGCTCGGCTGGGCCGGCCTCGCCGATGCGCCGCCGCTCGACTACCCGGCGCTGCGCGAAGCATCGCTCGATCGGCTCGCGGATACGCTGGCGGCGCATCTCGATCTGGAGCGGCTGTTCGGCTCGATCGCTTGATGGGAGCCGGAGGCGATTCGTTCCTGATGGGAAATAATCTAAGCCTCAATCGCCATTTTTCGCGCCCATAGGTTCGAATAAAGTCGATTCCAGCGATGACGCGGGGTTGCGTCATCCGTCTTCTACTTCCGAAAAGACAAGGAACCGCCATGAACCGTCCAGCCATCGCCGCGCGCAGCGCCCATCCCGAGCTTGCCGCCTTGCTGCTGCGCGTTGCGTTAGGCGTGCTTTATCTCGCGCACAGCCTGCAAAAGATCTTCGTGTTCACGCTGCCGGGCGCCGCCCAGTTTTTCGTGTCGGTCGGCTTTCCGGGCTGGCTCGCCTACGTGACGACCTTCGTCGAACTGTTCGGCGGCATCGCACTGCTGCTCGGCGTGCAGGTGCGCTGGGTCGCGCTCGTCCTGCTGCCGTTCATGCTCGGCGCGCTGTCGGTGCACTTCCGCAATGGCTGGGGCTTTGCGTCGCCGAACGGCGGATGGGAGTATCCGGCCTTCTGGGCGGCCGCACTCGTCGTGCAGTCGTTGCTCGGCAATGGACGCTTTGCGCTCGGTAACGCACGCGCACCGCAGGTCGCAGGGCGCGCCGGCGCCTGATTGTGGCGTGAGGCGCACGCGCCAATCACGCGATCCGCGCCGCCCACGTCACCCGCGCCACGCCGCGCCACCCACGTCACGCGTCGCTCAGTACAGCACCATCTGCGTACACCGGAACAGCGCGATCGTCTTGCCTTCCGGCCCATGGACGGTCGCGTCCCACACCTGCGTCGTCCGCCCCAGATGCACGGCGTGCGCGACCGTGCGGATCGTCCCCTCGGTCGCCGTGCCGAGGAAGTTGCTCTTCAGCTCGATGGTCGTGAAGCTGCGCGCGTCGGGCGGCAGGTGTGCAAGGCAGGCGAGGCCGCATGCCGTATCGGCAAGGCCGATCACCGTCGCCGCGTGCAGAAAGCCGTTCGGCGCGAGCAACTGCGGCCGCACGGTCAATTCCGCGCTGAGCCTGCCCTCGTCGAGCCCGGTCGCCTGAAAGCCGATCAGCTCCGGCAGCGTGCCGGCCTGCAGTCCGCGCATCCATTCGAGGTTGCGCTCGGGTCGGATACCCATCGTCACCTCCCGCAAAAAGGGAAGGGGTTTGTCCAATCGGCCGCCCGGGGCTTTCGAGCCTGGCGGATTTGCCGATATTATCAACGCCTGTGCCGGCCAGGTGGGTGCCCGTTGGGGCCCCCGCGCCATGCCGGCAAGGCCATTTGAGATAATTCGACAATTAGTGGGCCTTCTTCCCGGGAGTATTCATGACGGTAATCGTGGTGGCGAATCCTAAGGGTGGCGTCGGCAAAAGCACGCTCTCCACCAACCTGGCAGGCTATTTCGCGGCCGAGGGCGAGTGGGTCGCGCTCGCCGATCTCGACCGGCAACAGTCCGCGCACGCGTGGCTCGACCTGCGCCCAAGCGGCCTGCCCGCGATCGAAACATGGAATGTCGATCCCGATTTGCCCGTCAAGCCGCCGAAGGGCCTCGAGCGCGCCGTCATCGATACGCCGGCCGGTCTGCACGGCAACCGGCTCAATGTCGCGCTAAGTCTCGCCGACAAGGTCATCGTGCCGCTGCAGCCGTCGATCTTCGATATTCTCGCGACGCAGGAATTTCTCGAGCGTCTGGCGAAGGAAAAGGCGGTGCGCAAGGGTTCGATCGAAGTCGGCGTGGTCGGCATGCGCGTCGATGCGCGGACCAAGTCGGCCGATCAGCTGCATCGGTTCGTCGAAGGCTTGAATCTGCCGGTGCTCGGCTATCTGCGCGATACGCAGAACTATGTGCAACTCGCGGCACACGGGCTCACGCTGTGGGACGTCGCGAAGAGCCGTGTCGAGAAGGATCTGGACCAGTGGGAGCCGATCCTCAAGTGGACCAACGGCAAGGCCTGACGCCAGGCCGACGCTGCCTGACGCGGCGGCTTCAGGTCCAGCTTTGCGTCGGCACGTGATCGCGGTTGCCCTTGATGCGGTTCTGTTCGTCGACGAACACCAGATCCGGTTTCCAGCCCGCCTGCAATTCCGCCTCGTCGATCATCGCGAACGCCGCGATGATCACGAGGTCTCCCAATTGCGCGCGCCGCGCCGCCGAGCCGTTCAGCGAAATCATCCCGCTGCCGCGTTCGCCCTTGATCGCGTAGGTCGAAAAGCGCTCGCCGTTGTTGATATTCCAGATGTCGATGCGCTCGTTTTCGACGATATTCGCGGCTTCGAGCAGGTTCTCGTCGATCGCGCACGAACCTTCGTAGTGCAGTTCGCAGTGCGTGACCGCGGCGCGATGGATCTTCGATTTGAGCATATGGCGTTGCATGGCGACTCCCTTGTTGCGCGGGCGGCGGTGCCGGGTCACACCCGGGTGTGACCTGGGTATGACCCGCGTGTGAACTGCGGCGGCGCGCGTCAGATTTCGAGGTTATCGATCAGGCGCGTCGCGCCGATCTTCGCGGCCGCGAGCACGACCAGCGGCGCTTCGCCTTCGTGCGCCGCGGGCGGCAGCAGATTGGCGCGCTTGCGGATGGCGATGTAGTCGGGCTTCCAGCCGCGCGCGGCAAGCGAGGCCATCGCTTCGCGCTCGAGCGCGTCGAAGTCGCGCCGGCCCGCGTGGATCGCGTCGCGAATTCCGTTGAGCGTGCCGGCAAGGCGCGGCGCCTCGGCACGCTCGGCCTGTTGCAGATAGCGATTGCGCGAGCTGAGCGCGAGGCCGTCGGTGTCGCGCACCGTTTCCGCGGCGACGATATCGGTCGGCAGCGCGAACTGCTCGGTCATCGCGCGCACGATCATCAGCTGCTGGTAGTCCTTCTTGCCGAACACGGCGACGCGCGGCTGCACGCACGACATCAGCTTCATCACGACCGTGCAGACGCCGGTGAAAAAGCCCGGCCGGAACTCGCCTTCGAGAATGTCGCCGAGATCGTGCGGCGGATGCACGCGATATTCCTGCGGCTGCGGGTACATATCTCTTTCGGTCGGCGCGAACAGCACATAGACGTTTTCCTTCTGCAGCTTCTCGATGTCGTCCTGGAGCGTGCGCGGGTATTTGTCGAAGTCTTCGTTCGGTCCGAACTGCAGACGGTTCACGAAGATGCTCGCCACGACCGGATCGCCATGCTGGCGCGCCAGCCGCATCAGCGACAGATGACCTTCGTGCAGGTTGCCCATGGTCGGCACGAACGCGGTGCGGTTCTGGCCGCGCAACTGGTCGCGCAATTCCTGGATCGAGCTGATGACTTTCATGGTCGGGTATGAGTCCTCACGCGGAGCGCGCGGTGCGCAGTGCCTCGCCGCAGTGTCCGGCGCGGCGCATCGGTTGTGCCTGCGCGGGTTTCGAAGGACGGGCGGCCGGGCTTGAAGCGCCGGATTGTAGAGGATTTGCCGGCGCCGCGCACCCACTGGGGGCACGCGCGGGCAAGTGAGCGAGGCGGCGTGAAAGACAAGGCTTACGCAGGCAGGTATGCAAGCCGCACGTAAATCGGCGCGAACGGTTCGGCCTGCGTGATGTCGATCAGCGACTCGCGCGACAGCTCGAGCATGGCGATGAAGTTCACGACGACGACCGGCACGCCGCGCGACACGTCGAACAGTTCCGAGAACTCCATGAACCGTGAATTCTGCAGCTTGCGCAGGATCACGCTCATATGTTCGCGCACCGACAGTTCTTCGCGCGAAATTCGGTGATGCTGGACGAGCTTCGCGCGCTTGATCACATCGGCCCACGCGGCGCGCAGATCGTCGGTATTGACGTCCGGAAAGCGCGGCGTGATGCTCTGCTCGATATAGACCTCGGCGCGCAGGAAGTCGCGGCCCAGTTGCGGCAGATGATCGAGCCGTTGCGCGGCGAGTTTCATCTGTTCGTATTCGAGCAGGCGCCGCACGAGTTCCGCACGCGGGTCTTCCGCTTCTTCGCCGGTGTCGGCCTTCTTCACCGGCAGCAGCATCCGCGATTTGATCTCGATCAGCATCGCGGCCATCAGCAGATATTCCGAAGCAAGCTCGAGGTTCGACTTGCGCAACTGTTCGACGTAGCCGAGATACTGCGCGGTCACGTCGGCCATCGGAATGTCGAGCACGTTGAAGTTCTGCTTGCGAATCAGATACAGCAACAGGTCGAGCGGGCCTTCGAACGTCTCGAGGAAGACTTCGAGCGCGTCCGGCGGGATGTAGAGATCCTGCGGAAGCTTGAAGAGCGGTTCGCCATACAGGCGTGCGAAAGCGATGCCGTCCACGGTGTCGGGCGTCGAATCGGTCGCCGGCGCGGTGAGTGCGGCGTTGCCTGGCGCAATCGGGCCATGCAATGCAGCGGCATGGGCCTGCGCCGCGGCTGACCTGGTTGGCAACTGATTGGGCAACTGAGCCGGCAAATGAGCGCCAGGTGCCTCGTCGGCGGAAGACACGTTCAGAAATTCTGGTAGTAGACGTACGGCGTTTGCTTCACGCGTGCCGCCTGCTGCTCCGAGCGCTCGTCGAGGTCGATCGGCTGCTTGTCCCACAGAAGCGCGCGGCCACGGCGCTGTTCGTCTTCGAGTTGCGGCTTCTGCTCTTTCAGCTGATTCAGGAATTGCGTGATGTCCGACTGATACATGGCTCGAAATCCATTGAAGAAAAGGGCGCCGCGCAGACGGTCGTGCGGGTCGGACGTAATTTTAACGCAAGCGCGCGAGCCGTAAGCGATTCTGACGAGAAAGGCATGCGCCGTGCTTCGGTGCGCGCGGAGCCCGGCCGCACAGCGGCGGAAAATAGCGGCGGTGACGTGGCGAAACATCGGTGGAACATCGGCGGGCGGAAGCCGTCCAAGGCGGGCGCCGGTTGCCGAACGCGCCCTGAATTCGGGATGCGCGGCCGCGCCGATGTGGTCAAATAACGAGCTTCAGTCCTGCCGTGGACTGGCCGAGCCAGAAACTGTCGATATCAACAATTGCCGGAGGTCGTGTTTGGCGGGGTGGTCAATCGAACCGTCGCAATCGCGGCTCGTGCAGCGGCTCGTGCAGCGGCTCATACCGCTGCTCATACCGCTGCTCAGTCAGCGCAACGCCGGTCTGCCGCGGCGCCGCGCCTCATGGCCGCCGCCCGCTGCGCGGCCTGCGCGCGCATGGCTGGTTCTCGCGATCGTCGCCGTCCTGTTGCTGGCGGCGGCCGGCGCGCCCGCCGCGCACGCGGCGAAAAAGCGCGCGTCCTACGACGTCGACGTCGATGCGACGCCGCGCTCGCTGCGCAAGCTCCTCGAAGAGCACCTCGACCTGGCGCGCTTTGCGAAGCACGACGACATCAGCAGCGAGCAATTCGACTTTCTCGTGACGGCCGCGCCGCAGCAGGTGCGCGACCTTGCAGCGACGCAAGGTTACTTTTCGCCGGTGGTGCGCACGGACGTGCGCACCGTCGACGGCAGGCGCACGGTCGCCGTGCATGTCGACCCGGGTCCGCTCACCACGATCTCGTCGATCACGCTATCGTTTCGCGGTCCGGTCGAGACGGAAGACCCCGCGCAGGAAAACGCAACGCGTTTTGCCTTCTCGCTGCACGACGGCGACCCGTTCACGCAATCGGGCTGGGACGGCGCGAAGAACGCGGCGCTGAAGGCGCTGCAGGCGCGCCGCTACCTGGGCGCTAAAATCTATCAGTCTGAAGCGCGCATCGATCCGCAGACGCACGATGCGAAACTGTCCGTGACCTTCGACAGCGGCCCGACCTTCACGCTCGGCAAGCTCGACGTCTCGGGCACGCGGCGTTATCCGGAAAGCATCGTCGACAACGTGAACCCGATTTCGCCGGGCGAGATCTACGACGTGCAGCGCGTCACCGAACTGCAGCGCCAGCTGCAGAACACGCCGTACTACGCGAGCGTCGCGATCGACGTCGACAACGATCCGGCCAGGCCGGTCGATACCCCGATGCACGTGAAGGTCAGCGAATACCCGTACAACAGCGTGCGCGGCGGCGTCGGCTATGCGACGGACACCGGCGCGCACGTGCAGGGTTCGTACACGTATCTCGACACGTTCGGTGCCGCGTGGCCGTTCACGGTATCGGGCCGGCTCGACCAGATCCAGCAGTACGGGCAGCTCCAGCTGTCGATGCAGCCGGGCAAACGCGGCTGGACCAACAGCGCGCTCGCGTCGTACACCACGACCGATGTATCCGACACGCGCATCTACAGCCTGCGCGCGGGTGTGCAGCGCGCGCGCACGTCGCAGTACATCGACTACAACTACTCGCTCCTGTACTACCAGGACCGTTTGGACCAGAACACGGCCGCGCCGACCACGGCGCGCGCGCTGTTGCCCGCGTGGTCCTGGACGCGCCGCAATACCGACGATCCGCTGTTTCCGCGCTCGGGCAATCTGATTCACGCGGAAGCGGGCTTCGCGGTCAAAGGCGTGCTTTCCGATCAGACCTTTATCCGCGGCTATGCGCGCGGCCAGCAATACTTCCCGGTCGGTCAGCGCGATCTCGTCCTGTTTCGCGCGGAAGTCGGCGGCGTGTTGACGAGCGGGCCGTCGAGCGGCGTGCCGGCGTCGCTGCTATTCCGCGCCGGCGGCTCGAACTCGGTGCGCGGCTATGGCTTCCAGAGCATCGGTAACAACGTCGGCGGCTCGGTGCTGCCGACCAAATACCTGATAACGGGCAGCTCCGAATATCAGCACTGGTTCAGCCACGACTGGGGCGCGGCGGTGTTCTTCGACATCGGCACGGCGACCGACAACTGGCACGAAAAGGAGTTCTTTCCCGGCGTCGGTTTCGGCGCGCGCTGGCGCAGCCCCGTCGGGCCGGTGAACCTCGACCTCGCCTATGGCATTCGCAATCGCGACGTGCGTCCGTATCTGACGCTCGGCATTGCGTTCTGATCAACCTTGAATCCGATTGCACTCGACGCATGACCACGGACCGTCTCGCCAAGCTCTCATCGGATCGCCCGGGCGATGTGCCGCCTGGCGCGTCGGGTGGCGCGGGCGGTGCGGCTGGCCGGGGTGGTCCGGATGATGTCGGCGGCGCTGGGGGCGGCGGTGGGCAAGGTGGCGCGGCAACGCCGCCGCCGCCGAGGCGCCGTCGGCGCTTGTGGCGCGCGCTGCTGTGGGCGACGCTCATCCCGTCGCTGATCATCGCGCTGCTGGCCGGCGCGTTATATGGCGTCGTCGTCACGGAGCGCGGCACGGCTTACGCGTGGCAGGCCGCGGTGAAGCTGCTGGGCGGCCGGCTCGCGGGCACGCTCGAAGGCGGCACGCTGGCGACCGGTGTGCGCCTTGCCAACGTGCAGTGGCGCAGCCTCGACGGCAGCGGCACCGAGATTCGCGTCGACCGCGCCTCGGGCAAATGGGCGCTGTCGGACCGGCCGTGGAAGTTCACCGTCGACTATCTGCATGTCGGCACGATCGATGCGCGTATCGCGCCGTCGAACGAGCCGTCGAAGCCGCTTGCCTTGCCGGACGACCTGCAGCTGCCGATGCAGCTCGAAGTGCGCGATCTGAGCGTCGACAGGCTGCTGCTGCACGACGGCGCGTCGACGAACGAGTACGCCGGGCTGCTGTTTCATGGCCGCAGCGACGGGCGGCATCACGAGGCGGCGGTCGAGCGCCTCGATACGCCGTTCGGTGCGGTGACCGCGCGGGCGAAGCTCGATGGCGTGCGGCCGTTTCCGCTGACCGGCGAGGCGAGCTATGCGGGCAAGGTCAACGACGAAGCGGTGCAGGTTCAGGGGCATGTGTCGGGCACGCTCGAGACGCTCGTCGCCGAACTCGATGCGAGCGGGATGAAGCTCGACGGTCATGCGCGCGTCGAAGCGACGCCGTTCGCCGACGTGCCGTTGCAGCGCGCGACCTTGAGCTTCGATCACGCGAATCCGCAGGCGTTTTCGCCGGGCGCGCCAGCGGCGGATCTGGCGGTGCGCGCCGATTTGCGGCCGGCGGGGGAGCAGGCGCCTGATGCGGCCGCTGTGCGGGGCGGCCCGGGTGGGGTGGGTGCGGCGGCCGGGCCGGCTGGCGCGGGTGTGCGGGCGGCCAGCGATGCGTCTGCCGGTGCGATGGGCGCGGCGAGCGGTGTGCCAGCCGCGAGTGCGGCGAAGCCGGCCAGCAAGGCTGGCGGCGCGCGCCGGAAAGCGCAGGGCAAGGCGGCAAGCGACGCTACGGCACACGATGGCGCGCGCCCGGAGCCGGCGGCGAGCGCCGCCGCAACCGTCAGCGCCGCAGGCGCATCAACGGCGAGCGGCGCGATCACGGCGGCAAGCTCGACGCATGCAGCGAGCGCCGCGAGTGCTGCCAGTGCCGCCAGCGCCGCCGCGTCCGCCGCTCCCACCAACCCCGCGAGCCGCCCGCGCGGCTTCGCCGTCATCGGCTCGGTGTCGATCGTCAACGCAAAACCGGGCGCGATCGACGCGCATCTGCTGCCGCTGATCGACGCGCACGCCGACGTGCGGCTCGACGCGCAAGCGCAGCACATCTCGAACCTGAACGTGCGGCTCGTGAAAAACGCGACGGTGACGGGCGACGGGTCGCTGGCCGGCAAGCGCGGCCGCTTCGATCTGAAGGTCGCGAAACTCGATCTGAACGCGCTTGTCGCGAGCGTGCGGCCGACGCAGTTCGCCGGCCCGATCGCGATTCGTCTGAACGACGATATCCGCACCGTCCAGCTCGATCTGGCCGATCCGCAGGCGGCGCTGCGTGTGCAGGGCAAGGTCACGCTCGACCCCGCGCGCACGAGCTTCAACGACGTGCGGCTGACCTCGGGCAAAGGGCGCATCGATCTGTCCGGCGCGATTAAAAACGACGCGAGTTCGACATACAACCTGAAGGCGGCGCTGACCGACTTCGATCCGCTATCGCTGACATCGCTGATGACGCCAAAACCGGGGGCGACCGCGGCGGCGGCCAGAAAGACCGCAGCCGGCGCGAGGCGCGGCGCCGTGGACCTGGCGCGGCGCGGTCCGAAGCCCGCGGCAGCGCCGGCCGACGGTCCGGCGCGCGGCAGAGACGCGGCGGCCGCTCAACCTGCCGCTCCTGGCAGTGCTGCTACGGCCGCTCAACCTGCCGCGCCGGGCAGTGCCGCTACGGCCGCTCGACCTGCCCCGCCCGGCAGTGCCGCCATGGCCGCGCAAGCCGCCGCGCCGGGCAGTGCCGCTACGGCCGCTCATCCCGCCGCGCCGGGCAGTGCCGCCACGGCCGCGCAAGCCGCGGCGCCGGGCAGTGCCGCCATGTCCGCTCAAGCCGCCGACGCACGAGCCGCCAGTGCCGCCGCACCCGCGAGCGCTGCCGCAACCGCTCAGGCCCCTGCGCCCGCGAGCGCCGCCGTAGCCGTTCATGCCGCGGCGCCCGGCAAATCCGCCACACCGGCCCAAGCCGCCGCGCCCGCCAGACGCGACCCGGCCCGCAAAATCGAAGCCCGCATCAACGGCACGATCACCGCGACGGGCCTGCTCGCGCCGACCTTCACGACCAAGGCCGAATTCAAGCTCGGCGACAGCACGTACGACAACCTGCCGATGACGGGCGGCGGCACGATCCAGCTGGCCGGCTCGCGCATCCTGCCCAGCCACGCGAGCCTGTCGGTGGCCGGCAATCAGGTCGATCTGCAGGGCAGCTTCGGCGGACGCGGCGACCGGCTGCGCTTTCACGTCGATGCGCCGGAGCTCGATCGGCTCGGCTTCGGCGTCGCCGGCCTCGTCGCTGCCGACGGCGATCTCACGGGCACCTTCGCGCATCCGAACGTCACGCTCAACTACAAGGCCGACAGCGTCGTGTTCGGCGCGAATCGCCTCGGTCACGCGGAAGGCCATGCGGAGCTGCGCGACGGCGCGAACGGCGCGATGGTGTTCACGACCGACGCGCGCAATCTGAGCACCGCGGGCATCGAACTCAAGACGCTGACCGCGCGCCTGAACGGCACGCGCGCGAGCCACACCTTCGAAGCGGCCGCTGCCGGCTCGTTGCGCGACCGGCCGCTCGATCTGACGCTCGCGGCCAACGGGCGCCTCACCGACGCGCGCGACGGCACGCATTGGGACGGCACGGTCACGCGGCTGCAAAACCGCGGCACGCCCGCGCTGAACATGGAGTCGCCGCTGAGGGTCAGCACCGGCCCGCAGCGTCTCACGCTCGGCGCGACGCGCATCACGCTCGAAGGCGCGGTGCTCGATCTGAAGTCGCTCGCCTACGACCACGGGCGCGTGCGCTCGGCCGGCACGCTCACGGGCATCTCGGTCACGCGCCTGCAGCAGCTGCGCCAGGAGTTCACCGGCGCGGCGCCGTTGACGAAAACCGACCTCGTGTTCGACGGCGACTGGGATTTCGCGCTCGGCGACACCTCGAGCGGCCATATCCAGCTGAAGCGCCGCACCGGCGACGTGACGGTCGAGGTCGGACGCGGCCTCGCGTCGCTCGGCATCACCGATATCTCGACGCGCGCCGACTTCGCCGCCGGCAATCGCGTGAACCTGACCGCGCACGCACAGGCAAGCCGCCTCGGCGTGATCGATGCCGAGGCGCACACGGCGCTCGCGATGCGCGACGGCACGCTCACGCTCGACGAAAACGCGCCGTTGACGGGCAAGATCGACGCCAACGTGCCGTCGCTGAAAACGACCGGCGGCCTGCTCGGCCCGAGCTATCTGCTCGACGGCCATCTCGCGCTGCGTCTCGCGCTCGGCGGCACGGTGGCGAAGCCGAATCTGTCGGGCTCGCTGATCGGCGACGGCCTGTCCGCGACCGCGGTCGATCTCGGCGTGCAGTTGAAAAACGGCGTCGTGCGCATCGCGCTGTCGGAGAATCTCGTCGAGTTCCAGCAGGTCGAGTTTCACGGCGGGGACGGCACGCTGCGCGCGACCGGCCGCGTGCGGCTCGATAACGCCGAGCCGGATCTGACCGCGAGCATCGTCGCCGATCATCTCGAACTGTTCGCCTCGCCGGAACGGCAACTGACGCTATCGGGCAGCGCGAGCGTCGCGAATGCGGGCCAGCAGGGCGGGCTTGAGATCAACGGCAAGTTCAACGTCGAGCATGCGCTCTTCGATATGCCCGAGCAGGGCGCGCCGAGCCTTGGCGACGATGTCGTGATCGTGCGGCCGGACGGTTCGGTGATCGGCGGCAAAGCGCCCGAGGTCGGCAATTCGAACAGGCCGGTCGGCACGTTCGCGCCGCGCGCGAATATCGATATCAATCTCGGCAACGACTTCCGCTTCCGCGGCCAGGGCGCCGACGTCGGGCTGCGCGGCACGATTACGGCGCTGTCCGCGCCGAACATGCCGCTGCGCGCGATCGGCAACGTGCGCGTGACCGAAGGGTCGAGCTATACGGCGTTCGGCCGCAAGCTGACGATCGAGAACGGCTTCTTCACGTTCAACGGACCGGTGGCGAATCCGGGCATCAATATCCTTGCGATGCGCCGCAATCAGGAGGTCGAAGCGGGCGTGCAGGTAACGGGCACGATCCAGTCGCCGGTCGCGAAGCTCGTCTCCGAGCCGACCGTGCCGGACAACGAAAAGCTGTCGTGGCTGCTGTTCGGCCACGGCACCGATCAGGGCAACAACCTGGGCCAGCAGAGCACCATGACAACCGCGCTCGCGCTGCTCGGCAGCGCGAGCGGCAAGCGCATCGCGCAGACCTTCGGACTCGACGAGTTTTCGATCGGGCGAAGCGAGGTCGGCCTGACCGACCCGCAGGTCGTGATGGTGTCGAAGGCGATCAACGAGCGCTTTGTCGTCGGTTACGAGCAGGGCTTGCAGTCGGCGAGCAATGCGATCAAGGCGACGCTGAACCTCACGCGCTACTGGTCCGTGGCCGCGTATGGCGGCACGTTCCAGGGCATGGATCTGCTCTATACGCGGCGTTTTGACCGGTGGCCGTGGCGGTGATCGCGCGGATGTGGCCCGCAGCCTGTCGGGGCGGGCCTCGCGTGGGTGTTCACTTATGGGGAATTCAGATGACAGTATCGATTCAGACCGCGCTCGCGAGGTTTCCGCGCATTGCGCTCTTTACGGCACCCACGCCGATCCAGCGGCTCGAGCGTCTCGAGCATGGGCTCGGCGATGCCTGCCGGGGCATCAAGATCTTTGTCAAACGTGACGATCATATGGAGCTGGGCGGGGGCGGCGGCAACAAGCTGCGGAAGCTCGAATTCCATCTGGGCGCGGCGCAAGCCGAGGGCGCGGATACGCTCATCACCGTCGGCGGCGTGCAGTCGAATCACGCGCGGCTGACCGCGGCGGCCGCGGCGAAGCTCGGCCTCGCGTGCGAACTGATGCTGAGCCGCGCGGTGCCGCGCGCGGAGGATGGCTACGAAGACAACGGCAATGTGCTGCTCGACCATCTGTTCGGCGCGCACGTGAGCATCTCGGCAGCCGGCTCGGATCCGTTCGCGCTCGCGCAGCAGCGCGCGAAGGCGTTGCGCGCGGCGGGCCGCAAGGTGTATGTGATGCCTTCCGGCGGCTCGACCGCGCTGGGTGCGCTCGGCTATGTGCGCTGCGCGCTCGAAATCGTCGGGCAGGAGGAGGCGCTGGGCGAGTGTTTTCGCGAGGTCGTGGTCGCGAACGGCAGCGGCGGCACGCATGCGGGACTGGCGGCCGGCTTCACGATGCTCGATCGCGGCGCGGCGACGGTGCGTTCGTATTCGGTGCTGGCCGACCCGGAGCCGACCCGGCAAAAAACCTTGCAGCTCGCGCGCGACACGCTGCAGCTGCTCGGCGATTCCCGTTTGCCCGGCGAGGAAACGATCGACGTCGACGGAGCATTTCGCGGCCCCGGTTACGGGTTACCGACCGATCCGATGATCGAAGCCGTACGGCTGCTTGCCGCGCACGAAGGTTTGCTGCTCGACCCCGTGTATTCGGGCAAGGCTTTCGCGGGCTTGCTGGCGGCAATCCGGCAGGGACGTTACACGCCGGGAGACAGCGTGCTGTTCGTGATGACGGGCGGGACACCCGGGCTTTACGTGTATCAGTCGGTTTTCCGCCAGGCGGATTGATCACGTACAGCGGTGGCGCCCACCCGGCGCACCGCATGCGCGCCCCGTACGCATGCACGGGGCGCCGGTTGCTTCGTTACTTCACGCGCATACCCGGCTTTGCGCCGCTGTCGGGCTCGAGCACATAAATGCCGGGTTCGGCCTTCTCATCGGCGGCCGATGCCGCGAGCACCATCCCTTCGGAAAGGCCGAACTTCATCTTGCGCGGCGCGAGGTTCGCGACCATCACCGTGAGCTTGCCGACCAGCTGCTCCGGCTGGTACGCGGACTTGATGCCCGAAAACACGTTGCGCGTTTTTTCTTCGCCGACGTCGAGCGTGAGTTGCAGCAGCTTGTCCGAACCCTCGACGGCCTTGCAGTCGACGATCTTCGCGATGCGCAGATCGATCTTCGCGAAGTCGTCGATCGAGATGATCGACGATTCCGCTTCCTTGCCGTTCGCGTCCACGCCGTTCTGCGTGACCGTGGCGGCCCTGGCGGCTTTGCCCTGCGCCGGCGCAACAGCAGCGCGATTCGCGTCCGCCGGCGCGGGCGCCGACGTCGTCGCCTGCAGCGACGAGCGGTTCGCTTCGAGCAGCGCATCGATCTGCTTCGGATCGACGCGTGTCATCAGATGCTTGTACGCATTGATCGGGTGCGCCGACGACAGCGGCCGCTGCGCATCGGCCCACACGAGCGGTTCGATGCCGAGGAACGCTTCGGCCGCTTGCGCGACATCCGGCAGCACCGGCTTCAACGCAAGCGACAGCAAACGGAACGCCTCGATGCTGACGCTGCACGTCTCGTGCAAGGCGACTGCGTTGGCCGCGTCTTTCGCCTGATCCCAAGGCTTCGCGGTATCGACGTAGCCGTTCACCGCGTCGGCGAGTTCCATCGTCTGGCGCAGCGCGCGGCCGTAATCGCGCGCTTCGTAATGCGCGGCGATCTGCGGCAGCGCGGCGCGCAGCGTGCCAAGCAGCGGATGATGCATCGCGCTGTCCTGCACGCGGCCGTCGAAGCGCTTGAGCAGGAAGCCCGCCGCGCGGCTCGCGATATTCACGTACTTGCCGACGAGGTCGCTATTGACGCGCGCCTGGAAGTCTTCGAGGTTCAGGTCGATGTCTTCCATCGTGCCATTGAGCTTCGCCGCGAAGTAGTAGCGCAGCCACTCGGGGTTCATGCCCGCTTCGATATAGCTGTTCGCGGTAATGAACGTGCCGCGCGACTTCGACATCTTCGCGCCGTCGACGGTCAGAAAGCCGTGCGCGAAAACATTGGTCGGCGTGCGATGGCCCGAGAACTCGAGCATCGCGGGCCAGAACAGCGTATGGAAGTACAGAATGTCCTTGCCGATGAAGTGATACTGCTCGGTGCTCGAGCCCTGGCGGACCCACGCGTCGAAGTCGATGCCGCGCTTGTCGCACAGGTTCTTGAAGCTCGCGTAGTAACCGACCGGCGCATCGAGCCATACGTAAAAGTACTTGCCCGGCGCATCGGGAATCTCGAAGCCGAAATACGGCGCGTCGCGCGAGATGTCCCAGTCGGCGAGCCTGGCATCGCCGGCCGCGCCGAGCCATTCGCGCATCTTGTTGGTCGCTTCGGGCTGCGCGAGGCCGCCGACCCAGCCGCGCAGGAATTCCTCGCAGCGCGGGTCCGACAGGCGGAAGAAGTAGTGCGTCGACTTCTTGCGCACCGGCGTCGCGCCCGACACGACCGAATACGGATTGATCAGATCGGTCGGCGAATAGGTCGAGCCGCACACTTCGCAGCTGTCGCCGTACTGGTCCTTCGAGCCGCACTTCGGACACTCGCCTTTGATGAAGCGGTCGGGCAGGAACATCTCCTTGACCGGGTCGTACGCCTGCTCGATTTCGCGCGCATCGATGAGCCCCGCGTCGCGCAGCGCGAGATAGATCGATTCCGACAGCACGCGGTTTTCTTCGGAGTCGGTCGTGTAGTAGTGATCGAACGAAATGCCGAAGTTGTTGAAGTCGCGCGTGTGTTCGTTCCACACGCGCTCGATCAGCTGCTTCGGCGTGACGCCTTCCTGCTCGGCTTTCAGCATGATCGGCGTGCCGTGCGTATCGTCGGCGCCGACGTAGTAGACCTCATGCCCGTGCATGCGCAGCGCGCGGACCCAGATGTCCGTCTGGATGTATTCGACGAGGTGGCCGATATGGATCTGGCCGTTCGCATAGGGCAGCGCCGACGTGACGAGGATCTGGCGGCGGGCGGGCGGCGTACCGGCGGGCTTTAGCCCGGCGGCGAGGTCGGTGGCGTTGAGGTCCACGGCGTTGATATCGGTAGAGACTGACATACGGGGTGATATACGGGAATTGTCCGGCCTGCGGGGAGGTGGGGTTCTGCCGAGGGAAGACGGAACCAGCTTTGATTCAACCGATTTTACCAGCGTGTCCCTGAATGCAGGATCGTTGCGCGTTGCCGTCGGAAACGGTTGCTCGACAACGTGCGCGAGACCGCGTTATTCCACGCGTCATCGGTTTGTTCCCCCCGCCTGCGTTGGCGAGCGCACAGTGCGGCCCCATGCGCGATCTTACTGTTCGTATGCATTCCGCTTCTTATGCGATTCGCGCTTCCCATGCGGTCCGCCATAGTCAACCGAAGTCACCGATAAGCGAGCCGGCATCAACCGCGTTGATCCGGTCGCCACGTTACGCGCGCAGCGGGAGCGCCGCGTGACGCGAACGAAGGAGTTAAGAATGATGGCCAATGCGGCGCTCGATCACGAGCTGCTTGCGTCCGTCGACATGACGGACGTGGAGAACCTGTTCACGTCGATCAATCAGCAGGGGTTCGGCGTCCTGCACAATGTCGTGCCCGATTCGGTGCTCGCGCCGATGCGGGAATTCATCACCGCCGAGCTCGTCGAGCGCGGCGGCCAGTACTTCGGCCTGCGCGGTCAGGACTGGATCGCCGACAGCCCGCTCAACGCGATCTTCAGCGCGCGCGGCTTCCGGATGGTGCTCGAGGGTCTTTACCACCGTGCGATGCACGAAGACCCGCTCAGCAAGCGGATCCTGCCCGTGCTGCGCGTGCTGGCCGGCACGCACGGCCTGCGTCACGCGAACCTGTTCCACTACGACTCGTATGTGGTGACCGCACTGGTTCCCGTGCTGATTCCGAACCAGCCGAACGAACCGCGCGGCGACCTCGTGATGTACCCGAACATGCGGCATGTACGCGGCCCGGTCATGCTGAACATTCTCGAGAAGGCGATTATCGAAAGCCGGACCGCCTGCCGCTTCTGGCGCGCGCCGGCGGTGCAGCGCCGGCTCGGCGCGAAGCCGGTGCCGCTCGAACCGGGCAATATCTATTTCTTCTGGGGAATGCGCTCGCTGCATGCGAACGAGGCCTGCCTGCCGACCAGCATTCGCAGCACGGCGCTGTTCCACTACGGCGACCCGCACGAAAACAGCGTCCTGAAGCGGCTGAGCCAGGCGCGTGCACGCGCGAACCTCAGACGGCTCGCGAAATAGGTTCGCGATGCCGAAGGCTTTCATTCTCCCAAACGGGTTCTCGGCGTGTCCGTCCCGATAATTGGGCGGATGCGCAGAAAGAGGGAAGGCGGGGACCGGCCGGCTGATGCTGTGTCGCCGTCCGGCACACATGCGTGGGAGGCGTTCCGCCAGGCTTCGCCGAAGGGCCGCGCAGCGGCGCCGGCAAAGGCTTTCAGCGGTCCGGACGCACCAAAAAAAACCGGGGCTAATGGGCCCCGGAGCAACAACGACAAGAGGAGAATGGTGACGCGGCGGACGAACCGCACACGTACCGTTAATAAAGACAGCGGTCGAGCCCAAGAGTTCGAAAAATTTTCGTTCGCCTTAGACGAACCCTTCAGTCCCGCTTTTTCGGGCGGCGGAAAACCCCTGCAGCCAAGGCTTCCGGGCGATCCGGCCGAGTCGTCTTACCGATCTCCCGGCAACTTGCCCGCGCCGCCCGCTCCCGATCGTTACTGCGGCTAATGCGCTTATTGCGGTTATTGCGGACGCGCCTGACCCGGCTGCGCCGTTGCGCGCAGATAGATTTCGACGCGGCGGTTGGCCGCGCGGCCCGCCTCCGTGTTGTTGTCCGCGATCGGCTGGCTTGCACCCATGCCGGTCGCCGACAGACGCTGCGGCGCGACGCCTTGCGAGGCAAGGTAGCTGGTCACGCTTTCCGCGCGGTTCACCGATAGCGTCTGGTTGTAGGCCGCCTGACCCGTGCTGTCCGTATGGCCGACCACTTGCGCGATCACTTCCGGGTTCTGGTTCAGCGTTTGCGCAACCTGGGCGAGCACCGGCTGGAACGACGGCTTGATCGCGTAGCTGTTCGTATCGAACGTGACCGAGCTTGGGATGTTCAGCTTGAGCGAGCCGTCCGGCTGCTCGGTGATCTGCGTGCCCGTACCCTTCGTCGCACCGGAGAGCTTGTTATGGATCTTCTCCCAGTTGTAGCCCGTGATGCCGCCGACGGCCGCGCCGACACCGGCGCCGATGGCCGCGCCCTTGCCGCCGCCGAAGATCGCGCCAAGCGCGGCGCCCGTGCCCGCGCCGACGCCCGTGCCGACCGCCGTGTTGGTGCCTTGCTGCGTGGCGCAGCCGGTGACGAGCGCGCCCGCGATGGCGATTACGGAGAGGCGAGTCATGATTTTCGCATTCATTTTCAGGTCCTTTCTTTGAGTCAAACAAGCCGGCAACAAGAGACGGCTGGCATGCGGCGGCGGTGGCGGTCTTGTCGCGCCGGGCAAGAGCCCGGCCCGAAGCCGCATCGCGCCCACTCATGCGCGGACCGACAACCAAAAAGGGTCTTCCGGCATGTGCCGACACCAGCCACTACAATGACGATTGAAGCACCAGCGATTCGGCCCTCTTGCTGGTCGCGCGGCAAGCGTGCCTGCGCGACCGGTTTTACGCAATCCTGGATAACAATTTATTTCAATTCCGGCCGCTGGCGAAATTTCGATTCCGCCGCGCGCCCAGCGTTCCCACGGAGTCTCAATGAGTATCGATCGGGCCCAGGTGGATGCCGCTCTCGCGGCCATCACCGACCCCAACACGGGTCGGCCGTTCGCCGCCGCGAAGAGCTTTAAGAACATCAAGGTCGAGGGCGCCACGGTCAGCGTCGATGTGGTGCTCGGCTATCCGGCCAAACGGCAGTTCGACGCGATCCGCGCGCTTGTCGCCGGCGCGCTCGCCGCGGTGCCGGGCGTCGCCCAAACCGAGGTGCAGGTGTCGCAGGAGATCGCCGCGCATACCGTGCAGCGCGGCGTGAAGCTGCTGCCGAACGTGAAGAACATCGTCGCCGTCGCGTCGGGCAAGGGCGGCGTCGGCAAGAGCACGACCGCGGTCAATCTGGCGCTTGCGCTCGCCAGCGAAGGCGCGTCGGTCGGCATTCTCGATGCGGACATCTACGGCCCGTCGCTGCCGATGATGCTCGGCATCACGGGCCGCCCCGAGTCGCCCGACGGCCAGTCGATGCATCCGCTCACGGGCTACGGCATGCAGGCGAATTCAATCGGCTTTCTGATCGAGCAGGACAACCCGATGGTGTGGCGCGGCCCGATGGCCACCTCCGCGCTCGAACAGCTGCTGCGCCAGACGAACTGGCGCGAGCTCGATTACCTGATCGTCGACATGCCGCCGGGTACCGGCGACATCCAGCTGACGCTCTCGCAGCGCGTGCCGGTGACGGGCGCGGTGATCGTCACGACCCCGCAGGACATCGCGCTGCTCGACGCGAAGAAGGGCCTCAAGATGTTCGAGAAAGTGGGCATTCCGATTCTCGGCATCGTCGAAAACATGGCCGTGCATATCTGTTCGAACTGCGGTCACGAAGAGCATATCTTCGGCGCGGGCGGCGGCGAGCGCATGGGCAAGGAGTACGGTGTCGATGTGCTCGGCAGCCTGCCGCTCGATATCGCGATTCGCGAGCAGTCCGACTCCGGCAAGCCGCCCGTCGTCGCCGATCCGGAGGGCCGCGTCGCCGAAATCTATCGCAGCATCGCGCGCAAGGTCGCGATCCATATCGCCGAGCGGGCGCGCGACATGTCGTCGAAGTTCCCGACGATCGTCGTGCAGAACACCTGAGCCCGATCGGGCATGCAGGCCTTTCGCGTTCGTGCGCGGCACGCGTGTATCGCGAGCCGTGCGCGAGCGGTCCGGACGCCTCGTACGGCGTTTTGCAAGGCTGCTCGCGGTATCATGTGGTCTTCATCAGGTCTGGCAAGGCGGCCGCAGGGGTGGCCGGCGCTCGACAAGAGGATCGCATGAGAAAACGAATCGACGGCCGTGCGATGCAAGCCTTCATAGCGCTTATCGTCATGGCTGCCACTGGCGTGCTGCTCGCCGGCTGCACGTCCTTCCTGCAACCGCAGGAGAAGCGGGCGGTCGCGCAACTGCTGCCTACGCTCGGCAACCAGGCGCGCGGCACCGTCACGTTCATCGAGCGTTCGGACGGCGTGCAGGTCACCTACAACCTGATCGGCTTGCCGCCCGGCAGCGATCACGCCTTGCAGGTGCATGAGCGCGGCGATTGCAACGCCGCCGACGGCTCGAGCGCCGGCGCCGTCTTCTCGCCGGCCGCCGAGCGTCTGAAGAACGGCGCACGCGTCGAGGGCGACCTCGGCAACATCCACGCCGACAGCACCGGTGGCGCAACGGGCTTTATCGTCGCGCCGGACGTCTCGCTCGACGGCGTGCGCTCGGTGCTGCAGCGCTCGGTGCTGCTGCATCACGATCCGACCGACCCTTACGCGTATCCGCAGCGCGGCCCAGGCTCGGCGATCGCGTGCGGATTGATCCGCACGCAGTAAGCG
The DNA here is from genome assembly GCF_054589215.1 of Paraburkholderia sp. 2C. Lineage (NCBI taxonomy): Bacteria > Pseudomonadati > Pseudomonadota > Betaproteobacteria > Burkholderiales > Burkholderiaceae > Paraburkholderia > Paraburkholderia sp. 2C. The sequence continues at coordinate 38,665 of NZ_BAAILL010000031.1, read as the reverse complement.
CGGCGCCCCGCTCCCTTCGCGTAAAATAAGCGCCTTTCGTCCGACCGCGGCCGCCGGTCGAGGCCTGTCCGATCCCGCATCCGGCACCGGCAAGGCTTTCGAAAACCGGCCCGGCGCGGCGTTCATCCCCGGTTTTACCTCTGGTGAAACCCCCGGGTCTACCCGTTACCACCGTCACGTCAGCGTTCACCCTATGAGCATCAAGTCCGACAAGTGGATCCGGCGCATGGCCGCCGGGCACAAGATGATCGAGCCGTTCGAGCCGTCGCAGATCCGTACGTCCGAGGACGGCCGCAAGATCGTCAGCTACGGCACGTCGAGCTACGGCTACGATATCCGCTGCGCAGACGAATTCAAGATTTTCACGAACATCAATTCGACGATCGTCGATCCGAAGAACTTCGACGAGAAGTCGTTTGTCGATTTCAAGGGCGATGTCTGTATCATCCCGCCGAACTCGTTCGCGCTCGCGCGCACCGTCGAGTACTTCCGCATTCCGCGCAGCGTGCTGACCGTGTGTCTCGGCAAGTCGACGTATGCGCGCTGCGGCATCATCGTCAACGTGACGCCGTTCGAGCCGGAGTGGGAAGGGCACGTCACGCTCGAGTTCTCGAATACGACACCGTTGCCTGCGAAAATCTACGCGAACGAAGGGGTCGCGCAGGTGCTGTTTTTCGAGAGCGACGAAATTTGTGACGTGTCGTACGCGGATCGCGGCGGCAAATACCAAGGTCAGCACGGCGTGACGTTGCCGAAAACGTGACGCTCCCATCGCGCGCTGACTGACCGCAATACGGGGACCGCTGCTGACAACATGGACAGGCAGCGGTCGTTCTTTTTGGAGAATCGCCCCATGAAGTTTCGTTTTCCCGTCGTCATCATCGACGAAGATTTCCGCTCCGAGAACATCTCGGGTTCCGGCATCCGGGCGCTTGCCGAAGCGATCGAGAAAGAAGGCGCGGAAGTGCTCGGGCTGACGAGCTATGGCGATCTGACCTCGTTCGCGCAGCAGTCGAGCCGCGCCTCGTGCTTCATCCTGTCGATCGACGACGACGAGCTCTTGCCGTACGTCGAAAACACGACCGACAGCGACGCGCCCGAGCTCGCGCCGGCGATCGTCGACCTGCGCGCTTTTGTCGCCGCGGTGCGACGCCGCAACGCCGATATTCCGATCTTCCTGTACGGCGAGACGCGCACCTCGCGCCACCTGCCCAACGACATCCTGCGCGAGTTGCACGGCTTCATTCACATGTTCGAGGACACGCCGGAATTCGTTGCGCGGCACATCATTCGCGAAGCGAAGGTGTATCTCGATTCGCTCGCGCCGCCGTTCTTCAAGGAGCTCGTGCAGTATGCCGAAGAAGGTTCGTATTCGTGGCACTGCCCGGGTCACTCGGGCGGCGTCGCATTCCTGAAGAACCCGCTCGGCCAGATGTTCCACCAGTTCTTCGGCGAGAACATGCTGCGCGCGGACGTCTGCAATGCGGTCGACGAACTCGGCCAGCTGCTCGATCACACGGGCCCGGTCGCCGCATCGGAGCGCAACGCGGCGCGCATCTTCAGCGCCGACCATCTGTTTTTCGTGACCAACGGCACGTCGACGTCGAACAAGATCGTCTGGCATGCGACGGTCGCGCCGGGCGACATCGTGCTGGTCGACCGCAATTGCCACAAGTCGATCCTGCACGCGATCACCATGACGCACGCGATTCCGGTGTTTCTCACGCCGACGCGCAATCATTTCGGCATCATCGGGCCGATTCCGCGCGACGAGTTCAAGCCGGAAAACATTCGCAAGAAGATCGAGGCGAACCCGTTCGCACGCGAGGCGCTGGCGAAGAACCCGAACCTCAAGCCGCGCATTCTGACCATCACGCAAAGCACGTACGACGGCGTGATCTACAACGTCGAGATGATCAAGGACCTGTTGGGCGATCTGCTCGACACGCTGCATTTCGACGAAGCGTGGCTGCCGCACGCCGAGTTCCACGAGTTCTATCAGGACATGCACGCGATCGGCGCAGGCCGCCCGCGCACCGGCGCGCTCGTGTTCGCGACGCACTCCACGCACAAGCTGCTCGCGGGCATCTCGCAAGCGTCGCAGATTCTCGTGCAGGACTCGGAGAACAGCACGTTCGACCGCCATCGCTTCAACGAGGCGTACCTGATGCATACGTCGACGAGTCCGCAGTACGCGATCATTGCGTCGTGCGACGTGGCCGCGGCGATGATGGAGCCGCCGGGCGGCCCGGCGCTGGTCGAGGAATCGATTGCCGAGGCGCTCGACTTCCGCCGCGCGATGCGCAAGGTCGACGACGAATTCGGCGCCGACTGGTTTTTCAAGGTCTGGGGCCCGGACGAACTCGCCGAAGAGGGCATCGGCTCGCGCGAAGACTGGATGCTGCGCCCGAACGATCACTGGCACGGCTTCGGCGCGCTCGCCGACAACTTCAACATGCTCGATCCGATCAAGGCCACGATCATCACGCCGGGGCTCACGGTGGACGGCGAGTTCGGCGAAACCGGCATTCCGGCCGCGATCGTCACGAAGTATCTGGCCGAGCACGGCATCATTGTCGAGAAGACGGGGCTCTACTCGTTCTTCATCATGTTCACGATCGGCATCACGAAGGGTCGCTGGAACTCGATGGTCACCGAACTTCAGCAGTTCAAGGACGACTACGACAACAACCAGCCGCTGTGGCGCGTGCTGCCCGAATTCGTCGCGCAGCATCCGGCCTATGAGCGCATCGGCCTGCGCGATCTGTGCGAGCAGATTCACAGCGTCTACCGCGCGAACGACATCGCGCGCCTCACGACCGAGATGTACCTGTCGAACATGGAGCCCGCGATGAAGCCGTCCGACGCGTTCGCGAAGCTCGCGCACCGCGAGATCGACCGGGTGCCGATCGACGAACTCGAAGGCCGCGTCACGTCGATCCTGCTCACGCCGTATCCGCCGGGTATTCCGCTGCTGATCCCGGGCGAGCGTTTCAACCGGACGATCGTCAGCTATCTGCAGTTCGCGCGCGAATTCAACGAGCGCTTCCCGGGTTTCCACACCGATATCCACGGGCTGGTCGGCGAAGTGATCAACGGCCGCGTCGAGTACTTCGTCGATTGCGTGCGCAACTGACGGCGGGCAGGCGGATGGTGAAGGGTGCGATGGGTTTGACGGGTTTGACGGGTTTGGCAGTGGCGCCGGCGGTCGCGGTCGGTCGCGCGTGGTTGGCGAGATTGGCGCGGGCATCGGCGGCTGCGATATCAGTTGCTGCTGCGGTATGGGTTGGCCTTGCCGCGTGGCCGTCGGCCGCGCTTGCCGAAGTGGCCGCGGCCGATCCGATCGATGCGGCCATGCGCACGTGCCTCGCGCGCGCCGACATGTCGTCGACGTCGGGGCAACTGCAGTGCATGGATACGGCGCGGCTTGCATGGCAAGCGTCGATCGATCAATCGTTCCAGACGCTGCTCGCGAAAGTGCCGCCCGCGCAGCGCAAGCGCTGGCAAGCGAGCGAAGACAGCTGGAAGGCATGGCGCGAAGCGGAGATGCAGATGCTCGCCGCCGTCACCGCGACGACGCACGGCACACGCTACCAGCTCTCGGAAGGCGATTTGCGTTTGCAGCCGGTGCGCGATCGCGCGCTTGCGTTGCGCGCGGTCGTTGCAAGGACGGGCGGGCTCGATGCGCCGCCGCTGCGCGCCTGTCTGGCCGACCCGCAGTGCGTGCATGCGAGCGCCGACGTCAACCAGTACTACCGGCGCCTCGTGAACAAGATGCCGCAGCGCTCGTGGCCGGTGCTGTGGCGCGCGCAACAGGCGTGGCTCGCGTATCGCGATGCCACCGCGCCGCTCGGCGATGCGCGTCAGCGCATCGATCTGATCGGCGCGCGCGTCGCGACGCTGAAGAAGCTCGCCGAGACGGCGGGCAACGACTAGCTTATTTCAACGCCGCGCGCGCAGCCTTGACTGCCGCGCGCACCTGATCCGGCGCCGTGCCGCCCGGATGGTTGCGGCTCGCGACCGAGCCCTCGAGCGTCAGATACTCGAACACATCGTCGCCGATCAGATGCGCGACGTTCGGCAGTTCGCGCTTCATTTCGTCGAGCGAGAGGTCCGCGAGATCGCAGTTGCGATCGACGCAGATCCGCACCGCATGCGCGACCGCTTCGTGCGCATCGCGGAACGGCAGGCCGCGCTTGACGAGGTAGTCGGCGAGGTCGGTTGCCGTCGAGAAACCTTGCAGGGCGGCGGCGCGCATTGTCTGCGGCTTGACCGTGATGCCGGCCACCATTTCCGCGAAGATGCGCAGCGTATCCGCCACCGTATCGACGGTATCGAACAGCGGTTCCTTGTCTTCCTGGTTGTCCTTGTTGTAGGCGAGCGGCTGGCCTTTCATCAGCGTGAGCAGCGCCATCAGATGGCCGTTCACGCGGCCCGTCTTGCCGCGCGCGAGTTCGGGCACGTCAGGGTTCTTCTTCTGCGGCATGATCGACGAGCCCGTGCAGAAGCGGTCGGCGAGATCGATAAAGCCGACGCGCGGGCTCATCCACAGCACGAGTTCTTCGGAGAAGCGCGAGACGTGCGTCATGACGAGCGCCGCGGCCGCCGTGAATTCGATCGCGAAGTCGCGGTCGGATACCGCGTCGAGCGAGTTCGCGCAGATGCCGTCGAAGCCGAGCGTCTTCGCCACCGCATGGCGGTCGATCGGATAGCTGGTGCCCGCGAGCGCCGCCGCGCCGAGCGGCAGGCGGTTCACGCGCGTACGGCAATCGCGCATGCGCTCGGCGTCGCGCGAAAACATTTCGACGTAGGCGAGCAGGTGGTGCCCGAACGTGACCGGCTGCGCGACCTGCAGATGCGTGAAGCCCGGCATGATCGTGGCGGCGTTCTGTTCCGCGAGGTCGATCAGCGCGCCGCGCAGATCCTTCAGCAGGCCGCCGATGCGGTCGATTTCGCCGCGCAGCCAGAGGCGGATGTCGGTGGCGACCTGGTCGTTGCGCGAGCGGCCCGTATGCAGGCGCTTGCCTGCATCGCCGATCAGCGCCGTGAGGCGCGCCTCGATATTCAGATGCACGTCTTCGAGATCGAGCAGCCATTCGAATTCGCCGCGCTCGATTTCACCCTTGATCTGCGCCATGCCGCGCTCGATGGCCGCGAGGTCGGCGGCGGAGATGATTTTCTGCGCGGCGAGCATCGATGCATGCGCAAGCGACCCTTCGATATCGACGAACGCGAGACGCTTGTCGAAGAAAACCGACGACGTATAGCGCTTGACGAGTTCCGACATCGGCTCCGAGAAGCGAGCCGACCAGGCTTCGCCTTTTTTGTGCAGTTGGGACGTCATGATGTGAGGACGCGAGTGGCGATCAATGCGGGTGGAGGAACACGGACGGCGCGGCGCGTGGGTGCCCGATCATTCTGCTTGCATTCTGCCTGTGGAGCAGATTTGCGCCGCGCGCGTTGGCGAAAAAGCAGATTTTAGCATCCGGCGAGCAGAAATCTGCTTCGCGTGGCAATCGCGGCGCGCCTGGCGAGCCGCGTCAGTGGGTCGTGTTCCGCCCGGCCGTTAGCCTTCGCGCACCAGCACCACAAGCTTCAAGTCCTCGCGATGCGCGGGCTTGAACGTGATCTGATCGTAGGCGATGCGCCCATGGCGCGGATGGTCGAACTCGCGGCGGCCGCCTTCGCGCTCGCCGACGTCCTGCGATGCCCAGAAATGCGCGAATGCATCGCTTTCGCCGACCAGCGCGTCGATCAGCGCGCGCGTCGGCGCATCGTTCAGATGGCGGATCGAGTCCGCGCGGAATTCGGCGGCGAGGCGCTGCGCGCGCGATTCCCAGTCGACGATCAGCGCATGCCCGACCGGCGACAGGAACGTATAGCGCAGCAGATTGCGGTCGTGGTCGTCGTCGAGCCAGCCGACGAACAGGTCCGCCGCCGGCGCGTTCCATGCGATCGCGTTCCATTGGCGGTCGAGCACGTAGGCAGGCGACTGGACGAGCTGGACGGTCTTGAGCAGCATGGCGGGCGCGTCGGTGCCGCCCGTGTCGGGTTCGGCCGGGTCGCGCTGCGCCGCGAGCTCGAACAGATACGCACGTTCGGCGCGCGACAGCTGCAGGGCCACCGCGATGCGCGCCAGCGCATCGGCCGAGGCCGACACCGGACGCCCTTGTTCGATCCACGTGTACCACGTCGGACTCACGCCGCACAGCTGCGCGACTTCCTCGCGGCGCAACCCGGGCGTGCGGCGGCGCGGGCCCGGCGGCAAGCCGACCGCGAGCGGCGAAAGCCGTTCGCGATGCGCGCGGATGAAGTCGCCGAGCGCGCGGGCGGGCGTCGCATCGAGCGCGGGCGTTGTGTCGTACGCGGGGTCGTGCTCAGGTTGCTGCTCAGGTTCCTGCTGTGGTTCGGGTGTCGGGGCGTCGGACGGCGAGGTCATGGGCGGGGGAGGCAGGTGTTGTCGATACCAGAATAGCTGCTTGCCTTGTACCGGTACAGGCGGCGCTCTATTGTAGCGATTCGGGCCACGCGTGCGCGCGCCGCGCGGCGCCATCGAAGGCGATTCGTACGAAAGCGTCCGCACCACGCATACGAGAGCGCGCACGCAAGGGGCCGACATTTTACGCATACCTTACAAATGCGTCATACCAGAACCGTGAAGCACCAATCGCGGGCCAGGAAACCAGCAAGGAGTCAACCATGAGACATCGAGACCAGGTCGCCGAGGCATTCGGCGCGACCGCCGCCCACTACCTGACGAGCACGGTCCACGCGACGGGCAAGGATCTGCAAACGCTCGCGGAACTCGTCGCCAAAGCGCCGAAAGGCGCCGTGCTCGACATGGGCTGCGGCGCGGGCCACGCAAGCTTTGCGGTGGCGCCGCACGCCGAGTCGGTGGTCGCGTACGACCTTGCGGGCCCGATGCTCGCCACAGTCGACACGGCCGCGATCGATCGCGGTCTGGCCAATATCCGCACGCAGCAGGGCGCCGCCGAAAGCCTGCCTTTCGACGATGCTTCGTTCGACTGGGTGGTGAGCCGCTTCAGCGCGCATCACTGGCACGACGTGCCACAGGCGCTCGCCGAAGCGCGGCGCGTGCTGAAGCCCGGTGGCCATGCGCTCTTTATCGATATCGCGGGCGCCGATCATCCGCTTGTCGATACGCACTTGCAGGCGGTCGAGGTGCTGCGCGACGGATCGCATATCCGCGACTACCGCGCCGACGAATGGCTGGCGTTCTTCGAGCGGGCCGGTTTTACCGCGAAGGTCAGAGAGCGCTGGCGGCTGCCGATCGAATTCGACGCATGGGTGACGCGGATGCGCACGCCGCCGCTGCGCGTCAGTGCAATCCGTTCGCTGTGGGAGAGCGCGCCGGAGGAAGTGAGGGAGTACTTCGCGGTGCAGACGGATGGGTCTTTCGAACTCGATACGCTGATGATCGAAGCGCATTAACGAAGTTCGCGAGTTTGCAATAGAGGGAAGAACCTCGTTATCTCAGGCAAGCGCATCACTCAATATTGGTTCGCCCGTTGACGTGCCGCTTCGCGGCACGCAGCGAGGGACCGACAGCACGCGTCTCATAGTACGGGTTCACCGGTTACACGATTCGCTTCATCACTTTGTATCGCGCCGGTGTCTGAACAGGGTCCTCCTGTCCCAACCTCTCCCGTGGGGAACACGTAAATGAGTGCAAGCTCCTTGAAGCCGCCATTGCAACGCCCGCCTCATGCGCTCGACCCGAACACCGAGCGCATGATGCAGATGATTTATGGGTTCGCTGTCAGTCAGGTCGTGCGCACGTTCGCCGAATTCGGCATTGCCGATCATCTCGCGAGCGGTCCGCTGGCGGCCGCGGACATCGCGCGGCGCATCGAAGCCGATGAAGAGACGACACGCCGCTTGATGAACGCCGCCGTGCCGCTCGAACTCGTGACCGTCGATGCCAACGCCCGCTATTCATCGACGCCGCTGCTGCGGACCCTCGAAGAAGGCGCGCCGGGCTCGGTGCGCGGCCTGTCGCGTCTGCTGGGCGGCCCCGCCACCTGGCAGATCTGGGGGCGGCTTCCGATGGCGATCCGTAGCGGCGCCGCTCAGGATACCGCGGCGCTAGGCGAAAACTTTTGGGACTACCTCGGTCGTGCGCCGGCCGATCTCGCCGTACTGATTCGGGCGATGACCGACATATCGGATGCGGTGGGCGAACAGATCGCGCAAGCGATCGACACATCGTCGATCGCCACCGTCGCGGATATCGGCGGTGGCTCCGGCGAACTGATCAGGCCGATGCTGGCGAAGACGCCGCATTTGAACGGCGTCGTGATGGATACGCCCGCATCGGTCGAGCAGTCGTCGCGCGATCCGGTCAATACCGCGTTGGCGCCGCGGCTCTCGTTTGTCGGCGGAGACTTCTTCAAAGACGTTCCCGCAGGGTTCGATCTCTACATGCTGAAGCACATCCTGCACGACTGGAACGACGAACGATGTGTGGAGATTCTCGCGAACTGCGCACGGGCCATGCGGCCGGACAGCCGGCTCGCGGTGATCGAGATGGTGGTCAAGCCGCACGGCAACGAGCCGCGCGTGATGCTGCAGGATCTGAATATGCTCGTCCACTTCGGGGCCCGCGAGCGAACCATGCAGGATTTCGAGCGGCTGCTCGGCCACGTGGGGCTCGTTCGATCGGCGACCGCCGAGGTCGTTTCGCCGCTCGGCACCACCACCGTGATCGAGGCCAGAAAGCGATAGACGGTTGCGGCAGCCGCTCGTCCGCTCCCTTCGCAGGACGGCGGAAAAGCAAAAAGGCACGCGGTGCGTGTGCGCCACCGCGTGCCTTGCAACGATAACCGCGGAAGCCGTACTTAACCGGTATTGCGCAAACCGGCTGCGATTCCGTTGATCGTCAAATGAATGCCGCGCCGCAAACGCGTGTTCTTGTCGCCCGCGCGATGGCGCTTCAGCAACTCGACCTGCAGATGGTTCAGCGGATCGAGATAGGGGAAGCGGTTCTTGATCGAGCGCGCGAGCAGCGGATTATCGGCGAGCCGATCTTTCTTGCCGGTGATTTCCGACAGGACGTTCGACGTGCGCTCCCATTCCGCGACGATGCGCTCGAATACGAGCTTGCGCAGTTTTTTGTCTTCGACGAGCTGTGCGTAACGCGACGCGACCGCAAGGTCGGTCTTCGCGAGCACCATGTCCATGTTCGACAGCAGGTTCGAAAAGAACGGCCACGTCTTGTGCATCTGGCGCAGCTGCTGCACGCGGCGCGTGCGTTCGCTGTCGTTGGCCGATGCCTCGAGCCAGCCGCCGATCGCGCTGCCGAAGCCATACCAGCCCGTCAGCAGCAAGCGGCATTGTCCCCACGAAAAGCCCCATGGAATCGCGCGCAGGTCTTCGATCTTGCGGTTCTTCGGGTCTTGCAGCTTGCGCGACGCAGGCCGGCTGCCGATATTGAGCTCGGCGATTTCCGTGATCGGCGTCGACGCGAAGAAGTAGTCGACAAAGCCGGGCGTCTCGTAGACGAGCGCGCGGTACGCCTGCATCGCCGCATCGGAGAGGCTTTGCATGGTTTCCTCGAAGACGGACAGTTGCGCGGGCAACTGCGCCGGCGCATGGCCGTGCGGCGCGAGCGACGCTTCGAGCGTGGCCGCGATCACGGTTTCGAGATTGCGCCGGCCGATCTCCGGATTGCCGAACTTGCTCGCGATCACTTCGCCCTGCTCGGTGAGGCGGATCTGCCCGTCGACGGTGCCCGGCGGCTGCGACAGAATTGCCTGGTAGGTCGGGCCGCCGCCGCGGCCGACCGTACCGCCGCGGCCGTGGAAAAGCCGCAGCGTGACGCCGCGTTCGTTGAAGAGCGATACGAGCGCGAGCTCCGCGCGGTACAGCTCCCAGTTCGACGTCAGAAAGCCGCCGTCCTTGTTGCTGTCCGAGTAGCCGAGCATCACTTCCTGCTCGTTGCCCTGATGCTCGATGATCGCCTCGACGCCGGGCAGCGCCATCAGGTCGCGCATGATGTGCGGCGCGTTGCGCAGGTCGGGGATCGTCTCGAAGAGCGGAATGACCATCAGGCCCGCGCGAGCCGGCGCATGCGCGGCGCCGAAGAGGCCTTGCAGCAGACCGGTTTCCTTCTGCAGCAGCATCACTTCGATCAGATCGCTGACCGTCTCGGTGTGCGAAATGATGTAGTTGCGCACCGCGCGAATGCCGAATTTCTGGCGGACCACGCGCGCTTCCTCGAGCACGCCGAGCTCGCTTTTGACGAGATCCGAATAGTCGATGTACGGCGAACGCAACAGGCGCGGCTGCGCCAGCTCGGCGAGCAGTACTTCGAGCTTTTCGGCTTCAGACAGCGCTGCATAGTTTTCCACCACGCCCGCGCGCCGCAGCAGTTCCGCGATCACCGCTTCGTGTACGTCGGAGCTTTGGCGCAGATCGATCGACGCGAGATGGAAGCCGAACACTTCGGCGGCGCGTACGAGCGGCGATAGCCGCGGTGTCGCGAGCGATTCGCCGTGATGCTGCGCGAGCGATTCGGTCAGCACGTCGAGATCGCGCACGAACTCGTCGGCGTCGGCGTACGGTTGCGCATCGCGGCTCGCCTGCCGCATCGCGACGACGCCTTCGCCGAGGCGCTCGCGCGCGGTGGCCGCCATGCGCGCGTAGACGCCGATCAGTGCGCGACGGTACGGCTCGTCGACGCGATGCGGCGAGCGGTCCGGCGACGCGTCGGCCAATGCCTTCAAGGCGTCGCTGCTGCCGGCGAGCAGGTACGACACCGCGAGTTCGGCGCCGAGCTGGTGAATCTCTTCGAGGTAATGCTCGAAAATCACGGCCGCCTGACGCGAAATCGCGAGCTCGAGCGTTTCGGCCGTCACGTTCGGATTGCCGTCGCGGTCGCCGCCGATCCAGCTGCCCATCTGGAAGAACGGCGGCAGACGCGAGGCGAGGCCATGCTCGGCAAGCGCCGCTTCGATATCCGCATAGAGCGCGGGAATTTCGGCGAGGAACGTCGCGCGGTAATACGACAGCGCATTTTCGATTTCGTCGGCGACGGTCAGGCGCGAGTCGCGCAACATTCGCGTTTGCCACAGCGACGTGACGCGCGCGCGCAGCAGCGCGTCGTTTTGCGCGCGCTCGCGCGCGGTCAGCGGCTGGTCGCGTTCGGCCAGCAGGCGCGCGATATCGTGCTGCGCATCGAGAATGCTCTTGCGCTGAACCTCGGTGGGATGCGCGGTCAGCACGGGAACGATCAGCGCGTCGTCGAAGAACTGCTGCACGACCGGTGTCGGCGCGGCGCCGGCCTTGTCGAGCCGCTCGAGCGCATGCGCGACCGTGCCCGGCTGCGCGGACGAACCCGCCAGCTCGTGAATCCGGCGCCGCCGGTTGTGATGGCGATCTTCCGCGATATTCGCGAGGTGCGAGAAAAAGCTGAATGCGCGCACGACGCTGACGGTCTGCGCGGGATTCAGCGCGCGCAATTTCTTGTCGAGCGCCTGGGCGGCGACGCTGTCGTCCTCGCGGCGAAAGCGCACGGCCGTCTGGCGGATCGTTTCGACGACGTCGAACACCGCATCGCCTTCCTGCTCGCGCACGACGTCGCCGAGTAGACGGCCCAGATAGCGGATGTCTTCGAAAAGCGGCTGGTCCTTGTCTTCGCGCGTGCGGCCGTCTTTCGGCGCGGCCGCGGCGAGCGTGGCGGTGGCGCCGTCGAGCGCGTTGGCGCGGGCCGCCTGGCGCGGCTTCGCGCGGCTTTGACCGGCGAGCGTGGCCGCGGGTCCGGCGGCGCCGTTGGCGGCCGGTTTGGCGTGCTTGCCTTTGTGCGCTTTTTCTTTGTCGGCGAGGTGCTTATCCGCGGGGGCGGATTGGGCGGCTTTAACGGCTTTGGCGACCTTGGCGGGCTGCACGGCCTTCGGCGGCTTGACCGGCCTGGCGGTCCTGTCCGCTTTCTCGATGCGTGCTGCCTGGGTGGTTCGTTGCGCGCGGCCGGCGCTCGCGCCGTTGGCGCTGCCATTGCCATTGCCATTGCCGTTGGCCGGGGCCGCTTCAGCAGCCGCGGCCGATTGCGCGAGCGCGCGAGCGGCGGGTTCGATGCCGCTTTCAAGCGATGCAGTATTGCGGCGCGCGCGGCGCGCCGATCCGGAAGACGTCACGATGGGTTTCCTTGGAAAGCCAGGGTCTATAGGTCTAAAGAGAGAGGAACTGCCACTGCGGGTGCTGCATGATGTTGCCGCATCCTGCTGCTGCCGGCGGCAATGCATCGCATCATCGCGCAGGCCGCGTGCGGGCGCGCGAACGACCGTGCACGTGTATTGCCCGATGTGGTTTTCATGCTGATCGATGCGCGTGGATTGCGCAATGCGTCACGCAATGCGCGGGTGCGCTGTCTCCTCCGTATTTGCGTTGTCGGGCAAGGCTGCGCGGCCGGACGACAGAGCGCGGCAGAACCGCGGGGCCAGCGCTTAAGCGCGTGCTAACATTGTTTTTTATCGATCCCGTCATTCACTTTTGACTCAGCAATGAATCCCGAGACGCTCTCAGCGACCCCACCCAGCACGCTCGTGATCGCCTCGCGTGAAAGCCGCCTTGCGATGTGGCAGGCCGAGCATGTGCGGTGTGCGCTGCACAAATTATATCCATCCTGCGACGTCAAAATTCTCGGGCTCACCACACGCGGCGATCAGATTCTCGATCGCACGCTCTCGAAGGTCGGCGGCAAGGGGCTTTTCGTCAAGGAACTCGAAAACGCGCTGGCGGACGGCCGCGCGGATCTGGCCGTGCATTCGCTGAAAGATGTGCCGATGGAATTGCCGCCGGGCTTCGCGTTGAGCACGATCCTCGAACGCGAGGACGCGCGCGACGCATTCGTATCGAACAGCTACGACGCGCTGTCCGCGCTGCCGCCGGGCAGCGTGGTCGGCACATCGAGCCTGCGGCGCGAGGCGAATCTGCGCGCACGCTTTCCCGACCTGATCGTCAAGCCGTTGCGCGGCAACCTCGATACGCGTCTCGCGAAGCTCGATCGCGGCGACTACGCGGCGATCATTCTCGCGGCGGCGGGCTTGAAGCGCCTTGGCCTCGCGAACCGCATCCGCGGGCTGCTCGATCCGCTCGATAGCCTCCCCGCCGCGGGCCAGGGCGCGCTCGGCATCGAGATTCGCGCCGATCGCGCGGACCTCGCCGCGTGGCTTGCGCCGCTCCATCACGACCATACGGCGGCCGCGGTCGAAGCGGAACGGATGGTGTCGCGCGCGCTGGGCGGCAGCTGCCAGGTGCCGCTCGCGGCGTATGCGACGTGGCATGACGGCGCCTTGCATCTGCGCGCGCTCGTCGCGACGCCGGACGGCCAGCGCGTGCTGCATGCGCACGGCTCGTCGCCCGCGTCGACCGTCGAGAGCGCGATCGAACTGGGCCGCGAAGTCGCGCGCGAACTCGAAAGCCAGGGCGCGCTCGAGATCGTGCGCTCGCTCAGCAGCGCGGACGATTCCGCGTCCGATACGTGATGGAACGCGCGACAGGACGCCTGACCGTCGTCCTCACGCGGCCCGCGGGCCAGTCCGAAGCATTGGCCGCGCGCCTCGCCGCCGAAGGCGTCGACACGGTCGCTTTCCCGCTGATCGACATCGCGCCCGTCGCGGACGCCGCGCCGCTCGATGCCGCGTTTGCTTCGCTCGCGAATTACGCGCTGGTCGTGTTCGTCTCGCCGAACGCGATCGATTGCGCGTTCGCGCGCTTCGACGCGATCTGGCCGCATGCGTTGCCGATCGGTGTCGTGGGGCCGGGCAGCGTCGCGGCGCTCGCGCGGCGCGGCGTCGAAGCGCCCGCGTATCGGGTAATCAGCCCGGCTGCGCATGGCAGCGTCGGCGATGACAATGGCAACAGCGGCAAAAGCGGCAGCGATAACAAAGGCGGCAGCGGTAACGAAAGCGGCAACGAAAGCAGCCAAACCAGCGCCGACGGCAACGGCCGTGACATCGACGGCGGGCGCTTCGATTCCGAAGGCCTCTATGCCGCTCTCGAAGCGACGCTCGGCGCGAACGCGTTCGAGGGCAAGCGCGTGCTGATCGTGCGCGGCGACGGCGGCCGCGAATGGCTCGCCGATCGCTTGCGCGAAGCGGGCGCCGAAGTCGAGGCCGTGGCGGCGTACCGGCGCATCGTGCCGGAGCCGTCGGTGCGCACGTGGGAACGCGTTCATGCGTTGCTGGCAGGCGAACCGCACGTCTGGCTCGTCACGAGTTCCGAAGGCGTGCGCAATCTGAGCGAGCTTGCGCGCGACCATCTGACCGCCGGCGAAATCGCTCAATTGAAACGCGCGCCGTTCGTCGCGCCCCATCCGCGCATCGCCGAGACCGCGCGGGCATTGGGTTTTGATAGCATTACGGTGTCCGGCGCGGGTGACGAACGTATTGCCCGCGCGTTGCTGTCCGCCGTCGCGCTTCCCGAAGTTCAACCGGTTCAGACCAACCCGGCTCAAGCACGCATGACTGATTCGACCGCATCCACGAACCCTTCTTCGCCGCCGGCGGCCGCAAAGCCACTGCCGCCGAACCAGCCGTTCACGCCGTACGAGGCGCAACCCCCGCGCCGTCGCGGCGGCATCGGGCTGTTGTGGTTCGTCATTATCGTCGTGGTGCTGGCGGCGGCCGCGGGCGGCATTATGTTGAACCGCAAGCTGATCCGCCTCGATCAGGACTTGACGAAGCGCCAGCAGGTCAACGACGCGCAAACGTCCGAACTGCGCGTGAAGACCGAGCAGGCGCTCGCGACGGTACGCGGCATCGATACGCAGATGTCGCAGCTCGAAGGCAAGCTCGCCGACGCGCAGAATGCGCAGCAGGCGCTGCAGCAGCAATATTCGGATCTCGCACGCAATCGCGACGACTGGACCATGGCCGAAGTCGGCCAGATGCTGTCGAGCGCGAGCGAGCAGCTGCAACTCACCGGCAACACGCAGCTCGCGCTTTTCGCGCTGCAAAGCGCCGATACGCGCCTTGCCGCCTCGGACAACCCGCAGGCGCTCGCGGTGCGCAAGGCGATCGGTCAGGACATCGACAAGCTGAAGGCCGCGCCGTCCACCGATCTGACGGGTCTCGCCATCAAGCTCGACAACGCGATCGAAATGGTCGACAGCCTGCCGCTTGCCGGCGAAGCGCCGATCGCGCATGCGACGCCGCACGCGTCCGAACCCGCCGACACCGGCAAGGTCGCCGCCGCAACGGGCGAACCGCGCTGGAAAGTGTGGTGGCAGGGCTTCGTATCGGGCATCGGTCAGCAGCTCGCGAGCCTCGTGCAGGTGCGCCGCATCGACAATGCCGACGCCTTGATGGTGGCGCCGGATCAGGGCTACTTCCTGCGCGAGAACCTGAAGCTGCGCCTGCTGTCCGCGCGCCTCGCGCTGCTCGCACGCAACCAGACGACGCTGCGCTCGGACCTGCACGCGGCCGACGCGACGCTCGCGCATTATTTCGATGCGTCGTCGAAAAACACGCAGACCGTGCGCGGCCTCGTGAAGGAGGTCGACGATGCGTCGGGCGCGGTCGAAGTGCCGAACCTCGACACGAGCCTGCAAGCCGTTCATCAATACCGTAGCCGGAGTTGACGATGGCGCTTCGAGGACTCCTGTGGCTCGCTTTCCTGTTCGTGATCGCGGTCGTGCTCGCGCTGGCCGGGCGTTTCGATACGGGGCAGGTGCTGATCGTCTATCCGCCGTATCGCGTCGATATCTCGCTGAATCTGTTTATCGTGGCGCTGGTCGTCGTGTTTATCGTGCTGTATGCGGCCACGCGCATCGTCCGCAATATCTGGCGCATGCCGCAGCGCGTGGCCGCGTATCGTGCGCGCACGCGTATCGCGAAGGCGCATACGGCATTGCGCGAGGCGATCGGCAATCTGTACGCGGGGCGTTTTTCGCGCGCGGAAAAGGCGGCGCGCGATTCGCTCGCGCATGACGAGAACCGCGGGGCGGCCGGCCTGATCGCCGCAAATGCCGCACACCGTATGCACGAGTATGCGCGCCGCGACGAATGGCTCGCCAGGATCGATTCGCCCGACTGGCAGGACGCGCGTCTGATGGCGACCGCCGATATGCGTGCGGATGGCCGCGACGCGGACGGCGCGCTTGCGGCGCTGCTCGAAATGCAGTCGCAGGGCGGGCGGCGCATCCACGCGCAGCAGATCGCGCTGCGCGCGCAGCAACAGCTGAAGAATTGGGGCGAAGTGCTGAAGCTCGTGAAGACGCTCGAAAAGCGCGAGGCGATTCATCCGGCGGTCGCCGTGCGGCTGCGGCAGCTCGCGGCCGAGAACCTGCTGCGTGACCGCCGTCATAACGGCGATGCGCTGCTCGAGCTGTGGAACGCCTTGTCGCCCACGGAACGGCATTCGCCGCGCCTTGCCGATCTCGCCGCCGAATTGCTGGTCGCGCTGAACCGTCCGCAGGAAGCGCGCAAGATCGTCGAGGAAGCGCTCGCGCAGAACTGGGACGCGCGGCTGCTGCGCCGCTATCCGGATACCGCGGGCGGCGATGCGCTGCCGCTCATTCAGAAGGCCGAAGGATGGCAGAAGGAGCGCCCCGACGACGCCGATCTGCTGTTTACGCTCGGCCGGCTGTGCCTGCATCAGCAGTTGTGGGGCAAGGCGCAGTCGTTCCTCGAAGCCGCGCTCAAGAGTGCCGACAACGAGACACTGAAAATCCGCTCGCATCGCGCGCTTGCGCGACTGCACGAACAGCTCGGCGATTCGGCGAAAGCCAGCGAACACTATCGCGAGAGTGCGCTGGCGATGAATGTGACTTGAACGAAACGGCGGCAAAATAGCGGCAACACGGCTGGCGAGCTTGCCGCTCATATCGAACCGCGTCGGTCGAACAAAACCCGGTGGTCCGTTGCTACGGCCGCCGGGTTTTTGCTACCGGTTCACGAGCCGCTTCGGCACGCCGACCGCGAGCAACCCGCCGAGCAACATAAACGCCGCTAGCAGATACATGCCCGTGGCGTTCGCCGCGGTCGTCTCTTTGAGCCAGCCCACCGCATACGGGCCGAGAAAACCCGCGAGATTGCCGATCGAGTTGATCATCGCGATGCCGGCGGCCGCGCCGGTGCCCGCGAGAAACGCGGTGGGCAGGCTCCAGAAGAGCGGCAGGGTGGTCAGAATGCCCATCGTCGCGAGCGTGAGCGAGATCATCGCGAGCAGCGTGCTTTGCGCCCAGAGCACCGACAGCACGAGTCCGAGCGCACCGGCGAACGCCGGAATCGCGACGTGCCAGCGCCGCTCGCGCGTGCGGTCCGCGCTGCGCGACACGAGCACCATCGCGACGACCGCCGCCGCGAACGGAATGGCCGACAGCAGGCCGATCGCGAACGCGTCGGTGACGCCGGTCGCCTTGATGATGGTGGGCAGCCAGAAGCTCACGCCATAGAGGCCGATGACGAACGAAAAATAAATGAGGCTCATCAGCCACACGCGCGGACTCGCAAGCACGGTGCCGATCGACGGGTCTTCTTTTGTCGCGTCTTCGGCGGCGATATTGCGTTCGAGCAGTTGACGCTCTTCGGCGCTGAGCCACTGCGCTTTGCCGATGCGGTCGTCGAGCACGATAAATACGACGATGCCGACGACGATCGACGGCAGCCCTTCGAGCAGGAACAGCCACTGCCAGCCATGCCAGCCGTTCAAGCCGTCGCACGCCTTCAGGATATAGCCCGAGATCGGGCCGCCGATCACGCCTGATAACGCGATTGCGGTCATGAACCACGTCGTCATGCGGCCGCGCCGATGCGCGGGATACCAGTACGTCAGATAGAGGATGATGCCGGGGAAAAAGCCCGCTTCGGCGAGGCCGAGCAGAAAGCGCATCACGTAGAATAGGGTTGGCGTGGTGACGAACATCGTGAGCGCGGAGATGATGCCCCACGAGACCATGATGCGCGCGATCCAGACGCGCGCGCCGACGCGGTGAAGAATAATGTTGCTCGGAATTTCGAAGATGAAATAGCCGAGAAAGAAGATGCCCGCGCCGAAGCCATATACCGCGTCGCTGAGGTTGAGGTCAGCCTGCATCTGCAGCTTCGCGAAGCCGACGTTGACGCGGTCGAGGTAGGCGACCACGTAGCAGAGCATCAGAAGCGGCGTGAGGCGCCACGCCACCTTCCGGTACGTCGCTTCTTTGAAAGTGGAGGGCGGCGCTCCCGCGCCGGGCGAATGAAGCGGATTCGCTGGACTGGCCATGGTCGTCTCCTCGTGTAGTGTCGTCGTGTCGCCTCTTCATGTCGCCTCCTCATGTCGCCTTTACACGCAGCGTCCGCCGTCCACTTCGAGGCACACGCCGGTAACGAATGCGGCTTCGTCGGACGCGAGAAAGACGCACGCGTTCGCGATGTCCTGCGGTGTCGAAAAGCGGCCCAGCGGAATCGTCGCGAGGAATGTGCGGCGGTTTTCGGGCGTGTCTTCCATGCCCATGAATTCGGGCAACAACGCGGTTTCGCCGATCACCGGGTTCACGCAATTCACGCGGATGCGGTCCGCCCCGAGTTCGACCGCCAGCGACTTGCTCGCGACGATCACCGCGCCCTTGCTGCCGTTGTACCAGACGAGCCCGGGCCGCGGCCGCACGCCCGCGGTCGATGCGATATTGACGAACACGCCGCCGCCGCGCTCGCGGAAATACGGCACGAACTCGCGCACGCTCCAGTAGATGCCTTTGACGTTGACCGCGTAGACGCGGTCGAACTCGGCTTCGCTGACGTCGAGCACGGGCTTGTTGCGATGCGTGGTGCCCGCATTGTTGACGATGATCTCGACGCTGCCGAAGTCTTCGAGCGCGGCGCGGCGCAACTGCTGCCAGTCCTCGCCGCGCGTGATGTCGCCGCTCACCGCGATCGCCTTGCCGCCCGCCAGCGCGATCTCGCTTGCGACGCGTTCGGCCGCGGCGCCGTTGAGATCGTTGACGACGACGTTCGCGCCTTCACGCGCATAGGTCTTTGCAATGCCTTCGCCGAAGCCCGAGCCGCCGCCCGTGACGACGGCAGTTTTGCCTGTCAGTCGCATGATGTCTCCAAGGTTGTTTGTTGTGCTTCATGGTTGCGCTTCAGCGTGCTGCCTTGTGTCCTGTCTCCGGCGTTCTGACGGGAGCACGCTCCCGCCGTACGCCGTCATCCGTGCCGGATCGCGACGGTCTTCAGCACCGTGAATCCGTAAAGCGCCTCGAAGCCTTTCTCCCGGCCATGTCCCGAGTGCTTGACGCCGCCAAACGGCAATTCGACGCCGCCGCCCGCGCCATAGTTGTTGATAAACACCTGCCCCGAGCGTACGCGCCGCGCAACGCGCAATTGCCGCGCGCCGTCGCGCGTCCAGATGCCGGCAACGAGCCCGTACGGGGTGCCGTTCGCCAGCGCGAGCGCCTCGTCTTCGTCGGCGAACGGCAGCGCGGCGAGGACGGGCCCGAACACTTCCTCGCGCGCGAGCCGATGCGGCGGCGGCACGTCGCGCAGGAGCGTCGGCGCCTGATAGAAGCCGCTTTCCGGCGCTTCGGCAATCACATGACCTTGCGCGGCCATCGCGATGCCGTCGTGCTGTGCATCGGAGAGAAAGTCCCACACGCGCTGCTGCTGTTTCGCGCTGATGAGCGGCCCGCAGTCGAGATCCGCATGCGACGGCCCCACGCGCAACGCATTGAACGCGGTCGCGAGCCGGTCGAGCAATGGCTCATAGGCGGCTCGTTCGATCAGCACGCGGCTGCCTGCCGAACAGGTCTGTCCGGCGTTCTGCACGATCGCGGACACGAGCACCGGCAGCGCCGCCTCGAAATCCGCATCGGCGAACACGATTTGCGGCGATTTGCCGCCGAGTTCGAGCGTCACCGGCACATGGTTCTCGGCGGCCATCTGCGCGACGAGCTTGCCCGTTTCCGGCGAACCGGTGAACGAGATATGGTCGATGCCCGCATGCCGCGCGAGCGCCGCGCCCGCTTCGTGGCCGTAGCCGGTGACGATATTGAGCGCGCCGGCCGGCAGGCCCGCTTCGGCGGCGAGTTCGGCAACGCGCAACACCGACAGGCAGGCGTCTTCGGCGGGCTTCACGACACACGCGTTGCCCGCGGCGAGCGCCGCGCCGGCACTGCGGCCGAAGATCTGCATAGGGTAATTCCACGGCACGATATGGCCGGTTACGCCATGCGGCTCGCGGATCGTGAACACCGTGTAGCCGGCCTGGTACGGCAGCGTCTCGCCGTGCAGCTTGTCGGCGGCGCCCGCATAGAACTCGAAGTAGCGGGCAAGCGCCGCGGCGTCCGCGCGCGCCTGGCGCAGCGGCTTGCCGGTGTCGCGCGCTTCGAGCTGCGCCAGCTCCTCGTGGCAGGCGCTGGCGAGCATCGCGAGCCGGTAGAGCAGGCGCCCGCGCT
>NZ_BAAILL010000031.1:0-18171 GCF_054589215.1 Paraburkholderia sp. 2C | reverse complement strand
CCGTCGACGGCGCGCCGGGCGGCCGTGACGGCCGCGTCGATATCGGCTGCGTTGCCGCGCGCGAGGCGCGCGAACGGCTGGCCGTCGGACGGATCGACGACGGCGATCGTGTCGCCGCCCGCCGCCGCGGACCATTCGTTGCCGATGAAGTGTTTCGCTTCTTCCATGCATGCTCCTTTGTGCGAAAGGGATGATTGGAGGCCCGGCGACGGTGCGTTAAACGTGTTCCGTGATGGGTGCCGTGCGGGCGCTCGAAGCGACTGGCCGATGCGGGAAGCGCATCGCGGTGCGGATACGATGTCGATGCGATGCAAACGCGCTGCAAACGCACGACATGCACGGACATGCACGGACATGCACGGACATGCACGAGCGGCCAGACGATACGGCGATTATCGCGCCGAATGCGCGCGGCCGGCACCGGCTGATTGGCTATAATGGCGCATTCGCGCAGCGATACGGGCCGGCGGCCGCTGCCATTGCGGTTGACGCGCGGTTGTGGTCTCCACTGGCTGTGATCCCCCATGGTCGTGGTCCCTAATGTGTCGCCGCGTTTGCCCAATTCGTGTTCCGGTTTTCATCGTCATCAGAGAGCGCCATGAGCTTCAACACTGTCCCGCCCGGCAAGGATTTGCCGCAAGACTTCAACGTCATCATCGAAATCCCCGCACAAAGCGATCCGGTGAAGTACGAAGCCGACAAGGATCTGGGTCTGCTCGTTGTCGACCGCTTTATCGGCACCGGCATGCGTTATCCGGCGAACTACGGCTTTATTCCGCAGACGCTGTCGGGCGACGGCGACCCGGTCGACGTGCTCGTCGTCACGCCGTATCCGCTGCTGGCCGGCTCGGTTGTGCGCTGCCGCGCGCTCGGCATGCTGCAGATGACCGACGAGTCGGGCGTCGATGCGAAGCTCGTCGCCGTCGCGCAGGACAAGATCTGCCCGATGACCGCGCATATGAAAACGATCGACGACGTGCCCGGCTTCCTCAAAGATCAGATCAAGCACTTCTTCGAGAACTACAAGGCGCTCGAAAAGGGCAAGTGGGTCAAGGTTGAAGGGTGGGTGGGCATCGACGCCGCGCACAAGGAAATTACCGACGGCGTGGCGAACTACAAGAAGTGAAGTAAAAGTGCCTGCCTGACCGTGGCCGGTTCGGTCAAAAAGCCGCGCGTGCCCGTAGAGGGCCGCGCGGCTTTTTTATGCGGCGTTGGTCCTGGCGTCGGCTTCGCTGTCGTTGGTGTCGTCATCGGCAGCGGTCTCGATGCGTACGGGCAGCACCGATTCCAGCGTGCGCGCGCCGGCCGCTAGCGCGTGCTTGCCTTTGGGCGGCAAGCGTTTCACCCAATATTCGGCCCGCAACGCGCTCGCGCGGTCCGCCAGCTCGAACGACGCCAGCAAACGCACGGGTTTGCGCGAACGCGTGTAGCGCGCGCCGGTGCCGTTGCAGTGCTTGTCGAAGCGCGCGGCGACATCGATCGCGATGCCCGTATAGACGCTGCCGTCGTCGCATTCGATCAGATAGAGGAACCACGGCGTCGTGCGCGTCATCGCCTTGTGCTAGCTTTTGAAGGGATTGTGCTCGCGCAGTTCGTCGACATACGCGTGAATGTGATTGGTCTCGTTGTCGAGAAAATGCGCGACCGCATCGGAAAACGCCGGATGCGCGAGCCAATGTGTCGAGCGCGTGACAGTCGGCATGAAGCCACGCGCCATCTTGTGCTCGCCCTGCGCGCCGCCTTCGAATACCGCGAGCTTTTCCTCGATGCAGAACTCGAGCGGCTGATAGTACGCGGTTTCGAAGTGCAGGCAGGGCACGTGTTCGAGCGCGCCCCAGTAGCGGCCGTAGAGCGTGCCGCCTGTCCTGTCGTCGCGCTGGAACACGACGAGCGAACTCGCGATCGGCTTGCCGTCCGCTTCGGCGATCACCATCATCAGGTTCTCCGGCATCGACTCGCCGATCATGCGGAAGAAGTCGAGGTTCAGATACGGGCTCGAAAAGTGTTCCCGGTACGTCTGCCGATAGCACTTGCTGAAGAAGCGCCAGTCCGCGTCCGGAATGTCCTTGCCGACCCGGCGCCGGAATGTCACGCCCGCGTCGCGCACCTTGCGCCGCTCCGCGCGAATGTTCTTGCGTTTCTTCTGCTCGAGCGTCGACAGGAATTCGTCGAAGTCGCGATAGCCGTTGTTGAGCCAGTGAAACTGCACGCCTTCGCGCTGCATCATGCCGAGTTCGGTCAGCGCCTGCGCTTCGGTATCGGTCGGAAACAGCACGTGCAGCGACGACACGTCGGCCTGTTCGGCGAACGCGACGAGGGTGGCCGCGAGATGGCGCAGCGCGCGTGCGTCGGCGGCCATGAGGCGCGTGCCCTGCACCGGCGTGAACGGCACCGCGCACAGCAGCTTCGGGTAGTACGCGAGCCCGTTGCGCTTGTAGGCGTCGGCCCATGCCCAGTCGAACACGTACTCGCCGTACGAGTGGCCCTTCAGGTAGACCGGCGCCGCGGCCGCGAGGCGGCCCGTGCGCGGATCGGTCAGCGTGACGAATTGCGGCGCCCAGCCTGTGTCGGGCACCGCGCAATGGGTGGCGTGCAGCGCGCTCAGAAACTCGTGACGCAAGAACGGCGTCGGCTGAGCCTGGCTCGCGAGCAGCGCATTCCATTCGGCGGCGTCCACTTCGGACGGCGACGCCAGAATGCCCGTGAGATAATCAAAACGTTCCTGATTCAATCTGCCTGACCGTTCCCGATCCGATCTGGCGCGCCGCGCATGCGGCACGCCGTGTGTTTATCAAATGACGACCCGCATCGCTCTAGCCCAACTCAATGTCACCGTCGGCGATTTCGCCGGCAACGTCGCGAAGATCGTGGCCGCGGCTCGCGCCGCGCACAGCGATGGTGCGAAGCTGCTGATCGCGCCTGAACTCGCGTTGTCCGGCTATCCGCCCGAGGACCTGCTGCTGCGGCCCGCGTTCTATGCGGCCAGCGCCGCGGCGCTCGCCGATCTTGCGCTCGCGCTCAAACCTTTCGCCGGTCTCCACGTGGTGGTCGGCCATCCGCACCGCGATGTGGCGAACGGTCATGGTAATGCAAACGCGCCGATCGAGCGCGGCCTGCCGCCGGTCGATACGTATAACGCAGCGTCGTTGATCGTCGACGGCGCGGTGGTCGGCACCTATCTGAAGCAGGATTTGCCGAATACGGAAGTGTTCGACGAAAAGCGCTATTTCGCGTCCGATCCGCAGCCGTTCGTGTTCGAACTCGACGGCGTCAAGTACGGCGTCGTGATCTGCGAAGACGTCTGGCATGCGTCGGCGGCGCAGCTCGCGAAAGCGGCCGGCGCGCAGGTGCTGCTCGTGCCGAACGGGTCGCCGTATCACATGAACAAGGAAGCGGTGCGCATCGATATCCTGCGCGCGCGGATTCGCGAGACCGGGCTGCCGATGGTTTACGTGAACATGGTCGGCGGGCAGGACGAACTCGTGTTCGACGGCGGCTCGTTCGTGCTCGATGCGCGCGGCGAGGTCGTGGCGAAAATGCCGCAGTTCGCCGAAGGCCATGCGATCGTCGAGTTCGACGGCGCGCAGCCCGTCGCGACCACGGTTGCGCCGGAGACGTCGATCGAAGCGCAGGTCTATGCGGCGCTCGTGCTCGGCGTGCGCGACTACATCAACAAGAACGGCTTTCCGGGCGCGATCATCGGGCTGTCGGGCGGCGTGGATTCCGCGCTCGTGCTGGCCGTCGCATGCGATGCGCTGGGGCCGGAGCGCGTGCGCGCGGTGATGATGCCGTCGCGCTATACCGCCGATATTTCGACGACGGACGCGGCCGACATGGCGCGGCGTGTCGGCGTGCGCTACGACGAAATCGCGATCGCGCCGATGTTCGATGCATTCCGCGCATCGCTTGCCGGCGAATTCGCGGGCCGCGCCGAAGACGCGACCGAGGAAAATATCCAGGCGCGCATTCGCGGCACGCTGCTGATGGCGCTGTCGAACAAGTTCGGCTCGCTCGTGCTGACCACCGGCAACAAGAGCGAGATGGCGGTGGGCTACTGCACGCTGTATGGCGATATGGCGGGCGGCTTCGCGGTGATCAAGGACATCGCGAAGACGCTGGTCTACCGGCTGTGCCATTACCGGAATGCCGCCACCGCGTACCCGCAGCGGGACATTATCCCCGAGCGCATTCTGACGCGCGCGCCGTCCGCCGAACTGCGCGATAACCAGACCGATCAGGACAGCCTGCCACCGTACGACACGCTCGACGCGATCATGCGTATGTTCATGGAAGAAGACCGGTCGCTTGCTGAAATCGTCGCTGCGGGCTTTGCGCCGGAAGACGTGCAGCGCGTGACGCGTTTGATCAAGATCAACGAATACAAGCGACGTCAGGCGCCGATCGGCATCCGTGTCACGCATCGTGCGTTCGGCCGCGACTGGCGGTATCCGATCACATCGCGCTATACGGAGCCGCTTGCGTGAATTTGCGTGAACTTGCATGAACTTGCTTAAGCGCGCGTGAGCTCGTTTAGCTCACTTAGGCTCGCATGAGCTTGCCCGTGCGAGCTGGAATGCGCGCTGCCGCGCTGGCAATGTGCCCCGTGCAGCGTAGAATCAAAAAACAATCCGGCATCCTGTTATCTCCGAACTCACACGAGGCTCGCTATGAAACGCATCACCGCAATCATCAAACCGTTCAAACTCGACGAAGTGCGTGAGGCGCTCGCGGAAGTAGGGCTGACGGGGCTCACCGTCACGGAAGTAAAGGGTTTCGGACGCCAGAAAGGGCATACCGAGCTCTATCGCGGTGCCGAATATGTTGTCGATTTCCTGCCGAAGGTGAAGATCGAAGTGGTCGTCGCGAACGATCAGACCGATCAGGTCATCGATGCGATTGTCGGCGCGGCGCGCACGGGCAAGATCGGCGACGGCAAGATCTTTGTCGCGGACGTCGAGCGCGTAATCCGTATCCGCACCGGCGAAGAGAACGAAGCGGCGGTTTAAGCGGTCAAGCGGGTATAGGCGCAAACGCACCGGCCTTGTGCCCAGAACAGGTGCACGTGCAATGCGTGCACCCAGTTACCCCACAAAGCGGCTGCACAAAGCGGCGGCATAAAGCGGCCGCATAAGCGGCAAACCAAAGAAAAAACGGTGCGATACCCTTTCGGACATCGCACCGATACGCGCCTCTCGCAGCAGCGTGAAAACTGTTCTCTAGCTAAATCTGTTGTACTCGCAACGTTCGATTAGAACGAGTGCTGGATACCTGCGTACACGCCCGACTGGCTGTGGCCGACCAGCGGGTTGTCGGTTGCCGCAGCGGTGCCCGCGTTGTTCGCATTCAGGCCAAAGTTGGCCGTCTTGCTGTTTTGCGTGGTCGCGACCTGGATGTCGAGCAGCGTGCGCTTCGACAGGTTGTACGAGCCACCGATCGTGTAGATCGTTGCGTTGCCGCCGCCGTTGTTGGCGTTCACGTGATACACGGCCGCGATCAGCGCAGCAGCCGGCGTGGCTTGCCACGTCACACCGCCCCACTCGTGATCGAGCGTCGTCGGCTGGCCGATCGTTGCAGCGGTGATACCCGACGTGCGGATTGCCTGGTACGCGCCCTGGATCTTGAACTGGCCGAGGAACACGTTCACCGCTGCCGTGTATTCACGCGAGAACGCGAACACGCCTTGACCCACGTTGCCGGTGTTGACCGGATCGATCGGGCCGCCGAGCGTACCGTTGGCCGGGTTGCGGATTTCGTCATAGATACCGCGAATCTGGAACAGCGACGACGTGTAGGTAACCTGAGCGCCACCTTCACGGCCTTGCGGCGTCGTGCCATTACCGTTCCAGTTCGTCGCGTTCGACAGCGCGTATTGACCGTAGAAGTCAAAGCCCGCGATCTTCGGCGACTGGTACGAAATGTTGTTGCTCGATTGCGGCCAGTTGCGGCCACGGACCAGCGATGCCGACGACCAGTTCGACTGACCGAACGGGTCGAAGTCCCACACGCCGTTCGAGATGAAGAGTTCGCGGCCGAGGAGCAGGGTACCGAACTGGTTGCTTGCGACACCGACGGTTGCCCAGCGATTGAAGAGACCGCCGCCGCCCGGGCCCTGGCCCGTCATCGTGTTGAAGGAGCCTTCCAACTGGAACACGGCCTTGTAGCCGGCACCGAGGTCTTCAGCGCCCTTCAAACCCCACAGGCTGGTACCCCAGTCGCCGCTTTCCGCGCGGAAGCGGTGCGAGCTGTCGGTTGCCTGGCCAGCGGCGTTAGAGCCGGTCGGCACGCCCCACATGGCTTCGAGACCAGCGTCGAGACGCCCGTACAGCGTCACGCTGCTCTGTGCATGCGCAGCGACGCCGATGGACAGCAGCGATGCCGCGAGCAAAGCTTTCTTCATCTTCTCCTCCATACCCTGTCAAAAAGTGAAACCAGTACTGCGAGTGGTATCCGGACGCCAGCAGCGCCGGACAGGAAACCTTTATGCAGTGAGACACGGCCTGAAGTGGGAAGGAATCGATGTCTCCTGACGCGCAGCCTCGTTGCGGCTGTCTGAACGTCATGCCGATCCTCGCCGACCGGTGTCTCCTGTGTGTTATGTCCTGTGCGTTTTTGAAGTGAAACTACTTTTAATGAACTTTGTTTTGCTACTTTGGTTACTAATTTAGCAAAAATACCCGGACGTGGCGAACAAATTTGAAGCCCGCGATGGAGGTGTCTCCAAATTGCAATACGCGTGTGACCGGAGGACACCGAATTGAGCCCGAAAAAGCGCATAAATCCTTATCGGAAAAGGCAATCACGGTTTCAGACGGGTAAGGTCAAGGATTGTCACTATTGACGTTGGAAATCGTCGGGAGTAAGCGGCCGCAGCGCATAAACGCGTGCTTATGTTGGGATGACGAAGCTTTGTGAGCCCCTTGTGGCGGGGCTTTCGGGCAATAAAAAAGGCGCGTAAGCGCCTTGTAATACTACATCGACTCGATGCCCGACTGCATGCAATTCGAATTTATTTGAGGCTGCCCGCCAGAAACTGTTTAAGGCGGTCGCTCTTCGTATTCCCAAATACTTCAGAAGGGTGGCCTTCTTCTTCGACGCGCCCCTGATGCAGGAACATCACGTGATTCGACACATTGCGCGCGAAGGCCATTTCATGCGTGACGACGATCATCGTGCGGCCTTCTTCGGCGAGCGTCTGCATGACCTTCAGCACTTCGCCGACGAGTTCGGGGTCGAGCGCGGAAGTGGGTTCGTCGAACAGCATCACGTCCGGGTGCATCGTCAGTGCGCGGGCGATCGCAACGCGCTGCTGCTGGCCGCCCGACAGATGCGACGGATATTGCTTTTCGACGCGCGGCGCGAGGCCTACTTTCTCGAGATACGTGCGCGCGCGGTCTTCGGCTTCCTTGCGCGACAGACCGAGCACATGCAGCGGCGCTTCGATGATGTTTTCGAGCACCGTCATATGCGTCCAGAGGTTGAAGTGCTGGAACACCATCGACAGGCGCGTGCGCATGCGCTGCAGCTGCTTGTGGTCGGCCACGCGCAGCGCGCCGCCCTTGTCTTTCGCGGTGCGGACCTCTTCGCCTTCGACGAAAATGCGGCCCGCATTCGGTTGTTCGAGAAAATTGATGCAGCGGAGCATCGTGCTCTTGCCCGAACCGGACGAGCCGATCACGCTGATCACGTCGCCGCGTTTCGCCTTCAGCGACACGCCCTTGAGGACTTCGTTATCGCCGTACCTCTTATGCAGGTTGTCGACGAAAAGCATGGGATAAAGGGTGTTCATGGGAATCCTTGGGGCTGGCCGCAGTGTTGCCGTCATTTGCCCTGCGGGCGCAGATAGGCGAGCCAGCGGCGCTCGGCGCGGCGGAACATCCACACGAGCGCGAACGAGATGCACAGATAGAGGAGGGCGGCAATGCCGAACGCATCGAACGAGCGATAGGTCGCCGAGTTCACGTCGCGCGCGATCTTCAGAATATCGGGCACCGTGGCGGTGAACGCGACGGTGGTCGCGTGCAGCATCAGGATCACCTCGTTGCTGTAGTACGGCAGCGCGCGGCGCAATGCCGAGGGCAGGATCACGCGGCGATAGAGCGTGAATGGCGACATCCCGTATGCGCGCGCCGCTTCGATTTCGCCGTACGGCGTCGCCTTGATCGCGCCGGCGAAAATTTCCGTGGTGTACGCGCAGGTGTTCAGCGTGAACGCGAGCAGCGTGCAGTGCATGCCGTCGCGGAAGAACGCGTTGGTGAGCTCGTGCGAGCGAATCACTTCGAGGCTGTAAAGGCCCGTATAGCAAAGCAGCAACTGCACATACAGCGGCGTACCGCGAAACACGTACGTGTAGAGCCACACCGCGCCCGCAAGCCACTTCCGCTTCGATACGCGCGCAACCGCCAGCGGCACCGACAGGCAGAAGCCGAGCCCGATCGACACGACGAGCAGCCACAGCGTGATCGCGACACCGGTGAAACGGTAGCCGTCGGTATACAGATAGTTGCGCCAGTATTCCTGAATCACCTCGATCATAGTTCCGCCTTCCGCACGCCGGTCGAGTAGCGTTTTTCGAGGTACATCAACACGAAGTTCGAGACGGTGGTGATCAGCAGATAGATCGCGCCGGCGAGCAGCGTGAAGAAAAAGAACCGCAGCGTGCCCTTGCCGGCGTCCTGCGATGCCTTCACGACGTCCGCGAGCCCGATAATCGAGACAAGCGCCGTCGCCTTCACCATGACCTGCCAGTTGTTGCCGATGCCGGGCAATGCGAAGCGCATCATCTGCGGGAACATGACGCGCGAGAACACCTGCCAGCCGGTCATGCCGTACGCGGCGCCGGCTTCGAGCTGGCCGCGCGGCACCGCGAGAAACGCGCCGCGAAATGTTTCGGTGAAGTACGCGCCGTAAATAAAGCCGAGCACCGCGACGCCGGCGACGAACGGATCGATGTCGATCTGATCCCAGCCGAGCGCATCGGTCAGATTGTTGAGCCAGATCTGGATGCTGTAGAACAGCAGCAGCATCAGCACGAGGTCGGGCACGCCGCGAATCAGCGTGGTGTAGAGGGTGCCGATGCCGTGCGAAAGCCGGTTTTTCGACAGCTTGGCGGCCGCGCCGAGCAGCCCGAGCACGAAGGCCAGCACGAGCGACAGCACGGCCAGCTTGACGGTCTGGAACGTGCCCGCGAGGATCAGCGGGCCGTAACCTTGCAGAAGCATAGTGTGTCCTTAAGGGGCGTGGGGTCAGGCGTTGGGTCGGACGCCTGTTCCGACGCTTTTTCTGACTGTATTACCAAGCCCTTTGTGTAGCCCATTCGGGCCTGCCCCGAGCGAATGTGCGGTAGCCGACACGCGCCTGTTCTTTTGCGGGGTCCTTCGTTTATCGGGTCGGCTGCAGATCGGCATCGAAATAGTGCCGGGCCGGGCGCGCGGACGCGTCTTCCTTGCGGGAGGCCGATACCGCATGGTCGATCATCGTTTTCAGCACGGCGTCGTTTTTGTGCGGGCTCACCGCAACGTCTTCGCCAAGCGTGCCGTGTTCGTTCGCCGTCGCGCCCGTTGCGAGGGCCGCGAGCGCTACGCACAATGCGAGCTTCTTCATGTTTCTCCTGTCGCCGACCGAGGATTGGCCTGTCCGTGGTTGCCCGTGCCGTCCGCTGCGGCGTTCCTGCGCGCGAACGGAAGGTTCGCTGCGGCCCGCAGGCGTCGGCGACGCTATTCTAGGCTGTCAAAAATGGCGCGCCTCCGCGCAATGTATTCGCCGTGTTTGCCCATGCTGCCGCAGGACGATTCGGCCGGGAGGTCGCGCAAAAGGGCGGTATTTTACCCGAAGCGGCGCGACGCGCCAGACGGTCAAACGCTTAGGGACAAACAGGCGGTTTGCCGGGTGCAATCAGTGTGCAAAGAGCGTGCATGCAAAGAGCGCGCATGAAGCGCAATCGGCGGGTGCTCAGGAAGGCGTGGGAAGAACGTGCAAAGACGTTGCGCGAACGAGGGCGCAAACAAAAAACGCGCTGCGGCAAAGCAACACCGCGACGCGTTTTCGATGCCGCGGCAACGAATGCCGCCGCGGCACGACTGCTGTTTCGCCTTACGGCTTCGCGGCCGACGCAGCCGCATCGCCGTGATGCTGCCAACGCTCGCGCATCTTCTCGTGGCGCTGCTCCATCTTCGCGAAGTGCTGCTTGAGCGCGGTGCTGACCGTGGTTTTCTGCTGGTCGTTCAGGCTGTTGTAGAAGTTGAGCCAGGCAGCCGAGGTCTGCTCGCGCAGTTGCGCATCCTGCTGCTCGATTTTCTGATGCGCGGCATGCATCGCGTTCAGATCGAGGATCGGCTGCTGCTGCATCGACTTGAACTGATCGCGCATCTGCTTGTGGTTCGCGCGCATCGCTTCACGATTCTGTTTCATCGTGTCGAGCGCGCTTTGCCACAGCTTTTCCTGATCCGCGTTCAGGTTCAGTTGGCCATGCAGCTTGTTGATCTCCTGCATGAAGTGGTTGTGCCAGCCGCCGGGGCCGCCGTGGCCCATGCCGCCCATGCCGGAAGGCTGTGCCGCATACGCCGCGCCGATGCCGATCGAAAGCGAAGCCGCTGCGATGGCGAGAAAACGAGAAGTGTTTTTGGACATTAAAGTGCTCCCAAGTGACATCCGACGAGCGGCCGTCACGACGGTGTCGGTCCGCATTCGGTAACGCACAGCGTAGAGGCGCCGCGCTCACGCCGTGTTACGTAGACGATTCGCGCTGTTACGCGACATTACTCGCGCCTTTCGTCGTAACACCCCGTAACCCTTTTCGGGGCCAGTAACAGCGGCCTGGCTCCGGGTGCGCGTTAAACTTCGAACCATGGCTACTCAAATCCTTGTCGTCGACGACGACGTCGAACTGCGCGATCTGCTGCGCGACTATCTGGCGCGCCAGGGCATCGAGGTATCGGTGCTGCACGATGCCGGCTCGCTCGAACGCCGGCTCGAGCGCGAGCGTCCCGATCTGATCGTGCTCGACCTGATGATGCCGGGCGTCGATGGGCTCACGGCGCTGCGCAAGCTGCGCGCGTCGGGCGACGACATTCCGGTCATCATGCTCACGGCCCGCGCGGACGACGTGGATCGCATCGTCGGTCTGGAACTCGGCGCGGACGACTATCTCGGCAAGCCGTTCAATCCGCGCGAACTGCTCGCGCGTGTGCAGGCGGTGTTGCGGCGGCGGCGCACGATGCCGTCGGCGGCCGCGCCCGAGCAGCGCGAGCCGTTTTCGTTCGGCCGTTTCACGCTCGACTTCCAGTCGCGCACACTGAGTCTCGAAGGCAAGCCGCTCACGCTGTCCGGCAGCGAGTTCGCGCTACTGAAGATCTTCGTCAATCATCCAATGCGTACGCTCACGCGCGAACGCCTGCTCGAACTGCTGCATGGTCCCGAATACGACGGCACCGACCGCGGCATCGACGTTCAGGTGTGGCGCCTGCGCCGTATCCTCGAGACGGACCCGTCGGTGCCTCGTTTCATCCAGACGGTACGCGGCCGCGGTTACGTTTTCGTGCCGGACGGCGAGCAACATGCGGCGTCCCATTGATTCGCTGTTCGGCCGGCTCGCGCTACTCGTCGTCGGGGTGCTGCTACTGTCTCATTTCGCGTGGTACTCGCTGATCCGGCTCGAGCGCAGCAATCTGCAAACCCGTTACGCCGTCGAAGAAGCGGCGTTCCTCGTCGACGCCGTGCGGCAGCACGTCGCGCGCACGCCGGACCAGCCGCTGCCCTCGCGCGTGCGCCTCGTCGATCCTTCAAGCGCGGATGTGCCGCCCGACAACAAGGATCTGCCGGTGCCGCTCGACCGCTTTGTCGAAGATGTGCGCGACCGCATGCCCGATTCGACGCAGGTGCGCATCGGCTTGCCGGGCAAGCCGCCCACCCTGTGGGTGAAGTCCGCGACCGATCGCAGCTGGATCGTCGTTCCCGTGCAGCCGTTGCGGCCGCCGAGGTCGCTCGACCGCATGGTGCTGTGGCTGACCATCATCTTCTCGGCCGGCGTCATGGCCGCGCTGTTCGCCGCATGGCAACTGCAGCAGCCGCTGCGTTCGCTCGCGCAGGCGGTCGGCCGCTTCGGCCGAGGCCTGCCGGTGCCGCCCGTGCGCGAACGCGGGCCGCGCGAGTTGCGGCAGCTCACGCATGGCTTCAATCAGATGGTGCAGGAAGTCGCGCGGACCGAGAACGATCGCGCGGTCATGCTGGCGGGTGTCGCGCACGATCTGAAGACGCCGCTCGCCCGTCTGCGGCTGCGCGCCGAGATGATGGAAGAGCCGAAGATGCGCGACGGCGTCGTACGCGACGTCGACTCGATGACGCATATCGTCGATCAGTTCCTCGTGTTCGCGCACGATGGCGCCGACCGTAGCGAGCCTGTCGAAGTGGACGCGCAGTGCGAGCGCGTCGTGCGCAGTTATCGCGCGGTCGCGCCGGGCTCGAGCGCCGTGCAGACCGATCTGGGCGCGGGGCCGGGCTTCAGGCTGCCGGCCGCGACGCTCGATCGCATCCTGTCGAACCTGCTCGATAACGCGCATGCCTACGGCGCGCCGCCGGTGGTGGTCGCGACCTCGCGCGCGGTGGACGGCTATTCGCTATCGATCAGCGACAACGGCAGCGGTATCGCCGCGCAAGACCTGATCAACGCGGCGCGGCCGTTCGTGCGGCTCGATCCGGCGCGCGGCGGCAACGGCCATAGCGGCCTCGGGCTTGCGATCGTCGAGCGGCTCGTGCGGCGCGCGGGCGGCACGTGGGAAATCGGCAATCACGACGGACGCGGCTTGCGCGTGATGATGAAGTTCCCGCTCGAAGCGGTGTCGCGCGCGACCTCGGCGTCGGAAAGCGTCTGGTAGGTAGTGCGGGATGGTCGATTGCAGCGCGCTTGCGCCGCCGCTGCGCGCTGTGTTCGATGCTCGCCGCGTTATTCGGTGAAGAGCGTATTGAGCGCGGCGGCCGCTTCGCTATCGACGGTGTTCCACGTGACCGTCTCCGCTTCGAAAATGTAGTGCGTCGTGTACTTGCCGAGGCGCGCGAGAATTTCCTCCTGCAGGGTTTCCGGCGACGCATCGAGCTTCAGATACCAGGCGGTCGACGACAGCCGCGTCTGAAATGCGCCGTATTCGGCGAGCAGATGGTCGAACGCTTCAGCATCCTGATCGCGACAGACGATCACCAGATTTCCCTTCATGCGAGCCTCCCGGATAAACGGCGGTAACCATGCGGTGACAACGGGCGCGAGCAACCAGCCGATAGCAAGCGGATATCCAGCAGTCGCAGCAGTGGCCGGGCGTCGTCGCTATCGTCGGATGTAAGGCGTGGGCCGATGATACCTCGTCGTTCCGGGGCCGGCAGCGGTTAGCGTACATTGGCGCGCGCAAGCGCCCCGTGGCATTTCGATCGAAGCAATGGGGGCGCTTGCTTAAAGCGCGGTCGCGGGCGTGCGCGCGGGCGGCGCCGTATCGTCGGGCGGGACGGCTTCGCTGCGATCGCGCCCGCCCGACTTCGCCGCATAGAGCGCGAGGTCGGCGCGGCTCACGATGCGTTCCGGCGCATCGTCCGGCGACAGCTCGGTAATGCCGATGCTGACGCTCAACCCCGCGGTGGCCGGCAGCTTCGCGCACGGCGTGGCCTTCAGGCCGATGCGCAGCCGCTCGACCACATCGAGCCCCGCGCCCAGCGCGGTGGACGGCAGCAGAATGCCGAACTCCTCGCCGCCCAGACGCCCGATCGCATCGCTGCCGCGTAACGCGGTGCGGCAGGTGTCGACGAAATGCTCGAGCGCGCGATCGCCGGCCGCGTGACCGAAGCGGTCGTTGATCTGCTTGAAGTGATCGAGATCGGCGATCGCCATGCAAAGCGGTTCGCCGGTCGCATGCGCGCGATCGATTTCGTGGCGCAGCAGGTCGAGGAAATAGCGGCGCGACAGCGCGCCCGTCAGCGCATCGTGGCGCGCTTCGGCTGACAGAAGCGTATTGGCCGCCTGTAGTTGCTCGGCGAGGTCGCGCGTTGCGCGATGGTGGCGGCGCTCGCGCAGATACGACACGGTAATCACCCAGGCGAGCGAGACGGTGCCCGCCAGCGTCAGAAACACGAGCATGTGGTCGCGCTTGTGATTGCGCAACAGCTCGCTCCAGGCGGCAAGCGGATCGGTCAGGTGCGCGGAGAGCCCCGAGTTCAGTCCGCTGCGCGATTGGTAGAGCGTCGGGATCGCCTGGCCCGGCATATCGAAGAGCTGCGCGGCGATATCGTCGGGCACCCAGGGCGCTTCGCGCCGCACCTGGCGCGCGACCGGCTGGATCTGCACGGCCGGAAACGTTTCGCGATGGTACATGCTCATGCGTTCGGCGGCCGTCATCTGCGTGACGCGCGAATTCGGCATCGCTTCGCCTTCGAGCGCCGCGTTATGCGCCATGATGATCACGCCGTTGTCGTCGGTGACGAAGGTGCCCGCGTGCGCGACCCAGTGGCGCAAACGCGCGATGCCGACCTTCGCGACGATCGCGCCGACCAGCAGCCCGTCGTCGTAGACCGGCGCCGAGATGAAGATGCCCGGCTCGCCGCTCATGCGCCCAACGCCATACGCCTCGCCGAATGCGCCGAGCAGCGCGTTCGTCAGATAGCTGCGCGAACGCATGTCGAGTCCGATGAACGATTGCGGACTTTGCGCATTGCTCGCCGCCACGCAGAGCCCGTTCGCATTGACGAGCCAGATGATGTCGAGCCCCGAGAAGCCTTGCGCGTCATGCAGAAAATTGTTGACCGAGGCAAGCTCTCGCATCGAGAGCAATTCGTTGCGATGCGCGGGTTCCGCGTCGATACCGGGCGCCGTGTAATTGCCCGCATGGGACAGCGCCTGCTGGATGACGCCGAGTTCGGCCATCGTCGCGGGAATCGCGCGGGACATCGCGAGGTCGCTCGCGATCACTTCCGCCATGTTGTAGACGATCGATGAAGACATCTGGCGCTGCTGGCGCAACGCCCCATCCAGTTCCTGCTGGACCATGCGATCCGCGACGAGGCCGGACACGAACCAGCAAACGAGCGCGACCAGTACGAAGCTGGCTGGCCCGACTGCGTGGCGCAAGGTTGTCCGTTTCATCGGCCCTCTGATCCGTCTGAGTGTTTCATGCGGCAAGGTCATTTGCTGCAACGCGCCGGCACCGGGCCGCTTTCCCTCGTCGTGTGCCGTGCGGCTCGCCGGATCCCGCCAGATCCGCGGGGCGGTTCGCCGCCGGGCCGCTTTCAGATTTTAACCGTCGCGCGGCGGCGTGCCAGTCCGTTATTTGTCGGCGCAGCGCTTGCACTTCGCCTTGCATGATCGTTATCGGCTTGCAGCCTTAGTTTCTGAATAGGGCGTGCTCAGAGTCAAGCGCCTGCCGCTGTGGCTTGCGCGCGACGGTTTCGCGAGGCGCCGTGCGCCGCGCGCGGGCGATGCGACGCCGGTGGTTGTGCCTGTCATGCTGGTTGTAGTACTGTCGTGCCGTCCAAAATAGGGAAAGCTCGCGAGCCCTCGCCAGTCCGGGGCCGCGCCCGATGCCAACGACCACCGCGCACATGCGTTTTGACATGCTTGATTTCAGCTTTCCGGACCGATTCACGCGCCGCCGCGCCGCGCTCGACTGCATGCAGCGAGGCTCGACCCGAGGCATGACCCAAACCGCAATCCGCGCCGAGAGCGGCAAGGGGGCCTGATGGATCTCTTCAGCTTCAACCTCAATCGCACCGCCAACGCATCGGCATGGCGCGTGCTGCCGAACCGCTGGGACTTCGTCGCGTTCCCGCTCATCATCTGCGCGATCGCGATGGCGGCGATCGGCTTTCACGAGACGTTGGCGCCGATCTCGACGCTGCAGACGCAGGCGATCTCGCTCGATCCGTCGAACCTGCCCGAGTATGCGATGCGCACCACCTTGCGCATGCTCGCGGCGATGGCCGCGTCGCTCATGTTCACGCTCGTGTACGGCACGCTCGCCGCGAAAAGCCGGCGGGCGGGGCAGGTGCTCGTGCCGATTCTCGACATCCTGCAGTCGGTGCCGGTGCTCGGCTACATCTCGTTTACGGTGACTTTCTTCCTCGCGCTCGTGCCGTCGCGCGTGCTCGGCGCCGAGCTGGCGGCGATCTTCGCGATCTTCACGAGCCAGGCCTGGAACATGACGTTCAGCTTCTACCAGTCGCTGCGCACGGTGCCGCGCGATCTGGATGAAGTGTCGCGCGGCTTTCATCTCACGTCGTGGCAGCGCTTCTGGAAGCTCGAGGTGCCGTTTTCGATGCCGGGCCTCATCTGGAACATGATGATGTCGATGTCGGGTGGCTGGTTCTTCGTCGTCGCATCGGAAGCGATCACGGTCGGCAACCATACGATTACCTTGCCGGGCATCGGTGCGTATCTGGCGCAGGCGATCGCCGAGCAGAACCTGCATGCGATCGGCTGGGTCATCCTGACGATGACCATCGTCATTCTGCTTTACGACCAGTTGCTGTTCCGGCCGCTCGTCGCGTGGGCCGACAAGTTCCGCATGGAAAACACAAGTTCGGGCGACGCGCCCGAGTCGTGGCTGCTCGACCTGATCCGCCGCACCCGCCTGATTCATCAGCTGCTCGTCCCGCTCGGCTGGTGTTTCGCGCGCGCGGCGCGCATCCCGCTGCGGCTGTCGTCGGTCGGGCACATGCGCTTGCCGACGGTGCAAAGCGGCGCGACGCGGCGCATCGGCGACCTGATCTGGTCGCTGGTCGTGCTGCTCGTCACCGTGTACGTGCTGTATCGCGTGATCGCGTATGTGCGCACCGGCGTGTCGCTCGACGAAATCGGTCATGTGCTGATGCTCGGGCTGATCACGCTGCTGCGCGTGATCGTGCTGATCGCGATCGCATCGGTGATCTGGGTGCCGCTCGGCGTGCTGATCGGGCTGCGCCCGGCGCTCGCGGAAAAGATCCAGCCGCTGGCGCAGTTCCTTGCCGCGTTTCCGGCGAACCTGCTGTTTCCGGTGTTCGTGATCGCGATCGTGCGGTGGCATCTGAACCCGGATATCTGGCTGTCGCCGCTGATCGTGCTGGGCACGCAGTGGTATATCCTCTTCAACGTGATCGCGGGCGCGAGCGCCTATCCGAACGACTACCGCGAAGCGGCGAAGAACTTCCGCATTCGCGGCTGGCAGTGGTGGCGCCAGGCGATGTTGCCGGGCGTCTTCCCGTACTACATTACCGGCGCGATCACCGCGTCGGGCGGCGCGTGGAATGCGAGCATCGTCGCGGAGTTCGTGCAGTGGGGCCATACCCGTGTCGCGGCGCATGGTCTTGGCGCATACATTGCGCAGAACACCGAGGCTGGCGACTATCCGAAAATCATCCTGGGCATCGCGGTGATGTCCCTGTTCGTGACCCTGTTCAATCGACTGTTGTGGCGTCCGCTGTATGCGCACGCCGAATCGCGACTGCGGCTCGATTGAGTGCAACTGAAGGCAAAACACGATGCAAAACCCTAAAGCCGCCGCCACGCCGATTCAGACGCCGCCGATGCCGCCGCGCCTCGGCGACGAAATTCTGCGCGTCAAGGACGTCTGCCGCGGTTTCAACAAGACGCAGGGCGAATTGCTCGTGCTCGACGACGCGAACCTGTCGCTGCGCGAAGGCGAAATCGTCGGGCTGCTCGGCCGTTCGGGGTCGGGCAAGTCGACGCTGTTGCGCATCATCGCCGGGCTGATCGAGCCGACCGACGGCGAAGTCACGTATATGGGCAAGCCGCTCGACGGGCCCGCCGAAGGCGTCGCGATGGTGTTCCAGACCTTCGCGCTGTTTCCGTGGCTCACGGTGCTGCAGAACGTCGAGGCGGGGCTCGAAGCGCAGGGCGTGCCCGCGCGCGAGCGGCGCGAACGCGCGCTGGCGGCGATCGACCTGATCGGTCTGGACGGTTTCGAGAATGCGTATCCGCGCGAGCTGTCGGGCGGCATGCGCCAGCGCGTGGGCTTTGCGCGCGCACTGGTGGTCGACCCGACGCTGCTGCTGATGGACGAACCGTTCTCCGCGCTCGACGTGCTGACCGCCGAAACGCTGCGTACCGATCTGCTCGACCTGTGGACGCAGGGCCGCATGCCGATCAAGTCGGTGCTGATCGTCACGCACAATATCGAGGAAGCGGTGTTCATGTGCGACCGCATC
>NZ_BAAILL010000030.1:0-467 GCF_054589215.1 Paraburkholderia sp. 2C | reverse complement strand
CGTTGAGACCGTTGCCGGCTTTACCCGCGCGAGGTGTGCCCGTACACCCGGCGCGCGGGTTCGCCGATGCGCGCTTACGAATTCGCCTACGAATTGATACGGATCGACACCGTTCCGTTCGAATAGACCGCCGACGCATTGAATCCGTCCACCGTCACCGTCGAGAACTGCTGATTGCCGACGCCGCCCGTCATCAGCGCGATCGTATCGCCGGCCTTCGGCGTGAAGCCATTCGCGAACTTCACATGCAGCGTGCTGCCCGCAAACGTCAGCTGGCCACCGACATTCAGTTGCCCGCCGCCCGAACCGTCGACATCCATCTCGAGCGTTGCGCCCGGCAACACGGTAAATTTGCCGCCGACCTTCACCGCCGAACCCGAGGCGCTGATAATCGCCGAGCCCGCCCCGACATACACGTCGCCGGTGCCGAACGCCGTGACCGAACCGGCTTCGATCGCGCCACCCGT
>NZ_BAAILL010000029.1:129654-166246 GCF_054589215.1 Paraburkholderia sp. 2C | reverse complement strand
GGCGCGGTGTCTGTCCACGGTGGTGAGCGTGAACGAAATCGTACCGCGTACTGAAGCAATGTGTTGTTCACAGACACCCTTTTTTCTGCGGTTAGGCGACTTCGGCGAACGAGCCAGAACCCGCGCGCGATACTGTCGAAAGGTGTGCCGGACGCCATCGTTACGATGATTCGTGGACTTGAGCACGAATTGCCGGCATGACCCACTGCGGCGCACCGGCGCGCGTGGCGGCACGGGTGCAGCCGCGCCACTCGAGGAGACGTATGCCTGACTCTGCTTTGTTTTGCGCGTGCGGTGCGTCGCGAGTGTTACGCGACTAGTCCAACAGGAAGGGAGAAAATGGGTCGGCCCGGGCTAACCCGTATGGCACCGGACAGGCGCTGCGCGACGAAAAGGAGGATCACGAGACGCAGACTGAACCTGCGTCTGTTAAGTGCCGGTTATTTCTTCTTCGCCGCTGAGCTGCCAGAGGAACTCTTCGGAGCTGTCGTCCAGGACAGATCCGCTGCAGGAGTCGGTATTTTTTTGGGCTGTTTCGGTTTTTTTGCCTCGCGATTGCCGCGCAATTGACCCTTTGACATGGTGTTTCTCCAGTTACTTCGACCGCGGAAGCGGCCGCCTTGTGGTCCATTCTGCGCGCATTTGCCGGTTCCGTCGCGATCTATTTGAAGAGCAGGCAGCTCGCGTGAGCCGGCGAGGGCGGCCATCAGATGCGGCAGAAATGCGGTGCAACGATGCCGTTCAGGGTCCGGCATCATCGATGTATGGCCTGTACATCACGATCTCGTCGTGAACTTCGAGGGTGGATTCTCCCCACTCCATCGGGTGCGCTCCGCCTTCCGTCGAGCTCACGCCTGGCAATGCGTCAGGTCCGCCAATCTCTGAGCTCCACTAAATTGACCACGTTTCCTCTTTGCCCTATCCGTTATATTTCGCTCGGAGAATTCGCCGCACCTGCGCGCCGCATCGCCTCGGTAGCGTCGATGGTTACGGCCACGCCTTTACGGTTTCGTACTCGGCCCCGATCGTCTCGGGGCTGCTGGATAATCGGCATGGCGTCATTTGCCGTCGCATTCCATTTCGCCCGCTTCGGCGATCAGGAACGGGTCAGAGTCATCAGAACGTCTGAATACCAGGCACTGTTGAGGCCCAGCGTCTCGTCAATGTGCAAATCTCGCGCGCCCATATCGATGGCAGACGAATGGACGCCGAGAAGCATCCATGGCAGGCGCGCGCCGGTTGTCGCTTGTCCGGTCGATACGCTGCTCATGACGACCGGCGCGCCGCTCGTGCCACGGTGCGTCCGCGCATCGGTGATGAAACATCCTTTGCCCTGGAAGCGCAGGCCGAACGCTGATGCTATGACGCCTTGCCGCACCACAGGTAGATGGTGCAGTGAATCGTGAAAGCCGAGCGGAAATCCGACGACCAGCACCGAAGCGCCAACTGGTACGACGTCCCCCGGCCCGGGCAGGTGCTCGGGGCCAAACGCGCTGAATACCGCGTTCGCCGGCAGCCGATCCCTGTGAATCTCGAGCACCGCCACGTCAATTGAGCCGCCGTCGTCTTCGCCTTGCCGCCAAAGGCTGACACCTTCCGCATACAGGGGGATGGAGAACCACGTCGAGGCACCGAGATCGTCGGGGTCGATGTGAAGCTCGATCTCCAACCGGTCCGGAAAGTGTCCGCTTGGCTCGTCGCTGACGACGTGGCGACTCGTCACCAGAAAGAGCCGCCCGTCACGAGCGAAAAAGAAACTACTGGCGTTCGTGAGATGGTCCGTATGCGCGAAGGTCCGGACGCGCGCCCCCGTGAGAAGCAGCGCATCCGCGGCCGGCCTGGATAGCGCCGCGCGTATCCCGGACGAAGATGGCGGCAAATTCGCTCGATCACGGACGATCTGGCCGATCAGCTGAAGCAGAGCATCGCGTTGCGGCCCTGCCTGCGCTGACGACAGGAAGGTTGCAACGGACATCTCGGATGGCCGGCCACCTGACGCGGCGTTCGGGACATGGTGAACGACGGGAAGTTCGTCAGCTCCGACACTCAGGAGCCACCTGTCGCCATTCGGACTCACGTACAGCTCGACGGAATGGGCTTTCATCGCTGAGTCTCCTGTTGTGATCCATATCTCGCGCGGCGGTGAGGACGATCGGGAAGCCGCCCGTTACGCAGAGGTGAGGAACGGCGCCAAGCCACGCGGTTAGCCCTCGCGCAGGGGGCCGAGCAGCGCGTCGATTGCAGCTTGCCCCGCGCTTTCGCCGATGAGATAAGACCAGCGCCGCGTGAAAGGGCCGTTACGAATTTCGATGCGGTGACCTCGATGTCCGAGCACGCCAAGGTTGGCCCCGCCTTTGATCTGGAAAGTCACGTCATAAAGGTCTTCGGCAGAAGCCACCAAAGTGACGTGGATCTCAAAGCCACGGTAGGGAATGATGCGGTACATGAAGAGGCGCTCCTGGGAGTAACGTCACGCGCCTCTTGTCGGGACTGTGCGGCAGTGCCTCGATTATAGGCAGTTAAGTCTGCGCCCGCCTGTGCCTGACCGAACTGCACCATCGCGCACTTGTCGAGCCTGGAAATATCGCTATACAAACGCTCCAAAGCGCGTAGGATGGGTGAAGTCGACCGAGTGCCGAGTGGAGCACCTGGCGACCGTCAGCAGCGCTTTCGGCGATCCCTAACAGACCTGTCAACGATCGGAGACCGTGCAACGCGGTCACTCTGTCAGTATTACCGATACCGCTCCACGCTCTTTTTCCTGTTTGCCGCCTCGCGCGGCGCGAGGTTATCCCATGACAGTCAAATTCCGCCTGTATCGCGGCCTGGAAATCTATCCGCTCGTCTTTCCCCGTCGTCCTACCATATCCGGTCGTGGGCACGACTACGAGGAGGGCTTCGATGCCGCCGTGCGCATTCAGGAGCCGACAGTCGAACGCGTTCCGTCGCGCAGCCGCGTGTTCAGGGTCGTTACACGAAGTGCGTATCGAAGCGCGGGAGACGCGCGGCGCGCATGCACGGCTTACGCGGAACAGGTGATCGACAACTGCCCGCCGGATGAGGCGTTCTTTGAATGGGACGGGGGCGAGTCCGTGAACATTGAAACAGAACGGAATGCACAAGGCAGTCCTGCACCGTCCAAACGCCCGATCTTCGCAGACTTCACACGATGATCCGAATACCATGCAACTCACTCCCCCCAACTACCGCATCGACCCGACACCGCGCAGGGCCGATGGGGAATATATGGCGCATGCCCGTATCAGCGCCCATACCGCGGACGGCAGCGAAGCCGATATCTTCATGAGCGGCGACCTTGCAGGTTTTGACCTGCGCGCCGACGCTGTCCGTTACGCAACCGGCTGGGCAACGGAATGGCTCGAACGACGCTACGGCTGACGCGGAGCCGTCAACTTGCCGTATTGATAAAACTTCCCGACGGCGCTGGCGGATGGAGCGCGGGCGCATTGCGCGCAAGTGTGCTTCGTTTGTGGATGGACGAGTGCAATCGCGACGTCTTTGAGTCAGTCGCGATCAGCATTGCCGCGAAGGCCGGCTAGCCTGAACACTTATCGCTAGGCGACCGATATACCTCGACTCACCACCATCTCGAACATCGGGTTGCCTACGGGGACGCACTATCCCCCGCACTTGGCGATCTCCCGTTTGTGGGGTGTAAAGCGGCCATGAATCGGTTGAGCCCCTTCGATTGCGCAGGCAGCCCTCGAGGTTGCTTGCATCGCTGCTGCCGCGCCGACGCTCAGTGTGCCCGTTGCCGCGCAAACCACGCGCGGCGCAGCGGCAGCAGCGCCGCGATCGCCAGCAGCGCCGTGCAGGTATCGAGCGCAATCGCAGTGCCGAATACCGCATGCCAACCGCCGGTGCGCTGATGCAGCAGCGCCGCCACCGGACCGCCGAGAATCGAGCCGACGCCTTGCGCATAAGACAGGCACGCGTAGTTGACGATCGCATGCCGGCTGCCGAAGGTATCGGTCAGCGTCGAAGGAAACAGCGAAAAGATCTCGCCCCAACCGAGAAATACCACGCCCGACAGCAGCACGAACAACAGCGGGTCGTGCCGCAGCGCCAGCCATAATGTCATGGCCGCCGCTTCCATGCCGAATGCAATGCACATGGTCGGCTCGCGGCCGATGCGATCGGAAATCCATCCGAACAGCGGCCGCGTCACCCCGTTGGCCACGCGATCGATGGTCAGTGCAAGCGGCAGCGCCGCGAGCCCGAATACGCTCAGGTCAGCGAGGCCGAAGTCGCGCGTGAAGACGGCCATTTGCGACGTGACCATCAGGCCGGAGGTCGACATCATCGACATCATCGCAAACAGCAGCCAGAAGATCGGCGTGCGCAGCATCGCGCCGGTGCGCGTGTCGCGCGCCGCATGCGCGGCGACCGGCGGCCGCCAGTCCGCCATGTAGCCGGACGGCGGCAAGCGCATGCCGAGCCCCGCGGCGATGCCGACCACCGCCAGCAACACGCCGAAGCCGGCCAGCGTGTGCTGATAGCCGTACTTCGCGAGGCTTGCCGCGATCGGCCACGTAGTCAGCATCGAGCCCATGCCGAAGCCGGCCATCACCACACCGATCGCGAGGCCGCGCTTGTCCGGAAACCAGCGCGCCATCAGGCCGATGGTGCCGACCACGATAATGCCCACGCCGAGGCCGCCGATCACGCCATAAGCCAGATACACCTGCGTCAGCGACGACGCGCTGCTGGTCAATATCCAGCTGAGCCCGGTCAACGCGCCACCCGCCGCCAGCAGCCAGCGCGCGCCGAAGCGTTCGATCAGATAGCCCTCGAGCGGCGACAGGAACGTCTGGCACACGATCAGGATCGAGAACGTCACCTGTAGCGCGGGCAACGATACGCCCAGCCGCTGCATTAGCGGATGCGTAAGCAGGGTCCAGATGTACTGCGGATTCGACGCGACCATCGCGCACACCACGCCGCACGCGAGCTGGCACCAGCGGTTGTGAAAGGAAAACGCAAACTGCGTTCGGACGGCGGTATCGACAGGCTGCGTGCTCATGGGCAAGGAGGGACGGCAATATTGAAGGGCCCACGCCCGCGCAATGTCTATGCCATGATGTCGATGCGCGCAGCAGCGGCCGTGCCGCGCACAGACGGCGTAGCAGAAAGCGCAGTCCGGATCCGCAACGGGCGCACGGCAAGCCCACGCAGATGCGGCCTCGCATGAACCACAAGCGAGCCGCAAGCCAATGGCAAGCCGGAGCGCAGGCAGCACCGCAAGCGCCCCGCGCGCACGTCGCGCGTGCGTGCGCGCGCCGGCGTGGTGCCGCGCCGCCGCCATTGTCTTTATCGTTGCCTTCGATTACCGACCTTACTCACCTGTTACGCCGAAAGCCATGCAAGACTATTCGATATTCAACGCGGGCCACGTGGTGCTGCAGTCCGGCATCACGTTCAGGGACGCGCAACTCGCCTACAAGACGTACGGCCAACTCGACGCCGCGAAGTCGAACGTGATCCTGTACATGACGTCGTTCTCCGCGCATCACTACGACGTCGACTGGCTGATCGGCCCCGGCAAGGCGCTCGATACCGAGCGCTATTTTGTGATCGTGCCGAATCTGTTCGGCAATGGGCTGTCGTCGTCGCCGAGCAATGCGGTCGAGCCGTTTAACGGCGCGCGCTGGCCGAACTTCACGATTGCCGACAACGTCGCGGTGCAGCGCCGGCTGCTCGCCGAGCTCGGCATCGATACGCTGCAGCTCGCGTGCGGCTGGTCGATGGGCGGCATTCAGGCGTATCACTGGGCCGCGCTCTATCCGGCGATGGTGAAGCGGCTCGCCGTGCTATGCGGCGCGGCGAAGACGTCGCCGCACAACCTCGTGTTCCTCGAAGGCGTTCGCGCGACGCTGACC
The DNA here is from genome assembly GCF_054589215.1 of Paraburkholderia sp. 2C. Lineage (NCBI taxonomy): Bacteria > Pseudomonadati > Pseudomonadota > Betaproteobacteria > Burkholderiales > Burkholderiaceae > Paraburkholderia > Paraburkholderia sp. 2C. The sequence goes on along the minus strand of NZ_BAAILL010000029.1, from coordinate 160,346 downwards.
GCGGATGCTGCTTTCCAGAACGGCACCTTCGTCGCGCGCCCCGAACGCGGACTGCGCGCGATGGGCCGCAGCTATGCCGCGATGGCGATGTCGCAGACGTTCTATCGTGAGGAACTGTGGCGCCGCGCGGGCTTTTCTTCGCTGGAAGACTATCTGGTGATGAGCTGGGAGGCCAACTTCCTGCGCCGCGATGCGAACAATCTGCTCGCGCACCTGTGGACCTGGCAGCATGCGAACATCGCCGCCAACGACGTCTATCGCGGCGACTTCCACGCCGCGTTGCAGGCGATCACCGCCAACGCGCTGATCATGCCGAGCGAGACTGATCTGTATTTTCAGGTGGAAGACAACCGTCTCGAAGTCGAGCAGATGCGCAATGCGCGGCTGCTGCCGATTCCTTCGGTATGGGGCCATCGCGCGGGCCTGCCGACCGCCAACGTCGAGGATGCTGCGTTCATTACCGAGGCGTTCACGCAGTTGCTTGCGCAATAAACGGAGCGCCGCTCAGCGGCTTGCGGGCAGCACGCTTTGCCGCGTGCGCTCGCTAAACGCGCGCCCCAGCTTCAGGCGCACCGATACATGCGCGAGCTTCGCACGGTCGACGCTGACACCGAGAGCGCCGCCGCTTTCTCGTCGCTCAGGCCTTCCGCTTCCGCCGGCAGCAGCGATGCGCGCTCGGGCGGCGCCAGCCGTAGACCGCATTACTGTCAACGTTGCGACATTAAATGTGTCTACCCGCGTGCTAGCTCGCATCGGTAAAACGCAGAAACGTGCGCCGCATGGGTTTCGCGGATTCGAGATAATAATGTCAACGAGACAATCATGAAAATTTCGTCCCCTGTCGCGCTTATCACTGGCTCGACTTCCGGCATCGGCGCTGCCGTCGCAAGGCGGCTCTCGAGCGAAGGATTCTCGGTCGTCCTGCATTCGCGTAGCTCCGTCGAGACAGGGCAAGCGTTGGCACGTGAACTCGGCTCGGCAACCTATGTACAGGCCGATTTAGCGGATGATGCGAACAGAGTCCGGCTGATCCGCGAAGCTGTCGCCGCATGGGGACGACTCGACGTTCTGGTTAACAACGCGGGAATCAGCCGCGTGATCCCGCATACGGACTTGACCGACGCTACGCCAGCTGTGTGGTCAGAACTGTACGAGGTCAATGTGATCGCTCCATTTCGCTTGATAGCCGAAGCAGAGCCAGCACTACGCGATGCAGCCCGACGTGGCCGCCCAAGTAGCGTGATCAACATCAGCTCGCATGCGGGTGTCCGGCCCAAAGGCGCGTCAATCCCATACTCCGCCACGAAGGCTGCGCTAAACCACATGACCCGCTTGCTGGCGATCTCACTGGCGCCCGATATCCGGGTGAATGCCGTGGCCCCCGGATTAGTGGATACACCATTGACCACAGACTGGACGCAGGCGCAGGAGCTCTGGAAAACGCGAGCCCCAATGCAGCGGGCAGCTAGACCCGAAGACATTGCTCAGGCTGTCGCGATGCTGGTCGCGTCAGACTATCTGACCGGAGAAATTCTGCTATCAGATGGTGGGTTGAATCTTACGTAGTGGATTGATTCGTGGCCTCAAACTTCTGCGTCCGGCCACTATCGGTCGTTCAAACCCTTCGTTTGGATTCGGCGATAATATCGCAACGCCACCTTGGAAGCCCCCCGCTATGATGCAACTCTTGCCAATGTTGGAAAGCGATTTTGAAGCATTTAAGTCCAAGGTGTTATACGACTACGCCGCCGATTTGCTAAAGGCTGACGGGGGAAGCCTCGATGAAGCCTTGGCGCGTGCAACGCAAATCTTCGCCAAGGTTTTGCCGGATGGCCAACATACCCCGAACCAATATTTTTTCGCGTTAGATGAAACGGAACTGCCCGTGTCGGTCGGATGGCTATGGCTCGCCAAGGTGACGTCGGAGCGAGGAAGCCGAGCATACATCTATAGCATCTTTGTTTGGCCGCAGTATCGCGGCCAAGGTTTCGGGACTTGCGCGCTTCAAGCCGCTGAAGAATGGGCAACTAAGTTGGGAATTCAACACATTGATCTTAATGTGTTTGGGCATAACGTCAGCGCCCAGCGCCTCTATAAGAAAATGGGATATGAGGCGACGCGTATCTCCATGACAAGAGTTCTGTCCTAGATCACGCAGTCATGAATCGCCCTTCAGATGTCCGCTGTTAAATGACGATCCAGCAGAACGCGAGCAATGCCCGCCCCGCGCCGTTGAACAGCATGGCAAGCGATGGGTATGAGGTCGAGCCGGGAATGGTGTTCAAGGTGATCGTGTCGTCGCGGGAAACCGGCGGCGCTTACGCGATTGTCGAAAGCATCGCTGAGCCCGGTATCGGTTCCATCACGCACAGCCATCGCAAGGAAGACGAGCATTTCTTCGTGCTCGAAGGGACCGCGCATATCGTGATTGACGGCAAGCCGATCGATCTTTATTCCGGTCAATCGGCCAGCTTGCCGCGCGACGTCCCGCACGCCTGGATCAATCGGTCCGACAGGCCGCTTCGCATGCTGGCCAATTTCTCGCCCGGCGGTTTCGAACAGCTGGCCTTGAAAATCGCGGAGGGCGGCGGGCTGGAGAACTTCGATCACAGCCAGCTTGGGCCGAGGTTCGGTCTCGAAGCGCTGGGCCCGAAGCTCGACGGGACGCGCGAGTAACGCAGCGTTGCGCTTATTTCGCAGCGCCAATCAGCGAAAACGCATCCCACTTCTGATCGACCGGCGTGTGCGGGTTGTGCGTGAGCGCTTCTTCGACGAGCGGTTCGCACGCGCCGTAATCGGAACCGACGCTGTCGCTATGCGCTTGCGGGAAATTCACCGCAAGCACCTTGCCGCCCCAGCGTTCGACCGTCGCCGTCATGCTGCATTTGCCGGCGCCGCCTATCTTCAGGTCGAGCACGAGCGCGTTCAGATCGAGCGCGGCATCGGAGTTCGTGAAATTCCATTGCGCTTCCATGCGGTCGTTCTGACCGCCGGTGTCGACGAGCTTCATCGTTTTGTCGGGAATGCCGACCGACTGCACCAGATCGAGAATGTTCGAGCCGATCAACTCGCCTTGCGGATCGCGCGCTTCGTGGGTTCGAAACGCGCCGCACGCTGTTAGCGTGGTTAAAGCAAAGGCAAGGGGAATTGTCAGGTATCGCATGCATGCTCCGTGTCGATGGGCGTACGGTTCCATACGCACCGGGTGAATGGGCTGAATCGGGTGGCCAGGTGAGCGGCGGACGTCCGGCACGCACGTCGCAAACCCTAATGCGACAGGCATGTGTCGAGCGGGTTCCGCGAATAACGCAACAAGAAGTTTCGAGCAGCAGCGTCCTGCTGTTTCACCAGGTCCAGCGCACACCGGCGGTCCCCGCGACGATGTCGTGCCGCACGCCGTTGATGTTGGTCGTATAGCCAATCGATGCATACAGGCTTGCACGCCCGGCAAACCGCGCGGCGATCCCCAGCGCGAATTCCGCGGCTGTCGCCGCGACGCTCGACGGGACGCCGGTGGTGCCGTCGTAGGTGGTCGTATCGGTGCCCCCGAAGTAGCGCCAGAGATTGACGCGCATGTATGGCATCCAGAATTGGTCGGCAGTGCCGACGCGCGTCGCTACGCGCACGCCGAGCCGCCCGATCCATCCGCTCTGCGTATTGAATGACACGGTCGAAACGCCGTCGTTCAGATCGTTGGCGAGCACACGTTGCCAGATGAGCTGCATCTGCGGTTCGACGACGATACCGACGGGCAGCGCGATCGGTAGCCCGCCTTCGACCGAGGCCGCCGCGGCATGCCCATGCGACGACGCGCCAATCCCTTCGTTTGACCGAGCATCGATGGTGAGCGTACTGCCCATCACGACGGTGTCGGTGTACCAGCCGCCCGGGCCGACATGGGTCCAGTAGCCGCCGATGCTCCAGGCGTTGAGCGCGAGATGACCGGCCGCGTAGTCGGGAAAGCCGAGCGCGAAGCCGTTCACATCCCCCTCGGCGCGCGCGAAGCCGAGTATGAAGCCGTAGTGATTGCGATGGCCGTTCGCGGTGGAGTTGGCATAAACGTCCTGGCCGAGTTGCATGCCGCCCGTCGTGCCGCTGAACGACGAACTCGCCGCGCCACCGGTCGCCAGATCGGTGTGCTGGCCCCATGCGCGCCCCCACGATGAAGGCAGCACGCCATTGCCGCTCAGCAACGCCTGCTCCCCCTGTCGCTGATGAAACGTGCCGACCTGCTCCACGGTGAGCTCACGCGCGAGTTCGGGCACTTCGGCATACACCGGCACCTCCATGCGATAGAGCGTCGTGGGCGGCGCGCCAGCCGGCGGGGGCGGGGGCAGCGGCGGCGTCTGCGGCGCAGGTTGCGGTGCGAGTTGCGGCGTGACTGCTGGCATCGACGAACCGGCGGGCGCCGAGGGCGAGGGCAACGTCGACGTTGGCGCGGCCGGCACACTCGAGCGCAGATACCAGTTGTCAGCCGTGCCCGCCGTCACACCACCGCGAAACAGGTAGTACGTGTAGGCGCCTGCGACCAGCGGCTTCGGCAACATGAACGCATTCGCGGCGCTCGTGCCGCCCTGGGTCGCCTCCACCACGAGAATGCCGTTGGTCAGCGTCGCGCCGCCCGTGCCGCCCACGTTGGTCACGCCGAGCGTCGTGCTGCCCGAGGCCGCGCCAAGCGCAACCACGAGACGGTCGCTTGGCGAGCCGTCGTTGCCGAGCACCGTTTGAAGCAGCAGTCGACCGTTGCGACCCACATAGTCGCCGTTGACGACAAGCAGGTCCGACGTGCTCGAGCCGCCGTTGGTCAGATCGATCGTCCCCGCGTTGACGACGCTCGCGCGCTGCCTTTCAAGTGCCGGCACGATCGACGGATCGCCAGGCTTGCCCGCGAACAGGCGGCTGGTCGCATCGATGCTCAGCGTTCCGCCTCCGACGCCCGCATTGCCGAGCGTGAGGCCGTTGGTGTCGAGCGTCAGCTGGCTGCCGTTGGTGAGATTGATGGCCGTCCAGTTCGTGAAGCGGCTGGCGCCGCTCGCCTGCGTGCCGTCGAGCGTTAGCGTCCCTGTGCCGGTGCCACTCGAAAGCGAGGTCAGTTTCGAAAGATTCGCGACCGTCAGTCCGGCGAGCGTGGCGGTGTTCGTGGTGCCGGCGAGCGTCACGGCGCCCGCGATCGTGCCGCCTTGCCAGCGCAGCATGTCGGTCGGTCCGGCCGCGGTTGTGAGGCCGTTGCCGACCGCTCCACCGGTCAGGGTGATCGCGTTAGACCCGCCGCCCAGGTTGACGACGCCGCGCGTCTCACCCGCCGACATGTTGAACGTGTCATTGCCCGCGTCGGTCTGCACGGCGGCCACCGGGCCGCTTAACGTGCCCGCGTTGCTGATCGACACATCGGCGCTGCCCGCGCCCTGAACCGCGATGAAACCGGTGCTGCTGATCGTGCCGCTGTTCGAGACGCTGGCTGCGCCGCCGGCGAACAGGCCCGCGCCGCCCGCCGCAATGGTTCCGGCGTTCTCGAATGTGCCGCCGCCGTTGGCGACGATACCGTTTGACTGAGGGACGACGATGCTCGCGCCTCGCGTATTCGCGAACCTCAGCGGCGCGTTGGAAAAAACACCGGCGCCTTGCTGCCCGGTCGAATGGATCGCGCCATGGTTCGTCACCGCGACCGGATCGGCGTTGAGCGCAAGTATGCCGATGCCGCCTGTCCCGGATACGTTGATCGTGCTGTTGTTCATGAGCGTGTCGGTTCCCGAGCCGGGAGGCGCGTTGCCGGTCAGGTCGCCGGTCGCGAAGAGGCCGGCCGCGTTGGCGCCGGTCGCCGTGATCGTGCCGTTGTTGATCACCGTGTCGTTCAGCGTGACCGCGGCCATGCCGTTGGAACGCGCGCCTGACGTTACGATCGTCCCGTCGTTGACGAGCATGCCGCCCCCGGGGCTTTTGAAGTCGTTCATGGCGGTCGACGCATCACCGCGCGTTTCGATGGAGCCGCCTGCCGTGTTGGTCATCGATACGGCCGCCGCGCTGTTGAAGATGCCTTCCGACTGCACACCCGTCGTGGTGATGGCGCCGCTGTTCACGAAGACGTTGTGTCCCGCATCTGTGCCCTGTGCCGAAAGCGCATCGAACTGGTTGCCGCCCTGATGAAGCGTGCCTGCGTTGACGACGGTGCTCTGGTTGTAGACGAGCACGCCGTTGCCGGTCGCGACGTCGAGTTCCGCTCCGGGCTGCAGATTGACGTTGACATTCGTGCTGCCCGGCACGGCTTGTACACCGGTCGTGGCCGGATTCGGTGCGCTGCTGTCACAGGTGACGGTCTGCCCTGTGCCGGGCGTCAGGTTGTTGCAGGCCGCGACGCTCATCCTGCAATGAAGCAGCCACAGCACGCCAAGCGCGGCAAGCGCCGGTTTCCGCCAAAGCACCGATGTTGACAAAGCATCGCGTCGATATTTGATATGGAATGCTAATAAACAAGTGCGATGTGACATCGATGGCTTCCTCCGTCAACGCGGCTTTGCGCCAATCCCGTGTCGAATAGAAAACAGGATAGTTCGCACGGCGGTCACATGCTTGAAAGGCTGCTCACGGTCGAGCCAAGCCGGTTGCACGGCAGGGCGGCGGAACGATCTCATACCTTCGAGGCGGGCAGTGCCGGACACGCGTCGCTGCGCGCGTGTAGTGGAAAACCCGTGGCACCCTTCAGAAGTGGCCCGTCGCTTCCGTAGATACAGGTTGCGTCGGGCCGGCGAGGATCGAGCGAAGGCGGGCAAGGGCGAGCGCTAGCGGGCAAGGGCGAGCGCAAGCGGGCAAACGCTGGCAAACGCCGGCAAAATGCTGCAACCGACGACGCGACCAATGACAACGCAGGTAACCACCGGCAAGTACACCATGACGGACCACGAACACCTGAAAGGCTCTCTCGAGGCCGCTTTTCTGCGGCACGACGAATCGCTTGCACCGCCGAACCGCGTGTTCGGCGACGACGATAGCGCCGTCTATCGCACGCTGCTCGAATCGACCAAAGCCATTCCATGGAAAATCGACTGGGCGACGATGGAGTTCGCCTATATCGGCCCGCAGATCGAAGCGCTGCTGGGCTGGGCGCCGTCCACATGGAAAACCGTCAACGACTGGGCGGAGCGCATGCATCCCGACGACCGCGAGGCCGTGGTCAATTTTTGTGTCGCGCAGTCGAAGGCCGGCACCGATCACGAAGCCGACTATCGCGCGCTCACGCGCGACGGCGGCTACGTGTGGCTGCGGGATGTGGTGCATGTCGTGCGCAACGGCAAGGGCGATGTCGAGGCGCTGATCGGATTCATGTTCGATATCAGCGAGCGCAAGCGCACCGAGGAAAAGCTCGCGCAATTGCAACGCGAGCTCGAACATCTGTCGTTCCACGACAGCCTCACCGGCACCGGCAATCGCCGCAGGTTCGACGACGTCATGGAGCGTACGTGGACCGCGGCGCAACAGTCCGGCCGCGCGTTGTCGGCAATCATGGTCGATATCGACTTCTTCAAGTCGTACAACGACTATTACGGACACCTGCAGGGCGATGAATGCCTGAAGCGTGTCGCCCGCGTGCTGGCGGAAGCGGCGGGCCCCGATCATTTTATCGGCCGCTTCGGCGGCGAAGAGTTCGTGCTAGTGCTGGCCGATACCGAGGCCGACACCGCTGTCAAAATTGCCGAACGCTGCCGCGCGCTGATCGCGCACGAAGCGATCCCGCATGTGCGCTCGCCGCATCAGCAGCGCGTGACGGCGAGCTTCGGCGTCGGCACGATCGTGCCCAATGCGCACACGGAGAAAACCGCCTTTATCAATCTGGTCGACGCCCAGCTTTACCACGCGAAGGAAAACGGCCGCAATCGCATTGCCGCCGTCGATCGCGCCGGCATGCAGGGCGAGGCGTTCAAATCGCATTCGCGCTGAGCTTCGGCTTCGAACGCTTTAACTGAAACAGCCCGGATTTCACTGCGTGAAATCCGGGCTGTATTTCTTTGGCCAGCCAGCTTCGTCAGCGTCGCATAAGGCCCATCACCAGCGTGACGAGGAAGATGACGAGGAATATAAAGAACAGCACTTTTGCAATGCTGGCGGCGCCCGCCGCAATGCCGCCGAACCCCAGCGCGGCGGCGATGATCGCGATGATGAAGAAGACCAGCGCGTAATAGAGCATGATGTGACCTCCGTCGGTTGGGACACCGTGCGATCGTGCGCACGGACGTGCTGTTGCCGTTGCAAAGTCCGTACCCGACGGTGAATCTGACATACGCGGGCCTTCAATAAGGCGAATTGACCGGATTTCGCGCTTTGTTCAGATTTTTACGCATCGTCGACTCCCGGCATAATAACGATGGTGCAATGCGGGTAATGAGGGTCGCATTGTCATATTCGCATTGCTGAATATTCGCGGTCTTTTCCATCGGTAAGACTGCCTTGTTTCGATAGCCGGACCTACGCGAGACATCCGGCACCTCCCCGCACGCACGCACGCGACGCGCGCGTGCCGCCCGCTCTGCAGACTCACCCCGGCGCCGCCCTGTCGCGGGCCTTTCAGGAATCGACTGATGAAACCGGTAAGGAATTCACTTTGGTCGCGTATCGGCCGATACGTGACCCTTGGCGTGCTTGCGTCCGCGCTCGCCGCCACCTTCATGTTCCTGCATTGGCGGCACGAGCAGCGTCTGACGCAAGCGTCGGTTCAGGCATTGGGCGGTATTGCGAGCCAGATGCGCACGGATTCCCTGGCGTGGACGCACCGCGAAAAGAACGCATCGGACATGCTGCGCGACGTGCAGGATCACGAGGTCGCGGCCATCGGTCTGAGCCGCAATGCGATTCTGGTGTCGACGCTGCGGGGCGAAAAATATTATGTGGCCGACCATAACGGCACCTTCTCGAATGCGCTGCTGCTCGGCGATCTGAAACCGGGCAGCGCATCGCCGTATCAGCTCGTCTGGCTGCCGGACGCCGACGTGCGTACGGCGGGGGCGCGCTGGACGGAGGTGGCCGATCACGCGCGCGATGCGTTGAGCCTGCTGTTGCCGCTGTTGATGCTGGGCGGCATTCTCTGGTTTATGCGGCGCGAGATGATGGGCGGCGCGCGGTTGCTCAGCAAAACGCCGACGCTGCGCTTTCAGGACGTGATCGGCGCAGGCGAAGCGAAAGCCGCGCTCGCCGACGTGCAGGCCTGGCTGACCGAGCCGGCGCAATTCAGCGGCATGGGCGTGCGCGCGCCATGCGGCATTCTGATGACAGGCGGCCCGGGCGTCGGCAAGACGCGTCTTGCGCAGGCGCTCGCCGGCGAATGCGGCGCGAACTTTATCGCGATCACGGGCAGCTACTTCAGCGCGAAGTACTACGGCGTCGGCATCCAGAAGGTCAAGCATCTGTTCGAGCTCGCGCGCAAGAATGCGCCGACGGTGATTTTCATCGACGAAGCCGACGGTCTCGGCAAGCGTACCGATACCGGCAGCGGCCCGGTGGAAGCCGAAAGCAACCGCATCATCAACCAGCTGCTCGCGGAGCTCGACGGCTTCGAGTCGAACGAGGGCGTGGTCGTTGTGGCCGCAACCAATCATCCGGACAATCTCGACGAAGCGCTCAGACGTCCGGGCCGCTTCGACCGAACCGTGCAGGTACGTTTGCCGGATCTCGAAGATCGGACGGACATCCTGCGCTTTTATGCCGCGAAGCTGAAGACGAAACCCGGCGACATCGATTTCGGCCAGCTCGCGCGTCTCACCACGGGCCTGTCGCCCGCTACGCTGTCGATGATCGTCAATCAGGCGGGTCTCGTCGCGCGCAAGGCAGGCGAGCGCGAAGTGGCGGCGACGCATTTTCTCGAAGCGATCAAGATTGCCCGCATCGGCGATATCAACGGCGCCGAGCGCGCGCTTTCCGACGACGAGCGCACGCGCATCGCCGTTCACGAAGCCGGGCACGGGCTCGTGGCCGCGCTGCTCGAAACGGGCGTGCTCGAAGAAGTGACGATCCTGCCGCGCGGCGGCGCGCTCGGCGTTGCGCTCATCACGAAGATGCAGGACAAGTACCTGTACCGCGAAACGGAAATGCGCAACGAGATTCAGGTGCTGCTCGGCGGCCGCAATGCGGAACTGCTCGTATTCGACGAAGCGTCGAGCGGCGCCGCGCAGGATTTGCAGGAGGCGTCGCGCATCAGCCTCGATATGGTCTCGAAGCACGGTTTCAACGCGGACGGCCATCTGTTTAGCCTCGCGTCGCTGCCGCAACAGTATGCGGGGCTGCAACTGAAGAATTCGATCGAGCACGCCAATGCGCTGCTGCGCGATCTCAACGACGCATGCTTTACGCTGTTGCGTGCGAACGAGCCTGTGCTGCGCGCGATTGCGGAGCGGCTGCTCGAATCGGAGACGGTGCCGGGCGAGACGGTGTATGGTCTGATTCGCGAACACGCGGCCGCGCTCGCGAAGCGCGAGGCGGCTGTTGTCGCCGAAGTGGCGGCAGCGTAATTCCATCGTCGGAAAAGGGGAAACTGCAGCCGCTGCAGCTTGCATGTACTCTGCGCTTTACCGTAGTCACACCTAACAGGACGGTGAAGCTCATGAACGACAATTCTCACGCTATCCCTTACCGCAACGCATTAATCATCGGAACAGGGCCGGGCATCAGCGCATCGGTGACCCGGCTGCTGCGCGCTGCCGGCCTTCCGGTCGTGATCGCGGCACGCCATACCGACAAACTCGCGTCGCTTGCCAAAGAGACCGGCGCGATCGCGCTGCCCGTCGATGCGACCGACCCCGGGCAAGTCGAGCGGCTATTCGCCGAAACGGACGCGCGGATCGGCGCGCCGGAAATCGTCGTTTACAACGCGAGCGGCCGCACACGGGGCCCGCTTGCCGAACTCGACCCGGCCGAGGTGCAACGAACCGTTGCCGTTTCGGCGCTGGGCGCGTTCTATTCGGTGCAGCAGGCGGCCAAGCGCATGGAGCCGGCCGGCAAAGGCGCGATCCTGTTGACGGGCGCGACTGCGGGCGTCAAAGGTTTTGCGCTATCCGCGCCGTTCGCGATGGGCAAGTTCGCGCTGCGGGGCCTCGCGCAAAGCGCGGCGCGCGAACTGGCGCCGAAGGGCATCCACGTTGCGCATATCGTCGTGGACGGCGGCGTGCGCGCCGAACATCGCGTCGACCCGGCCGACCGACCGGACAGCACGCTCGACCCCGATGCGATCGCGCAGTCGTATGCGGACCTGCTGCGCCAGCATCGCAGCGCATGGTCGTGGGAGCTCGAAGTGAGGCCCTGGGTCGAGAAATTCTGAGCCGTCCGGTTTCGGCGCGCGCAGCGCAGCGTTGTAATCGCTACGCGGTCGCGTTGTAGCGGAGATCACCGGCGTCCGCCGCGACAAGGGTGGACCGCGCAACGGGTTTCCACTCGATCACGAGCTTCGCCGCATCCGCGCACCGGCGTGCTTGCAGACGGTCCGCCAGCACTTGACGGAAGATCGGCAGGTCGTTCGCGCCGCGGTCTTGTACAAACGTTCTAAGAACCTCGTCGATGCACCGGGTCGTCGACTCGGTGGTCATGCAGCTTGAAATGTATGACGCGCTTCGAGCCAGCTCGAGCTGATAGCCCTCTTCGCATCGCCGATAGCGTTCGGCTTTTGTCATTGACTGGCTCCGATCGTGATTGTCGTTGTGCGGTATGCCAGCGCTCTGTGCAAGAAACGATCCCGGACTACGCGACGCTGCGGTCGACTAACGTCGAGTAAACGAAAAAAAGCCTCGGCATCCGCTAAGGTTGCCGAGGCCAATCCCATGTGTCCAAAGGAAGGACGTCATTGAGGAGACGGTTTCATTCTAGGGCGCACCGGGTGCGCGGCAAACAATGTGTTTTCGATATGTTTATCGCGCGCATGCATCCATGCATGTGACGCAATGGCGATTGAGCGCGACGGTGACCGCCGCAGTTACGGCTTAGCCGTCGCCATATGACGCGCCACGCTTAGCAGCTGACGATTTATTCGTTCGCGGGATTGTCTCGCGTTGCTAAAGTCGCGGCTCTTCGCGTCATTCTCAAGAAGGTCAATCGAACAATGAAAATCCGCACATTTGCCGCAGCGCTGGGGTTACTGCTGTCCATTTCTGGCCTCGCGCATGCCGATCGTCTCGACGACATACGGAAAGCCGGCGTGCTGCGCGTCGCGACATTCGACAGCAATGCGCCGTTTGGTTTCGTCGATCCGAAGAGCAACCAGATTGTCGGGCTCGACGTCGATTATGCGCGCGCGGTTGCGAAGCAGCTTGGCGTCAAGCTCGAAATCCAGCCGACGAACCCGGCCAATCGCATCGCTTTCCTGAAGTCCGGCAAGGTCGATCTGGTTTTCGCGAACTTTACGATTACCGACGAACGCAAAAAAGAAGTGGACTTTAGTGTTCCGTATTTTGCCTCGGGTACGCAGTTTCTGGCGAAGAAGGGCGTGCTCAAGGCGCCGCAGCAGTTGAACACCTTGCGCGTCGGCGCGGACAAGGGCACGACGAACGAGCAGCAGGTTCGTGCGCAGTTTCCCGGCGCGACGATCGTCGCGTATGACGACACGCCGTTTGCATTCGCAGCTTTGCGCGCGGGCAATGTGCAAGCGATCACGCAGGACGGCCCGAAACTCGTCGCGCTGCTTGCGAACGTGCCCGACAAGCAGAACTATGAAATTCCGCCATTCACGATTTCGAACGACTACGAGGGTGTCGGCGTGCCGAAAGGCGAGACGCGCCTGCTCGATGTGGTCAACGACACGCTGAAGTCGCTTGAGGCAAACGGCGGCGCCGCAAGCATCTACGACCAGTGGTTCGGGCCGTCGAGCCGCGCGCCGCTGCCGCGCCTCTATCGGATCGGCGATCCGCTCAAGAGTTGAATATCCGGCAACATGTGTTGATTCCAGATGGAAGGCTGGCTGCAACCAAAGTACGTCGAGTGGATCGCACACGGATTTGTGATGACCGTGGTGCTGTCCGCTTGCACGATCGTCGCCTCGACCGCGACCGGTTTTATGCTCGCGCTCGCGCGCATGTCGCACCGCAATGCGGTTGAGCGCATCGCCGCGCTTTACGTGCTCGTATTCCGCAATTCGCCGTTGCTCGTGCAACTGCTGTTCTGGTATTTCGGCGCAGCCGTGCTGTTGCCGCCATCGTGGATGGCGTGGCTCAACGCGCCGCACGCGCTCGCAGCCGGCGCGTTTTCGCTTGCGTGGCCGCCGTTCGAATTCGTCGCCGGATGGGTGGGTCTCACGTGCTATTCGACGACCTTCGTCGGCGAAGAAGTGCGCGCCGGCCTACGCGGCGTGCCGGCGGCGCAGCACCAGGCGGCCGCCGCGCTCGGACTCACGCCGCTCGCGGCATTTCGCTACGTGATTCTGCCGCAGGCGCTTCGCATCGCGACGCCGCCGCTAGCCGGCCAGTACATGAATATCGTGAAGAACTCGTCGTTGACGATGGCGATCGGCCTGGCCGAACTGTCGTATATGTCGCGGCAGGTCGACACCGAAACGTTCAAGACGTTTCAGGCATTCGGCGCGGCAACCGTGTTGTACGTCGCGACGATCGCGGTGATCGAAGTCGCGCTGCTGGTCTGGCAACGCCGCAGCGCGAATGCATGCGGGCGGAGGCAGGCATGAGCGCGCTCGACTGGCTGCCGACGCTGCGCTATCTGATGCTCGGCACATTTCCCGATGGCCCGTTAGGCGGCGTGGCGTTGACGGTCGTCATGTCGGCCATTTCGGCGCTGCTTTCCGCGATGCTCGGGCTTGCCGGCGGCATCGCGCTGACGATGGCCACCGGTGCCGTGCGGTTGCTGCTGGTAGTGATAGTCGGTTTCTTCAGAGCGATTCCAGTGCTGATGCTGATCTTCTGGACATTCTTTCTGATGCCGGTTCTGCTGCACATCGACGTGCCGGGCCTCGCGACGGTCGTCTGTGCGCTGGCGCTCATTGGCGGCGCGTATCTGTCGCATTCGGTGCATGCGGGGCTCGCGGCGGTCGGCACCGGGCAGTGGCAGGCCGCGGCCTCGCTCGGCATGACGCGTGGGCAGGCGCTTCGTTATGTGGTGCTGCCGCAGGCATTGCGGATGATGGGCCCTTCGTTCGTCAATCAGTGGGTGACGCTGATCAAGGACACGTCGCTTGCCTATATCGTCGGCGTGCCCGAATTCACGTTTCTCGCGACGCAGGTGAATAACCGGTTGATGATCTATCCGGTGCAGATCTTTCTGTTTGTGGCCTTCGTCTATCTGCTGCTGTGTTCGGCGCTGCAATTTGCCGCGAGCCGGCTGCTGCGCGCGCGGGGCGAACCCGGCGGCTTTAGCACCGGCGCAGATAACGGTATCCGATTTGCTTCGTTGACGCGCGATGTGAGCGAAACGTAAATTCGCGTTCTTTGTTTTTCGGGGACCTCCGATGTCGATTTCACTTCGCGCCATCACGTCGCGCGCGGCTGCGCCTGTGCGCCGCGCACTGGCCGCTCTGCTCACGTTCTCGCTTGCTTTCACCGGTCTTGCGGGCGCGAACGCCGCGCATGCCGAAGGGACGATCCGCATTGCCGAGCAGTTCGGCGTCGTTTATCTGCTGCTGAACGTGGCGCGCGACCAGCACCTGATCGAACAGGAAGGGCGCAAAGAGGGGCTCGATATCAAGGTGGACTGGGTGAAGCTCTCAGGCGGCGCGGCCGTGAACGACGCGCTGCTGTCGGGTTCGATCGATATTGCGGGCGCGGGCACGGGGCCGCTCTTCACCGTATGGGATCGCACGCACGGCCGTCAGAACGTGAAGGGTGTCGCGTCGCTCGGCAACTTTCCGTATTACCTCGTGAGCGACAATCCGAACGTGAAAACCATTGCCGACTTCACGAGCAAGGACCGCATTGCGGTGCCCGCCGTCGGTGTATCCGTGCAATCGCGGGTGCTGCAGTATGCGGCCGCGAAGCAGTGGGGCGACAAGCAGTTCGACAAGCTCGACAGCCTCACGCAGGCGATTCCGCACCCCGATGCGACGGCGGCGATCATCGCGAACAGTAGCCTGATTACGGGCCACTTCGGTAATCCGCCGTTCCAGCAGCAGGAACTCGCGGGCAATCCGAAAGCGCATATCGTGCTGAATTCGTACGATGTGCTTGGCGGCCCGAGTTCCGCGACGGTGCTCTACGCGACTGAAAAATACCGCAACGAGAATCCGAAGACCTATCACGCGTTCGTCGCGGCGCTGGCCGATGCCGCGCGCCTGATCGCCGCGAACCCGGAGCAGGCGGCCGACATTTACATTCGTGTCAACGATTCGAAAATCGACCGTGCGCTGCTCGTGAAGATTCTGCGCGACCCGCAAGTGCAGTTCAAGATCGCGCCGCAGAACACGCTGGGCCTCGCGCAGTTCATGTATCGCGTCGGCGCGATTCGCAACGAGCCGAAGTCGTGGCGCGATTACTTCTTCGACGATCCGGCGACGGCCGGCGGCAGCTGAAATACGTCCATCGCGGTGCTGTTGCTCTTTGCCGTCGTTGTTACCGCTGCCAGGACGACGGAATCGACGCTTATGCGTCAACGTGTTTTGGATATGCGCAAACATTGGTTGGTTTGCGCTTCGCGCCCCCTTAAGGTGGCGTTTTGTCCGCGGGATCTTTCATCGTGACCGTTTCCACACCCAATATCTGGGTGCCCGCGCGCTCGCTGCGCGACGCGGGTGGCCATACGCATGCACCGGCCGCGGGTTCGCCGCCTGAACTCGAAGAGGCTGCGTCAGGCGAGCAAGATACAACGATCGCGTACACCGGACGCCTGCTCGCCGTCGACCGCGTGACGCTCGAATACCGCACACGGGACCGGCTCGTGCGCGCGACCTCGCAGGTCAGCTTCGACGTCTACGGCGGCGATCGTTTCGTGCTGCTCGGACCGTCGGGCTGCGGCAAGTCCACATTGCTCAAAGCAGTGGCGGGTTTTATCGAGCCCGTTTCAGGCTCGATCTCGCTCGACGGCAAGCCGGTGCGCGGGCCGGGCGCGGACCGCGTCGTCGTGTTTCAGGAGTTCGATCAGTTGCCGCCGTGGAAGACGGTGGTCGAAAACGTCGCGTTTCCTTTGCGTGTCGCGAAGAAGCTGCCGCGCGCCGAAGCGAAACAGCGCGCGCTGCACTATCTCGACAAGGTCGGCCTTGCCGGTTTTGCCGATGCCTATCCGCATACGCTGTCGGGCGGCATGAAGCAGCGTGTCGCGATTGCGCGCGCGCTGGCGATGCAGCCGCGCGTGCTGCTGATGGACGAGCCGTTTGCCGCGCTCGACGCGTTGACGCGCCGCAAGATGCAGGAAGAACTGCTGCGGCTCTGGGACGACGAGCGCTTTACGCTGCTGTTCGTCACGCATTCGATCGAGGAAGCATTGATTGTCGGTAACCGCATTCTGCTGCTTTCGCCGCATCCGGGGCGCGTGCGCGCGGAACTGAATAGCCACCAGTATTCGCAGGACAGCCTCGGCCGCGCGGATTTTCAGCAAAGCGTCGCGCGCATTCATCGGCTGCTGTTCGATACCGACGCCACGCAAGCCGAGCAACGACGGACATGAGTACGCCTGCTCGAAACGTGCGGCTCGTGCCGCCGGTACGCGGTGAATACGAATTGCCGCTCGAACCGCTCGCGGATCCCGCTTCTGGCGATGCATCCGGGGCGGCGGACGCGGCCCACCCGCTATCGCTCGCGCGCCGCGTGCTGGCAGCCGGCTGGTTCAGCCGTACGCTGATTGCGCTGGCGTTGATCGCGATCTGGGAAATCGCCGCGCGCGTCATTGCAAACGATCTGCTGCTGCCGACCTTCGGCGCGACGTTTTCCGCGTTCGTGCAGGGCATCGTATCGGGCGAACTGCCCGCAAAAATCGCGATCTCGATGTCGGTGCTGCTGCGCGGTTATCTGATCGGCGTGGTGCTCGCCTTCGCGCTGACATCGCTTGCCGTGTCGACGCACATCGGCCGCAATCTGCTGTCGATGCTGACCGCGATGTTCAACCCGTTGCCGTCGATTGCGCTATTGCCGATTGCGTTGTTGTGGTTCGGGCTCGGCACCGGCAGCTTGCTGTTCGTGCTCGTTCATGCGGTGCTGTGGCCGCTTGCGCTCAGTATGTACACGGGCTTTCTCGGCGTGCCTGCCACGCTGCGGATGGCGGGCCGCAACTATGGACTGAGCGGCCTGCGCCATGTGATGCTGATTCTCGTGCCCGCCGCGTTGCCTTCGATCGTCGCGGGTTTGCGGGTGGGCTGGGCGTTTGCGTGGCGCACGCTGATCGCCGCGGAGCTCGTGTTCGGCGCGAGCGCGGGGCAGGGCGGATTGGGCTGGTACATCTTTCAGAACCGCAACGAACTCTATACGGACCGCGTGTTTGCGGGGCTGGCCGCGGTCATCATCATCGGGTTGCTGGTCGAGCATCTGGTGTTCGATACGCTCGAGCGCCTGACCGTGCGGCGTTGGGGTGTGCAGCACTAGGGCCGCTCGATCGCGTGTGGAACCCAACGAAGCGCCGCTCAATCGCGGCGCTTCTTGTGCTTCGTGCGCCTCTTTGTCCGTTCACAACGCAGCGGGCCGCGGGTCCGGAATAAACCCCTCGCGGTTCGGCATTTTCACGCGCGGCAGCGTCCTGGCATCGAGCGTCGTATGCTCGGGCACGATCCCGTTCATATACAGCAGCCACGCACTGACCGAATAGACCTCGTCGGCGCTTAGCGATTCGGGCGCGTTATACGGCATCGCGCGGCGAATGTAGTCGAATAACGTGGTCGCGTAAGGCCAGTAACTGCCGACGGTTTTCTTCGGCTTCGCACTCGTCAGCGTGCCCGCTCCGCCGACCAGCGGATCGCCGATGCCGCCTTCACCGCCCTTGCCGTGACACATCGCACATTTCGCGGCGAACACATGAGCGCCCGCGGCAACGGTGCCCGAGCCGGCGGGCAACCCGCGGCCGTCGGGGCTCACGTCGATATTCCAGCGGGCAATCGCTGCGTTGTCGATCGGCTTGCCGATGCCGTATTGGCCGGAATGTTCGGCCGCGGAAGCGGAAACCGAGGTGGGCGCGCCACCCGCATACGCGGCCGCGCACGCGAATATCGTTGTCGTCACAACCAGGGGCTTAAGCATTGCGCACCTCGCCATTGGCGTCGACACGCCAGCTTTGAATGCCGTTGTAGTGATACTGCGAGTTGACACCGCGCGCGGCGACAAGCGCGTCGCGCGTCGGCTGCACATAACCGGTTTCATCGGTGGCGCGGCTTTGCAGCTGGGCGGGGCTGCCGTCCCATTGCCAGTCGGTTTCGAAGCGCGTCAACGCGCGGTCGTGCACGGCGCCGACGAGGCGCGCCGCGCGCCACGTCTTGCCGCCGTCGCTGGAAACATCGACCGAGCGGATACGGCCGCGGCCGGACCACGCAAGGCCACTGATCGCGTAGTAGCCGCGTGTCGTCAGTTTGTGGCCCGGCGACGGCCGCGTGATGACCGATTTCGCGTCCATCTCGAACACGAATTGCCGTGCGAGCCCGTCGGGCAAGAGCCCCGTGTACTTCGAGGTTTCCTCGCGCGTCATCTCGGGCGCCGTGATCAGCTTGAGCCGCCGCAGCCATTTGATATTCGTGTTGCCCTCGAAGCCCGGTACGATCAGCCGCAGCGGATAGCCGTTTTCGGGCCGCAGCCGCTCGCCGTTCTGCGCATAGACGATAAGCGCGCGGTCCAGGATGCGGTCGAGCGGCAGGCTTCGCGTGAGCGCCGCGCCATCGGCGCCTTCAGCGAGCAACCATTTCGCGGAAGGCGAGATGCCGCTTTCGTCGAGCAGCGTCGAGAGCCGCACGCCGGTCCATTCGCAGCACGACAGCAAGCCATGCGTAAACTGCACGGGCAGGCCGCTCGGCCCGTTCCATTCGCTGCCGGTATTGCCCGAGCATTCGAGGAAGTAGATATGCGATTCGGACGGAAAGCGCATTACGTCGTCGACGGTATAGATGCGCGGCTCGCGCACGAGCCCATGCACGACGAGCCGGTGCTGGTCCGGATCGATGGCCGGCACGCCCGCGTGATGCCGTTCGTAGACGAGGCCGTTCGGCGTGATGCTGCCGTAGAGGTCCGCAAGCGGCGTCATCGCCGAACCGGAGCCGGGCATCGCCGGCGCGCGCGCCACGCGGCGGATCACATCGTGCTCGAACGACGCGGGCTGGCCGTAGGGCGGCGCGACGAGCGGCGCGCCTGGTTCGAGTGTCCAGCTGGCGGGCGCGAGCGGGGTCTGCGAGGGTGCCGCCGCGCCGGTGTTGGCCTTGGCCGCGGCCAACGCGCGTTGCACGGGCAGTGCGGCCGCGGCGACGCCGCCGGCCAGTCCGGTTGCGAGACGCGCTAACGCGCGCCGGCGTGGACGCGACGGGGGCGATGATGGAGTGGAAGTCGGAGCGTTGTTCATTGGATTGTGGAGCGTGAGGAAGGCTCGCTGCGCATGGCGAAGTTAAACGGTTAGCACATGACGTGCCGCTCGCACTGAAAGCACCGATGCAAGCACCACCAGGTGTTCGCGTGCACCGATGCGGCTGCAACATGGCTGCGCGCAGTCATCAAACGGCCAACTAGCGGTGAACAAGCGGTGAACAAGCACTCAACAAGCGGTCAACGCGCTGCGAGCAAGCCGGTCATCGTAAGGCGCTCGCGGCTTTGTGCAAAAGAACGATTGCTTCAAACGATATTCCACGTTTCGCCCGTGCGCATGTCACGCCGCGCCGCGCTGCGCCCGATCGGCGAAATCGGCGTATGTTAGAGACCTTCTCATCGCTGACGGCGCACCTGCGCCTCGACACCATGACCCAGACCCGCCAGCTTCACCTCGGCGCTTTCATGCGGCCTGTCAGTCTTCATACGGGTGCGTGGCGCTATCCGGGCGCCTACCCCGATGCGAATTTCAACTTCGCGCATCTGGCGCGATTCGCCCAGACCCTCGAGCGCGGCCGCTTCGATGCGTTCTTTATGGCCGACCATCTGGCGGTATTGAATATGCCGGTCAATGCGCTCAAGCGCAGCCACACGGTGACATCGTTCGAGCCCTTCACGCTGCTTTCAGCGCTGTCCGCGGTGACGCAGCGGATCGGTCTGGTGGGCACCGCATCGACGACCTTCGACGAGCCGTATCACGTCGCGCGCCGCTTCGCCTCGCTCGATCATATAAGCGGCGGCCGCGCCGGATGGAATCTCGTGACGACGTCGAACCCCGACTCCGCGCTCAATTTCGGTCTTGACGAGCATGTCGAACATGGCGAGCGGTATCGGCGCGCGCGGGAGTTTTACGACGTCGTGACCGGCTTGTGGGATAGCTGGTCCGACGACGCGTTTGTGCGCGATGTCGAAAGCGGCATCTTTGTCGACCCTGAGAAAGTCCATGTGCTCGATCATCAAGGCGAGCATTTCCGCGTGCGCGGCCCGTTGAATATCGCGCGGCCGGTGCAGGGCTGGCCCGTGGTCGTGCAGGCGGGCTCGTCGGAAGCAGGGCGTCAGGTGGCAGCCGAAACCGCCGATGCGGTGTTCACCGCGCAGCCGAATCTCGAAGCGGGCAAGCGCTTTTATGCGGACGTGAAAGGTCGGCTCGACAAACTGGGGCGCCCGCGCGAGCACCTGAAGATTCTGCCCGGCGCGTTCGTCGTGGTCGGCGATTCGCTTGATGAGGCGCGTGAAAAACGTGCCTTGCTCGACACGTTCGTCCACTACGACAGCGGCATCGCGTCGCTGTCGATTGCGCTCGGCCACGATGTGTCGGGCTTCGATCCCGATGCCTTGCTGCCCGATATTCCCGAGTCGAATGCGAGCAAGAGTTCGCGCGAACGCGTCGTGAACTGGGCGCGTGCCGAGCAGTTGACGATACGGCAACTGGCACAACGTATCGGCGGCTACTCAGGGCTCGAGATGGTCGGTACGCCGAAGATGATCGCGGATCAGATGGAGCAATGGCTCGTCGAAGAAGGTTCCGATGGCTTTAATGTGATGTTCCCGTATCTGCCGGCGGGCGTCGATGAATTTGTCGACAAGGTGGTGCCGGAACTGCAGAAGCGTGGCATTTTCCGGCGCGAATATGAAGGCTCGACATTGCGCGAGCATCTTGGGTTGGCGCGTCCGGAGAACCGGTTTTTCGGTGCGGGGGCGGGGAGCCGCTAGCGTTTGATCGTGCCCGCGAGCTGCTCGATGCGCTTTATGCGGGCACGAGCGCTTCGAGGCTCGCGAACAATTCGGCGCGCAGCCGTTCGTCGACGGTTGCGTCGCGTTTGCGCGGCCGCGGTGCGTCGACCGCGAATTCGCGCACGATGCGTCCGGCGCCGTGGTGGTCCGGCGCCGCCATCAGCAGCACACGGTCGGACAGGAACAAGGCTTCGTCGAGATCGTGTGTGACAATCAGGGCGGCCATCTGGTGCGCGCGCGTGACCGATAACAACAGGTTCTGCAGCTTGATCCGCGTAATCGCGTCGACCGCGCTGAACGGTTCGTCGAGCAGCAGCAGACGCGGCCCGGAAAAGAGCCCGCGTGCGATCGCAACGCGCTGTGCCATGCCGCCCGACAATTGCTTCGGCAGCAGCCCCCCGACGGCCGCCAGACCGACTTCCGCGAGCAGTCGCTCGACGCGCGCGTTGGTCTCATGCGTGGCTCGCGCGGGAAAGCTCACATTGTTCGCGATGTCGAGCCACGGCAGCAGACGCGGCTCCTGAAAGATCACACCGACTTGCGGCGAAGGCCCGTGCTGCGCAATGCCATCGAGCGCCACCGTGCCGGAAAAATCACGATCGAGCCCGGCTGCAATGCGCAGCAGTGTGCTCTTGCCGCAGCCGCTCGGACCGACGAGGCTGACGATCTCCGCGCGACCGACCTGCAGCGTCGCGCCCGCGAACAGGGGGCGCGTTCCATAGTGCTTGGCATCGATTGCGATGTCGAGTAGCGGACGCGGGCCGATTCCGCGGTCTGATTGCGCGTTCATCGTGCGGCTCCGATATCGGCTGTATCGCGCCAGGCAAGCAGCCTGTGTTCGGCGAATTTCAACACGCTGTCGCTTAGCTTGCCGAGCAGCGCAAGCAGAATGATCGAGCCGAATACGATGTCGGGCCGGCCCGTTTCACGGCCGTCGCTGAGCAGATAGCCGAGCCCGCGTGTTGCTGCGATCAGTTCGGCGGCAACCATAAACATCCAGGCGAGACTCAGGCCCGTGCGCAAACCCGTGAAGATTTGCGGCAACGCGCACGGCAGCAGGATGCGCGCGAACATCGCGCGGCGGCTCAGCCGGTAGATCTCACCCAGTTCGATCAGTTTGCGATCCGCGCCGCGCATGCCCGCGACCACGGCAAGATGCACGGGGAAGAATGCCCCAATGGCGATCAGCGTGATTTTCGGTGCTTCGTCGATGCCCATCCAGAGCAGCAGGATCGGCACCCACGCGAGCGACGGAATGGCGCGCAATGCCTGAAAAGCGGGGTCGAGCAGCGCGTCGAGCCTGCGGCTAAGGCCCATCGCCGCGCCGGCCAGCAATGCAAGCACGGTGCCGCACGTAAAGCCCGCTAACACGCGCAACGTGCTAGCGCCGATGTGTCGCAACAGGCCCGCGGCACCGAGCTGCGTGAGCGTTTCGACAATGCTGGTCGGCGCGGGCACGAGACGGTCGGGCAGTACGCCGGTGCGCACCAGCGCTTCGATAGCCGCGAGCAGCATGAACGGCAGCACGAGGCCGGCGGCGTGCCATCGCCGCCGCGTCGCGCTGCGCGACGCGCGCAGGTTGGACCGCCGCGCGGATGGCGCGGCGCCGGAAGGCGATCCATCATGGTCGTCCCGCGCGGCGCGCGCACGTAATATCAGCGACTCTTCCCAAGCCATTGCAATGCACTATTGCGCGTTGGCCGAAGCAAGCTCGCGCTGCGAGGCGTGGGTATCGATGAGCGAATCGATGACCTGATTCAGGTCTGTGCCGGGCTTGACGAGCTTTTCCTGCGCGAGAACCGGCGCCGCCGCTTTCAGCGCATCGATCTGTTGCGCGCCCGGCTGCGGGTGGCTGAAGTCGTTGCGGCTGAGTTGCAGCTTCGCAACCGTGGGCGACACTTTCGATTCCTCGGCGATGATGCGCGCGGTCTCATCGGGATGCGCGGCAATCCATTGCCGTGCCTGTTCATAGACCTTCAGCACGCGCGCGACCGTTTCGGGATACTGCTTGATGAAGTCTTCGCGCGCATTGAGAAAGCCCCACGTGTTGAAATCGACGTTGCGATAGAGAAGCCGTGCGCCATTATCGATTTCGGCGGCGGCCATATGCGGGTCGAGCCCGGCCCATGCGTCGACCTGGCCGTTGACGAGCGCCGTGCGGCCGTCCGGATGCTGCAGATTGACAATCTCGACGTCGTCGCGCGAAAGCCCGGCCGCATGCAGGGCACGCAACGTGAAGAGGTAGGGATCGGTGCCCTTGGTGGCGGCGATTTTTTTGCCTTTGAGGTCGGCCACCGTCTTGATTGGCGAATCCTTGCGCACGACGAGCGCCGTCCATTCGGGGCGGGAGAAGATATAGATCGTGCGGATCGGATTGCCGTTCGCCTTGGCGAGCACGGCAGCAAGGCCCGCGGACGAGCCGATGTCGATGGCGCCACTATTCAGATATTCGAGCGCTCGGTTGCTGCCGAGGCTCAATACCCATTCCACTTGCGTATGATCCGCGGCGAACGCTTTCTCGAGCCATCCGTTGCGCCGGATCACGAGACTCTCGGGCGAATAGTATGCGTAGTCGATCTTCAGTTCGGCGGGCGCCGCCGCGCTCGTGGCCGCGGCCAACGCGGCGCCGCCGGGTACTGCCAGTGTCGCAACACCGATCGTCAGCGCCGCGTATGCGGTAAATGCGGACTTCTTCAGCAGTGTGTTCGCGGTGCGCCAGCCGATTGCCTTCATGTTCGCCTCGTTTTACGTAATCCTGACCGAACAATGTAGGGCACAGCAATCTACCAGGGGAACCAACAAAAGCTCACATCGAAAGCACCGGTGCGCATATCGTCGAAAGGATATGGTCTGCGCTTACCGGGTCGCGGCAAACAGAAGCGACAGTCCCGACGTCAGCATCAGCCCGTCGACGAGCGCCTTGAAATGATGCGCCGACATGCCTGCCACGATGCGCCGCGCGCCGAAGGTGCCGAGCATGATGGACGTACCGGTGATCAGTCCATTCGCCACGATGCGCGGGGGCAGCGCGCCGAACTGCTGGAAGATCGCGACTTTCGCGCCATACACGCCGAGCGACGCGGCGGCCTCGGTTGCCAGAAAAGCGCCTTTTACCAGGCCATAGCCGACAAAGACCGGCACCGTGATCGGCCCGGTCGACACGACGATGCCGGTCAGGAAACCGACCACGCCGCCGATCAGCGACAGATGCAACCGCGTGAAGCGGAACGATTCGCGGCGCGACAGCCAGCGGCGGGCCGGCACCATCGCGACGAAGAAAAGGCCCAGCGCGATATCGACGGCGCGCGGCGGCAAGGCGAGCAACGTGCGAACCCCGAGCATGGCGCCGGGGATGGCGGTGACGCAGTAGGCGAGGCACGCCTTCCAGTCGATCTCGCGCCACCACGACAGCACCTTGCCGAGGTTTCCCATGATGGCGGCGATCGCCATGATCGGCACGGCCTCGCGCGGGCCATGGAGGATGACGAGTACGGGCATCAGCAGCATCGACGAACCGGTGCCCACGATGCCGCTTAGCAAGCCCGCCAGCAGGCCCACGCCCAGTATGAGCAGATAAGCCACTCGTCCCCCTCTCATTGGAATTCGCTTCGTATGATGAGGGGAGCGACTGATTCATACAACCAGGAATTTCTGGCGCGTCAGGTAAGAAAAACTCACGGATGGCCAGTGGGTTTCCGCTCTGCAGGCCGATCTCAAGCCTTCGGCGCCTCGATCATCTTCCATCCGTTGCCGGCGGGGTCGCGAAAACCGGCGTCGACGCTGCCGTAGCGGTCGACCGGCTCCTGCGTGAATTCGACACCGCGCGCTTTCAGCTGTGCGTAGCTCGCGCGGCAGTCGGCCACTGAAAGCACGAGCGGCGGCATCGCGCCTTTCGCGACCATCGCGCGCAGCGTTTGCGAGGTCGCTTCGTCGTGGACCGGCGGCCCCGGGGTAAAGAGGCCGAGCTGGAACGACGGCTGATCCGGATGCTGGACCGTGAGCCACCGATACGGGCCGTTGCTCACATCGGTATGCACACGGAAGCCGAGCTTGTCGACGTAAAACGCGAGCGCCTCGTCCTGGCTGTCGACGTATAAGCCCACCATATTGACTCCCTCGTTCATGGCATGTCCTCCTTGTTGAGTAATGGCGGCAGCGTATCGTCGGCGAGGCGGCGGCGCTTCTCCAAAACTGCGATCGTCAGGTCGGGGCGCTGCGCGGCCTTCAGCACGCAGGCCGGCACGCGATCGAGCTGGCTCATGTCGGCGCGCGCGTCGATGCGCATCGCGCCGGGGCTTTTGCCCGTGATGTCGTGGAACGTGCGGCCGAAGGTGCCGAGGCTCTCCCAACCGGTTGCGAACGCGATGTCGGTAATGCTGAGGTTGGTGTCGCGCAGCAGCGTGGTGGCCTGTTCGATACGGCGCGTCAGCAGATAGCGGTGCGGCGGCAGGCCGAAGGCCCGTTTGAACGAGCGCGCGAAATGCGCTGCGGAAACACCGCTCACTTCGGCGAGGCGTTGGACGGGCCAGGCTTCGTGCGAGGCGGCGTCCATGCGGTCTTTGGCGCGGAGCAGGCGGCGTAGCAGGGCTGGGTCTTGCAGGGCGTCGGCGTCGCTCCCGGTGCCGCTGCCTGGGTCAGCGTTGGGCGCGCGATGCGGTAAAGCTGTGGACCGGGCGGAGTGATTGTCGCGCGAGGGCATGTGTATCGGGATGCGGACGGGTTAGCCGCTAGTTTAGCCCGGCGCCATGCGTCGGCGGCGATTGCGCATCCCGTTATACATGTACGATATACTGTACATGTATAGACGAGCCTGCTATACTGGTTCCAGTTAAAAGTTCATGTGGAATCATCCGATGCGTACCGTTCATTTCTCCGATGCCCGCAGTAACCTGAAAACGGTGATTGACCAGGTTGTCGACGATGCCGACGTGACACTCATCACGCGTCGCGACGCGCCGAACGCCGTCATCATGTCGCAGGACTATTTCGACAGTCTGATGGAGACGGTTCATCTGCTGCGCTCTCCCGGTAACGTCGCGCACCTCGAGCGTTCCATCGCGCAGTTGCGCAAAGGAAAGGCGAAAGAGCGCAAGCTTGACGAGGACGCTGAATGAGCATGCGTCGCGTGTTGTTCACACCCGACGCGTGGGACGATTACGTCTACTGGCAGGGGCAAGACCGCAAAACACTCAAGCGTATCAACCAGCTCATTCGCGAAGCGCAACGCACGCCGTTTGAAGGAATCGGGAAGCCAGAACCGTTGAAAGCCAACCTGTCGGGTTTCTGGTCCCGCCGTATCGATGACACCAACCGCCTCGTGTACGAAGCGGACGACGCCCAGCTCAATATCGTCTCCTGCCGCTATCACTATCAGGCCTGACTCCGGCCGCACCCCGCTGCCTTCCCTGACACCGAACTGTTGCGATGCACGGGTATGATCCGCGCATCACAACGCTTCCCCTGTTGTCATGCTCGTCAATTTTCCCGCCGATGTGCGCAACTGGCTGCTGGCCGAAATCGCGCGCGGCACGCCGGCGCAAGTCATCAGCGCGCAATTGCAGGCGCAAAACGTACCGCCGCAGCTCGCGGATGCACTCGTCACCACCGTGGCGCGCGCTGCGGCATCTGGCCAGCCGCCGGCGGCCGGCCAATTAAAAATAGATGACAGCTCGTTTGCCACGCTCCCTTACCAGCCTGAACCATTGCATCTTGGTACCGCGACGGTGCTTGACGGCGGGGATCGTCGCGTCGATGTGCTCGCGCGTCTCGAACGGCCGACTCTGGCGTTACTCGGTAACCTGCTCGACGATGCCGAATGCGCGGAGCTCATCGCGTTCGGCGCGCCGCGCCTCGAACCGGTACGCGTCGTCGACCCGCAAAGCGGCGAGGACGTGATCGACGAACTGCGTAATAGCGAAGGCGTGTTTTTCCATTTGGCGCAAACGCCGCTTATCGCGCGGATCGAAAAGCGCATTGAGCGCATAACGGGAATTCCGGCCGAAAACGGCGAGGGCATTCAGTTATTACGTTATCGGCCGGGTGCGCAACACATGCCGCATTTCGATTTTTTATCGTCGGATGTTGAAAAAAATCGAAAATCAATTGAGCGCAGTGGTCAAAGAATTGCCACATTGATCATGTATCTGAATAACGTCGAAGCCGGCGGCGAGACCTTTTTCACCGAATGCGGCTTTTCGGTCCTGCCGCGCCAAGGCAAGGCGCTGTACTTCCAGTACGGCAACCGGCTCGGCCAGACCGACACCTCCTCCCGGCATGCGGGCAGCCCGGTCGTCGCCGGTGAAAAGTGGATTGCCACCAAATGGCTGCATCCGCGCCGGTTTATCGCGCCCGGCGCGGCGCAGTCCTCGCACTCTTACTGATCCAGCCAGACGCCGACGAAGTCGCGCGTATTGCCGCCCGCGACGGTGCCGTGCTGCACCAGCGCGATATGGCGGGTGCCGTCCGCGGTGATGTACAGGAACGGAATCAGCCAGTCGCCGTTGTTGCCCGCTTCCGATTCGGTTTCCGCCAGCGATGCCGGAGGCGCAATGACAACCGGGTTAGCGCCGTTGCGCACATCGGTGATGCTCAGGATCGCATTGCTATCGATCGTCAACACCGAGTGTTGCGTCTGTGCCGTCGGCAAGCCGTCGCGCAGACAGTTCTCGTAGTAGGTGGGGAACGTGGTGTTCAGCAGCAGCGCGACGTTCTTGATCGGCAGCCCCGCAATCGCAACCACCTTCGACTTGAGCGGCTGGTTACCCGCTTGCGGGTTCGGCTCGCCGTTCGAATCGGGCTCGCAGGCCTGAATGATGCCGGGGAACACCACCGGCTGCTGCGCCGTCACCACGCCTAGCGTGACGCCGAGCGTCGGCGTGCCGCCCACCGT
Source organism: Paraburkholderia sp. 2C (assembly GCF_054589215.1). NCBI lineage: Bacteria > Pseudomonadati > Pseudomonadota > Betaproteobacteria > Burkholderiales > Burkholderiaceae > Paraburkholderia > Paraburkholderia sp. 2C. The sequence continues at coordinate 132,269 of NZ_BAAILL010000029.1, read as the reverse complement.
CATCGCACCGTCGTTCGCCGCGTCCGGCGTCAACGTCGCATAGTCGACCGAATTGATCGACAGCGTGCCGGTGGCCGCCTTGGGCTGCCACGTCACCTGTGCGGGCACGCCATCGAGACCGGCGTCGGTATCGCGCACGGCGGTGAAGATCTGCGTTTGAGCGACCGCCGGCGGCGCGCTCGCTCCGTCGGGCGCGCTCGCGCCCGCAGGGGAACTTGCCGGCGCCGAGGCCGAGGCCGTCGAAGTGGGCGAATCGTCGCCGCCGCATGCCGCGAGAGAAAGCATGACTGCGAGAGCCGGCACGAGGGCTACTGCTTTTATAGACCGCATTGCTGTCCTTTTTATATGAACCGATAAGAAAGGCTGAACAATTCCTATCGATCTGCCTTGGGGGATGGAATTAAAACGGCCCGAAGTTTAGGTTTCTTTTGTGACAGGGAAGCTGCGATTACATGTACATATCAAGTCAATACGATTTAATGAATGTCACATGGAAAGCGTCATAAAACATTAATCATCATGTATGGATAATGCGCCCCGCCATCGGCCATGTATCGCCGGTTGACGTCGTCGCGCGATGCGCGGATAGACGAGCTCGATCCCCCCGATCCATACGGAGTAAAAGAAAAATGTCCTCTCGCATTGAAACGCAGCCGCGGCAGAGGCGGCGCGCCATCGCCGTATCCGCATCCACGCTGTTCGTGATGGCTGTCGCGCCGGCGCTGCTTGCCGCATGCGGCGGCGACGATTCAGGCGGTACGAATCCTTCGAATTCGCTTGCCTTGACGCAGAAGGTGCAGGGCAGAATGGCCGCGCAGTACCCGAACGTGACGGTCTGCAGCGACGACAACAACAACGGCGCGTGCGACAGCAACGAGGCAACCACCACCACCGACGCGCACGGCAACTTCACCTTGATGACGAGTTCGTTGAACCTGCCGGTCGCCGCCGTGATTCCCGCGAACACCGTGTTTATCGATCCCGCCACGAACACGGCGAAGACCACCGCGAAAGCGATGGTGCTGCGCGCGCCCGCGGCCGCGAACACGGTGTTGAGCCCGCTGTCGACCGAAGTGGTGCGCGAAATGGCCGAGAGCAATATCGACGAGCCGACCGCGGTCGCGAACATCGCCGCGCGCCTCGGTGTGGCACCGGCCGATGTGCTCGCCGATCCGTCGACAGTGACCGACGCCACGAAAAAGCAGGCGCTCGCCGTCGAATCGAACATCGTCACGAACCGCTTCCAGCTCGCTTCGACGATGGTCGCGCGCGGCGATGTGTCGCCCACCACGGGCAAGCCGATCGCGATCGCCGAAGCCGAGCAGACCGCGTTCAACCTCGAGAACGTGCCGCGCTTCGACAACCTGTTCGTGATCATTCTCGAGAACCACACGAACAGCGCGATCGACGGCTCGCCGTCCGCGCCGAAGATCACCGCGCTGCTGAACGAAGGCAATCGCGCGACGAACTATTATTCGACGGGGCAGCCCTCGCAGCCGAACTACATGGCGCTGGGCTCCGGCGACGACTTCGGCGTGACCGACGATTCGGCGTGGTGGTGCATGCCGGCGGGCGACACGCGCGATGCGCCGACCGACGGCATTCCGTCCGGTCAGAGCGCGTGTACCAACGCCGCGGTCCACAACATCAAGAACGCGCGCAACATGTTCACGACGCTGAAAAACGCGGGCATGACGTGGCGCGTTTATAACGAATCGATGACGCCGGGGCAGGACGCGCGCGTCAATAGCTCGTCCGACTCGACCATTATCGTGGCGGACAACAACGATCCGACCATCCTCCTGCCGCGCCCGGGCAGCCTGTACGCGCTCAAGCACAACAATGCGGTGACCTTCGACGACGCGCGTAACGACGGCGAATTCCAGCAGGAAGTGCGCACGATGGGCGGCGGTCAGTGGGACGCGGCGTCGGCTTCGAAAGCGCCGGCGGGTTGGAACTTCGACCAGTTGGGCACCGATCTGCAGACCGGCGATGTCGGCACCCTCAACTACCTTGTTCCCGACCAGTGCGACGACATGCACGCGATAACGCCGAAGGACACAACCGGTACGAAGCAGGCCACCGACTGTTCGGGCGGCAGCGCGAATATCACGCGCGGCGACAACTACACGGCCGCGCTCGTCCAGAAGATCCAGGCATCGTCGCTGTGGGCGAACCGCAACAAGCGCGTCGGCATCGTGATCACGTTCGACGAGGGCAACGGCAACTATCCGGGCACCGCATCGTGCTGCGGCTGGAACGCATCGGGCACGGCGGTCAACGCGCAGGTCGGCGAGCCGGCCACCATCACGCAGCCGGTCGCGCACTACAGCGCGGGCAACCAGGGCAACGGGCCGGTCATTTTCGGCGTGCTGACCAACCAGCCGAATGCGCCGACGGGTCTCAAGGACACCGACCAGTTCAGCCACTTCTCGTTCGTGCGCACGATGCAGGACATGTTCGGCCTTGCCGACCCCGGCGTGCCGACGAGCTACATGAACCGCTCGAAGTACACGCAGTCGTTTATCGCGGCGAACCTCGTTTCGCTGCCCGAGTTCCAGGGCAGCATCGATCCGCACTACGACGCGGTTCGTCCGATGTCCACCGTGTTCTCG
>NZ_BAAILL010000029.1:94919-129500 GCF_054589215.1 Paraburkholderia sp. 2C | reverse complement strand
GCGTGCGGCCCGGACGGGCCGCACGCGATATTCACTGGAACAGTTATGCGCATAGCGTTGCTCGCATGCGTCGTTGCCGCGGCCCTGATTGCCGCGGCGTGCGGCGGCGATAACAACAGCGGTCAGCCGCAAGCGGCGTCGGCGCCCGGCGGCGCATCGGCGCCGGACGTCACTCCGCAATTGAGTCTCGCCGCTCAGGTCGGCGCGAAGATGTTCTTCGACAAGACGTTGTCGGGCTCGGGCAAGATATCGTGCGCGACGTGTCACAGCCCCGACTTTGCTTATGGGCCGCCGAACGGGCTCGCGGTCCAGCTTGGCGGCGTGGACGACAACACCCCCGGCGTGCGCGCCGTGCCGTCGCTGCGCTACAAGGAATTCACGCCGGCGTACGCCGATCTGGCCGATAACCCGGACGGCGTCACGCCGCCGGGGCCGGGCGGCGGCTTCACGTGGGACGGCCGCGTCAGCACGCTCGCGGACCAGGCGAAGATTCCGCTGATGTCCACCTACGAGATGGCGAACAGCAGTCCCGACGCGGTGGTCAACGCGATCAAGGTCGGCCCTTACGGTGCGCTCTTCAGGCAGGCCTTCGGCGACAACGCGTTCGACAATCCGTCGAACGCGTTCAATCTGGCCGTGTCGGCGTTACAAAGCTATCAGCAGGAAGAGCCCGACTTTCATCCGTACACGAGCAAGTTCGATGTGCTGCGCCACAACCGCGGCAATTATCTGACTGCTCAGGAAATGCACGGCCTGCAGCTGTTCAATGACGAAAACAAGGGCAATTGCATTGCGTGCCATCTGAGCGGCAATGCGCAGGGCGGCAGCATCGCGCCGTTTACCGACTATTCGTTCGAAGCGGTGGCGGCGCCGCGCAATATGGAAATTCCCGCGAACGCGGATCCCACGCACTTCGACATGGGCTTGTGTCAGGCCGAGGAAACCGGCCACACGCCGGCCAATTCCGCGAAGTTCTGCGGCATGTACAAGACGCCGACGCTGCGCAATGTCGCGACGCGCCAGACGTTCTTTCACAACGGCGTATTTCACACATTGCGCGATGTCGTCGAGTTCTACAACAAGCGCGACACGAACCCCGAACTGTTCTATTCGAAAGCCCCGGACGGCAGCGTCAATATGTACGACGACCTGCCCGCGCAGTATCAGGCGAACATCGATATGACGGTGCCGGTGGTGCATACGCGCGGCGCCACGCCGGCGATGACGGAGCAGGACGTGGACGACCTCGTCGCGTTTCTCGGCACGCTGACCGACGGCTTCCAGCCGCCCGCCAAGTGATGCGAAAAGCGGGCGATACGCAAAACCGATAGTGAATCGATCGCGCGCCTTCGTTGCGCGCGCAACCGGATGGGGAGCAGCAGGCAGAACATGAAGAAGCTGAACGGGTGGAAGGCGTTGTGCGTGCCGGTGTTTTCCGCGTTTCTATTCGCCGGATGCAGTACGCACAACGACGAGCCGAATCGCGAGAATTTCACGGCTGCGGTGTCGAAGTTTCTCGATGCGCATGGCGATATGTGCATCGGCAAAATGAAGTGGCCGATCGATATCACGAGAGACGAGGCGAACGAGCGCACCGCGAACTCGCTGCAGATGCCGGTGCTCGAGCAAATCGGTCTCGTGAGCAAGCAGCAGATCTCCGATTCGACGATGCGCTACACGCTGTCCGACGAAGGCAAGAAGTACTACCTGCACAAGGCATTGCCGAGCATGGCCGCGAACGGCACGGTTACGATGCACGACGGCGACCTGTGCTACGGCAAGCTGCAGGTCGACAAGGTGATCGGATGGGAGCCGCCGCACGTGGTGGACGGTATCGAGCGCACGGTGATCACCTACACGTACACGATCGATCCGGCGCCCTGGACGAAAAACGCGGATGTGCAGCGTGTGTTTCCGGTCGTGGCGATGGTCGTGCGCAGCGGCGGCACGCTGCAATTGAAGCAGGTGGTCGTGCTGAAGAAGGACGGTTGGGTCGGGGAGATCGGTTTCAGCTAAAGCGGCGGGCGCCGCGTGCCAGACCGCCGCGGCGCCGAGGCCCCGCGGCGGTCGGGCGGCGGTCGGGCGATGGTCAGGCGGCTTCGTCCAGCGCCATATCGGCCATCAGTTCGGCAGCGAGCGATTCGAGCAGCGTACGCAGCGCGTCGATCGACAGTGCCGCCGGTACCGCGAGCACGGCCTTGACGCCGAACTGATGCGGTCCGACCGACGCATGCGCGAGCTCCGTGCTCAGCTCCTCGATGCTGATGTCGTGCGCGGACAGGCTCGCGGACAGATCCTGCACGATGCCGGCACGGTCGGGCGCGGTCAGTTCGAGCGACACGCGCCGCAGGCCATGCCCGAGCGGCGGCAGGTCGCTGCGCGCGATCACGAGGCGCAGGCCCGCGCTTTCGAGGTCGCGCAATGCGGTGGTCAGCGCGTCGGCGTGGCGCTGCGCGACTTCGAACTGCACCATGCCCGCGAACTGGCTGCCGAGACTGGCCATGCGGCTGCCGGTCCAGTTCGCGCCGAACGCGCGGGCGCGCTCCGACAGCAGGTTGACGATACCGGGACGGTCGGCGCCGATCGCGGTGACGACGAGCGACGCGAGCGGCCCGGACGGCTCTTCGGTCAGTTCGATGCGCCGGCGAATGATTGGCGCGCGCGTGGCGAATTGCTCGTCCTGCGTGTGCGCCGGCAATGCGCCGTGATCGCGCGCGTGATGCACGACGCGCAGCAGTAACGCGAGCCCCATCGGCGCGAGCGCACGCTCCCACAGTTCGCGTGCGGTTTCGCCCTTTTTGACGAAGCACCAGTCCTGTGCGGCAATCGCGCCCGCATCCCAGCCGTGTGCGAGGTGATAGACCGAACCGCCGGCGATCGGATCGCCTTCGAGTATTGTCCATTCGACCGCCGCAATGCCGCGATGGCGCGGCAGCAGCGAAGGGTGATAGCCGACGCCGCCGAGGCGCGAGCGCGCAAGCGCTTCATCGTTGACGCGCGCGTGCGTATGCGCGGCGATGATAAGGTCCGTGCCTTCGGGAATCGCGCTCGCTTCAACGAGCCTTGGGTTGTCGTGGATCGCGGTCGGCAGACCGGCCGCACGGCCCGCCGCGGCGAGGCGATCGTCGGCGGCAGGGGCGACTACGCCGGCAATTTCAATGCCGTCGGCGCGAAACGCCTCGAGCACCGACGCGCCGAAGTAGCGGGATCCCACGATAGTGCATTTCATTCGGCTGTCTCCATGCCATTCTGTCTGGTTGCGAGATGCGCGGGCATTCGCATCGAGGCTGATGCGCCGCATCGAGTGTTGCTGGTCGCGGACATTGTCGGCGATTTGGCAGGCGGTGTCGAACGCGGGAGGCGAGGCGCGGGTGAGGCGCTTGGTCCTGCGACGATCGACGCGCCCGTAGCAGTCTCCGGTCAACGGTACGCGAGCATGTGGCCGACTGCGGCGCGCCGCTCCGATCCACTATTGCGCCGCCGCCGCCGTGCCCGGCGTCCAGCGATAGACGACAAGGTTCGAGTCGTTGTAATTGTCCTTTGTCACGACATACTCGCCGGTCGTGCGCAGATATGCGCGCACGCCGTACATCGAATCGACATTGGCGCCGAGGCTCACCTGCGTCGGATTCGTATTGGCGAGCGTCGTGTCGAGCGAGCCCGACGTCAGATTGAACGCGTCGATATTGGGCGACGTGATGTAGCCGACAAACAGGTAATTGCCCGCTGCCGCGATCGACTTCGGCTGCACGCCGCTCGGAAACGTGATGACCGGGTTCGGCGTCGTGTGGTTGCCCGCCGCCCAGCCGTGATAGACCTCGATGCGGTTGCCCATCGACGTAAAGTCGCTGCTGCCGATAATCCCTTGCCCGAGAATCATCGTGTCGCTTTCCGCCAGATAGACGATGCGCGTCAGCGGCCGGATCGAGACCGGCACGAGCGCCGTCATGGGGGCGCCCCAGGCGGGCTTGCCGGTCGCGTCGACGCCCGTCAGCGGATAGTGGAAGATCTGGTTCGTCCGATCGAGACCCGCCCAGACGTCGCCTTTGCTGTCGAGGCTGAAGCCGCCCGTAACGGATCGTGTCGTACCGAATGCGGCGCCGGGCAGGGTGGCGTCCGGTATCGCGATGTAACCGCTTTGCGGGCTGAAGTGGTAAAGGTAAAACGTCGCGGGGTTCTGCCCCGATGCCGCTAGAACGCGGTTCGGGCCGACGGCGGCGATCTGCGCGAAGTGCGTGTCGCGCTCGGGGTTGTTGAGGTTCAAGCGCGGATCGTCGGGGTACGTGATCGGGTCCACCGTATTCGCGACGAACGTGCCGGCGGTTGTGCCGCCCCCGGCCGTGCCGCCATAAACGTTGGTGCCGCCGAAGAACAGCGCGCCGTCCGTGAGCGGGTCCGGCGCGCCGTTGCCCTCGAAGTTCAACGACTGCAGCGTCGTCGTCAGGGTGCCCGCGCTGTTGTACACATGAATGTTGGTTGCGCCGTTGCGGCCAAGGTCCCAACTGCCGCCCCACGCATTGTCGAGCACGGCCAGATTGCCGGCGGCATCGCGGCCCATGCCGACCACGCGCGTAAAGCGCTGTTCGCTGACTTGCCCTTTGGCGGCCGTCGTCGTGTTGAGAAAGCCGCCTTGCACACCGAACGTGCCGACCTGCGCAGGCCGGCCGGCGACGGCCGCATAGAGCTTGATATTCATGTCCGGCCCCTCGTCGCCCACCATCAGGCGGCTGGACCTGAGATCGAAAAACAGCGCGGACGGTTGCGCGCCCGCGGACATCTGGATCGTGTTCATCGGCGCGCCAGCCGGACTGAACTCGGCGATGCGGCCTTCGTTTTTCTGCGCAACCCAGATATTGCCGGCGCTGTCGATCGCGAGGGCGCCCGGATCCTGCACGCTGATGTCCTGCTTCCAGACGCCGTCGGTGGTGTACATGCGCACGCGATTGCCCGGATTGTCGCTGACGACCAGCAGCGAATTCGCCGTCGCACACCCGGTAATCACATCGCCGCGCGCGACGTTGGTCGCGGCGCTGACCTGAATCTTGAAGTCCTGGGCGCCCGTCGCGCGGTTATAGCGGCCGAGATATCCACTGCCGAAATTTCTGCTGAACTGCAATGCGGCGAACAGCGAGGTGTTATTGCCGGTGATGCAACTGCCCTGGAAGTCGTTGTGAAGTCCGATCGAGCCGACGGTCTTGCCGTTCTGATAAATGGATATGCCGCCATCGACCTCGTCCCACAGCGACGCTGTATAGATGGTGCCGTCGGCGGCGACCCACATCGAGCGGGCGGTATTGCCCACGTGCGTGCTATCGGTGCCGAAAGTGTTTGCGATCCAGTCGGTCGTGTATTGCGCGTAACTCGATGGGGCTATTGCGAAGCAAAGTGCTGCAGCAACGCATACGGGGCTGAATCGTTTCATAGCCGGATCACTCCTGCGCGGCCCACGGCCGATGGAAAGGAAATCGATGCAATGAATAAGCGCGGGCAAATTCATTCGAATATTTTCACGTGATTTTATTGTCACTTGAAAATATTCATATGAACCGAAAATAATTGGGCATTGGATGCGGCGAACAAGGCATTGCCATACGCGGTACGAAAATACCTGCAGCCGGATTTGTCGGTTAGCCTTACGGAACTTCGCATTCGAATCAATGCTGTGCGCATAAGGTCCGGCAATTAATAACCGACGCGTCTTCGCTATTTGGAAAATAACCGCGGACTAAATGCCGATCGGCTTAAAAGACGATAAGCGCGGTTAGAAAATGCGCAAAAAAATGAATTCGCAGGGCGGCCAATCGCGCAATAAATACCTGATTGCGCATTGCTTCGCAAACACCCATGCAGCGTGTTAAAGCAGAAAGGCTGAAGCGTGAGCCGGTTGCGTCCGTCTTCGCGGCACCGTTGCGGTGCGCGCGGACGGCGCTGCTTTATTGCGCCTAGGCGTCGTCCGGCGATGGACGGGCGTCGAGCTTGAGCTGCATGAAAGCCAGGTCGAGCCAGGCGCCGAACTTCATGCCGACTTCCTTCAGGTGGCCGACATGCTCGAAGCCGAGCTTCTCGTGCAGCCGGATCGATTCGGCGTTGTTCGCCGTGATGCCGGCCACCATGACGTGCTTGCCGATGGAGCGCGCGCTGTCGATCAGTTTCTCCATCAGCGCGTAGCCCACGCCTTTTCCGCGCTGATCGCGGCGCACATAGACCGAATGCTCGACCGTGTGACGGTAGCCGTCGAATGCGCGCCAGTCGCCGAACGACGCGTAGCCGATCACGGCCCCGCGATCGTCGACGGCAACGAGCACCGGGTAGCCGGCGTTCTCGCGCGCGGACAGCCAGGCCGCGCGGTTCAGCCGGTCGACGGTCAGATCATTCCAGATCGCGGTGGTGTTCAGCACGGCGTCGTTATAGATCGCCGTGATCCCTTCGATGTGATCCGGAGCCGCTTGACGGATCTCCATTTAGCTGCTCTCCGCGGTAATCCACTATAGTGCGACGAGTGTACACGATAATAGACATGGCCGAGCGCTCGCGTCTTCGCTTTGGGGCCTTAAGCGGGGCGGCTGTCCGCTTGGGTTTCGCTCACAATCCATAGACTGAACGCGCGCATCGCCGGCGTAGCCGGTTTGCCCTTTTGCGACGTAAGCCAGTAGCTGCCCGCCTGCACGTCGATATCGAATGGGCGCGCAAGGCGCCCCATCGCCAGATCGCGTTCGAACATCGATGCGGGGGCGAGCGCCACGCCCGCGCCTTGCATCGCGGCTTCCACCATCAGGCGCGACGAGTCGAACACGGGGCCGCGCACCGGGCGCGGTGCGAGTCCCGCGGCGCCGAACCAGTTAGCCCAGTCGTCGGCGCGATACGAGCGCAATAGCGTTTCGCTCGCGAGGTCCGCGGGCGCGCGCAGACGTTGCGCAATATCGGGCGCGCACAACACGGAAAGCGGCGCATCGAAGAGCTTGAGCGCGCGCGAGCCGGGCCAGGTGCCATCGCCGAAACGGATCGCGAAATCGAGGCCTTCGCCGGCCAGATCGACGAGATTGTTGTTCGTCATCATCCTCAGTTCGACGAACGGATGCGCGTCGTGAAACGACTTCAGGCGCGGCATCAACCAGCCCACCGCGAAGGTCCCGACCGCGCCGACCGTCAGTACTTCGTGAAAGTGCCCGCCTTCGAACTGACGCAACACGCCCTCGATGCGATCGAATGCGTCGCTGAGCACGGGGCGCAATGCGAGCCCTTCATCGGTAATCGCGAGGCCGCGCGGCAGGCGCTTGAACAGCGTCGCACCGAGACGCTCTTCGAGCGTGCGCACCTGTTGGCTGACCGCCGCTTGCGTGACGTTCAGTTCGAGCGCCGCACGCGTGAAACTCAGATGCCGGGCCGACGATTCGAACGCGCGCAGCGCGTTTAAAGGCAGATACGGTCGCATGATCGAGCCATTAGATTTTCTGGGGCAGCGGGCAATTTATCATCGTTTGTCAGCATGCGGCGAAAACGCGATATTGGCGGCTCTTCAAGGAGCAACAATGATGACGCGGCGCAGATTCACGACAACGGTGTCGGGCAGTGGGTTAGCTGGGGTTGCGGCTCGGGCGCGCGGCGCGACGGCGATCGGGATGCTGGCGCTGCTCGGCGTGTTGGGCATCGCGCCCGGAATCCGCCATGCGAATGCGGCGGCGGTGGGTGAGGGTGCGGCTGCGGGCACTGGCGAGGGCAGTCCGGCGCGCGGTAGCATCCAGCGCGCCGTGGACGACGCCATTCGCCCGATGATGGCGAAGGACCGGATTGCGGGCGTCGCGGTCGGCATCATCGTCGACGGCAAGCCTCGGGTGTTCAATTTCGGCGTCGCGTCGACGCAAACGCGCGAGCCCGTGACGAACGACACGCTGTTCGAACTCGGCTCGGTCAGCAAGACCTTTACGGCCACGCTGACATCGTGGGCCCAGGTGAACGGGCAGTTGTCGCTATCGGACAGGGTCGGCACATATCTGCCGTTGCTGCGCGGCAGTCCGTTCGGTGATGTGAGCCTGCTCGATCTCGGCACGCATACGCCAGGCGGACTTCCGTTGCAGGTGCCCGATGAAATCGAAAACGATGCGCAGTTGATGCGCTATTTCAAGGCATGGCGTCCGCAGTATGCGCCGGGCACGTACCGGACTTATACGAATCCGGGCATCGGTACGCTCGGCATGATCGCGGCAAAGAGCATGAACGACGATTTCACCGCGCTGATCGAGCAGCGTCTCTTTCCGGCGCTCGGCTTGCGGCATAGTTTCATTGACATTCCTGTCGAGCATGCGTCGGACTACGCGCAGGGCTATACAAAGGATGGCAAACCGATCCGCCTGAAGGGCGGCGAGCTGGGGCCCGAAGCGTACGGCGTCAAGTCGACCGCCTCGGACATGCTGCGCTTTGTCGAGGCGAACATGAGCCTGATCAAACTCGATGCGCCGCTACAGCGCGCGATCATCGATACCCACACCGGCTACTTCAAGGCAGGGCCGATGACGCAGGACCTGATCTGGGAACAGTATCCGTATCCGGTTACGCTGAATTCACTGCTCGAAGGCAATGGACCCGCGATGGCCACCGAAGCGATGCCCGTGACCGCGATCGACCCGCCGCTTGCACCGATGGACAACGTGTGGATCAACAAGACGGGTTCGACGAATGGCTTCGGCGCTTATGTTGCATTCGTACCGGCCAGGCGCCTCGGGATCGTCATTCTGGCCAACCGCAATTTCCCGATTGCGGACCGCGTCGCCGCCGCGCACAAGATACTCGCGTCGCTCGATGGCGGCGCACAGTAAAGCGGGAGAGCGCACACTAAACACGCCACGCTTCGCCCGCGGGAAAGCTGAACTTCTCGAGCGAAGTCGCGTGCATCTCGATGCTGTACCCGGGCCGTTGCGGCGGCATATAGCGGCCGTTGCGAATCACGACCGGGTCGGCGAAATGCTCGTGCAAATGATCGACATACTCGAGCACGCGGTTGTCGAGCGACCCCGACACGCAGATATAGTCGAACAGCGAAATGTGCTGGACGTACTCGCATAATCCGACGCCACCCGCATGCGGGCATACGGGCACGCCGAACTTCGCCGCCATCAGCAGCACGACGATCACTTCGTTGAGCCCGCCAAGACGGCAACTGTCGATCTGGCAGAAGTCGATTGCCATGGCCTGCAACAGCTGCTTGAACATGACGCGGTTATGGCAGTGCTCGCCCGTTGCGACGCCGATCGAACCGAGCCGTTGACGTATTGCCGCGTGGCCGAGAATGTCATCGGGGCTGGTCGGCTCCTCGATCCACCACGGGTTGAATTCCGCCAGGCGCCGCATGTTCGTCACGGCCTCGTCGACGTCCCATACCTGGTTTGCGTCCATCATCAGCTTCAGGTCTTCGCCGATTTCTTCGCGCAGGATACGTGCGCGCCGCACGTCTTCCTCGAGATTGCCGCCCACCTTCTGTTTGAAATGCGTCCAGCCTTGTGCGACGCCCTCGCGCGCAAGGCGGCGAATCTTGTCGTCGTCGTAGCCGAGCCAGCCGGCCGATGTCGTGTACGCGGGATAACCCTGGGCGAGCATTTCCTTTTCGCGCTCGCCTTTGGTCTTTGCGTGACGATGCAGCATCGCGAGCGCTTCGTACGGCGTGATCGCGTCGGTCACATAGCGGAAGTCGAGGCAGCGCACGAGCGCCTCGGGGCTCATGTCGACCAGCAGCTTCCACACGGGCTTACCGGCCGACTTCGCCCACAGGTCCCACACGGCATTGACGACCGCCGCCGTTGCCAGATGAATCGCGCCCTTGTCGGGGCCGATCCAGCGCAATTGGCTGTCCGATGTAAACGCTCGCCAGAAGGCGCCCATATTCGCTGTGATCTCTTCGAGGCGCTTGCCGACGATCAGCGGCGATAGCGCCTGCACGGCCGTCACGCAAATCTCGTTGCCGCGCCCGATCGTAAACGTCAGGCCGTGGCCGGTCAGCGCTTGCGGTGCATCGGTTTCGAGGGTGACGTAAGTGGCCGAATAGTCGGGCGCCGCATTCATGGCGTCGGAGCCGTCGAGCGAACGCGAAGTGGGAAAGCGGATGTCCCGAACGGACAGTTTGGTGATGGTGGTCATCTGAGCATCCTCCGGGGCGGTGGCAGCAATGGCTTCAAGAAGCCAGGCCTCAAGCGGAGACGAACCCGCTATTAAGTGCGCATCGTTGCGCATAACCGCTTAGGGGTGCGCTAGGGATTTGCACTCGTTGACAACGCAGTATCTGTTTTTCTAGCATGCTAGCATGTCCTTATCAAAATCAAGCAGGCCGTGAGCTCTCCCACCGATGCAGCGAGTGCTGTGAATAGCCCGTATGTCGCACTGCAAAAAATCAGGGGCGGCGAACGCGGCAGCCTGACCGATGCGGTGGAAGAGGCGCTCAGAGAAGCGATCGTGACACTCGCGCTCGAGCCCGGAATGATGATCGACAAGATGGCGGTCTGCGAACGGATGGGCGTCTCGCGCTTTCCCGTGTCGGCCGCGCTGGCACGGCTCGAACATGCGGGCCTCGTCGAGGTTTTGCCGCAGCGCGGCACGCGCGTCAAACCCATCGGCATCGACGACATTCGCCAGCATCTGTTTATTCGCAGTGCACTCGAAGTGGAAACGGTACGCGGTGTCGCAGCCATGCATGACGAAGCCACGCTTGCCGCGCTGGCGGCCAATCTCGAGAAGCAGCGCAGCCTTGCCGGCACCGGCGAACGTCTTGCATTCCATGTGCTCGACCTGGCCTTCCATGAAATTCTGCTGGACGCGGTGAAGCTGCCGCGTGTGAAAGAAATCGTCGCGGTATCGCGCAATGCGTTGGACCGTGCGCGGCAATTACTTGCGAGCCCGGAGCGCCTTGCGCATACCTTCGACGAACACGAACGCATCTACGAAGCGTTGCGCGCGGGCGATGCCGATACCGCGGCCCAAGCGATGCACGACCATCTCGATCAGGTCGTCGCGGAATTGCACCGGTCCGCCAAAGTGAGACCGGACGTATTCGAGCCTTGAACCACCATGACCCCACTCATTTCCGTCAGCAGGCTCTGCAAAAGCTTTCCCGGCGTAAGAGCGCTGCACGAGATCCAGTTCGATCTGATGCCCGGTGAAGTGCACGCCTTGATGGGCGAGAACGGTGCCGGCAAGTCGACCCTGATGAAGATTCTCGCCGGCGTCTACACAAAAGATACGGGCGATATTCTTTACGACGGCAAACCCGTCGAATTTTCGAGTCCGCGCGACGCGCAAGCCTTGGGCATCGGCATCATTCATCAGGAACTCCAACTGATGAACCATCTCACCGTCGCGCAGAATATTTTCATCGGCCGCGAGCCGCGCTCGCGTTTCGGGCTCTTTCTCGACGAAGACCGGCTCAATGCGCAAGCGCGCGAGATTCTGGCCCGCATGCACGTGACTATCGATCCGCGCACGGTGGTCGGCACCTTGACGGTGGCGAGCCAGCAGATGGTCGAAATCGCCAAGGCGCTGTCGTTCGACTCGCGCGTGCTGATCATGGACGAACCGACGTCGGCGCTGAACGACACCGAGATCGCCGAGCTGTTTCGCATCATCCGGCAGCTCAAGGAGCGGGGCGTCGGCATCGTCTACATCTCGCACAAGATGGACGAGATCAAGCAGATATCCGACCGTGTGACCGTGATGCGCGACGGCGAATATGTCGATACCGTTTCCGCCCACGACACGACGATCGAAGCGATTATCGGCATGATGGTCGGCCGCAAGCTGGCCGATGTCGAACGCATCGAGCATGTCGAAGCGAACGGCGATATTGCGCTCGAGGTCAGGCATCTGGTCGCGGGTCCGCTCGTCAGGGACGTCAGCTTCACGTTGCGCAAAGGCGAGATATTGGGCTTTGCGGGTTTGATGGGCGCGGGGCGCACCGAGGTTGCGCGCGCCGTGTTCGGTGCGGACCCGGTCGAATCGGGCGAGATTTTCGTCAAAGGCGCAAAGGCGTCGATCAAAAAACCGAGCGACGCCGTCAGGCGTGGCATTGGTTACCTCTCGGAAGACCGCAAGCGCTTCGGTATTGCGACCGGCATGGACGTCGAGTCGAACATCGTGATGTCGAATCTCGGCAAGTTCCTGTCATGCAACATGTTCCTGCGGCGGACGCAGATACGCAAGACAGCACTGCATTTCATCAAGCTGCTCGCGATTCGCACGCCATCGGCAACTCAGGAAGTGCGGCTGCTGTCGGGCGGCAACCAGCAGAAGATCGTGATTGCCAAATGGCTCGAGCGCAACTGCGATGTGCTGTTCTTCGACGAGCCCACGCGCGGCATCGATGTCGGCGCGAAAAGCGAAATTTATAAGCTGCTGCGCGCGCTCGCGGCGCAAGGCAAGGCGATTGTGATGATCTCGTCGGAGCTGCCCGAGATTTTGCGCATGAGCGATCGCGTTGTCGTGATGTGCGAAGGGCGCATTACCGGCGAACTGTCGGCAAGCGAAGCAACCCAGGAGCGCATCATGCACCTCGCGACGCAGCGCGAGAGCTTGAAAGCCGCCTGAGCACGACCAGGCACCGCATGAGCAAGACAAGAATCCAAACGAGGTTCCACTCAATGACACCGCAATCATCCGATATCGCAGCGCCCGCCAAGGAACGACGGACGTCGGGCATACGCGCTCGCCTCTTCGCGCCGACCGCGCTGCAAAAGATGCTCGCCTTCGCGAGCCTGATTCTGTTGCTGATCTTCTTCAGCTTCGCGTCGCCCGCGTTCATGCAGATGGACAACATCCTCGGCATTCTGCAGGCGACCGCGGTGAACGGCGTGCTCGCCATCGCGAGCACATTTGTGATCATCACGGGCGGCATCGATCTGTCGGTCGGCACGCTGATGACGTTTACGGCCGTGATTTGCGGCGTGTTTCTCACCTACTGGCATTTGCCGATGTGGATCGGTGTGCTCGCGGCCATCGCGACGGGCGCGATGTGCGGAACCATTTCGGGCACGCTCACGGCGAAAATGAAAATCCCGCCGTTTATCGCGACGCTTGGCATGATGCTGCTGCTCAAAGGGCTTTCGCTGGTCGTCTCGAAGGATCAGCCGATCTACTTCACCGATACCGAAAACTTCTTCATGATTTCGCAGGATTCGCTGATCGGATACTTTCTGCCCAGCGTGCCGATTCCGAATGCGGTTCTGATTCTGTTCGTGCTTGCCATCGTCAGTTCGATCGCGCTCAATCGCACGGCGCTGGGCCGCTATACGTTCGCGCTCGGCAGCAACGAAGAAGCGGTGCGGCTGTCGGGCGTCAACACGGACCGATGGAAGATCGCGGTCTACGGCGTCGGCGGCGCGATTTGCGGCATCGCCGGTTTGCTGATCGCGTCGCGCCTCAATTCGGCGCAGCCGGCGCTGGGGCAGGGGTACGAGCTCGAAGCGATCGCCGCGGTCGTGATCGGCGGCACGTCGTTAAGCGGCGGCTCGGGCACGATACTCGGCACGATCATCGGCGCGTTCATCATGAGCGTGCTGACGAATGGCCTGCGCATCCTGTCGGTCGCTCAGGAATGGCAGATCGTGGTGACGGGTCTCATCATCATTCTCGCGGTCTACGCGGATATCCTGCGACGCAGGAAAGGCTGAAAAAGCGAACAGCAGTCAATCAATAGCCACCTTAGGAGGAGACATGTCGAAAAGAAAGCTGATGGCAGTTGCGGTTGGCGTCGGTGCGATGGTTGGTGCAATCGGGCTTGCTCACGCGGACGAGCCGTATATTCCGCTGATCTCGAAAGGCTTCCAGCACCAGTTCTGGCAGGCGGTCAAATCGGGCGCGGAGCAATCGGCCAAGGAGAACAACGTCAGGATCACGTTCGAAGGCCCGGAAACGGAAGCGATGGTCGACAAGCAGGTCGATATGCTGTCCGCGGCGCTCGCGAAGAAGCCGCAAGCGCTTGGCATTGCCGCGCTTGACAGCAAGGCCGAGATTCCGCTGTTAAAGCGCGCGCAGAACAGCAAGATTCCGATTATTGCGTTCGACTCCGGCGTCGACAGCAACATTCCGCTCACGACCTGCGCCACCGATAACATCGCCGCGGCCGCGCTTGCCGCGGACAAGATGGCCGAGCTGATCGGCAACTCGGGCGAGGTGGGCGTGATCGTGCACGACCAGACGAGCCGCACCGGTATCGACCGCCGCGACGGCTTCCTGAACGAGATGAAATCGAAGCACCCGGGCATCAAGATCGTGTCCGTGCAGTATGGCGGCGGCGACCACCTGAAGTCGGCCGAAATCGCCAAGGCGATGATTCAGGCGAACCCGAATATCAAGGGCATTTTCGGCGCGAATGAAGGGTCGGCGGAAGGCGCGGCGATCGGCGTCAAGGAGTCGGGCAAGAAGCTCGTGCTGATCGGTTACGACTCGGGCAAGGAACAGAAGGAGGACATCAATTCCGGCCTGATGGCGGGCGCGATTACGCAGAACCCGATCGGTATCGGCAAGTGTGTTGTCGATTCCGCGGTGAAGGCGTTGAAGGGCGAGAAGCTGCCGAAGAAAGTCGACACCGGCTTTTACTGGTACGACAAGAGCAATATGAACGACCCGAAGATCTCGGCCGTGCTTTACGATTAAACGCGCTTTCCCGTCAGGCGCGAGGACAGGAGGAAGCGCGTGCGCGCTTCCTCCGCCAGATTCGGTTTCCATCTTACCGCTCAATTCAACGGTGACCCGTTGAGCTCGGCGAAACCTTCGGGTTGCGCATCGGCGCACGCTGATTTCCACCATCCCGCATCCCCTCTCCGAAGCGTTTCCATCCCTCTCCGTAGGCGTTCGCCAATTCTCAATATCGTTCCCGGTCCGGAATATCGGCCTCTGCCGGTTGTTGTCGGTTCTGCAATGGCGCGCGCGCAGCTGTCGGACGGCTTCCGTCCGCGGCTCGAAGCCCGCACGCGCCTGTCACCTGACTCATCTGGAGAAGGCCATGTACCTGGGAAAGCGCGCAGTGGTGATCGGAGCCGGCGTCGGCGGCATGGCGGCCGCGCAGGCGCTCGTCGGCAGCTTCGAGCAGATCGTGCTGATCGAGCGCGACGTTTTGCCGGCGGACCCCGAGGCGCGCGCCGGCGTGCCGCAAGGGCGGCATCCGCACGTGCTGTTGCCGGGCGGCGTGGTCGCGCTCGATGCGCTGTTCGACGATTTCTCGACGAAGCTGCGTGACGCCGGCGCGAAGCAGTCGGATTTCAGCCATAAGCTGCTGATGGAGTTCTCCGCGCAAGTGGCGCCGCCGGAACGCCGCCTCGGCATTCCTCTGCTCAAGTGCTCGCGTGGGCTGATCGAATGGGTCGCGCGGCGCGAGTTGCAGCAGCAAGGAAGCATCGCGATACTCGACGGGCGACGCGTCACCGGAATGGTTGCGACGCCGGACGGCAACGCGGTTGCCGCGGTGCGCTATGAAACCCCGGCGGGCGCGCAGGAAACCATCGCGGCCGATCTCGTGATCGACGCATCGGGCCGAGGCGAACCGACCCTCGAATTTTTGCGCGCGACGGGCCGCGACGCGCCGGAAGAAACGGCGATGCGTATCGACATGAATTATTCGACGGCGATCGTCGAGTTTGCGCCGGAGAACCGGCCAGCGTACGACGTACTGCGCACAATGCCGGCGCCGCCTGGCAACAGTCATCAGGGCCTGATGACTATACGCGAGGACGATCGCTTCTTTGCGACGTTCGGCGCATGCGGTAACGATGTGCCGCCCGCGGAATGGGCGGACCTCATCGCGTTCTCGAAGACACTGCAGACCACGACGATTCACGACGCGCTGATGCACGCGAAGCCGTACGGCAAGATCTATCGGCATAAGTTTCCGGAGAATCGTCGGCGGCATTTCGAACGCTACGTTGGCTGGCCGCGCGGACTGATCGCGCTCGGCGATGCGATTTGCCGGTTCAATCCGGTCTATGGGCAGGGCATGGCCGCTGCGGCAATGGAAGCGCGGTTACTGCACGATCTGCTTGCGAGCCGCAAGAACGAAGCACAACCGCTCGAAGGACTCTTCGAAGCGCTGATGAAAGCGGCGAGCCCGGTGCTCGACAATATCTGGACGCTGACCGCGATGCCCGACCTCGCGTTTCGCGAGACGCATGGCGTGCGGCCCGACAACTTCGACGAGGCGCTCAGGTTCAACGCGATGCTGCCGCGTGCGGCCTGTCTCGACGCCGGCATTCACAAGCTGCTGACCGAGGTGATGTCGCTGCTCAAGCCGCGCTCGGCGCTCAAGGAGGAGCCCGTGGTCGAAAAGATCAGGCAGCTGGCCGCGCGGTTCGATGCGGCGAAGGATAGCCTCGAAGCGTGAGTCCTGAGCCTGAGCCCACGCACGACGCTACGCTGCGCGACACGCATCACGACCGGCGAAAACGCGCCGCCGACGTTCTTCACCGAACTCGCCGACGCGGCGAACGATGACGGTGCGATATAGGAAGCCAGCGCCCATGCATTGAGCGGGTGTCCGCGCCCGGCGCATCAGCCGCCGATCGTCTTTGCCTGTTTTGCCGTGAAATCCCAGTACAGCGCCTGTTTCGTCGGCACTTCGGCGGGCAGCAGGCCGTTGCGATAGAACGCATCGGCGATGGTCTGCTGTTCACCGAAATTTTGCGCGGCGACCGGACGCACGAGATAGCTGCGGCGCGCATTGGCACGCTCGATCGTCGCGGCGTCGAGTCCCCAGACCGGCGCCAGCGTGTTTGCGGCTTCCTGTGGATGCGCGCGCAACCAGTCGCCGGCTTCCTTCAACTGTTCGAATAGAACGGCGACGATTTGCGGATGCGCATCGGCGAAGGCGCGCGATGCGAGGTAGTAGCGCTGGTACGACGCGAGGCCGGTGCCGTCGGCGAGAATGCGCACGTCGGCCTCACGGTCGACCGATGCGACATATGGGTCCCACGTGACCCATGCGTCGACGCTGCCGCGCTCGAATGCGGCGCGTCCGTCGGCCGGCGTCAGATAGCTGATCCTGACGTCCGCCGGCTTGAGCCCGGCGCGTGCGAGGGCCGCTAGCAGCAGGTAGTGGCTGCCCGCTGCCTTGGTCACCGCGATGCGCTTGTCCTTGAGGTCGCCGATGGCATGCAGCGCACTGTCTTTTCTGACGATGATCGCCTGTGCGCCCGGCGACGGCGCTTCCTGTGCGACATAAACGAAGCGCGCATGCGCGGCCTGCGCAAAGACCGGCACCGTATCCGCGACATCCGCGCTGAAATCGACTGCGTCGACATTCAATGCTTCGGTCAATGGCAGGCCGCTCGCGAACTCGTTCCACGAGACGCGCACGTTGAGCGGCGCAAGCGCTTTTTCGAGCGAGCCGCGCGTTTTGAGCAGTGTGATCAGCGTCGACGATTTCTGATAGCCGATGCGAAGCGCGACGGGTGCGGCATTCGCGGCATTCGACGCGTTCGCATTGGCAGGCGCCTGGGCGAACACCGGCACGCTGGCTGCGGCAAGCAGTGAAGCGAGAGCGAGACGGGCGAATAGGCCGGCGAATTGCGCGGCAAAGCGGCGGCGGGTGTTTTGCATGATGGCGGCGACGTCCTTATTGTCGTTGAACGAAACGGCTGCGCTGTAGCGTCGAACCGACGATCGTAGCAACCGCGGCGTCGCGCGCGAACTGCCGGATTCAGCTAAGGATTTGACGGACGCTGATAAGCGCAGTCGATTCAAGCCTCTGAAATACCGCTTCGAATGGCAAAGATCGAACCGAGATAAACATATCGAAAACCAATGATTCTCACGGCGGCGCTTCATCGATACGCTTTGCCAACTATCGACCTTGAGGCCTTATGACCGCTTCCGCTCGAACGTCATTTCAGATGCGCCGGCGCCTGCTCGGCGCCATACCGACGCTTGCCGTGCTGGGTGCGACGTCGCGCATGAGCAGTGCGCGCGCCGCCACGGCCGCCGACACCCCGACGCTCGTGCTCGGCGATCAGGCAGGCGGCACGCGTGCGCTGATCGAAGCCGCGAAGGTGCTCGAAGGCGCGCCGTACGCATACCGATGGGCGAATTTTCAGGGCGCCGCGCCGCTTTTCGAGGCGCAACGCGCGGGCGCTGTCGATCTGGCGCCGGCGGGCGATCTGCCGGTGCTCGCAGCGGCGGTCGGCGACCCGACGCTCAGGATCGTCGCGACACGTGTCGGTTCGGCTACGCAACTGGGCATTCTTGTCAGGCCTGAGTCGTCGATACGCACGGTTGCGGACCTCAAGGGGCGCACGATGTTCGTGTCGTCCGCACGCGGCAGCATCTCGCAGTTTCAGCTGTATGGCGCGCTCGCGGAAGCAGGGCTGACGAAGGACGACGTCACCGTGCGATTCATTCTGCCCGTCGACGCATTCGCGGCCTTCGCATCGGGCTCGATCGAAGCATGGGCGACCTTCGATCCTTACTACGGCATCGCCGCGCAGCGCGGCGGGCGTGTGCTGCGCGACGGCACGGGCATCAACAGCGGCCTGGGGTTTATTACCGCGTCGGGCGCATCGCTTGCGGACCCGCGCAAGCGGGCCGCGATTGCCGATGTGCTGGTCCGCTACCAGCGCGCGGGCGACTGGGCGATCGCGCATCCCGATGCCTACGCGCAGATCTACGCGACGCTCACGCGCTCGCCGCTCGAGGCGGCGCAGCAGATCACGCAACGCGCGGCGCTGCGCCAGCGCTTCATTGCGGATGCGGATATCGAGGCATTGCAGAAGGTGGCCGACAGCGCCTATCGCAACGCGATTCTGCCCAGACGCATCGATGTGCGGGCGATTTCGGAAACGCATATCGCGAACGCTTGACAACACTGTCCACGGAAAACGCAGGTATGTCCACCACCCACACCCACAGCCGGACTCTCGAGGTCGCCCGCACTGCCTCGCGCGACGGTGCATCCGCGGCCGCGAACGGCAATCTGGCCGTCGCGCTGTTTGCAACGCTTGCATGGCTCGGCAGCGCGGCCGTCACCGTATGGTGGCCGGCTGCCGACATCTGGCCACGCACGCGCGAACTGCTGGTTCTGAAGCTGCTGCTCGCCGCTCTATCGGCAATCGTCCTTGCCATTCGATGGCGTACAACATCGGGCCGCACCGCTCAAGCGACGCA
Source organism: Paraburkholderia sp. 2C (assembly GCF_054589215.1). Taxonomy (NCBI): domain Bacteria; kingdom Pseudomonadati; phylum Pseudomonadota; class Betaproteobacteria; order Burkholderiales; family Burkholderiaceae; genus Paraburkholderia; species Paraburkholderia sp. 2C. The sequence goes on along the minus strand of NZ_BAAILL010000029.1, from coordinate 110,375 downwards.
AGCGACGCACGGGACGCACGGGACGCACGGGACGCACGGGACGATCCCCGCGGCCCGGCCGTCTGTCGACGCATGGCTCGCCGCGACGCCATGGCTGCTCGCACTCGCGCTCGGTGTGACCGCGTGGGAGGTCGTCACCGCACAGCTCGAATGGCTGCCGCGCCCGTTTTTCGCGCCGCCTCAGGCGCTGATTGCGGTCTATGCGGACGATCTGCCGAGGCTCGCGGCCAGCGTGGCGCATTCGCTGGCGCTGCTCGTCTACGGCTATCTGCTCGGCGCGCTGACAGGCTTTGTGACCGGGGTGAGCATTGGCTGGTCGCGCGCGGTCGGCTACTGGCTGCATCCGGTGCTGCGCCTGCTTGGCCCGTTGCCCGCGACCGCATGGTTGCCGCTCGCGTTTTTCTTCTTTCCGTCGAGCTTCAGCGCGAGCGTGTTCCTGATTGCGCTGGCCACGGCGTTTCCCGTCGCGGTCCTGACCTGGTCCGGCGTCGCGAGCGTGAACAGCGCCTACTACGACGTGGCCCGCACATTGGGCGCGCGCACATCGTTTCTCGTATTGCGCGTGGCGATTCCCGCGGCGTTACCGTCGGTGTTCGTCGGGCTGTTTATGGGCCTTGGCGCGTCGTTCGCGGTGCTTGTCGTCGCCGAGATGATGGGCGTGAAGGCGGGGCTCGGCTGGTATTTGCAATGGGCGCAAGGCTGGGCCGCGTATTCGAACATGTATGCGGCGCTGCTCGTCATGGCGCTGATGTGCTCGGGGCTCGTCACGCTGCTGTTCCGCGTGCGCGATCGACTGCTCGTCTGGCAAAGGGGATTGCTCAAATGGTAGCCGCTACCGCTCGACCGGCGCCGCCGACGCAGGACCACCCGAAGAATCGTGCGGACGCGGGCCTCATAAACGGTGTTCGCATCGACGTGCGCCATGTCAGTCACCACTTTGCGTTGCGCGGCGAACCCCTGCCTGTCCTCGACGACGTGAGCCTCACCGTCGAGCCCGGCGAATTCGTCGCCCTGCTCGGGCCGAGCGGCTGCGGCAAGTCGACCTTGCTGCGCCTCGTTGCAGGGCTCGACAAGCCCGCGCACGGCACCTTGCATGCGCATGGCGAGCCGATCGCGGGACCGGACCCGTCGCGCGTGGTGGTCTTCCAGGACCCGACGCTGTTTCCGTGGCGCACGGTGCGCGACAACGTCGGCATCGGCCCACAGGCACAGCGCGCCGGAAGCGGTGCGCGCGAGCGGATCGACGCGGCGCTCGAACTCGTCGGGCTCCTCGCGTTCGCCGATGCGTTTCCGCATCAGCTGTCGGGCGGGATGGCGCAGCGCGCGGCGCTCGCTCGAGCGCTCGTCAACAACCCGCAATTGCTGGTGCTCGACGAGCCGTTCGGCAAGCTCGATTCGCTGACGCGCATCCGGATGCAGAGCGAACTGGTGCGTCTATGGCAAACGGCCGGCTTCTCGGTGCTGTTCGTGACGCACGACGTCGAAGAGGCGCTTTATCTCGCGAACCGCGTGATCGTGTTCAGCGAGCGGCCCGCGCGCATCGTCGCGCAGGTGCGCAACGACGCACCGTATCCGCGGCATCGCGACGACCCGAAGCTCGTCGCGCTGCGCCGTGACGTGCTCGCGCAACTGGGCCTTGATGCCTGAGGCGCGCGTTCAATCGCATCTTCAATCGCATCTTCAATCGACAATCGCATCACTTATGGGGAAACAGAGAACGATGAATCCGATCGATCACAACGCGCCCACGCAGCCGTCACGACGCGCGTGGCTGCGCAAGACCGCATGGACGGCGGGCGCCGCCGCGCTCGGCGGCGCGACGTTCGGGCTGCCGGGCGTGCGCGCTGCCGCCGACGAAAACCTCAAGCCGCTCAAACTGTCGTGGAACGCGGGCGCGATCTGCACGGCGCCGGTTCCGGTGGCGGCGAAGCAGGGCTTTTTCCGCAAGCACGGCCTCGACGTCGAAACGGTCAACTTCGCGGGCTCGACCGACCAGCTGCTCGAAGCGATCGCCACGGGCAAGTCCGATGCGGGCGTCGGCATGGCGCTGCGCTGGATCAAGCCGCTCGAACAGGGCTTCGACGTGAAACTGACCGCCGGCATCCACGGCGGCTGCATGCGGCTGCTCGCGACGAACACCTCGGGTATCGTCGATTTGCAGGGACTCAAGGGCCGCACGGTCGGCGTCAGCGATATGGCGAGTCCCGCGAAAAATTTCTTTGCGATTTCGCTGAAAAAGATCGGCGTCGATCCGGACCGCGACGTGAGTTGGCGGCAATACCCGGCGCCTTTACTCGGCGAGGCGCTGAAGAAGGGCGAAGTACAGGCGATTGCCGACGGCGACCCGACAATCTGGACGTTGCGCGAGACCGACCGTCTGCATGAAGTGTCGAACAACCTGTGCGGCGAATACGCCAACCGTGTGTGCTGCGTGCTCGGCGTGCGCGGGTCGCTCGTCCGCAAGGACCGCGCGACCGCCCAGGCGCTAACGCAGGCGCTGCTCGAGGCGACCGAGTGGACCGCGAACCATCCGGACGAAGCCGCCGCGATCTTTGCGCCAAACGCGCCGGGCGCGAACGTTGCGCAACTGGCCGCGATGCTCAGGAGCCACACCGACCACCATCATCCGGTCGGCGCTGCGTTTCGCAATGAGATCGCGCTCTACGCCGACGATCTGAAATCGGTCGGCGTGATCAATGCGAGCACCGATTCGCATCAGTTCGCGACACGTGTGTTTTCGGATGTGCTGGTTTGATCGGGATAGGCGCTGAAAGCCGCGCGTCCGAGATTGCCGAGGACCGTGTCGTCCTGCGGCGTATGGATGCGCGCGCACAGCACGTCGCGGTAGTGGCGCTCGAGCGGATTGTTGCGGCTCAAGCCCGGGTTGCTGCTTGCTTCGAGTGCAAGCTGGACGGCTTCGATCGACTGCTTGCTGACGAGGTACTTGATGGCCGGTGCTTCCGCGGCATCGACGGCTCCCGCCGCACCGGCGTCGAGCAACGTGCGGTTGCTGAAAAGCAGCGCGTCGATGCGGCCGGCGAGCTGCTGGAAGCGATCGAGGTTCGCGAGGGGCGTGTCGAGGCCCGACGGTACCCGCTCTGCGGTCCAACGCGTGAACCAGTCGCGCGCGACGCCGTCGTAGATGGCCGGCAACAGCACGCTGGTCCATAACGATGTCGCCAGATCGAACCCGGCCGCGGGCCCGGGCGGCTGCAGGTCGGCCACGCGGGCGCGCGGCACGCGCACGTTTTCGAAGATTACTTCATGGCTGCCCGTTGCGCGCATGCCGAGATGGTTCCACGGTTCGCCGATGCGGATGCCGGGCGAATCGCGGTGCACGACCCAGGTGCCCACACGCGGCGATGCGTCGTCGGTGCGGCCCCATACCGCGAGCCATGTCAGGCCCGGGCTGCCCGTTGAATACAGCTTGCGGCCGTTCAGCACCCAATCGTCGCCGTCGAGACGAGCGACGGTTGCCGGCAAACCCCCGCGCGACGGTGAACCGAGTTCCGGTTCGACACGCAGCGAATTGATCAGCGCGCCTCGCTCGACCGCGTCGCGCGCAAGTTGCTCCCGCAAGGCGGCGGGCCAGTTGGGATCTGCCTGCAGCCGTAGATGACAGAGACACTGCATGACGAGAATCAGCGCAGTCGAGGGCTCGCCGCGCGCAACCGCGCGCACGACCTTCAGCGTTTGCGCGAGCGTCGCTTCGCGTCCGCCGAGTGCGCGCGGCACGGTGAGCGAGAGCAGGCCGGCACGGCGCAGCAGCGCGAGATTGTCGTACGGGAAATGCGGGCCGGCGTCGAGGCCGGCGGCGCCGGCGGCGAAGGTGCGGGTCAGCCGCGCGAGCCAGGCCGCGGCGCGCGGGCTGTCGAGGTCGGCCAGCGCGCCGAGCGCATCGGCGTCGCGCTCGACGTCGACGAGCGCATGTTCGGGAGGGCGGTGGGTCATGGGCGAGGGCGGCGGTCTGGTTGAGCGGGCGAACGTCACGGCGAGCCGAGCGGAAACTGCCGGTCAAAACTCGGCTTTACGTCGAGCCGCGTCTTGATGACCTCCGCGCGCTGATAAAGATCGGCCGTCTTCTGCTGTTCGGCGATCAGTTTGTCGTCGATTGCGACCGGATGCAATTGCGCGCGCTGGTAGACGGTTTTCAGCACGGACGGCGGCAATCCCGTGACCTTCGATTGCATCGCGGCGACTTCGTCAGGGTGCGATAGCGCCCAGCGCTGCCCGGCGGCAACGCGCCGCAGGAAATCGGCGATCTGATCGTGCTTTGCCTTGATCGAGGCCTCGGTTGCCGCCTGAAAGCTCAATCCCGATGTCAGATTCACGCCGTTCGCGATACTGCGCGTGTGATCCAGCTGCTCGGAGAGTGCGACATAGGGGTCCCAGGTCGACCATGCGTCGACATTGCCGGACGCGAGCGCGGATTTTGCATCGGCCGGCTGCATGAAGCGCAGCGACACGTCGGACAGACTGATGCCGGCGCGCGCGAGCGTCGCGATGACGAGGTAGTGGCCGATCGACCCGCGCGTGGTGGCGATGCGTTTGCCTTTGAGATCGGCGGGCGTGCGGATCGGCGAACCCGCGGCAACGATGATCGCAAGATCGACCGGCGTGGAGCGTGTCGCGGCGACGGCGCGCACGGTCGCGCCGGCCGCGTACGCGAAAATCAATGGCGCATCGCCGAGCCCGCCAACGTCGATTGCGCCGGCATTCAACGCTTCGCCGAGCGGTTGCGCAGCAGGAAAATTGAACCATTCGATCTTGTACGGCACGTCTTTCAGTTGCCCCGATGATTCGAGGATGCCGCGCGTTTGCAATTGCTGGTCGCCTACCTTTAAAGCGGAGCCGTCGGATGCTGCGTTTGCCGCAAAGGGGGCCGCGCATGATGCGGCAAGCAGAAGGTGGATAGCGTGGGAAAGCAGACGGTTCATTGAACGGCGCATGGGCGAATGGTGACAGGGCAAGGAACGGAGAAGATCACGATACGCACGCGCTTTATCGAACGCAAACGCATTATTCTGCTTTGCTAATCGGCGGCGACGAGATCGGTGTTCCGCGCCCTCGTCGTGTCCCACAGATTCGGCAGCGTGTCGTTCGAATAGCCCGAGATAAAGTGCTTGCGTACGCCGTCGGCGGAATACGTGGAGCGTTGTACGGCGCCGATGTTCGCGCCATACACGTGAATGCTGACCGACGTGCGATCGTCGTAGGCATTCCGTACGCGGTGGATGTCGCCGATCGACGGCGACACGGCCTCGACATCACCCGCGGCGAGGCGAATTTCGCCGCCCGACTCGCGCAGCGCGCCTCTGCCGTCGCGCGCGTAGGGGGCCGCGAATTCGGCGCCGCGCAGCACGCCGATCAAGCCCCACACCGTATGGTCGTGAATCGGCGTTTGCTGGCCCGGACCCCATACGAAGCTGACGACGCTAAAGCGCTGACGCGCATCCGCATACAACAGGTATTGCTGATACCGCTCGGCTGAAGGCCGCGCATACGCATCCGGCAACCAGTCGTCGACGCGCACGAGTTCCCGCAATGCCGCGGCGCCGCGTTCGAGCAGCGTCGGTTCCCGCGCGTTCGAATCGACGATCTCCGCTATTTCGCCCACGAAACGCCGCAATTTATCGAGCGCCATCAGTCGCGCAGCGCCGGTTCGTCTTCAACGAGCCCCTCGTACAGGCTTTCGAACGCATGTTGCGCGCCGCCCGGCCGGCCGACCTGCTGATGCGTCACAGCGGCGACGTCATGCGGAATCGGTTTCGGTGTACCGGCCGCTTGCGCGAGCAGTTGGGTATGGCAGGCATTCTCGAGCGCGATGTACCACCACGCAGCCGCTTCGACGGTCGGCCCCGCCGTTAGAATGCCGTGATTCTTCAGGATCACCGCCTTGTTCGTGCCGAGCGCGTCCGCGATGCGCGCGCCTTCAGTCGTGTCGAGCACGACGCCCCGAAAGTCGTCGAAGAGCGCATGGTCTTCGTAGAACGAGCAGGCATCCTGAGTGAGCGGGTCGAGCTTGCGGCCGAGCGTCGACCACGCCTTGCCGTACAGCGAATGCGTGTGCGCGGCGGCGACGACGTCGGGCCGCGCTTCATGAATCGCGGCATGAATCGCAAACGCAGCCTGATTCACGGGACCTTCGCCAACGACGATTTCCCCATGACGATTGACGAGCAGCAGATCCGATACGCGAATACGGCTGAAGTGGCGGCCGAGCGGATTGACCCAGAAGTGATCGGTCCATTCCGGATCGCGCGCGGTGATGTGGCCTGCGAGACCCTGAGCGAATCCATAGCGCGCGAAGAGGCGGAATGCGCCGGCGAGGCGCTGCTGCCGGTGCAGGCGTTCTTGCGCCAGCGTGCGCGGCGGCGCGGCGTCGTCGTCGAACCAGAACTTGCGGACCGGCGCTTTGCGCAGCGCAGCGTGAGCGGTAGGGGCGGGATGATCGAGAAGCGCGTTCGTCATGATAGGTACTCGCTGGAATGAATGCGCTGCCGGCTCAAGCCGCGTGTTGCGCGCGCGCGGTCAGTTCGCGCGTGGCGGGAATCAGCTCGCGGCCGTAGTCGATCGCGTCTTCGAGCGGATCGAAGCCGCGGATCAGGAATGTCGTCACGCCGAGCGCGTAGTACTCGGAAAGCGTCTGTGCGACCTGCGACGGTGTGCCGACCAGCGCAGTCGAGTTCGATCGTCCGCCGATTTCCCTCGCCACCGCGGTCCACAGACGTTCGTCGGCACGCACGCCTTCGCCGGCCGCGGCAAGCAGCCGCCGCGCGCCTTCGCTCTGCTGCGGGCCGCCGCGCGAAAAGCCCTGTTCGACGCGCAAACGGCGGGTTTCTTCGAGAATGTGTTCGGCGCGCTCCCACGCGGCTTTTTCGGTCGCCGCGAGAATCGGCCGGAACGACACCGAGAAGCGCACGGTGCGGCCATGTTTCGCGGCTTCGGCACGCACGCGGGCCAGTTGTTCGGCCACCTGCCGCTTCGATTCGCCCCACAGCGCATACACGTCGGCATGCTTGCCGGCCACGGCGAGCGCGGCTTCCGACGCGCCGCCGAAATAGATCGGCACGTGCGGTGTCTGTTTCGGTTTGACTTCGGAGAACGCCTTTTCAACGCGATAGAAACGGCCTTCATGGTCGAACGGCTTGTCTTCGGTCCAGACACGGCGCAGGATTTGCAGATACTCGTCCGTGCGCGCGTAGCGATCGTCGTGGCTCAGGAAATCGCCGTCGCGGCGCTGGTCTTCGTCGCTGCCGCCTGAAATGAAGTGCACGGCGAGCCGTCCGCCCGAGAAATGGTCGAGCGTCGCGATCTGCCGCGCGGCGAGTGTCGGCGCCACGAAGCCTGGCCGATGCGCCAGCATGAAGTGAATGCGTGACGTAACGCTTGCCGCATAGGCAATCGTGATCGTCGCGTCGGGGCTCGTCGAACTGTGCGGCACGAGGATACGGTTAAAGCCCGCGCTTTCATGCGCCTGGGCAAACGAACGCACGTAGTCCGTATCGATGGCCGGACCTTGCGGACGGTGCGTTTCCGATATTTTGCGCTGCTGGATCATGCCGATGAATTCGACGCTCACGTTCGCTCCTGCGGTGGATTTTCGTTATGGCGAACGGGTCGCTGCGCAAGCAGACGTGCGGCATGCATACGACTTCGACTCGCCCGGCCGTGGATCGAGTCAGGCTAACACCGCGGCGGGCAGGCGCTAAATAGCAAATATCGATATCGTTATCGGCAAAACGGCGGCTGCGCTACCTGGCGCCCGACGGTTCGATATTCTGATTTTTCCTGAACAGGTTGTGCGAGGCGTAGCGTTGCTTCACGGCGGCGAGCCGCTGATAGTTCGGTCCGTGAGCGGCGTGGCGCTTTTCCGGCGAAACGGGATACTCAATGTTCCGCCGATTCGTTTAGCGAAGCACGGCGTCTGCCGCACACTGCCCAATCGATGCATCGTCGGCGGGGCTCGCGCCGGACACGCCGACCGCGCCTAAAACATGACCATCGACAATCACGGGGACGCCGCCCTCCAGAATGCCGCTCAGAACCGGCACCGAGAGCCATGCGACGCGGCCGCCGTTGATCATGTCTTCGAAAGCCTTCGATTCCCGCCGGCACAGTGCTGCGGTGCGGGCCTTTTCTATCGCAACATAGGCAGTCACGGGCGCGGCATCGTCGGTGCGCTCGAGCGCGAGAGGGTGTCCTCCGTCGTCGACCACGGCGATGCTCACGGACAGCTTCCTGTGGGCCGCTTCGGCTCTCGCGGCTGCCATCAACGCGGTCACTTCAATAGATGTCAACACGTGCTTTGTCTGCATTTGGAACCTCGTTCGAACCTCAATCGGAAGGGAAAATCGTCTACGAGGGAACGATGCGTCATGACGTCAACGTTCCCGTTTATGAGAACGGGTCGTCGTCGTGCTTATTCCGCGAAAGAGGTTTCGCAATCGATGCACGCAGCTTCCAGAAAACTGAACTGGTGACGCGAGCAGGCGGCGTAGCCGAATCGGTCCGATCATTCGCATGATCAAACCGATAGGTAGGGATGCAGACGAAAGAATTGGGAGCTGAGGCGCGCGCGCCGCTCAGTGAGCGTTGCCGGCAAACACGACGCACACGGGGCTGCCGGTTTCGACGATCGCAGCTTCCCGCCATGGCAACAGGCTGTCGCGATCGATCTCGCGACTCACAATCGTGTGACTGCGTTCGTTCGCGACGAGCAGTCGCTGCCCATCGGGCGTCAGCGTGATAAAGCGCGGGAAGTGCCCAAGTGACGGAACACACGCGGCCACCGACGGTACGCTCAGTCCATTCTGGTCGAGCGGCAGACACGCGACCGAATCATGCCCCCGATTGGACACATAAAGCATGCGCCCCGACGGATGCATCACGATGCCCGCGACGCGGTTCGGCCCGCTGTATTCGCTGGGCAAGGTCGAGACATGGCCGATGCATTGAAACGTTCCGGCGTCCTCGTCGAACGACAGCGTCGTCACGGTCGAATCGAGTTCGTTGCCGACGTAGACGAGCGGCAACACAGGGTGGAACGCGGCATGCCGCGGCCCCGCGGACTCGCGGCTGCGGAAACGGTTCAGTTGCGTTTCGGCTGCGCTGGCGCCGATGCGGATGGCGAAGACCGCGTCGAGCCCCTTGTCGGGCACGATATGCCATGGCGTGGAACGTCCCGCCGATGTAAAGCGCAGCACGTGATGCGGATGCGGACTGCTCTGCTCGATGCGATGCGGCCCCGGTGAACCGGGCAGCCCGAGCAGCAGGCGCACCGGCTCGAGCGAGCCGTCCGCGGCCACCGGCAACACGGCGATCGTGCCCGTCGCATAGTTCGCGACGACGAGTTCGCGTTCGTCGTTCGATAGTTCCAGATGAACGGGGTTGGTGCCGCCGCAAGGTTGCCAGTTCAGAAAGCGCAGCGTGCCGTCCGCGGGATCGACGGCGAAACTGCTGACCTCCGCATGATCGCCGTGTACCGCATAAAGCCGATCCTGCGCACGGTTGAGACTCAGAAACGACGGGTTGACGAGCCCCTCGACGATTTGCAGCAGTGTCCACGCTCCAGACCTGGCGTCGACCGAGTACACGCTCAGGCCCTTGCCTTTTCCATTGCGCGCCGCGGTGGTGCGGCTGCCCACATAGGCGATCCAGCTGCCGGTTGTGCGAGCGCCATTCACGTTTAGCGGGTTGCCTCGCGCGTCGTTCTTCGTTCCGTCCAATGCTTTCTCCGCTGTGACCGTCTGTCTCGGGCGCCGCCGCTTCACGATCGACCAGCCAGGCGATCGGGCTCCGGAAACACGCCGTTGACTTTTGTGATCATAAAACGCATTGTACGACTTCTTGTCCAAAGCAGGGCGCATAACACCAGGGCCGACCACGGTCCGGATCAAGGAGAGGCAAGTGGCTTTCAGGCGCGGCTGGGTATTGCTGTTTCTCTTTTCGCTCACGACGATCAACTACCTCGATCGCGTCGTGCTGTCGGTGGCGGCCAAGCCGATTGCCGCGGAGTTTCATTTGTCCCCGGTCAGCCTCGGTTACCTGTTTTCGTCGTTCGTCTGGACCTATACGGTGTTTCTGATTCCGATGGGCCAGTTCGTCGACCGCTTCGGCACGCGGCGCGTGGCCGCGTTCGGCATCGGCATCTGGTCGCTCGCCACCGTGCTGACCGGCGCGGCCGGTGCGTTCGGGCCGCTGCTTGCAGCGCGGCTCGCGATGGGCGCGGGCGAAGCGAGTAGCAACCCGGTCTGCGCAAAAACCGTGCGCCAGTGGATTCCGGCGCGCGAACGCGGTGTGGCCAACGCGATTTTCAACGCGGGCTCCTTCGCGGGGCCCGCGTTCTGTCTGGCCTTGATCGGCTTTCTGATCGCCGCCTTCGGATGGCGCTGGGCGTTCGTTATTTCGGGAGCCACCGGTTTCGTGTGGCTCGTGCTGTGGCTTGCGCTGTTCGACACGCCCGAGCGCACGCGCTGGCTATCGCAGGCCGAACGCGAGATGATCGTGCGCGAACGCAATCACGGTGTGCAAACGCAGGCGGAGGGCGTGCCCGATGGCTTGATGCGGCTTCTGCGTTCGCGCACGCTGTGGGGCATCGCGTTGACCGAGGGCTGCAACATTTACGCGCAGTATCTGTTTCTCACGTGGCTGCCGTCGTATCTGCAGATGACGCGGCATCTGTCGATCACGAACAGCGGCTGGCTAAGCGGCGTGCCTTACGGCGGCGCCGTGGTGCTCGCCGTGCTGGCCGGCTTTCTCAGCGACCGCTATGTGAAGCGCGCGGGCGTCATGTCGGGACGGCGGCGCCATGCGATCGCGGTATCGATGATGTGCGGCGCGGCGATTCTGCTCGTGCCGCTGGCGACGAGCTTCGTCGCGCTCGTTGCGGTGCTGACCGTGTCGCTCTCGGGCATCGCGGCAACCAATGCGACGAACTTCTCGCTGCTCTCCGATATGCTGCCGAACCAGCGCGATATCGCGAAGGCGATGGGGTTTGTGATCGTCGGGGGCAACGTATTCGGGCTGCTTGCGCCGATCGTGACCGGTTATGTGATCGCGAGCACCGGGGGCTTCGATTGGGCGTTTGCGATTGCCGGCGTGTTGCTGCTGACCGGTATCGTGATCACGCTGACGATGACGCATCAGCCGATTGTCGCCGGAGGGAGCGCGGCGCTGCGGCCGGCGCGAAGCTAACGAAGGTCTGCAGAACGCGCCTTGCGTCCCCCGCGGTTCAATCTCCGCCCGCATGTCCAAGGCCCTGTACCCGGCCAGATCGACGCGGAGCACGCCCCGCGGCGCCTGGCCGGTGCGGCTCGCAACTGGATCGCCGTGCATGCCGTGGGGAATCAGCAGCGATGTTCTCCTTGCCGCGAGCGAGGGGGGGCTGGACTCAACGAGGCGCGGCCCGTGCAGCGGCATGAATGCTCGATCTCGAAGCGACGATGGACAGGACGGCGGAAACGGTCAGACTGCCGCCGACGCACATCATTGCGACGACCAGCGCCCTGGCCAGGGTCACCGGATCCGGTGAAGTCCCTGCGACAGTGAAGAAGACGCCGCCGATGACCGCGACACCCAGTGCTGCGCTGATTTGCAACGCCGAATTCGTGATGCCTGCGATCATCCCGGAACCAGTCGCCGGTGCGCGATTGATCACCGAGCGCACCAGCGTCGGCAGCGCCCAGCCCTGACCGAATCCGAGGAGTGCCACCGCCCCGATCAGCGGGAACCGAGCCGGCATCTGTCCGGGCGCGCCGGCCACGAGGGCGGCGAGGAGCAGGCAGCCGACGACCTCGAGCATCATGCCGATGGCGGGGACGCGGTCGCCGAAGAGGCGGATGGCCAGCGGGGTCGTCAGCGGTCCGATGAAGGCGCCGACCCCGAACGGCAGGAATACCAGCCCGGTCTCGAACGGGCTCATGCCAAGTGCCGCCTGGAGGTAGACGGAGAACGTCAGGAAGAAAGCGGAGACGACGTAGAAGAAGAGGACGCCCGTAAGCCCGCTCATCAGGCCAGGCCTCCGGATCAGCTCCACGCTGATCAGGGGCACGCCGCCCCGGCGGGCGTAGGCCACCTCATATCGGCAGAAGCCTCCCCCTGCGACGGGGCACGCGATCAGCATTGCGCAGGCCCACCACGGCCAACCCAGCTCCCGCCCTTCGACCAGCGGCACGATGAGCAAGCCCAGCGTGAGCGCACAGAGCAGCACCCCGATCCGGTCTACCGGTGCCGGGCTGTCACCGCGGACGTCGGGTAGCAACGGCAGCCCGAAGATCAGGACGGCGGCGACGACGGGCAAGTTGATGAGAAAGACGACGCGCCACGCCAGGTGAAAGATGTCCGCAGAGATCAACGCACCCCCGAGCGCCTGCGCGGCTACGGCGGCCAGTCCCACCGCGGCGCCGTAGAGGCTCAAAGCGCGCGCGCGCTCCTTCTCCGGGAACAGGGCGTGAATGGAGGCCAGCCCTTGCGGCGCCATGGCGGCGGCGCTCAGGCCCTGCAGCACACGGCCGAGGATCAGTATCGCGGGTGACGATGCGAGGCCGCAGATCACCGATGTCAGTCCGAAGCCCGTGACACCGATCAGGAAGATCCTGCGCCGGCCGAAGAGATCGCCTAGCCGTCCTCCTGTGATAAGGAAGACCGCGTAGGCCGCGGCGTATCCGGAAATGACGAGTTGCAGCTCTGCAGCGCTCGTGTGGAGAGTGCTCTGGATGGACGGCAGGGCGACGTTCACGATGAAGAAGTCCAGCGGAGGCAGAAATGCTCCCACCAGCAACACCGCGAACGCCGACCATCGACGCGTGGAGGAGGTTGTCGTATGCATGAGTTTCGGCGGCCGCAAACCGCGTCAGGCCGGACGGCCGAAGCGTTCCGTTCCCGCGACGGGGTGCCAGTTCTGGAGCGGCGTGGCGTAGTGCATGGTGAAGGTGCGCTCCAGGAATGCCCAGCGGCCTTCGCGTCGCTGATAGACGTCGCGGTATTGGCCGCTCACCTGAAGCGTGCCCTGATCGACGTCGTAAAAAAGACAGTCCGCCGCCACGAGGCCGTGGCCGTTGTCACCGTCCACCGTGATCAGGGCATTCGCCATCCAATGATGCATGTGGGGCATGCGCTTCATGTTGATGCGTGCTTGCGCCAGGATCGCCTCGAGGCCGTCGGAGTTGCCGTTCGCGCCTAGCAGCAGGCGCGATTCGGGATGCCAGAGCGTGGCCAGCAGCTCGATGTTCATGGTGTCGAACGCCTCGGCGTAGCTGGCGATCAGCGCATCGATGGCGAAGCGGCTTTCGATGGCGTCAAGGCGTGCTTCAAGTTCTTTGGACATCGTTTATTTCCGTATCGATTGGTATACAAATAGTGAAAAAAATGCGGGGCTCTTGTGGCGACCCCGCGCTGCTCTGGATTTACGTACCGAGTGATACAAATATAGGGGAACGTGGCAGGCCGTGTCAACCGCCGTCTTGAACGGCCCGCTGCCATGCGCGGGAGCTTGCAAGTCGCGACTTGCCCGAAGATTATGTATCGATTAGTATGTATATTTTGACCGACGGAGATATTCATGGGTCAGCGGGGGCGGCCACGCACGTTCGACCGCGATGCGGCGATCACTTCGGCGATGCATCTGTTCTGGGAGCATGGCTATGAATCAACGTCCTTGTCGCAGCTGAAGGCGGCGATCGGCGGGGGCATTTCCGCGCCCAGCTTCTATGCGGCCTTCGAGTCCAAGGAGGCGCTGTACAAGGAGGCGCTGGAGCGATACATGGAGATTTATGGCAAGGTCACCCGTAGTCTCCATGACACGTCGCTACCGCCACGGGAGGGCGTGTTCCTGGCGCTGCTGCGGTCGGCAAGGATGCAGATTGAGAGCGGGCACCCGAAAGGCTGTATGGTCGCGCTGGGCGTTGTCGGGGCCAGTTCCATCGGCAGCGAAGCCGTCACCGGGTTGCTTCGCGAGGTGCGCAGTCGCACGCGCGCCGGTTTCCGCGCCTGCGTAGCACGGGGCATCAAGAGCGGGGAACTGCGCAGCAGCACAGATCCGGCATCGCTGTCCATCGCGTTCGACTGCTTTTTCCAGGGACTGTCTGTGCTCGCCCGCGATCGGGTCCGGCATGCCGTCATCGAGAAGGCCGTGACCGACGCGATGGGGATCTGGGATGCCGCAATGGAGCAGCCGATGCCTGAGGAGGTCTGCAAAACCAGGCACGGAACCTCATTGCCTGAGGGCGCCTGAGCCGCGAACATCGAGCCCGCGAAGCCGGCCGTGGACGCCACGCTGATCTTCCCGGACATGGTGACCGAGTGTGCCGAGAAGATGAAGGCGGGCATCCGAGCCAAGGTCGAACATCCGTCCGGGGTCGCTTGTCAGCTGCGTGCCACTGGCGCAACGCCCGCTTGCGCGGCGACTTTATCGAGCACACCGAACGTATCCGCGGGCAGCAGAATTCCTTCGACAATCTGCCGCTCATGGGCGCGCGCTTCCCGCTCGCCCGGGTAGAACACTTCGTCGGCGCCTTCGGCCAGCGGCACCTTCTTCAGCGTTTCGATATACCGCTCCATGCGCGCGCGAAATTCGTCGATCGGCTGAAACGCACCGACGTTAAGCGCGATCATCAGATGTCCGGCACAGCTTCGATTGACCGGGTCGTAAGGGCCGTGTACTTCGTCCATAAAGCCGCTGCCCGACAGTACGCCCGACAACACATCGACGATCATCCCGATCGCGTAACCCTTATGGCCGGCCATGGGCAGGATAAAGCCCTGCAGCGCCTCGGTCGGATCGGTTGTGGGGCGGCCCTTCGCATCGATCGCCCAGCCGAGCGGGATGTTTTCATGGCGCGTCTGCGCGAGAAAGATCTTGCCGCGCGCGACGCCCGAATTCGCGACGTCCATGATCATCGGCGAATAGCGGCCGGCGGGCACCGCCACCGACCACGGATTGGTGCCGATCATCTTTTTGAGGCCGCCCCACGGCGCCATGTTCGGGCCGCCGTTCGTGGTGACGAGCATGATGCAATCCTGTTCGGCCGCCATGCGCGTGAAGTACATGCAGGTGCCGAAGTGATTCGAGTAGCGCACCGATACCGCGCCGATGCCGTGCGCCTTCGCGCGCCGGATCGCATCGAGCGCGGCGTGTTTCGCGACCACGGGCCCGATGCTGTCGCCGCCGTCCATCACGGCGACCGCGCCGGCGTCGACGGGGAACGACAGGTTCGTCTGCGCGTGCATCGCACCCGAGCGTAGCCGCGCGTAGTACCAGCCGAGCCGCAGCACGCCGTGCGACTGATGGCCCCATAAATCGGCCTGAACCATCGCATCGGCGGCGACGAATGCGTCTTCCGCGCTCGCGCCGGCAGATTGGTAAACGGCGCCGACGAAGTCGCGCAGCGTGTCGGGGGCGACGCGTTGAAATTCGCTGGAGTGGAGGGTACTCACGTAGGCAATCCTTTGGGGAAA
>NZ_BAAILL010000029.1:10024-94838 GCF_054589215.1 Paraburkholderia sp. 2C | reverse complement strand
CCTGGGGCGGGCTCAACTCACCCGACCGCGCGCCGGGCCGGCGCGCGGCGGCGACCGCGTTGCGCCGCCGCTGAATGCCTGCGCGCCGGGGCTTTTGAGCCGGCGCGCGCCATCGAGGTGACTGCGCATCAGCGCCGCGGCGCCGAACAGATCGGCGCGCGCGATCGCATCGAGCATGGCCAGATGCTCTTCGGCCTGGCCCTTGCGCGGCTTACGATCACTGGTCTGGCTGTATTCGACGAGCCGCCGCAGCTGGTTGATCCGGCGCACGGAATCGTAAATAAAGCGGTTGCCCGACCATTTCGCCACCGCCTCATGAAAATGACTGTTGGCGTCGAACAGTTCCGCGGCCGTCATCGTGGACCAGCCGCCGTCGACAATGCGCTGCTGCTCCGCGCGGATTTCCTCGAGATGCTTTGGTTCGTAGCGGAACGACGGGCTCAGCAGCCCGGTCACCTCGATCGATTGACGGAATACGAAGCTTTCGTCGTAAGCCTCGGGCGAATCGATCATGCCGAGAAAGCGCCAGCCATGACCGACGCCTTGCTCGATCCAGCCTTCGCGCGCGATGCGCGACAGCACTTTGCGCAGGGTCGTGCGGGCGACGTCATAACGGCGCATCAGGTCGGCTTCGCCGACTTCGTCGGGCAGCCTGCCGGCGAGGCGGTCGCTTGCAATGCCGAGATAAAGCGGCTCGTCGGGCGATGACGCGAACTGCTCGGCGACGTCCGTCAGCGACGACGAATCGCACGCCAGGAAAAAGCCGCGATTTGCGTCATGCGTGACGACGCCGAGCTCCGCGAGATACTCGAGCGCGGCCTTCACCGGCGAACGCGACGTGCCGATCTCGCGCGCGAGCTGGGTCTCCGCGAGGTGATAGCCGATCGGCCGGACGTCGCGACGCACCAGCGCGACGATGTCGCGTGCGATGCGTACTTGCAGGGAGGTGAGGGAAGCGGTGTTCATTCCGGCCGGGTTTGGCGCACGCAGGCGATCCGCGCCAAGGTTCGGGCACGGATAGAGAAGTGATTTTTGTGATCATAAAATACTATCTTCGCTTGAGCAAGCGAAGTGCGGCGGGGGCGTGCGGCGGTGGCGCGTCATGGCGCGTCATGGCGATTCGCACGCGAGCATGCAGTCGATAAACGCTTGTGCGCGCTTCTCGCCGTAAAGGAATGCGCCGTCGTGGGAAATAAAGTCGACGTGCTCCGGAAAACTTGCGACCGGCGCGATGCCATCGTCTGTCGAATAGATCGACCACGATACGTCGTAGCGACGCTGCATGCCGCTAAACGCGATGACGTGGCTTGGGGTGACGCGCACTTCAACCGCGTATCCGCGGTACGGCTTGCACGACTGATGCATGGCCCCCTCCGTCGAAATGCATCTGGCGACGGATTGCCCTGTGCATGCGGCATGCCTGCCATGCTCGATGCATGGCGACGGGCGCTCGCCAGCGTGCGGCTAGCGCATTGACCCCGCGCAAATTGCCGTGGCGACGCCGCTGCGGTTCATCGAGATTGCGCTGGGCCGGCGACTGGCGGCACGAGCTTGCGCCGCAGCAGCAGCGCTACCGTGCCGACGATGATGGCGCCAAGCGCGAGGTTGGTGAAGGCAAAGAGTACCGGCGTCAGTTCGGCGATCGCGCCGGTTACGCCGCGCAGCGACAGCTGGATACCGCCGCCGGAAAGCGCGGTCAGACCGAAGGTGAATGCCCAGTATGACGGCGCGAACGGCTGCTTGAAGATCCATGGCAGCAAGCGGATCAGCAACAGCAACTGAAATATTCCGTAGCCCCAGGTGGCCTGCAGGAGCAGCTCCGGGGCGCCTTGCGTGTTGGCCAGCCAGGCTGTCACGGCGACCACGGGAGGCGCAAGCTGAATACCGAGGGTCGGGCGCAGCGGCGGCTGCAGCGGTGCCCCGTGCAGCAAGCGGTTCACGATGATCGACTCCATCGCCAGCCACATGAAGAGGCCCGCGCCGAAGAACAGAAGTCCCCATGACGCGTAACCGAGTGTGCCGGCGGTAATCGCCACGATAAAGTTGCCGGCGACCGAAGGCAGATAAACGACGGGCGTGATGGTTGCGAGTTCGCGGTCGCCTTGCAACATTGCGCCGACGCGCCACACGCTAAACAGAATGTGTCCGGCGCCGCCGAGCCATAAGGCCAGATCGGCAAGCGCGCGGTTGTAGGGCGCCAGCACCACGCCCATGAGCGCCGTGGTCGCGGGAATGAGGCCAATGAAGCAGCACTGCACCGGATGTTGCGATTCCGCGAGCGCGGCTTGCCGCTGGCCGACCCACTTGAATAGGTAGCACACCACCAGCAGTGTCCAGATTGCGAATGCGGCGGCCATGATGAGCTCGCCGATGACAGGCGGCATGCCCCATAAACGGACCGCACCTCGCCAGTTACTGCCGAGGCCAACGAGGCCCAGCACGATGCCGAAAAAAGAAGCGGGAATGGACATACGGACTTCGAAAGAATGGTGTGAAGGCGAGTATCCGGGCGATGCGTGAATGCCTTATGAAACGGCAATACCCGGCACACGCTCTGTTCGGCTAAGCACATTCTTGCCGGGAAGGCGATGGTTGGCTAACTGGCTGCGTTAGGCAAGGCCGTTTTTCAGGACGCTGCGTGCAGGAATCTGGATCAACGCCATGTTGCACAGGCGCGGTGTATTACCCGACACGAGGCGCACGACGGCCCCCACTATCCCGTCGTCACCATGCGCGGAACTTGCCGCGACGGACTTCACTGCGTTCGCCGCGTTGCCTCAGCTCATTCCTGCGTTGCAACGCGAGGCCCCACACGTTCGTGTGCGTGTCATCTACTCGACCCATAGTGAATCGCTGGACGATCTCGCTTCGGGGCGGGTTCACTTTGCTTTGGGTTTTTTAGGCGAAGAGCAAACGCAGCGGACCCGTGTCGAGTCGCTCGATTGCTGTGCGGACGATTACGTGGTCGTCGTTCGGAAGGGACATCAACGGATCAGAAGGAAGCTGTCGCTGGCGCAGTATCTCGCGGAGCGGCACGTCGTCGTGACGCCCTGGAACACCGAACAAAGCGTTGTCGATGCGGCTCTGCTGAGTTCCGGGCTCACCCGCGACGTGGCGGTCAAGCTGCCGAGCGTGATGGCGGCTCCGTTCATCGTCGCGAACTCCGAGCTTCTGCTTACGCTGCCTCGCCGGGCCGCGCTGCAACTGGCGAACACGATACCGCTTGAGATTCACCCCACGCCATTCCACATTTCTCGCTACGTGCTCAAGGTTTTCTTCCATAGGCGACACTCCGATTCGCCGGCGCATCGTTGGATGCGCGAGAAGATGATGGATGTGTTGGGTGCGAATGCGCGTACGGCGAAGGAAAATTCACACGGGCGGGGAGTGCGGCGTCGCGGCTCGTCAGACCGCGGTTAGTGTAGGGAAGTGCCGCAGACGCTAGCCAGTATGTGCGACACGCTGCCGAGCAATCCGGGAATCGGCTGACATGTGGCGATGCACAGGCCAATCCGCCCGCGTAGCGAGATCATGGAGACCTTCTGCGTTTTGCCCATCGCTGCGAGGCTGGCGGAAGAGAGGCTCCTGACCCGGAACGCGTCATAGTCGTCCTGAACGGCAAGCCGTCCGTAGTTGTTGATCATGATATCGGCGCCGGGCGATGTGTGTTGCCATGCCTCGGCAAATGCCAGCGGTGGACGTTCGTCCTCGGTGATCTGGCGAAATTTCAACACCGTCGCCCGTTGTGCCTCCAGGTTCGTCGCGTGCTGGAGTGCTTGTCCGATGCTCTCGGCAGTTTGCCAAAGCGTGTCGCGGCTCGTTGCAACAGGGACCGCTGTGAAGGCGACCCCGACCAGAAGTCCAGGTATCTCTTCCTGATTCCGCATATAGCGAAGATCGATCGGTGAGGCGACCGTCACCGGGCGTGACTGCCATTCAGCACAGCCCTCTCTTCCGGCGGCTGCGATAACCGCCGCCATCAACGCACGAACGTTCACGGCGCGCGCTTTACACTGCGCCAGGACGGCGGCGGTCAACGTCTCCGATAACGAAATACGCTCCACACGAACATGCTTGGCATCGGGAGCGCTGAAGCGGGCGGTCTCATCAAGCGAAGTGCGATAGCGGCAGTTTGCGGGTAACGAGAGGAAATCGGATGGACTGGCCGCCTCCTTGAAAGGGGCGCGCAAGGGTTTTCCGGATAAGGCGCGAAGCAAGTCCTCGAGAATCATCATCATCGTGCGGCCGTCGAAGGCCGCGTGATGTGCCGCGAGCAGCAGTATTGCCCGATCGGGCGCGTGCAGAAGCGAGACTCGCGCGAGCGCATCGCCTCCCTGAAAATATCGAAGACGGCCAATTACCGATAGGTATCCGCCAAAGCGCTCGAATCCACGAAGGGATTTTACGTAGCCTGGCCGGAACCGGCGTTGCCGATATGGCTTGAATTGCAGTGCGCCGGCGCTTCGCGAAATACGCCTGGGCTTCCGGAGTTCGCGGGTAGGCGCGACGTGGATGCGGAGAATCGTGAGACCGACCGCTTGCGAAATTTCAAGGAGAAACCATGGCCGACGTGGGTACGGAGAAAGTATTTGAAAACGATAAGGTCATTGTTTGGGACCTTATTCTCGATCCAGGTGAAGAAACACCCGTACACACCCATACGCATTCATACATGTGGTATGCGATTGAAGGCGCGCCGCTGCCCGTCTTCGATGAACACGGTGGCGACCTCGGCATCTTCGAGGTGTCGACAGGCTCGGTCTATTCGTTACTGTGCGAAAACGGCTATCTGGAAATATTGTCGAGTGCCGGCCAGGGGACGCGCGTTCCCGCGACGCATAAAGCTCGAAACGAGGGGGATAAGCCCTATCGCGAGATATTGGTGGAGTACAAGTAATCCTGCCGCGCACGCTCCCGGCGAAGAGGCTCACACACCACCTGGACCAGGGGCATCACGCAACGAGCTTCAGGTGATCGGCAAGAATCGTACTGCCGACGCCGATCAGCACGATGCCGCCCGCGATCTCCGCGCGCTTGCCCGCGACGCGGCCGATGACACGGCCGAGCATGACGCCGATCGTCACCATCAGCATGGTCGCGAGTCCGATCGCGGTTGCGGTGGAATAGATGTCGACTTCGACGAAGGCGAGGCCCGCACCGACTGCCATGGCGTCGATGCTGGTGGCAAAGCCCGTGAGCGCGAGCAGCCAGAATGAGTGCGATGCCGGTCTGGACGTTTCCATTTTGTTCGCCAGGCCATTGAAAACCATGCGAGCGCCGAGCACGGCGAGCAACGCGAATGCAATCCAGTGATCCCAGGCGGTAACGTAATCAGCGGCGGCTCTGCCTAGAAACCATCCCGCCAGCGGAGTGAGCGCCTCGATGACGCCGAATATGACGCCGGTTTTCAGCGCTTCCCGCAGGTTCGGACGATGCAGCGTTGCGCCTTTACCGATTGCCGCAGCGAAGGCGTCGGTAGACATGGCAAATGCCAGGAACAGGGTTGCGACTGGATTCATGAGAGTAGGGGTTCGAGGTCGGGCGGATAACCGCGACACACCTTTACGCCCGACCGGTCGCCAAGGTGTGTCGATGGTCTTGCCAACCGGTGGGCTGCCTGCACCACGGTCTGGCCGACCGAGTATGTTGATGCAGGCGCTTCTGAGCAGAAGCAGGCTACTCCCCAAAGACGGAGGAGATCATATCATGCTGACGGCCGGGTCCAAATGTGCGGTTTGCCCGGATCGTTGGAGCGCAAACCTTGTAGCCGCGCCGCCGGATATTGCTTCGGCGAACGATCATCGGCCGATGCAATGCGAACAGGTGATCTAACGAACTGGTTCTACAACGTTCCGTCCTGCAGCTTTCCTGATGTGAGCCACGGTCCCCGTACGGATGCGCTGACATGGCGAGCGCATCGCGATCGGGGGCTCAAGCTCGGCTACTCCGTCAGCGCATTCGCGGCGACGTGCGAACGCATCGAGTCAACGCATGGGCGAAGCTTGAAGCAGGGAGGGCGGCGACGGTTATAAATCGCGCTCCGATAAGCGGCGCCCACCTTCACGCAACACGTCGTCATGCTGGCAGAAGCTAAGACGTATCATGCCCGTGTCGGCGCCGTCGCTATAGAAATGCGACAACGGAATCGTGCCTACGTGTTTTCGCCGCAGCAGATCAAGCACGAAGTCGCGATCGCTTTTATCCGAAACCGCGCGAAAATCGGCGAGCAGGAAAAATCCGCTGGCACAGGGCTGAACCTTTAGCGCCGAACCGCTCAGCGAATCGACAAGAAGGTCGCGCTTCTTCTGGTAGAACCCGGCCAGATGCAGATAGTTGCTCTCGTCCTCAACCGAGGCAGCCAGCGCCATCTGGAAGGGCGCAGGGGCCGCGTAGACGAGATACTGGTGAACCATCCTGATCTCTTTCATGATTTCAGCCGGCGCCACGCAGTATCCGACTCGCCAGCCGGTCACATGAAAGGTCTTGCCCAGTGAAAAAACGATTACGCTGCGCTCGGCGAGTTCAGGATAGCGCGCCATGCTCAGATGCGTTTTCCCGTCGTACACCATGTGCTCGTACACCTCATCGGACAGAATGACGATGTCGGTGCCTCGCGTGATTGCGATCAGACGGTCGATGTCGTTCTGGTCGAGCACGCCACCAAGCGGGTTATGAGGCGTGTTGACGATGATCATCCGCGTGCGCGGCGTGATGGCCGCCTGTACCCGATCCCAGTCTATTTTCATCGCGCCGAGCGGGATCCTGATGGGAACCGGCGTGGCGCCTTGCAACTGGATCGTGGGTTCATAGCACTCGAATGCGGGATCGAAATAGATCACTTCATCGCCGGCATGGACGAGCGCCGTAATCGCGGCATAGATGGCCTCGAGGCCGCCCGCGGTGACGGTGACTTCAGTGTTCGGGTCGTATTGCGCGCCGTAAAGCTTTGCTGTTTTCCTCGCCAACGCCTCGCGTAGCGGCAGCACGCCGGGCATCGGACCGTACTGGTTAAAGCCTTCTCGTACCGCCTGAAACGCAGCGTCGACCAGGTGCGAATCGGGAGTGAAGCTGGGGGCGCCTTGCCAGAGGTTGATCGCCTTGTATTCAGCGGCGAGTTGGCCGATCACGGAGAAAATGGAAATGCCGCTTTTGAGCTTGGATTTCAATACGAGTGAGCTTTGCATCGTTGAGACCGGATAAATGTTCCAGAAAAAATTGCCTCATTAAGAGGCTGAGCGGCGACCGGAAGCTTTTGCAGCAGCTTTCGTTACTTGCCGTCGGATCTGTTCGTGAGGGGGCGGGTCAGTAACCCGCGAGCTGCCGTCGCTTCGTCGATGGGTGCGGCAATCGCTGCCTCTTCGTCGAGCATCGCTTGTGCTCGGGGGAAGTACTCCACCAGCCGGCCTTCCTGCCGGCCGTCCTGTTCCCACAGGTAAACAGCACGTATGCGAAGCGCTGCTTCGCTGGATTTCTCATCGATCATCGTGGCATTCCTCGTACAAGTGTGCGAAAGGCGACGCTTGGGTCATTCGAAAGGCGAAAGCGGGAGCGCTTTTTCTTTAACACTTGAGGAACGGCACTATTTCATTTGCGCCAGAGAAAAGGGCGCGACTATCCGTTGGAGTGACCCGTCTCGGTGATGAGCCGGGTGGTGCGCCGGTAAGTGAGGTAGGCCCACAACCAGTCGACGGCAACCGCCGTCCGGTTTCGCCCGCCCGCGAGGAACATGATGTGCGCGGCACCCCACAGCCACCATGCGAGGCCGCCCGAAAGCCGCAGGCGCCCGATTTCCACCACCGCCGATTGCCTGCCTATCGTCGCGAGGCTGCCGAAGTGACGGTACTGAAATGCAGGCGGCGGGGGAAGTCCCGCGAGGTGAGCATCGATCACACGCGCCACGT
The DNA here is from genome assembly GCF_054589215.1 of Paraburkholderia sp. 2C. NCBI lineage: Bacteria > Pseudomonadati > Pseudomonadota > Betaproteobacteria > Burkholderiales > Burkholderiaceae > Paraburkholderia > Paraburkholderia sp. 2C. The sequence goes on along the minus strand of NZ_BAAILL010000029.1, from coordinate 86,937 downwards.
ATTTGCCCTGCTGCTTGGCTGCGGGCGCGAGCCCGGGGACAGGTGCCCCTCGCCATCCTGTGCTCGATGCCGTGTCGCCGATTGCATAGACCCTTTCGTGCGACGGCACGGAAAGGTCATCGCCGACCTTGACCCTGCCGGACCCGTCTTCCACCTGGCCGAGCCACTTCGCCGCGGGAGAAGCCGCGACACCGGCGGCCCACAGCACGGTACGCGATGCGATCCGATGTTGCCCCACGTCGACGCCTGCTTCGTCTACCCCGAGCACCCTTGTTTCGAGGCGCACATCGACACCCAGATTGCGCAGCGAACGCTCGGCCACCGCCGACAGCGATTCGTGAAACGTCGGCAGCACGCGCGGCCCGGCATGCAACAGAATTACGCGCGAGGTGGCGGGATCGATCGAGTGATATTCCTGGTCCATGCCATGCCGCGCGAGTTCGGCGATTGCGCCGGCCAGTTCGATTCCCGTCGGTCCGCCCCCGACAATCACGAAAGTCAGCCATGCGGCACGCGCGGTCTCGTCCGTTGTGCTCTCGGCGGCTTCGAACGCTTTCAGAAGGCGGCTTCTGATCGAAGTGGCGTCTTCCACCGTCTTGAGTCCGGGCGCGTAGGGCGCCCAGGCGTCTTTGCCGAAATAGCTATGACGTGCACCGGTGGCCAGAACCAGGTAGTCGTATTTTTCCCTGTTTTCTCCGACCAGGACTTCTCGCGCAGCCGTATCGACACCGCTCACTTTGCCCAGCAAAATCCGTACGTTGCGTTGTCCCCTGAAGAGGCTGCGGATCGGTGTTGCGATTTCCGTTGCCGAAAGCGCGGCGGTCGCGGTCTGATAGAGCAGCGGCTGGAACAGGTGGTAGTTTCGCTGGTCGATCAGCGTGATATCGCAACGCGAATTTCGTAGGCCATAAACGGTCGATACCCCCGCGAAGCCGCCGCCCACGACCAGCACGCGCGGCCGATGGCCACCTTTCGGATCCGGCGCATCGGCGTCGCGGAACAGCCATTTCGCCAGCAGTCCGTCGATCGACAGCATGCCGGCGCCACCCGACACGAGGCCGAGCAGCAGAAGCAGAACGGCGAGCCGTTCGTCGAGGGCCATCTCGATGCCCGCAAGCGGGATCAGTGCCGCGCAGATTGCCGCGGCAACGCGCGTCGCGCAACCGAGCGCCAGCGCGCACGCGAGCACGATCGCCGCCCACGCGGGAACGTCGAACGGCATCGTGAAGGACGCCGGCGCCGGCATGTTGGCTGCAGACAGCGCATGGCTGAAGGGAAGGACGAGGGCGACCGCAAGGCCGATTCGTGCAGCGAACAGCAGTACCGGCGTCAGATAGAGGCTCAACGCCCGATAGCCTGCTTTGAGCATGCGCAGCGGCGCGAGCGGACCGAGTGGCGCGAATGGAGCGCCACGGCCCAGCAGCGCATCGAGCGAAAACGTACCCGGACCCGCGACGACGAGCCAGATCAGCAAGGGCGACACGATGCTTTGCGCGGTCCCCATCACCGCCGTCAATGCGCCCGCCAGCAGTGCAATCGCGAGCGGACGCGTCAGAAGCCCGACGGAAAGCAACAAGGGCACGGCGCCGCGGATGGCCAGATCGACGCTCGAAGGGACGGGGAGCACGCCGTGCAACAGTCCGTGCGATTCGCGTTCAACCATGCCCATGATCTGATGCACGAATACAACCTGACCGATCCAGATGCGGGTCGCGAGCAGAAACCACGGTGTGCCGAGACGCTGGATGGTCGCGCCTGCTCGAAGCAGACGGGTACGAAGCTTTCGAAGCATACGATCCCTCCGGAAATGGACGAGCAGATGCGTCGGCGACACGAGATCGGCCACCGCAGGTCGATGCCTCGTGTGAGGACGACGAGCGTGCCGTTGGCCGCGGCTATACCGCAACGGGTACGGCCGCCGATAGTAACCAGAAGTCGCCGAGCGTGCAGTGATGCATCATCGAGGACTGTCGTATCGGCACCGCAGACGTTGCCGCCAGCGAGTTTCCAGCGAAATTTCTCGCGGGTCGGGAAGCGTGATGGGTGGCGTTACCGATGCGTATCATGCACTCAACGAAAGCCAAACATCGCGATGTTTGACATAGCTGAGAATTTTTGGAAAACAGGAATTGAGCGTTTTTCAACGCGTTTACCGAGAATCAGCCGTATCGCGTTGAGCGGACCGCCGCTGAGGTCGTTGTTTCAACTGCGCTTGACGAGCTCGTCAAAAATACCGGCAAAGGAGGGCAGCCAGCAGCGCAAAACGGAGTTCCTCATACCGTCAGACGTGCGTTTGCATCGTGGACGAAACACGGCAACACGTACCTGTTCGTCCGCGCACAGTTCGACATCCTACAAAACCGTGCGAAATCGTAATATGGCCGACATCCGTTACGAGATTTTTTGCGAATGGCCTCCGGCAGGGCGGAGGCGATAGGCACCTGTCTCTGCGCGCGATCCTCCGGATCGTCAGGTCGCAGGTGAATCTCGTAGCGCGCGGAAATAGAAGCGAGGAGAAACGCGGCGAAACGCGGAGAAACGCGCCGACGCATTGGCCATTCGGCTCAGCGAAATGTCCGGAAACGGGTGTTCATCGGTCGAACGCGATCAGGTCCTTGAAGATCAGGTGACCCCAGCTTTTCCCGCGCGCATGCACAAGCAGTCCGCCTTCAGTAAGCGCGCCGAGTTGGATGGGCGCGAAACCGAGCGCTTTCGCAAGCGCACCGATCTCCGCTGCAGCGCTGTCATCGTCGCTTGCAAGGAACACGACCCTTCTGCCGCCGTGGACGGCCGGGTCCTGGTCAAGGACGGCAGCGACCAGATGGTTGAAGCCTTTCACCACCCGGGCTCCGGTGAACGCCCTCGCGACGAAAGCAGAGGATGGGAGACCACCCAGTTCCTCAAGCGGAGCCTGCGTGTTCATCGCGTCGATGATGGTCTTCCCCTTCCAGTCGGGCAGTGCATGGGCGACTTCCGGGTGCGACTCAAATCGGACTGCCAAAAAGATGACGTCTGCCTTGACGGCTTCCGCCAGGGTTTTGGGCATGACCGCCGGGTCCGATCGTGGCCGCATCGGCTGCAACGCTTTCGGGGTCGCGCGTGGTTGCAACGGCCACTTCGATGCCGTGGCGGGCGAACGCCCTGGCAAGGGCGCGGCCGATCTTGCCGAAGCCAATGATTGCGTAACTCATATGTTTCTCCTTCGTTTGCCGGCGTGGGCGGAGCTTGTAAGCGCCGCTCGCTTCAATCGTTTAGCCGGTCACCCAACCTGACGCCTGTGGTAACAAGTTCGCTCACTCGCCTGTGACCGCGACGTAAATATCGCTGCGCTTGCGAGGGCTGAATGCCGACAACCGCAGCCGCGCAAGCAAGACACAGTTGCTCAACTTCAACCATCAGCAGAACGGATCGTTGCAGATCCGCTAACTGGTCAACCGCGACCCGGATGCGCTTCGCTTCGTCGGAGCTCTTCTCCGACGTCGTGTGATGAAAGGCAGTCGTCAAGTCGACCGGTTCCATGTGTCGGCGAGAGGACATCCCTTGAACCCACTCCGCGTGAAGAATCGTTAGCAACTGCACAAATGGAAGCTGATCGCCGGTTCGCATGGCGCCGTCACGGAACGCAAGCGAGTATGTCCGGGCTACCAGCGTCTCGGCTAGCTGCGTGGAGCCCGTCAACCGTAACGCGAACCGCCACACCCGCGGGAGCAGCATCTGGAGCGACTGCCCCTTGTCGGCCAGACCGCATGGCGCGTCGGCGCCCGGTTCGAATGCCTCCTCGGCGGGCTGGCTGGCGCAGCAGGCACCGGATCGGTGTTGCTGCGGCTGCTGGCGAAGAACATTGACCATGAGGCTTCTTCTTGGCGGGTATGCGACGGATGCGGTGGCGTAGCCTTACGAGCCGGGCACATGCGTCCTGGCGCGGTTAGCGAGAGGCGGACTCTTCACTTGGGAAACGACCCGCGAGATTTGATCGGGATACCACTTTGACGAAGCCGCACCGCTCCATGTTGTTGAAAGACGGGTTCGGCTCTTCGCCGACTGGCTCGCCGGTCTCCGTGAAGATATGGCACGCCGACCGCGCGATCGCATCTTCGATACGGCGAGCCATTAAGGCACCCTGGCCGCCGCGCCGGCGGTACGGTGCCGCGACTGCGCCCATGCCGAGCCAGGCCAGCTCGCCGGCGAGAAAGAGCGATGCGCCGCCAACAATCGTGTCGCCATCCATCACAGCGTAAAGGGTCCAGTTGGGGCGACCTTGCAGTTGCACAATCCAGTCGGCGACATAAGATGGCAGCGAAAAAGCGTCCGTTATGACGCGCGCCACCTGGCTAGCGTTTTTTCGCGAGGCCGGGGCGACAGTCAATGCGCTCGCGATGGGCGGCGGCGAGTCGGTGCCCCTGTACATCTTTGCCCAATGGCTGACCGCGCGAAATTCAAGGCCGCGTTCGTCCAGCCTTGCAAGGAGATCTTGCGGGCGCGCGAGCGGACTCCATAACAGACGCCAATCGGCAACGCCTGCCTCGCGGAATCGCGCGACGATCTCTTCGACATCTTCGAGACCCGCGTCATTGCACAGTCCAAGTCCGATCGCGCGATTGAAGAGCGCGACCGGCAAACCAGGAGCGAGCAGCAGGGTGGCGTCGGCGACTCGCTGGACGCTCAGAGCGAGCCGCTGTCGGAGTTCCGACGGTGCGGCCGCGAAGAAATCGGCGTAGGCGAGGGCCTCGGCCTTGTCCGCCAGCACAGCCAATTGGTGAGGGTTGGGGGTTATCGTCATCGCAATGGTTTTTTACACTGTAAAAATTATGCGAAAGAATACCTCTTCGACTTTACGGTGTATAGTGCCTCGATGATTAAATCTGATCATCGCCCGCAACGGTCACGCCGCAAGCCGCCTGAGAACGCGTCGACAACGTCATCGGACAAGAAATCAAAACCACCGCCCCGAAAGTCGCCGGCTGCTAGCGCGTCCACGCATGACACCTCACGTCAACCCCTCACGCGGGAGCGCATCACCAAAGCGGCCCTGGCGTTAATTGATGAAGAGGGGCTCGATCACTGTTCCATGAGACGTCTTGGCGCGCGGCTCGGCGTCGAGGCGATGGCCCTTTACTACTATTTCGGGAACAAGGGACAACTGCTGGACGCGGTCCTCGAAGCACTGCTGGAAGGGCAGCTCCCTCCTGCGGCGCTTCCGCCGCTCGAGCGATTGCGCGGGTTCATCCGGAACTACCGTGCGATCGCGATCCACCACCCGCGGGCGTTTGTTTTGCTGGCTACGCGGCGCTTTAACACGGACCGGACGTTTGCTTTGTACGAGGAAATTCTCAAGACATTTGCGGCGCTCGGTCTTGACGCGGCGCGAACGGCATTCTGGTTCCGGTTGATCGGCGGATACGTTAATGGCGCGGGGATGGCAGAAGTTGCAAGCCGTGAACTCGAGGACGAACCGACTGCCTTGTTGCTCGAGCACGCGCCGCAGCAGATCCCTTATCCGCATGTTCGCGCAATCGCCCCACACCTGAGCGTGAACAATCTCGAGTCAGTCTTTGAGCAGAGTCTTGACCTGCTTTTCGATGCACTCGTTGCGGACATTGCCAGGTAGGCCGTGGACATCGGCCGTCCGGCGGGGCCGACACCGAACGATGTGTCGGCTCACATGACCCGGGTGACAAGCTCCCGACGCCATGCCGGAATGTCCCGCACCACCTCCGTCAACTCCGAGTTGATCTCGTAGAAGAAGCCGTAAAGCTTGACGTGCTGTGGCACGGCCGGGCTGGCACGAAGCAATTCGACGTCATGTCTGATCGCGATTCTTCGACATGCGAAATGGCGAGGCTATCGTGATCGAACATCGTTCGATCCATGCAACTGCTTCAATCCGGGAATCGGACAGACGCCGAAGTTCGCGAAGGACCGGGCAGGCGCGAGCGAGTGGATGTCGGTGGCCTGCAGGTCGCCTGGACTGTGGTCTGGCCCACGGTCGGGAGCCCCGTGCTCTGGCAAAGTGCCAGACATTCGACGAGTCTCGCCTTCAATGAACGCCTCAAAGCTGCAATCGTGGGGACGCTACCCCTATGGTCACCAGTCGGGCGAACCGCTTGCCTGGCGTGATGCCATCCAGACGCGCCTCGCCGACGCCCACGCGCGTCTTGGCACGACGCTCGCATTCGGCAATGGCCGCAGCTATGGCGACAGTTGCCTCGCGGACACCGGTCAGGTGCTGCCGATGAACTGCCTCGCACGCTTCATCAGCGCGGACTGGACCAACGGCGTCGTGCGCGCCGAAGCGGGCATGACGCTCGGTGAACTGCTCAGGGTCTCCTTGCCGCGGGGCTGGATGCTGCCGGTCACGCCAGGCACGCAGTTCGCCACGCTGGGAGGCGCAGTGGCTAACGACGTGCACGGCAAGAACCATCATGTGCGCGGGACGTTCGGACGCCACGTGCGCCGCATTTCGCTGCTGCGCTCGGATCGCCCGGCAGTCGAATGTTCACTCGATGAGGAAGCTGCGCTCTTTCGTGCGACGATCGGCGGCCTCGGCCTTACCGGCGTGATCGAATGGGTGGAGATCCAGCTTATGCCGGTGCGCTCTAGCCATATCGCTGTCTCACGCACACGCTATGCCGATCTCGACGAGTTCCTCGCCCTTGCGCGAGACCGCGAGGCCATCCATGAGTACGGCGTAGCGTGGGTAGACTGCCTTGCGCGCGGCGGGGCGCTCGGGCGAGGCATCTACACGAGCGGTGATCATGCAGACGACGGTGACTTCTCTCTTCCGGCGAAACACGCATGCAATGTGCCGTTCGTCCTGCCGTTTTCACCCATTAGCCGCACAACGGTGCGCGCATTCAACGCACTCTATTATCGGCGCCAGAAGCCCGGTGTCGAACTGGCGCGCATGGCCGCGACCCGTTTCTTCTATCCACTCGACAACATCCACAACTGGAATCGCATCTACGGGCGGCACGGTTTCCAGCAACATCAATGCGTCGTGCCGACGGCGAACGCGCGCGACGCGCTGCACGCGATCCTGCACACGATCGCCACGAACGGTATCGGCTCATTTCTCGCGGTGCTCAAGCGTTGCGGCCCGCTCCCTTCACCTGGCCTGCTCTCGTTTCCGATGGAAGGGGTCTCGCTTGCCCTCGACTTCCCGCAAAACGAACAGCGCAACACGGACCTCTTCGCGCGGCTCGACTCGATCGTGGCCGAAGCCGGCGGTCGTCAATATCCCGCGAAAGATGCACACATGAGCGGGGCGCATTTCCGCGCGGCTTACCCCGCGTGGCAGGAACTCGAGCGGCACCGCGATCCCGCGCTAATGTCGCGTTTCTGGAAACGGACGACTCAATCGTGAAGAACATCCTTATCATTGGCGGCTCTTCTGCCATCGCCACCGCGTGCGCGCGGCACTGGGCGGCAGCCGGCGCGCGCCTGTTCCTCGTCGGCCGCCATGCCGCGCGACTGGACACCATCGCACAGGACTTGCGCGTGCGCGGTGTACAGGACGTGTGTACGTACGTGCTCGACCTGAACGACCACACGCAGCATGCCGCCATGCTTGATGCATGCCGGACCGCCCTCGGTTCGATCGACATCGCACTCATCGCACACGGCACTCTGGCTGATCAGGCGCTGTGCGAGCGCGACGTGGATGCAGCGCTGCACGAATTCTCGACCAACGCGCTTTCCACTATCGCGCTCCTCACACGGCTCGCCAGCCTGTTTGAGGCGCAGCGCAGCGGCACCATCGCGGTGATCTCATCAGTGGCAGGCGATCGCGGGCGTGCCTCGAACTACGTCTACGGCGCCGCAAAGGCGGCCGTCACCACCTTCTGCGAAGGATTGCGCGCGCGACTTTTCAAATCCGGCGTACAGGTGCTCACGATCAAGCCCGGCTTTGTCGATACGCCCATGACGGCAGGGCTTGCTCTACCAAGGCCTCTCGTCGCTACGCCCGAGAAAGTAGGTGCGGATATCGTACGCGCCGTCGCCCAGGGCAAAGACCTGCTGTACACCCCGTGGTTCTGGAGCGCGATCATGCTGGTTGTCCGCGCTCTGCCGCGCTTCGTGTTCAAGCGGGTTTCGCTGTGAACACTGCCGCCGCGAGCCGCACGGCTCTCGTGACGTGGTACGCGCTATTCGCGCTGGTCTCGATGGCGGCGAATCTCGCTAGCCAGAAGATCACGTGGCGCCTCTACGACGGTCCATTTTCAATCCCTCTCGCGGTGTGTATCGGCACCGGCGTCGGACTCGTCGTCAAGTACGCGCTCGACAAGGGGTGGATCTTCCGCTACGAACACCGCAGCGTGGCCCACGGTATCCAGACCTTCGCGCGCTATGTCGTAATGGGACTTGCCACCACCGCGATCTTCTGGGCCACGGAATTTGCCGCGCAAGTGCTCTTCCATTCGGAAACAGCACGCCTCGCCGGCGGGGCGTTCGGCCTCACGCTCGGCTACATCGCAAAGTACCAGCTCGACAAGCGCTTCGTATTTGCCTGATTGGCGGGTTCCGCTTGATCTGCTTCAACGTCGGTCACGTACGGTGGCGTACAGACCCATGCACAACCATGCCCTACGGTTATCGAGTGAGTGCGGCATAGCGCGTGCGCTGCCATGCCCCCAAAGAAGCACAGGAGGGTATCGATATGTCAGATCCCGCAATTCCACTGTGTGTAGACCTGGACGGCACGCTCACGCGAGCTGATTTTCTGTTTGAAAGCTTTTTCGTGCTGCTTAAACGGCAGCCGCTCGCGATATTTCTCTGCGTGTTCTGGCTGCTGCGGGGCAGGGCCTATCTAAAGGAACAAATCGCACAGCGTGTGACTCTCGATGTGGGTGTGTTGCCCTATAACGGTCCACTAGTCGACTATTTGCGCGAAGCGCGCTCGGCCGGCCGGCCGCTTTATCTATGCACGGCGTCCAACCAGCGATTCGCCAACCAGGTAGCGGCTCACTTCGACCTGTTCAGCGGCGTACTCGCAAGCGATGCGAGCATGAATCTGCATGGGAAGCATAAGGCTGCAGCCCTCGTCGGGCAGTTCGGCGAACACGGCTTCGACTACTGTGGTGATGCGCGCGCAGACGTACCCGTGTGGCGGCGCGCGCGCCGCGCAATCGTTGTCGGCAACCGGCAGATCGCTAAAATCGCGCGCAAGGCAAATGCGGAAATCGTCTTCTTCGAAGAGAAGCGTCGTCTGATTCCGCTCATGCTCAAAGAAATGCGCGTGCATCAGTGGGTCAAAAATTCGCTGATCTTCGTGCCGCTACTCGTGGGGCACCGCTTCAACGACCTGCAGGCGGTGCTCGCGGCCTGTCTCGCGTTTGCGTCGTTCAGCCTGACCGCGTCATCGGTCTATTTGCTCAACGACATGCTCGACCTCGATGCCGACCGCCGCCACCCTCGCAAGCACAGCCGCCCATTCGCATCGGGCAAGCTGCCGCTCTCGCTCGGTATCGTGCTGACGATTGCGCTGCTCGGTGGCGGGCTCGGGCTCGCGGCACTGCTGCCCTGGGGATTCGGCGCGGTGCTTATCGGATACATGATCGCCACGGTGGCCTATTCGTTTGTACTCAAGCGGATCGCGCTAATCGATGTTTTCACCCTGGCCAGCCTCTATACGGTACGCGTGATCGCCGGCGGCGAATGCAGCAACATTTCACTGTCTTACTGGCTGATTCTTTTTAGCGTGCCGATTTTCCTGAGTCTCGCCATGCTCAAACGCTATGTCGAACTCGAGGCAATGCTTCAGCAGGGCAAAACGGAGGCGGCAGGGCGCGGATACATGACGCTGGACATGTCGATCCTGCGCTCCTACGGCACGGCAGCCGGCTATCTCGCCGTACTCGTGCTCGCGCTTTATCTGAATTCGCCCGAGTTCAAGCTGCTCTACCAGCATCCCAAGATGCTGTGGCCAGTGTTCGCGCTCACGCTGTATTGGGTAAGCCGCATCTGGATGCTGGCATTTCGCGGACAGATGCACGATGACCCGATCGTCTTCACGTTCAAGGACCGCGTGAGTTGCGCGGTAATCGGATTGTGCGGCGTGTTCATGGTACTGGCGATCTGATGAATCGACCACTGGCAGACTGCGTGCGGCATTGACAGCCTCTCCTGGCATCGTGCGGAATTCTGCTTGCCAATCGGCTTTGATTAAATTCCCCTAAGGCACGGAAAAATGAATTCGACGGCTCGAACAAGAAACGCAATGCTTCCGCTTGGTGTCGCGATACTGCTTTTGTGCGTCGTGGGTTGCACGTGGATCGAGTACGTGTTCTGGGCGAGAAAGCATGTTTCCAATATGGATATGTTGCTCTCAGCCTCGGATGGCGTATTGAGCGGGATGCCTCACTGGCGAGCCTTTCAGAACCGTCTTCTCGGCCCTTATCTATTGGACCTGTTCAGGAATGTCTCGCAGAATCCGTACAACGATTTCGTGAAAGTATTCCTCCTTCTGGAAAATTTCGTTTTATGCGGTTGCGCCTATCTGCTGACCCGGCGAGTCAGCCTCTCCGTGATAGCGCTTGTCGCATCGTCGGTGCTTTGGATACGCTGCATCCACTATTTCAGCTATCCCTGGGACTTCACCGAAACGCTGATGCTCACTTTGCTTTTTCTGTTTGCGATGAGAAGCGAGGGTGTGCTTGCATTCGTAAGCCTGTTTGTCTTTTTTGTGCTCAGCCGGGAATCCTGTATTTTCATTGGGCTGTTCCTGATCTTGAGGGGTGTCGCGCCGGTCGTATTCGGTCAGCGGATAGCGGTTCGCCCATTGACGTGGGGCGCAGGTCTGGTTGTGATGAGCGTTGCCATCACCGAGGTGCTAAGAAAAGTACTTTTCAAGGCTTCGATACTGCCAGGCGTAGGCGCGGATGCGTTACACGAGAAATTTGAAAATCATTTCCATTACCTGCATAACGGGAGCCTGTTCTTGTCGGGCACGAAGGTTTCCATCATGTACGCAATGATCATGATGGTTTTTCTTGCATGCGCATACGTGGGATATCGTGAAAAAGAAAAGAATCTGCTTGCTATCGGCATCACGATGACGCTCTATACGCTGAGTATTTCCATCTTCGGAATTCTCGAGGAGGTGCGGCTATACCAACCCCTTACGGGCATCCTATCGCTAACCGCTATTTATCTGCTCTTCGAAACCGAGTCTGGCCGGAAATGGCGCTCCGGGAACATGTCGTTCCTGATGCGACGCGGTTGGTTCCGAACGTGACAGATCCGGTCGAGTTCGTACGCCCGGGTCTCAAGCTCTCACATACTTGACCCGCGAGTTTGCGAGAACGTCGCTGCCCATCGAGGCCCGGTGCAGTTTCGTGGCATCATCGTTCATCTTCACACCACCTCGGGAGCCGACGCCCATGACGACTTACATTGTTTTCACGAAGGAAAGCACGCAGGATCAGGGTGAACTCGACATCTACCAAAGCAAGGTGGGCGAGACATTCAAGGGTCATCCTGTCAAGATCCTCGCCGCGTACGGCCCTCAGCAGGTTCTGGAGGGCGAAGCGCCCGAGGGTGTCGTGATCGTGGAGTTTCCGTCCACAGAAGCCGCGCGCGCCTGGTACGACAGCCCGGCGTATCAGGAAGCCGCGCAGCACCGGTTCAAGGGTGCGCGGTATCGCGCCGTTCTTGTCGAAGGTGTGTGACGAAAGGCTGCGACGCTTGATCGCTTTGTGGCAGAAGAAAGGTTCCCTGTTGGTCGTTCAGGTCTTTCGCATTAGACCTGGTTCATCCAATGGCGGACGATCGCGCTCTGTTAGAAATCGAGTGCGTCTGCTTTACGAGCGGTTCGCCGCGTTTCGTTTTCCCCTTGCGCCGTTCTCCTGTACTGGCCAGGTGCAACGGCCAGCATGCGCTTGAATGCGCTGCTGAAGGCGCTCTCGGATGAGTACCCGACCGAGGCCGCGGCTTCGGAGATGGAGGCGCCCGCCCGAAGCTCGCGCCTCGCCAGATACATTCGCCATTGGGTCAAATAGGTGAGCGGGGGAACGCCCATCATCTCGCGGAATCGAACCGCGAGTGATGTTCTCGACATCCCCGCTTCCTTTGCAAGCTCGTCAAGGCCCCAGTTCCGCGAAGGTTCGCTGTGGATGCTACTAAGCACAATCGCTAACCGTGGGTCACCGAAGCCCTTCAGCCAGCCTTTGTCGCCATCCGATGCGTGTGCCAGATAGGCACGCAGTGTCTGGATAAACAACAGTTGAGCTAGTCCCGATATGACGGCGCCCCGGCCCGGCCGACCGCCTCTCATTTCCGCCACCAGTTGTTCAAGCAACCAGGCAAGCGGCCTGGCTTCGTCTGTGGTTCCCCGTACATGAATGAGCGGTGGCAGACCATTCAGAAGTAACGCCTGCCGATCTGCGTCAATTTGCACAGTACCGCCCAGCATGGTGAAGTCGCAGCCTTCGCCAAGCTGATATTGATCGTTACCGTCCCGAACGACTGGCGTGGTCGTCGCATCAGGGACCCGCGACGCGGCGCTGGCGAGAGTCAGGGTACGGGCGCCGTTGGTAATCAATACGTCGCCAGGGTTCGCCTGTGCCGGTTCAGACATGCCGTCAATCGAATACCAGCAGCGTCCCTCTGTGACCGCACAAAACTTGATCGCATCCAGATTGCTGAAGCGACGTGCCCAGGTGCCGCCCGCCACCACCCGTCCCGACAGATCACACCGTGGCTGGAGGAAGTCCAGTAGATCTGAAAGGGGATCAGCCTGCAAATTTGAACGCTCGCGCATAAAAATTGAACTGTTACGTCTGTTGGGTACAGGACTATCAACCTACCATGCGTTGAGCTAACTCGTCCTGGAGATCTTGCATGTTCACCCCGCAATCCCCCGTAGGTTCAGGCTTCGGTGCGGCTTCCACCGCAGGGGAGGTGATTCGCGGCATCGACCTGAGCGGCAAATGCGCCGTCGTGACCGGCGGCTATTCCGGCATCGGCATCGAAACAGTCAAGGCGTTCCGCCTGGCCGGCGCCAGGGTTTTCGTGCCGGTGCGCGATCTCGCGAAGGCGCGCGCCGCGTTTGGCGAGATGCCCGATGTCGTTCTGCAACCGATGGATCTGCTCGATCCCGAGTCGATCGATCGATTTGCCGAGCACGTGCAGAAAGAGACGGGCGCCGTCGATATTCTCGTGAACAACGCCGGCATCATGGCACCGCCGCTCGTGCGCGATGGACGCGGATACGAATCGCAGTTTTCCGCCAACCATCTCGGCCATTTTCAACTGACCTGCCGCTTGTGGCCGGCGCTCGTGCGATCCGGTCAAGCCCGCGTGATCGCGCTCAGTTCTTTCGGTCATCGCCGGGCCGGCATCGACTTTCACGATCCGAACTTCGAGCGACGCGAATACGAGCCTTGGGTCGCTTACGGTCAGTCGAAGACCGCTAACGCATTATTTGCGGTGGCGCTGGATTCGATCGGCCAACGCGCTGGCGTACGCGCGTTTTCTGTCCATCCCGGCGGCGTCGTGACGGATCTCGTCCGGCATATGTCGAGCGAGCAACTGACAGCCAGCAATGTCATCGACAAGGACGGCAAGCCGATCATCGATCCCGGGAACAACAAGAAGACGCCCCAGCAGGGAGCCGCAACGAGTGTCTGGTGCGCGACCAGCCCACAGCTCGACGGTAGAGGAGGTGTCTACTGCGCGGACTGCGAAATTGCCCGCGCCTTGCCGAACGATGAATCAGCGGAATTGCACGGCGTGCGTCCGCGCGCCACCGATCCGGTCGCGGCCGGTCGCCTGTGGCAGTTGAGCGAACGGCTCACGGGCGCGCGTATCGACTGAATGTTCCAGACTGAACGGAGGAAACCACGCCGGGCCTCGTTCCGTTGCACGGCGATTGCGGGCGTCAGCGTTTTTCCGCAAACAGTCATTCGATGTTGACCGGCATAGCCGGCAAACGCCAGGATTGCCGACATGCTCGATCGAACTCCATTCCCTGCCTTGCTGGTCCGCGCATGTTGTCAGGACATGCCGAGCGAAAGACACGTCTGTTGTGATCTAGCCTGACGTTGAATCGAGCGTGTCCTGGCCGCCCGTTTGAAAAACCGGCGGCCTTTTTGTTTTGCCAGAATAGTCGGTACGGAGAAAACGCGATGCCGCTCGCGCTATATGGCACCTGGTCGCGTACTGTGCGCCCGTTCACGCCAATCCGGCCCGGTCAGGTGGGCATGTATGGCTGCGGTCCGACGGTCTATGACCACGCGCATATCGGCAATCTGAGAACGTATGCGTTCGAGGACGTGCTTCGCCGCGCGCTGATGCGCAACGGCTATGAGGTCCGGCACGTCGTGAACATTGCCGACGTCGGCCATCTGACTTCGGATGCCGACGAAGGCGAAGACAAGATGGAAAAGGGCAGCCGGCGCACCGGGGAATCGGCGTGGGCGATCGCTCGCCGCTACGCCGAGGCGTTCGCCGCCGACTGGCGGGCGCTCCGACTGCTGGAGCCGACGGCAACGAAAAAGTCCGATTCACACCGGCATGAAGATCAATTGCTTCGTTGTCGAGCGCGGAAGCACTGCAGGCGGGCGAGCAGAACATCGAGAAGCAGCGACAAGCGATCAGGCAGCGAGGAGTACTGAAATAGCCGACACCGATCGAACGATCCGGGAATGTGGGTTCACCGGGTTGGTCGGCGTACGATGCAAGTCGCTTTCGTCCGCGTGCTTCCAATATCGGGAATTTGCATCACGACGGGGTGCTACAGATCTGGACTGTCGTTTTGCAGCTTGCGAGCGGCGATGTCGATGGCGCGGCGAATGCGCGGGTAGGTGCCGCATCGGCAGAGATTGCCGCTCATCGCGGCATTCACATCGTCCACCGCTGGATGACGGTTGTACTTAAGCAGCGAGCATGCGGACATGAGCTGCCCGCTCTGGCAATAGCCGCATTGCACGACATCGACCTCTGTCCATGCCGCACGCAGTGCGTCCGCTTCGACGCCATGCAGTCCTTCGATGGTCGTGATGCGCTGCCCGCTGCCGACCGCGGAAAGCGGCAGGACGCACGAGCGTACGGCGTTGCCGTCCAGGTGAATGGTGCACGCGCCGCACAGTCCCCGGCCGCAGCCAAATTTCGTGCCGGTGAGTTTCAATTCGCCGCGCAGGACCCACAGTAGCGGCGTATCCGCCTCGGCATCGACCGGTACGTCCGCGCCGTTGATGTTCAGGATGATCGTCATGGGCAGTGATCTCGTGTGATGTCGTGTGATGTCGTGGGGTATCAAGCCAGCCGCAGCGGCAGACTACGGAGCCGCTGACCGGTCAGCGCGAACAAGGCGTTGGCCACGGCGGGAGCGACGGGCGGTGTGCCCGGTTCGCCGACGCCCCCAGGCGCAAGCGTGCTGGGCACGATGTCGACGTCGATCTGCGGGCACTCGTCCATGCGCATAGGCGCGTAAGCATCGAAATTGCGCTGTTGTACCGCGCCGTTTTCGATCGTGATTTCGCCATGTAGCGCGGCCGAGAGTCCAAACACAATGGCCCCCTCCATCTGCTGGCGTATCAGATTGGGATTCACCGGCATCCCGCAGTCGACCACACATACGATACGGTGCACGCGAATCTGCCGGTCAGAGGAGACCGACACCTCGGCCACCTGCGCGACGATCGTGCCGAAGCAACGGTGGATTGCCACGCCGCGCGCACGCGGCGCGCCGTCGGACGCTGCTGCAAGCGGAGCGTTCCATTGCGAAAGTTCGGCGACTCGTCGCAGCACATGCAGATGCCGCCCGTCGTCACGCAACAGATCGGCACGGAATGCAATCGGGTCGCGCCGGGCGGCCGCAGCACATTCATCGACGAAGCTCTCGGTGAAGAAGCCGTTCTGCGAATGGCCGACGGAGCGCCAGATGCCGAGCGCGATTCCCGGCTCGACGGTCTGGTGCGCAACGCGCGCGTTCGGAAATGCGTAAGCCGTGTCAAACGCACCCTCGGTCGCGTTGTCGAGAAATGACGGCGCTCCCATGCTCGATCCCGCCGATGTGGCGTGCCATGCGACAAGGCGCCCCGTGGAATCGAAGCCCGCCGTGCAACGCGACCGATACGCGGGCCGATAGTAGTCGTGCGTCATGTCCTGCTCGCGCGTCCAGATCAGCTGGACCGGTGCGCCGTCAGTCAGACGCGCGAGACGAGCGGCCTGCACGATCACATCGGAGAAGTAGCGGCGGCCGAATCCGCCGCCGAGGAACGGCACACGAAGGTCGACATGGTCGGCATCGATTCCGAGAGCATTGGCGGCGGCGGCACGCGCGAATCCCTGCGCCTGCGTTCCGGCCCAGACCGTTGCACGGCCATCCTTGAACTGGACTGTGCAGTTCATCGGCTCCATCGCGGCATGTGCGAGCAGCGGCACGAAATATTCGGCGCTGATGGTGCGCGCAGCCGATGCCAACGCGGTCTTCACGTCGCCGGTTTCAAAATGGGTTTTGCCATCGCCGCTGTTGAGCGCGTGAGTCAGCGCGTCGCCGATCGCGCGGCTGGACTGCGTGTACGCCGCGCCGTGATCCCATTCGATCGAGAGGTGGTCGAGCGCCCGTATTGCGTGATAGGGCGTATCCGCAATAACAGCAACGCCCCCGGACGTGGCTCCGGTGCTGCCGATACCGCCGGGCACGGGATCGAGCGCGACGATATGCCTGACGCCGGGCAACGCCTTTGCCGCGCTCCCGTCGAAGCGCATCACACGTCCGCCGAGCGTCGGGCACATCACGATGCTTGCATGGAGCAGGTCCGGCGGCACAGCGTCGATGCCGTATTGCGCCGAGCCGTCCAGCTTGGTCGCATTGTCGAGTCGCCGCACCGGCTGGCCGATCAGGCGGAAATCGGCGACGCTCTTGAGCTTCACTTTATCGGGCACCGGCATATGCGCTGCCGAGGCCGCAAGCTCGCCAAACGACGCGTGCTTGCCGGAGGGATGCTGTACGACGCCAAGCGTGACCGTACAGCTGTCCGCTGGCACCTGCCAGCGGGATGCGGCAGCGGCCACCAGCATCGCGCGCGCTGCCGCGCCAGCTTCGCGCATCGGCAGCCACTGGTCCGCGATGCTCGAGGAGCCGCCGGTGCCCTGCATGCCGGGAATTTCGCGCAAGACCCGCCGTGCAAGGTGGCCGGATACGCGTTTGACGATGCCGTGATTGTCGGGTCTGAAAGGCAGCGCGTCGGCGATGGCGGCCAGGTTGTTGTAGATGCGGTCGTACGTGGACGGCTCGAGCTTTACGCGTGCCCAGTCAGCATCCATCTCGTCGGCGAGCAGCATGGCGAGTCCGGTTTGCGCGCCCTGGCCCATTTCAACCTGCGCCATCACGACGGTAATCGTGCCGTCGTCCGAAATCTTGACCCAACCATTCAGCGGATATTGCCCAGCCGCGGCCGGGAGCGGACTGTCCGGCACAAGCCGTTGGCGAGCCGGTAACGCCGCCCAGCCGATGATCAGTGCACCGGCGACACCCGCCGTCCCAAGGATGAAATGGCGGCGCTTCAGGTTAGGCATGGGACGCGTCCTCGGTTACGCTGGTGACTGCGGCGCCGCGCGCCCGCCGTTCGGGACGCGTTCAAAAACGATGCCGCGGCGAAAGTGTACCAAATGCACAAAAATAGTATACTTATATCACTCATGAGACCTCCATTACCCAAGACGCGGCCGTCGGGCTCCGCCGATGAAAACCGCCCGACCAAGCGCGACGCCGTCATCGGCGCTGCGCTGTCGCTATTCCTGAAGCGCGGCTACCGGAAGACCTCGATCGACGATATTGCGGAAGTGGCGCAGGTCGCGAAGCGCACGGTGTATCTGCACTTCCAGGACAAAGAGGCGGTCTTTCTCGCAGTCGTCGATTACCTCGGCGAGCTTGTGCGGGCGCGCTGCGACGCAGCGCTGCGGAAGAATGGCGATGCGGCCACCCGTCTCGGCGCGCTGTTGAACGCGTATTACGGGCTGGGCGCCGAGATGTTCGGCGAGTCGGAGCACCTGGCGGAGTTAGCCGAAGCGGTATCAAAGCTCGCGGCGCGACGTGTTGCCGATACAGCGGCGACGTATGAGCAGTGTCTGAAGGTTTTCTTGGGCACATTGATAGAAGCCGGCGAAATTGACGGCCCGCCGGCAGGCCTGACTACCCCACAGATCGTGAAGTTGCTGATGCGTAGCGCGGACGCGGCTAAACGCGCACCCGATGTCAGCGGTAATCAGGCTCGATTGAGAAGCGAACTGGCCGCGCTGTCGGTGCTGACGGTTGCGGCGATGCGGCGCGTCGCGTAGCGGACTGGCGGATTCTCCGTGGGCGGATTCTCCGTGCCCAGAAAGCCCGCTAGCGAAAAGCGTGCGATGCGTTTGACCGTTTCGATTGAACGAGCTGCAGGAAAGTCGGGCTGGGGCGACCGCTCTCCGAACGTGTCCCGACCCGATCGACGAACTGGATCGCATTCGGATACCGTACAAGGTGATCCCATACCAGAGCGATGGCAAACCTGACTGACCAGACGTCACAAACCGATCGGGGTTCGCGTTGCCCTGATTCCATGCGAGCTGCCAGGCCTCGCCCACCGGCCCCACGGCTGCGATCGCGCCGTCATGCCTGGCCGCGCTGTAGTAAGCGTTGTGATTCGCATCGGTCAGCCTGGTAGGGGCCGACAGATACGATTCAGGAAATGCTGAAGCGGTCGGATCGCCGCCGGCCAGCATCTCGGCGAGATCGCCCCGCGCCCAGGTTTCGTACATGTAGATCTTTGCGTTTGCCGCCGCCATGCACTGCTTGCTCTATCGCGAAATCTCTCCCGGGCGCGATGCGCGCAGCATCCACTTGTCGATATCGTCGACGACCTTCTCGTCGATACCCCAATAGCCGTGCGGCGACCGCGAGCTGCATGCGTTTGACGACTTTGCTATTCCGCCCTCGACGAACAGAACCGCCGATGGGGCATTGCGCATGGCATCCGCGATCTCGTTCGCCTTCGACGGCGGCGCGACTGAACATCGGTCGTCGCGGTTCGCGACGACCAGTGCAGGCACGCGGACATCCTGCGGGCTAGCGTCAAACACGGTTTCATGGGACTTGCCCAATACGGAAACGGATTCTGTCAACATCACGCCGGCCAACGCCTGATGCCCTGTATGCGAAGCGGCGTTCATCGCCGCAATCGATCCCTGGCTCGTGCCCATCACCCACACCGGGACATTCGACACCGAATGTGCGAAAGCCAGAATCTTTTGCGTTACAGCCGCGTATTCCGGCGTGCTGCGCTTGCCGCGCATCGATTGATGATCGATCGCGTCGACGATGACGACGCCGTAGCCACGCTGAGCCCACAACTCACGCGTGCGTACAACGAAGTTGTCGTCGTGCTTGATTGAGCCGTCGCGTTCGATGCCGACATCGCCTGCTCCGCCCGGAAACATAACGATAATGCCGCGCATGTCATGCTTCGGACCATAGAACAGCACACGCTGATATGCGCCGCCGTCTAGCGGTAGGTCTTGCACGGCGCTCAGGATCGTACCGGCGCCGGACGTTGAATCCGTCGCTTTCTGACGCCAGGACGTCTCGTGGGCGCTGGCGCATAAACTCGACGTCCCGATCGCGATCGACGCGACATGAGCGAGCACGTGATTGGCAAGCTTACCGAGATGCATAGTTATCCAAAATATAATGTAAGAAAGAAAAAACCTTGGTGTAATTTGCAGCTGTTACTCGAGCATGGATGCATATCGAGTCTACAAGCGTTCGCCGGGTTAGGGTTGAAAGATGTTCGGCGTCCAATACGTTTGAATGCGATGACTCATAGTTGGTGCGTATGGTGAGCATTGTCTTCGCACCCCGCATATCGCCTCGGGACGGCGGCACCATGCAACGAGAGCTGAAGATGTAGTTTGCCGGTACCTTAAGATCCGTTCAGGAATTCAACGGTAGTCCTGATATCTATCATCAACGGCGCCAGGGAGATGTACGATGCGCACGTTTTTTACGAGGAATGAATCGGGCGCGGCTACCGCTGGGCCGAACCTGCCGGAGCTATACCTCGGATCTATCGCCTGTCTTAACCGGTACGACTGGCCGGGCCTTTATCACTTTGTGGCCGATGACGTGCAGTACAACGACAGAATGCTTCGCCTTCCAGGCTACATCCGAATGCAGAAGATGCATTGCGATGAAATCCCCGACCTTTACTTTCAGATCGGTACGCTGATGGCCTCGCCGCCGCTCGTCGCTAGCCCCCAGTCAGCGGATGACGACCGCTCGCCAACCGACGTCAGGCGTCCGGTCGAGTCTCGGAATGTTTTCGTAAGCCGAATCTCTTCGGCTGAAACATTCGATCCGCGAGCGTTCAGGCGCGCGGCGATGGCCGCAAAGGGCATAAAAGATGCGTCGTGTGAGCTAAAGCCCTGCAACGTTTTGGTCGATATCTCCGGGTGAGCCTCGCACCTTCGTCGCTCAGCGGCGCGACAGAATATCCCGAATACTCAATCACGCTTGGGTACACCCGAATGTCCTCACCGATCAGCGGCATCACCGACGCCCAGTTACCGGGCTTACAAAGTATTTCGCCTACGCCCGGCAGCGGCGGGCGGAAATCATCGAGTCAATCCGCAGGGCCGCAGATTGGCCTGGTTGATATCGGCCAAATGCAGGAAGTGCAGAACGATTTGACAACGCTTCAGGCGGTTGCGCTCCCGATGCTCGCGACGGCCAACGTCAGCCAGTTCGAGGCCGCCTTCGGGCAGATCCTGCAAACAGCAACCACCGTCGATCCAGCGACCGGGCAACGGGAGATGACGGCAACCGCTGACAGCGAACTGAGCGGTGCGCTTCAAAGCTTAATGGTGGAAAGCGGCTTTACGGCGCAGCAAGCCGAGGCAGCCAGTGCGAGTTTTGGCGAACAACTGGCAAAAGGCGGTTCTGTCAGCCTGAATGCAAGCTTCGCCGCGACCTCTGCCGAATCGTTCGCGGTATCCGGATTCACACAAGCTTTTGCGGGCAATATTGTCGTGTCGGCCGGTTATGGGACGACGCTGTCGGCGTCGGGGACAATCGTCAATGCACGCGCAGGTTCGGTGTCGATAACATTTGATCCCGATAGTGGCGCGTTGTCGGTTTCGCTCGACAATCAGTCGGTGTCCGCGACCTCGTCGGTTATCAGTGTTGCCAACCCAGGCGCGCTTGCTACTTCCGCCACGCCAGGCGCTTCGAGACCAGTCGGGCGGGATCAGAATCCCGAGGGTACTAACGACGACGGCGGAAGCCGTCCGCGCGGGCTGATCGCCGAACTCGGACACCCGACGCTGCACGGCGCAAGTACCGCACTCGATTTGCTGCGCGCAGCGGCCAGTGACGCGCAAACAGAAAACGCGGCCGGCGCCAGGCCCGGAGATCAGGTGCGGAATCGAAACCATGCAAAGCTCGCCGCCGTAACGGTGGGTTTCACGCAGCCCTTGTCCATCGCGAGCCACGCTGTAAATGGCGATCGCGCGACGCTGTTCAGGCGACCCGACGGCAGCACCGGTGTCGTGTCGTTCGGTCCGATGAACATCGAAGCTTGAACAGGGGACAGCCGCAGGCGCTCAAAATACTTGACCCGCGAGCCTGCGATCGCGTCGCCCAAGCGCGATAGATGTCCGCCGCGGGTTCGTAAGCGGCCGCTTCCGGACTACGCGGGAAAGGGCGGCAAGGATCGCTTTGAGTCGCCTCAAAATCCGGGACGTGCGCTTGCTGGCCGGGCAGTCATGTCCGTCACCGGGTTTTACGGAGGCCCGCACCGCGGCCTGGTCCGCTGCCCAACATCGCGACTCATGGCTGATCGCGAATCTCACCCGGGCCCTTACCCGTCCATCGTTTCAACGCCCGGCGGAAGTTGGCCGTGTCGCTGAAACCGACCAGCATGGCGACATCGTCCGTGCTGAGCTTCGTGCTCTTCAGATACTCGGTGGCGAGCGAGCAACGAACGTCATCGACAATCGCAACGAACGACGTGCCTTCCGATTCCAGACGCCGCCTCAGCGTTCGGCTGGTCATCCTGAGGGTGACCGCCACCGATTCCATGCTCGGAAACACACCCGGCTTGCGCATCAGCAGTTGATACACCTCGCCCGATACACCCGATGATGTTTTCGCCTGCCCGATCAGCCGGTCGCAAGTCTCCTGCAAGAGCGCGGCGGAATGCCGGTGCGCGAGATGCGGCTTCATGTCGAGTATGGCGCTGTCGTATATGAGCTGGCACTCCTCAGCGTCGAATTCGCACGGGCAACCCAGATACTGCGTATAGATCGCGGCGTAGTCCGGCGCCGGGTAGGAGAAGCGCGCAAGCATCGGCGGGCAGCGCTGCCCGGCGACATCTTCGAGATGCGTCACGTGCTGGGTGTATTGCTGCTCCAGCAGGAACTGCTGAACATCGTGCGGCAGGTTCGACGAGAAGGCGTCCGGAAAGGTCCAGACCGACGTATCGGGATACTCGGTCCACTCGATCGTGATGGTCGGCGTCGCCAGCCGATGATATTTGACGCCGAGGCGGAAGTAGTCGCGCAGCGAAAGACACGACATCAGGGCGTAGCCATACATTCCGTATGCGGCCAGATGAAGCCGCGCTCCCGTCCTGAACGGCGTGCCCGGATCGGACGAAAGGCTGACCGCATTTCTGCATACCGCCGCGTATTGCCTGACCGAGGTCATCACCGAAGCATCGTCAATCTGGTCAGGCTCGACGCCGCTTCCCCGCAGGCTGTCCTCGGGCGCAATGCCTTGCTCCGCAAGCACTTCGACCAGCGCCGCAATCTTATACGGCGCATAGATGCGCTCGTTCAATAGCGGGAATTTCGAGGACATCATGCCTCCCGAAGTGTCCGCGGGGGACATCAGCTTGTCCGAAAAAGACCTTACATCGTGAATCGTATCTCACTACTATCAATGGGACAAGAGACGGGTCCGCATCGTGGATGTGCGACCCGCAAACCAGTTGGAGACAAAGCACTAAATGGGAAATTCGGCCAGCAAAGTCATCATCACATGTGCAGTGACAGGGTCGGCGCACGTGCCGTCCATGTCGGAATATCTGCCACTTACGCCCGATGACATCAAGACACAAGCGCTCGAGGCCGCCGAGGCCGGCGCAGCCATTCTTCATCTGCATGCACGCAATCCGCAAGACGGCCGGCCAACGCCCTCGCCGGAAGTGTTCCGCCAGTTTGTCCCTGCGATCGCCGCACAGACCGATGCAGTCATCAACATCTCCACGGGCGGCAGCACGCGTATGACGCTCGACGAGCGTTTGGCCTATGCGCGTATTGCCCAACCCGAGATGTGTTCACTGAACATGGGTTCGATGAACTTTTCGCTGCATCCGGTCGCGGCAAAGATGTCGTCCTGGCGATTCGATTGGGAGAAAGAATACGTCGAAGGGATGGAGGACATGATTTTCCGGAACACGTTCCGGGACATCAGGAACATCCTCACCGAGTTCAACGACTACGGTACGCGCTTCGAGTTCGAATGCTACGACGTCGGGCACCTGTATAGCCTCGCGTATTTCATCGACATCGGACTCGTCAAGCCTCCATTTTTCATCCAGTCCGTCCTGGGCATTCTCGGCGGGATCGGCCCCGACCCGGAAAGCCTCTTATCGATGAGGTCGACCGCCGATCGTCTGTTCGGGCGTGAGAACTATCAGTTTTCGATTCTTGGCGCCGGCCGTCATCAGATGTCGCTCGTGACGATGGGGGCGATCATGGGCGGCAACGTCCGCGTGGGTCTGGAAGACAGCGTCTATCTGTCGAAGGGCGTGAAGGCAAAATCGAATGCCGACCAGGTCCGCAAGATTCGCAGAATTCTCGAAGAGCTTTCTTTCGATATCGCGACGCCGGCCGATGCCCGCGCAATGCTGGGATTGAAGGGACGCGAAAACGTCTCGCTTTAAACAGAGGGCGCCGCGCGCGAAGTTCGCGCAGGCGGGGCCGCGTTTCTCCTGCAACGCCGATCGGGCGTCACCCGACGCGCAACACAAGAAAAAACACGCAGGACAATTTCCGGAGACATCATGACTGCAGCCACGGTTGACCACAGCCTCGGTGAAATTCACCGGCGAGCGACTCGCAAGGCGATGACGCGGGTCGTCCCGCTGATGTGCGCGATCTATTTCATGTCGTTTATCGACCGCACGAACGTGGCGCTGGCCAAGAGCGCACTCGCGGCTGACCTCGGTATCAGTGCCGCCGCTTACGGCCTCGGCGCGGGCATCTTCTTTATCGGTTACGCGCTTCTCGAAGTTCCGAGCAATCTCGCGGCCCATCGTCTCGGTCCGCGAGTCTGGATCGCCCGCATCGCCGTCACCTGGGGCGTGTTATCCACGGCCATGATGTTCGTGCAAGGCGAGTGGTCGTTCTACCTTCTGCGCGTCTTGCTGGGTGTCGCGGAAGCGGGGCTGTTTCCGGCCTTGATGTACATGGTCACGTTGTGGTTTGCGCCTAAAGACCGGGCGGTCGCCGTGGGCTGGATTTATACGGCCCCTTCGATTGCGCTCATCATCGGCAATCCGCTCGGCGCAGGCTTGATGCAACTGGGCGGCATTGCGGGGCTGCGTGGCTGGCAGTGGATGTTCCTGCTCGAAGGCTTGCCCACCATCGTGGTCGGCATCATTCTGTTCTTCAAGCTGCCGAACCGGCCATCCGAAGTCGAATGGCTGACGCCGCAGGAAGCGCAGGCGCTCGAGGATCACGCGGTCATTGACACGCATGGGCACGCGGATCTCGCGTCGACGCAGTGGGTCGCCGCATTGAAACGTCCGACCACGGTGCTTATCGCGCTGATTTACTTCCTGAATCAGGTAGCGTTCGTCGGCCTTTACTTCTTCACTCCGTCGATTGTCGGGCAGATGCATGTGAAGTCGCCGCTTCTTGTCGGGCTGCTGTCGAGCAGTGTCGGCATCGGCTTCCTGATTGGCGTGTTAGCGCTGCCGCGCATCCACCGCCGCATCAACAACGATTGCGGTTTCCTGGGTGTCCTGACCGCGGGCGTTGTCGTCGCCGCATGTGCGTTTATCGCCATCCGGAATCAGGCGGCGCAAATCGTTCTGCTCGGCATCACGGGCTTGTTCGCGGGCGGCATTCTGCCTTCCTATTGGGCTGTCGCGATGAAGCGGTTACAGGGTGTGCAAGCTGCGGCCGGTCTCGCTTTCATCAATACGGTCGGTTTGCTGGGCGGCTTTGTCGGGCCGTATCTGTTCGGGCTTGCCGAGACGCTAACCGGCAGGAGCGACTCCGGCTTCAACGTCGTGGTGGTTGCATCGGTGCTCGGGTTGTGTCTCGTGCCGCTCCTGGCCAAGGCCATCCGCGCGGCGGAGCGTCCCATACCGGCAACGGGTAACGGGGCGCAGTTGAAGACTTCGAAGAGCTGACCGCCGGCGGACCGTGCAATTTCACTTTGTGGCTGCGACACATGGATACGTTTGAGCTTTTGAAGCCAAGACCCGGCCTGCGCGTGCTTATCTCGGGTGCGGCCGCGGGCATTGGAGCGGCGATGGCCGAGGCTTTCGTTCAGGCTGACGCACGCGTCTATATCTGCGATGTCGACCGCGCAGCAGTGGAAAATGCCAAAGAAAGGCATCCGAATTTACATAGCGGCGTGGCGGATGTGGCGAATCGCGAGCAGGTCGACAAGATCATCGACGACGCGCGCGCAACGCTCGGCGGCCTCGACGTTCTGATCAACAACGCGGGCATCGCGGGTCCGACAGGCGAGGTCGAGTCCATCCAGCCGGACGACTGGGAACGCACCATTTCGACCAATCTGAACAGCCAGTTCTACTTCCTGCGCAAGGCGGTGCCGTTGCTGAAAGAGACATCCGATTGCCCGGCGATCATTGCGATGTCATCGGTGGCGGGCCGGCTCGGCTACGCGTTTCGCACGCCTTACGCATCGACGAAATGGGCGATTGTCGGACTGGTCAAGTCGCTCGCAGTCGAGCTTGGACCGAGCAACATTCGCGTCAATGCCATTTTGCCTGGGGTCGTACAAGGCGAACGGATGGACAGCGTAATCGCGGCACGTGCCGAATCGACCGGCGTCTCGTTCGACGAGATGAAACAGCAATACCTGAAAAAGATCTCGCTTCGCCGCATGGTGACCGTCGACGACATTGCGGCCATGGCACTTTTCCTCGCGTCGCCCGCGGGGCACAACATCACGGGGCAAGCCATCAGTGTCGATGGCAACGTCGAATATCTTTGACGGCATCCCGACAGCATCACGCGCAGGGCGTCGCGGCCCCTAAAAAAGCGATTCGCTGTGCGATGGATTCAGACGAAAAACGTTGGTCATAACGGAGACATCATGATTCCAGTTCACCTGCGCGGTTCGAAAGTCGCGCGCGTCGTCGCGCTGTTGTTGACATCGGCCACCTCGGCATCCGGCATCGCGGCGACGCTGCCTGTGCACGATGTCGCCGCCTGCGAACGTCTGCAAGGCCTGGTCGTGCCCTCGTCCGAGATCGGCTTGCCGACATCGGGTGCGACCGTCACCGCGGTCACGCCGGTCGCTGCCCGCGGAAGCGGAGCAACTGCGTTACCGGCGTACTGCGAGGTCACGGGCGAGATCTCTCCACTCGACAGGTCGGCGCCGCAGATTCAGTTCAAGGTCGCGTTGCCTGCGCAATGGAACGATAAGGTCGTCATGTTCGGCGGTGGGGGTTTTGACGGCACCATTCCCGACGTGACGGGCAACGTACCGAATGGCCCGATCGATCAACCCGTGCCGCTCGGCCGCGGCTATGCGACCTTTGCGAGCGACTCCGGCCATCAGGCGAACGCGCTGGCTTCGCAGGACGGGCGCTTTGGCTTGAACGACGAGGCGGTCAGGAATTTCGGCGGCGACGCGTTAAAGAAAACGCACGACGCGGCGCTCGCAATCATCAAGGCCCGCTATGGGCATCTGCCGCATAAGGCGTATTTCGCCGGCGGATCGACGGGCGGGCGCGAAGCCGTGACGGCGATCCAGCGCTGGCCGTCGGATTGGGACGGGGCGATTGCATGGTATCCGGCCTGGGATGACGCAGCGGCGCTGCTCGGCGGTCATCGAATGAACCGCGCGCTAGCCAAACCGGGCGCGTATCTTTCCGTCGGCAAACGCAAGGCCGTGTACGATGCGGCGATTGAGGCGTGCGACGCGCTGGACGGCGTGGCCGACGGCCTGATCAGCGACCAGCAACAATGCAACGCACGCTTCGACCCGTCCACCGCGACCCTGAACGGCGCGCCATTGCGCTGTCCGAAGGGCGCGGACACCGGCGACAATTGCCTGTCCGACGCACAGATCGAAGCGTTGAAAACGATCAACACGTCAACCCGTTTTCGCTTTCGACTCGCGAGCGGCGAGACTCAATACCCCGGATACAACGTCTGGGGCGCCGATCTGGGCATTACCTCGCGCACTTCGCCCGTCGAGCCCGAGGTCACGTTCCTCGCCCTCGGAACCTCGCAGCCGGCCAATCCGATGCCTGCGACAGCGCCCTACATCAGCGTTCTTACCGACCAGTGGATCAAATATTCGGTTACGCGCGACCCGGGCTTCGATTCCCTGTCGCTCGATCCCGAGCAGCCCGGTGTCTGGGCCAACCGTATCAGCGAGCTCAGCTCGCAGCTCGACGCAAGCACCGATATCTCCGCGTTCAGGGAGCGAGGAGGGAAGTTGCTGCTCGTTCATGGCGTAGCCGATGTGCTGGTTAGCACGCGTGCAACCGAGCAATATTATCGACGGCTGCAAGAGCGGTTTGGCCCTCGCCAAGTCGATTCGTTTGTGCGCTTCTATGAGATTCCCGGAATGGGTCATGCGGCGAGCAGCACCTTCAACGCGACCTGGGATTCGCTATCGGCGCTCCAGCAATGGGTCGAGCGAGGCAAAGCGCCAGTCGGGCAAGTGACCACCGACACCGCCGGCGTCCCCGGTCGCACGCGGCCGCTGTGCGATTACCCGAAGTGGCCGCGGTATGAAGGCGGCGACGTCAATCGGGCCGATTCGTTCCAGTGTGTGGAGTAGTCGACGGCGTTGGGGGCGGTCTGGTCAACGCTTTAAACGTCGGAACAACCCGTCGCTTCAACAGCCACATTGATCGGTCCGACCGTCACCTGTGCGTGACCGGTTCCCGCCTGGCGTTTCTGCGCAGCACGTCGGCCGGTACCCCAAACGCGCGCAGGAACGCACGGCGCATGCGTTCCCGGTCCGCGAAACCGGTTTCCTGCGCCACCACGTTAATGGTGTGCCGGCCTTGCTCGATCATGAATCGGGCCGCTTCGAGGCGAAGCTGTTCCACTGCCTTTGCGGGCGACTGCCCCGTCTCGGCGACAAAGGCACGGCTGAACTGACGAGGGCTCAGATTGGCCACATCCGCCAGTTCTTCGATGGTCAGCGGATTGCGCAGGTTGCGTCGAATGTGCGCAAGGACCGATTCGATCCGATCGGATTTGGGCGTCATGTCGAGCAGCGCGGAATGCTGCTTCTGGCCGCCGAGCCGTCGCTGGTTCATAACGAGAAGTCTGGCGACCGATTTCGCGGCATCGGGGCCGAGGTCGTGATCGAGCAGCGCCAGTGCGAGGTCGATGCCCGCTGTCATGCCAGCCGAGCTCCAGATCGGGCCGTCGTTGACAAAAATCCGGTCTTCCTCGGTGATGACCTTGGGAAAACGCGCCCGGAATTCGGACGCATGAGCCCAATGCATCGTCGCGCGTCTGCCATCCAGCAAGCCGGCCTCGGCGAGAACGAATGCACCGCTGCAGATAGACGTTATCCGTCTTGATGCCCTGGCTGCCTCTTTCACGAACGCTATGACGCCAGCATCGGAAGACGGCATTTTCATTTCCGTGATGGAACCCACGATGACCGTGTCGAATGCCGGATCGCCAAACGCTTCGGTGTTCAATGACATGCCGCCCGAAGATTCGACCGGGCCGCCGTGCTCGGACAACACGTGGACCTCATAGCACGGACCTCGGGGAGGCATGTTCGCGACCTCGAACACCGTGAGGGCGGCGAGGCTCATCATCTGAAATCGTCTCGGCACGATGAAGCCAATCCGGTGCATATCTATTTCGCCATCCGCAATATGAACGTGGCATGAACGAGCGCCGTCTCGAGGTGATTCCCGGATAGCAGGCTGGTGAAACGGAGTGTTGCGCGTGCTGCGCCGAGCGACGGATGTCATGAATGGTGGCAACAACGACATCATCGTAAGGGCTCGGGCCGCTAAGGTACAAGCACTTCTCTCATCCGCCTCGCAGCAGCGAAAGGAACACCATCATGTCGAAAATCATCCGGGCCGCCGCCGTTCAGATCGCGCCTGTCCTCTATAGCCGGGAAGGCACAGTCGATAAAGTGGTCAGGAAAATTCTGGAGCTCGGCCGGCAGGGCGTGCAGTTCGCGACTTTTCCGGAGACTGTCGTTCCCTATTACCCGTACTTCTCGTTCATCGAATCGCCCTTTGCGATGGGCGCCGAGCATTACAAGCTGCTCGAGCAGGCAGTGACCGTTCCGTCGGACACGACTCGCGCAATCGGCGAAGCGGCCCGGCAGGCTGGAATGGTCGTGTCGATTGGCGTCAACGAACGCGACGGCGGCACGATCTACAACACGCAGTTGCTGTTCGACGCCGACGGCACGCTGGTGCAACGCCGCCGCAAGCTCTCCCCGACCTATCACGAGCGAATGGTCTGGGGAATGGGCGACGGCTCGGGCTTGCGCGCCATCGATACCGCCGTGGGCCGGGTCGGCCAGCTGGCCTGCTGGGAGCATTACAACCCGCTCGCGCGCTATGCGCTGATGGCCGACGGCGAGGAAATCCATTCGGCCATGTATCCGGGTTCGTTCGCGGGAGATCTGTTTTCCGAGCAGATCTCGGTCAATATCCGCCAGCACGCGCTGGAGGCCGGCGCCTTCGTGGTCAACGCGACTGCGTGGCTGACTCCCGAACAGCAACAGCAGATTCTTCAGGATACCCATACAACCGAGCCTGGGCCGATCTCCAGCGGCTGTTTTACCGCCATCGTTTCGCCGGAGGGTGAGTTCATGGGCGGTCAGCCGCTGCGTGAAGGCGAGGGCGAGATCATCGCCGATCTGGATTTCTGGCAGATCGACAAGCGCAAACGCATGATGGACTCGCGCGGTCACTACAGCCGTCCCGACGTGCTGGGGCTGGTGATCGACCGTACGCCGAAGACCCATGTGATCGAGCGGTCGCTGCGCGTGCCCGGAGAAGCGGCGGCGCCGGACCTGGAAGTGCTCGCCTGAGCCGTGCGCGCCATTGCGCGATGGCCTCGTCGAGTCCGCTTTTCGCGACTACGAAGCGAGACAAACGCAGACTGAACCGGACACCTTCACCCCAACACGCAGGAGGATGAAAATGAATTTCAACGATGTCATGCTGGAACGCAACGCCGACTTTTCCCAAACGGCGTTTGCACCTGAACTCGAGATGATGCCGTCGACAGGAACGGTCGTCGTCGGTTGCGTCGATCCACGCGTCGATCCGGCGAGTGTGCTGGGTTTGAAGCAGGGTGAAGCGGCCGTGATCCGCAACGTCGGGGGCCGGGTGAACAAATCGCTGCTCGAAACGCTCGCAGTGCTGAGCGTGGTCGCGAAAGCAGCGGGACGTCCCGACGGCGCGCGCAATCTTGTCCTGCTGCAGCACACGGATTGCGGAATCATCGGCTGCCACAAGCACGCTCCCGCCTTGCTCGCGAAGCATCTTGGCGTCGAAACGGACGCGCTTGACGACCTTGCTATTGCGAATCCCCACGAAGCGGTGGCGCTTGACGTCGCAGCACTCAGGGCGAACCAGCAACTCCCCGACGGCCTCGTCGTATCGGGTCTCGTCTACGACGTCAAAAACGGCCGGATCACCACCCTCGTTCCGCCCGCACCTTTGCGCGCATCAGCGGGCTGATCGATCGACTTCGCGCGGCCATGCCCGGATTTTTCGTCGACGAAGCTCAGGGCTGAATCTCGTGCCGCTGGGCGCCAAGATATTCGATGCCGCATTCGAGCACGTCACCGACCTGCATGAAGCGGTCCTTACCGAAACCGACGCCCGGCGGCGTGCCCGTGGCGATCAGGTCGCCGGGCAGCAGCGTCATGTGGGCCGAGAAGTAGGCGAGCATCTCGCCGATTCCGAACAACATGTCGCTCGTATTGCCCTGTTGTTCGAACTGGCCGTTCAGCTTCGTCCATAAATCGAGATTCATGCCGTCGACACCGGTGACAAGGTACGGCCCGATCGGCGAGTAGCCCGGCCGGGACTTCGCGCGCACCAGATGCTGCTGGCCTTCGGCATCGACCTGGGTGGCGCGGTCCGAGATGTCGTTGATGCAGACGAAGCCGAAGATGTAGCCGGCCGCGTCCGCCGCTGCGATGTCGCGAGCCTCGCGGCCCACCACGATTGCCAGTTCGACTTCCCAATCGAGCTTGACGCCGGGGTTGGGACCTCGCGCAATCGCATCGTTTGGCCCGGCAAGCGACGTGACGGCCTTGAGAAAGACTTCCGGTTCCACCGGCGGCTTCATCTTGAACTCTTCGATGTGCTTGCGGTAGTTGAAGCCGGTCGCCGCGATCTGCCGGACGCCGGCGATCGGCGCCAGGCAGGCGAATTCGCCGCTCAGCGGCGCGAGCCCAGCGGTATCGACCTGGTTCAGCACGCCGCTCGCGATCGCTTCAGGTGTGATGTCCGACACCACTGGGCGCAAGTCGAGATGTTCGCCACCTTTGACAATGATGGGAACGGCCTGGCCGTTCACGAGAACCCGGGCAAATTGTTGCATGATCAACGCTCCTTGATTTGAGGTTGCGCACGGCCTGTGCCGCAAATACCGGCGATCACGCCGATCGCAGAACACCACACCGATAACCGCATAGCCACCGCTTCTGACGATCGGGACTATAGCGGCGGCTCGCGATGCGTTCTCGTCGGAACCGGCGGGATTTGTCCGAAACGAAGATAAAGTTCACCGGAGCCGGTGAACGGCGATGGGCTCATGCTTGCGAAGCGATCGGGCCGAGATCGTCGTTGCTTTTCTCGCAGAGGCGCAAGAAAATGCCTGCCAGGGCGGTCGCTTGCAGCCCTACATGGGAAGGTCTTTGGGGGAGCTATCATGCAATCCGACGTGCCCCGCGTTTCATCCGCGCAAGCCGCGGTCGCAACGCCAGCGCCCATGTTCAGCGCCCCGGGTCATCCCGAGACCATATGGTCGGACGTCAACGGAACCGTCAATCAGTCCAGACATATCAACTGGGCAGGCGGCACCGCCGCCGCCCACCGTATCGGTTCTGTCGCAGGCGCCGCAAGAATCGTCACGCATTCAGTCGCCTTGCAATTCTCGTGGAACGGTGGATTCGTCGAGGCCGACGCGGAGTCGGGCAAGCATGTCTTCAGCTATCGAAACCGACCGCGTTATGGGCTTGTGCTGCCGCCAGGCAGTGAGGTCGAGTTTCGAATCAAGGAAAAATCGAACTATCGCTTCCTGTCCATCGAGCTCCAACCGGAATACATCCTGCAGACCTGCGAATTGCAGCATCTGAGTGCGATGGACATTCTCGAGACGTGGGGCTACGACCATCCCCTGTCATGGCAGCTTGCGCACCTTCTTTACGAGGAATGCGAGCGCGAAGGCCGACAGGGCCTGCTCTACCTCGAGACTGCGGTCACGCTTCTTTCGCTGCATCTCGTCAGGCACCTTTCCACCTTCACCGGAAAGAGCAATCTCGCTCGCCGCGGAGGACTGCCGCCCACTGTGTGCAAACGGGTGTGCGATTACATGATTGCGCGTCTCCATCACGATCTGTCGCTCACAGATGTGGCAAGCCTGTGCGGCCTTTCCACCGGACACTTTTCTTTCGCCTTCAGGCAATCGATGGGAATGCCGCCGCACGCCTGGCTGCGCGCCCAACGCATCGAAAGAGCCAAGGCGCTGCTGCGCGACAATACGTTGAGCTTTCCAGCCATCGGACTGGCGGTGGGATTCGCGAATCAAAGCTCGTTCGGCGTGGCATTCAGGAAGGAGACCGGCCTCAGTCCCTCCGCGTGGCGACGTAGCGTGCGTTGACCGTCGTACTGTCGATGCGCCGGTTTGACGGTCAAGGTGTCTGGATGCCCCGAGTATTGACGAACACGGCATATAAGGCTGAGGTCGCCGCGATGAACAAGCGGTTACGCTTGGGGCCGCCGAACGTCACATTCGCCACGGTTTCCGGCGTGAGGATCTTGCCGATCAACTTGCCCGTAGCATCGAAGCAGTGCACACCGTCGCCTGCGGCGACCCACAGATTACCGTCTTCGTCGAGCCTGAAGCCATCGGGTATGCCCGGATCGATCGTCGCAAACACGCGACCGTTCGTCAGTTTCCCGCCTTCCGTCACGTCGAATACGCGAATGTGATGCGGCGCGTCCGGCGCATGCGAACGGCCCGAATCGGCGACGAACAATTGCCGTTCGTCCGCGGAAAATGCGAGCCCGTTCGGCTTGACGAAGTCGTCGGCGACCACCGCGATTTCGCCTGTTTGCGGATCGCAGCGATACACATGGCAGCCGCCGATTTCGCTTTCGGCTTTATGCCCTTCGTAGTCGGTCAGGATGCCGTAGGGCGGATCGGTAAACCAGACCGTGTTATCGGACTTGATTACGACGTCGTTCGGCGAATTGAGCCGCTTGCCATCCACGCGATCGGCGAGCACCGTAATGGTGCCGTCCGGTTCGGTACGCGTGACGCGCCGGTTACCGTGCTCGCAACTGACAAGCCGCCCTTGACGGTCGCGCGTGTTGCCGTTCGAAAAGCCCGACGGGTAGCGGAATACGCTGACCTGTCCAGTTTCTTCCTCCCAGCGCAGCATCCGGTTGTTCGGGATGTCGCTCAGCACCAGATAGCGGCCGTCCGCGAAGTACACCGGGCCTTCGGCCCAACGCATGCCCGTGTGTAGCGTCTCCAGTGCGCACACCGGAATCATGTACCGCATGAAGCGCGGATCGATCGCTTCGAAATAAGCCATGACTATGTCTCCGTCGATATGACCGTGGCCATCGCGGCCGCTTTGCCTGCTTTTTTGTTACTTCGCTACTTCGTTTGCTTGCGGGGTTGCTCCGCGGCCTGTGTCGCATCGGCCGCCGTGCCTGGCGGACGCGGCGCGGCCTTACCCCGCACTTCCCAGTAGAACGTCTCAACATGGGTCAGATGCGTGCGCATGACCTGCTCCGCGCGGTCCGGATCGCGCGCGGCGATCGCGTCGAAAATGCGCGCGTGACAGTCGATCGCCGCGGACAGCGCATCGTGATGCCGCAGCGACGTATAGCGCTGGTTCTGCAGCACGCTAAGCACGCTGCGATACAGTGCGTCGATCAGCGGATTATGCGCAAGGCTCGCGATACCGAAGTGAAATGCATCGTCGGTTCTGGCGAAGGTTTCCATGCTGTCCGCGCTTGCTTCGTTTTCACGCAGCAGCTGCTCGAGTCGCTTGAGGTCGTCGGCCGAAGTCCAGCGGCATGCTTCTCGCGCGAGCGCCACTTCGGTGAAAAGCCGCGTCTGCTGGAACTGCTGCATGCCGCGCGGCGTCGAGGCGAACAGCAGCGCCGCGCCCGACAGATGCTCGAGCAGTTCGCTCGGGTCGGGCTCCACCACGCGCGCGCGCTCGCCCGCGCTCACCGAAATCAATCCCTTCTTGTTGAGCCACAGCAGCGCTTCGCGCACCGCCGGCCGGCCGACGCCGAAACGCTCCATCAGTTCGCGCTCGGAAGGCAGCGGGTCGCCCACGCCGACTTCGCCCGACAGGATCATCGCTTCCAGATGCTGGGCAACCTGATCGAACAGGCGCTGGCGTTTGATCGTGAAAGGGGAGGTGGGCGTGGACATAAAAGGCTCGTGGTCGCGGGGGATAAACTTACTATCCTACACGCTCCCCTCAGCGCCAAGCACGTGCCGTTTGGCGGCAACGAGCGCGGCAAGGCACCGGTCGCGCCATGCGCGGCGCGCGGGCAACGCATCGGCCGGCGTCACCGCGCGGCGCTGCTGCTCGATCGCGGCAACCAGCTGCGGTCCCCATTCGCGCGGGTCCGCCTGCTCTTGCGCGAGACCGTAATACATGGGCCCCAGGTTGCGGCAGTATTCGGCCACGCCTTGCTGCGCGTTGAGATCGATGGTCTCGAACGGACCCATGAAGAACCAGCGCAAGCCGAGGCCGTCGGCCACCGCCTTGTCGACATCGGCCACGCTCAGCACGCCGTCTTCGACGAGCCGGAACGCTTCGCCGAGCAGCGCGCTCTGCAGCCGGTTGACCACAAAGCCGTTGACCTCGCGCGAAAGACGGATCGGCGCCTGGCCGACCTGTTCCATCAATTGCGCGGCGCGCTCGACCACGGCCGGATCGGTCCAGGGCGCCGGCACCAGCTCGACGAGCGGAATCAGATGCGGCGGGTTGATCGGATGCACGACGAGGCAGCGCGCGCGCGTCGCGAGATGATCGGTGAACGCCGAAGCCGGCAACCCGGACGTCGAACTCGCGAGCACGACGTTCGGCGCGGCGAGCGTATCGAGCCGCTGGTATAGCTCGCGTTTGATCTGCACACGCTCGGGGGCGCTTTCCTGCACATAGTCGGCGCCGGCGAGCGCCTCTTCGAGCGTCGCGCACGGATGCAGCCGCGCGCAGACCGTATCGGCGTCTTCGCCGCCGCCGAGCCCCTGTTTCGCGAGGCTGCCGATCGACTCGCGCACGAACGCGAGCGTGTGCTGCGCGGCCGCGGGCGCCGCATCCCATACGGCAACGTCGAAACCGGCACGCGCAAAAACCAGTGCCCACGACGAGCCGACCACGCCACATCCAATCACTGCAATCCGTGTCATAAGCGTTCTACTCCAGAGAGATCAGCTGGCCGCCTTCACCGCGGCCTTGCGGCGGCGGATGGCCGCGTACACGGACAGGGCGACTGCCACGATCAGAATGCCGCCGTTGAAGAAATATTCGACATAGAATGGCGCGCCCAACTGCTGCACGCCCGAAAACGAGAACGCGACGATCAGGATCGCGAGCAGCGTGCCGCCGACATTCACGCGTCCGGGCCGGATCGAGGTCGCGCCGAGCAGCGACCCGGCGAACGCGGGCAACAGATATTCAGCGCCGACCGATGGCGTGCCCGAGCGCAGAATGCTGCCGAGCAGGACGCCCGCGACGCCGCACAACAGCCCCGACGCGGCGAATGCGCCGCCGATATAGCGGCCGGTGCGCAGGCCGGAGAGTTCCGCCGCGCGCGCGTTCGAGCCGATCACATAGAGGCCGCGTCCGACCGGCAGCCGTTCGAGCACGATCCACAACACGATCGCGACGACGGCGACGTAGACGGCGGGCAGCGGCACATAACCGAGCACCTGCGACAGATTCGAAAAGCCATCGGGCAGATTGAAGCCGGCGATCTGCTGGCCGCCCGTGTACCAGTTCGACACGCCATAGAGCAGCGAGCCCATGCCCATCGTCGCAATGAACGAATCGATCTTGAAGCGCGTGACAAGCACGCCGTTGATCGAACCGACCACCGCCCCGATCGCGATGACCAGCACGGCGGCCACGGGCCACGATAGTCCGTTGTTGACCTGGAAGCCGATCACAAGCACCTGCGCCATGCCGACGTGATAGCCGACCGACAGATCGAAGCGTCCGGTCGCGAGCGGCAGCATCACGGCGAAGGCGAGCAGGGCGGTGACCGATTGGCTCGTCAGCAGGTTGCCGATGTTGCCGCTGCTGAGGAACGTGTCCGGCCGCAAGGCCGAGAACACGATCAGAACGAGCGCGAACACGAAAATCAGTCCGTAGTTCGCGAACAGATCGGCTGCGCGCTTCGCGGCCGATGGCGGCGGCCTGCGCGGCGCGGTCGGCCCGGTCGCGCTGCCTGATTCGAGTCCGTTTCCGCTGGTGCTGTTCATACGTTATCCGAAAGGTAAGGCGATCCCGGCGCGCCGGGTACGCGTTCGCCAAGCGACGAGCGCGCGATCAGCGCATCCATCGTCAGTGCGTGGCCGGCGAGTTCCGCGGCGACACGGCCGCGATCGATCACCAGCGCGCGGTCGCAGACGGCCGCGACTTCTTCGAGATCCGACGACACGACGATCACGGCCGCGCCGTCCGCCGCCGCTTTGCGCAGCATCTGGTGAATCGACAGCTTCGCGCCGATGTCGACGCCGGCGGTCGGTTCCTCGAGTATGACCACGCGCGCGCGCGCTTCCAGCCAGCGCGCGAGACACACCTTCTGCTGATTGCCGCCGCTCAACCAGTCGATCAGCGAGCCCGGATTGCGCGGCCGCACGTCGAACTGTTCGAGACGCGCATGCACGGTCTGCCGCTCGAGCGCGGTGGCGCGCGGCTGCCAGAGGCCGCGCGCCATGATGCGCGGATTGGGGAACAGGTTTTCGGCGAGCGTCATGCCGGGAAACGTGCTCTCGCGCATGCGGTCGCCGGCGAGCAGCACGATGCCCGCGCGGATGCGCGCGCCGATATCGTCGGTGCGCGGCAGCACGCGGCCGTCGAGCACGATGCGCCCCGCATCCGCGCCGAGGGCGCCGAAGATCGCGCGGCCCGCGGCTTCCTGGCCGCCGCCGCGCAAGCCGACGAGGCCCAGCACTTCGCCCGGGCTCGCGTCGAACGACAGCGGTCCGCGGCCTTCGACCACCAACGCTTCGACGCGCAGCACGGCGGGCTGCCGGAGCGCATCGTGGCGCGCGATCTCGATGCTTTCGACCGGACGGCCGAGCATCTGGCCGATCAGCCGTTCCGGCTTCGTGTCGCGGATCTGCGTCGTATGCACGTGGCGGCCGTCGCGAAACACGGTCACGCGATCCGCGAGACCGAACAGTTCGTTGAGCCGATGCGATACGTAGATGATGCTGGTGCCCGCATCGCGCAGCCGGCGAATCGCTTCGAAGAGCCGCTGCGCATCGGCTTCGGGCAGCGCCGCCGTCGGTTCGTCGAGCACCAGCGCGCGCGGTTTGCCCGCGAGGCTGCGCACGATGCCGAGAATCGCCTTTTCGGCCAGGCTCAGCGTGACGACCAGCCGCTCGGGATCGGGCGGTTCGACATGCATCGCCGCATACAGCGGCGCGACCTGGCGCATCACCGCCGGCCAGTCGATCAGCCCGCGCCTGCGCGGGTAGCCGGCAATCAGCGCGATATTCTCGCCGACGCTCAGATCGTCGACGAGCGCGAGATCCTGGTGAACGAAGGCGAGCGGCAAAGCGTCGACGGCAGGATCGATCGTCTTGCCGTCGAGCAGTATCTCGCCGCCGTCGGCCTGATAGACGCCCGCGAGAATCTTGATGAACGTCGATTTGCCGGCACCGTTTTCGCCGATCAGCGCGTGAATCTCGCCCGCGCGCAATTCGAACGATGCGGCGTCGAGCGCAAGCGCACCGAAGAAGCGCTTGGTGATGTCGCGCGCCGCGAGCAGCGGCACGGCGCCGGACGTCATCGTCTAGCCTCCGCTCTTGCCGCTGCTTGTACCACCGCAGGCGGTATTCGTGCCGCGCCAGATATTCTGGTAATGGCACGCGAAGCCGTTGCTCGGGATGAACTCGTTGCTCTTGCCGCCCTCGCTGTCGGCATTCTCTTTCGTGACGAGGTAGGTCGGCTGCACGAATTTCGACGGCGGCTCGCCGGCCATCGCGCGCACGATCGAGTCGACCGCTTCGTAGCCGAACAGCGTGCTCGGTTCCGGCACGGTCGCGACTTCGTACTCGCCTTTGCGGATCATGTCGTAGGCGGACGGCGGCCCGTCCGAGCCGACCAGATGCACTTCGTCGGGTTTGACGCCCGATGCGCGCAACGCGGACGCGATATACGGATAGAAGTTGTCGCAGCAGGTCGTGCCCCACCAGCCCTTGCCCTGATTTGCGACGATGCCCGAGATGACAGCCGGAATCCGGCGCGTCTGATCGGCGATCGGAATGTTCACCATGTCGATGAACTTGCAGCCGCTGCATGCCTTGATCGGATCGGTCGCGGCCTGCGCCTTGAAGCGCGCGATAGCGAAGCTGTTGTCGAGGAAGTGCAGATCCCTGGCGGAGCCGTTCGATTGCGCAATCACGTAGGCCGCTTGCGTCTCGCCGATCTCAGCGGGATTCGACGAGATGTTGTTGTACAGGCCGAGTTTCGGGTCCGGGCCCGGGAATGCGGTGGCGTGAATGCCGATCACCGGAATGTGTTGCGCGACGGCCTGCTGGATCGGACCTTGCAGCGCGCTTGCATCGGCTGACGTCACGATCGCGGCGGGCTTGCTCGCGACCGCCTGTTGCATCGCGGCGAGCGTGCCGGTCACGGTGCCCTGGCCATTCAGCACGACGGCATTCCAGCCCAACGCCTTGGCCGCTTCGCTGACCCCGCGGCCCCAGTTGACGAACGACACGTACGACTGGTCCGCGGAGACGTAGACGATGGTGAGCGGTTTGGTCGAGGCGCGCGGACCGCTGGTCGGTCCTGTCCAGTCGGTTTGCGGCTGCGTGCGTTGCTTGACGAGGGTCTTCGCCTCGTCGACGGATATCGTCTTGCGGATTTGCGGCTGCGGCCAGGCGTCGTAGGGCGTGGCGCGCGTCTGCGCTTGCGCGAATCCATGACCGGCCGCAAGCAGTCCGCCGCACAGGAATGCGAGCAGCGCGGCCCCGCGCCGCCTCCGGCCGCGCGCCCTGAAGCTGCGGCCCGCTGCCGGGCAGAGCCGCTCATCGATGGTGTTCGACAGCATGACGTCTCCTTAATGGGTCGCCATCACGGCGACGTTTATTCAACACTTCGCGCGCTTGGTAGCTGTTCAACCAGTATGACAAGTTGATATGTCGGTAGTCAGCAGTGTTTACCCCCATGGGGATAAATGCCGACGCGTTGTACTTCTGGGGGCCGCTCGCGGACGCGTACCGTGCGAAACGCATCGATCATATGATCGATATGGATCAAATTCTCATTGTTTGTGCACCGATGGTGCGCCCATCGATGTGTCGAGCGCGTCGCAATCTGCGTCAGCGCATGGCATAAAGACGCCCGCGTCGCATGCATACGCGCGTCGGTGGTGAAAATCGCTGCGGGTTTACCACCGGGTGCGAAAGATTGACACCCTTTTGCCCGCCCTCTACGATAGCGCTCGATTGATCAATTGTTCATTGGTGAGCAAATGATGGAGGGACGGTGAGCGATCTTCTACTCGAGGCGAGCGGTCTTCAAAAGTCCTTCGACGGCGTTCCCGCGCTCGAGGACGGTCGCCTGAGCCTGCACCGCGGCAGCGTCCACGCACTGTGCGGCGGGAACGGCGCCGGCAAGTCGACTTTCCTCAGCATCATCATGGGCATCCTC
This sequence comes from Paraburkholderia sp. 2C, assembly GCF_054589215.1. Lineage (NCBI taxonomy): Bacteria > Pseudomonadati > Pseudomonadota > Betaproteobacteria > Burkholderiales > Burkholderiaceae > Paraburkholderia > Paraburkholderia sp. 2C. Next base: position 46,586 of record NZ_BAAILL010000029.1, on the reverse strand, counting down.
GAGCGCGATGCCGGCACGGTTCGGCTCAACGGGCGCGAGATGCATTTCCGGTCGCCGGCCGACGCGCTCGCCAACCGGATCGCGATCATCACGCAGGAACTCACGCCGATCCGCGGCATGACGGTGGCGGAGAACCTCTATCTCGGACGCGAGCCGCGCCGGGCCGGGGTGCTGGTGAAATTCAATGCGCTCGCGCGCAAGGCCCAGCAGCTGCTCGACCGGCTCGGTTTCGCGATCGATGCGCGCGCAACGGTCGACTCGCTGAGCCTCGCGCAAATCCAGCTCGTCGAGATCGCCAAGGCGTTCAGCCGCGAATGCGACGTGATGATCATGGACGAGCCGACCTCCGCGATCGGCGAATCGGAAACCGAGGTGTTGTTCAATGCGATCCGCAGCCTGACTGCGCAGGGCACCGGCATCATCTACGTGACCCACCGGCTCTCCGAAGTGTTCCGGATTGCAGATCGATATACCGTGTTTCGCGACGGCCGCTTCGTCGACAGCGGCCGCATTGCCGATATCGACCGGTCGTATCTCGTCAGCACGATCGTCGGGCGCAAGCTGAACCAGAGCGAGAAAAAGCGCCGTCCCACCGGACCGACCGTCCTCGAAACCACGGGCCTCTCGCGCGATACGGAGTTCGAGGATATCTCGCTGTCGGTCAGCGCCGGCGAGGTGCTTGGTATCTACGGCTTGATGGGCTCGGGCCGCAGCGAGTATCTGAACTGCCTGTACGGGCTCACGAATGCGCAGGATGGCGAAGTGAAATTCAAGGGCCGCCGGCTCCCGCCGGGCAGCCCGCGCCAGGCGATCCGCGCCGGTCTCGCGCTCGTCACCGAGGACCGCAAGGAAACCGGCCTGATTCTGTCGTCGTCGGTGCGCGACAACATCTCGCTGTCCGCTTATCCGTCGCTGTCGCGCTTCTGGCTGATCGACGGGCGCAAGGTCAGGACGCTCGTGCGCTCGATGATCGAGCGCATGCGCATCAAAACCGCGTCGGCCTCGTTGCCGGTTTCGTCGATGAGCGGCGGCAACCAGCAGAAGGTCGTGCTGGCGCGCTGCCTGTCGACCGGTCCGGTCTGCCTGCTGTGCGACGAGCCGACGCGCGGCATCGACGAAGGCGCCAAGCGCGAGATTTATCAACTGCTCGACGATTTCGTCACGCAGGGCGGCGCGGCCATCGTCGTGTCGTCGGAAGCGCAGGAAGTACTCGACGTCAGCGATCGCATTGCGATCTTCAAGTCCGGGCGGTTGGTCTCCGTGATCGACGGCCATCTCTCCAGCCAGGAAGACCTTCTGCACCTCGCGTCATGAATACACAACTCTCACCTTCGGTCGCCGTTCCCGCGCAGCAGAGCCGCGCCGCACAGATGCATCAGCTCTACCGGCGCTACGGCATTCTCGCGGTGCTGGTGCTGCTGTGCATCGTGCTGTCCTTCGCGAACCCGTATTTCCTGACGTGGGGCAACATCGCCGATGTGCTCCGGCAGACCTCGATCAACGGCATTCTCGCGGTCGGCATGACCTACGTGGTCCTGACGGGCGGCATCGACCTGTCGGTCGGCTCGACGCTGGCGCTGGCCGGCATGGTCAGCGCCAGCGTCGTGACCGGCGCGCATCCGCACGGCGTCGTGCTCGGGCTGCTGGCGGGTCTGCTGGTCGGCGCGGCGGTCGGCGCCGTCAACGGCATCGTGGTCGCGCGGCTCGCGGTGCCGTCGTTCGTCGCGACGCTCGGCATGCTCAGCGTCGCGCGCGGGCTGACCTTCATCTACAACGACGGCATGCCGATCGCCGATCTGCCGGACGGTTTTCTGCGCACCGGCACCGGCACTTTCGCGGGCGTGCCGGTGCCAGTGATCGTATTCGCGCTGGTGGTGCTGCTGTTCTGGTTCGTGCTGCGCTATACGACCTACGGCCGCTACGTCTATGCGGTCGGCGGCAACGCGAAGAGCGCGAAGACGAGCGGTATATCGACCGGCAAGATCTTTTTTTCGGTGTACGTGATCGGCGGTCTGCTCGCCGGACTCGCCGGCATCGTGCTGGCCGCGCGCACCACGTCGGCCTTGCCGCAGGCGGGTCTGTCGTACGAACTCGATGCGATCGCCGCGGTCGTGATCGGCGGCACGAGCCTCTCGGGCGGCTCGGGCTCGCTTGGCGGCACGGTGGTCGGCGCGCTGCTGATCGGCGTGATCAACAACGGTTTGAATCTGCTGGGCGTGTCGTCCTATTACCAGCAGGTTGTGAAGGGCGTGATCATCGTCGGCGCCGTTCTGCTCGATGTATCGCGCAAGAAGCAGTGACCTCCATCCACGATCGCACTTAACAACAAACTCAGGAGACGATCAATGAAGCGAAGGAATCAGGCAGTGCTGGCGGCCATGCTCGCCGCGATGACGATGAGCGTTGCGCAGGCGGCCAAGCCGGTTCGTATCGGCGTCATGCCGTACGGGCTCAAAGCCGAATTCATGCAGATGTGGACCAACGCCGTCAAGCAGGATCCGGCGGTCAGGAACGGCTCGGTGCAGATCGTCGTGTTCGACGGCAACTACGACGCGCTGACGCAGAGCAACCAGTTCGACACGATGATCACGCAGAAGTACGACGCGATCATCTTCGCGCCGATCGACAAGAATGCCGGCTCGGCCTCGGTCGCCAAGGCCGTGGCCGCGCATATCCCGGTGATCGGCTCCAACACGCACGTTTCCGGCAACCAGCTGACTTCCTATGTCGGCAACGACGACGTCGTCGCGGGCCGGCTCGAGGCCGAAGCGATCGTCAAGGCGATCGGCGGCAAGGGCAATGTCGTGATCATCGAGGGGCCGATCGGCCAGTCCGCGCAGATCGATCGCTCGAAGGGCATTGCCGAGGTGCTTGCGCAGCACAAGGACGTGAAGGTGCTCGAGAACAAGACCGCCAACTGGTCGCGCGCCGAAGCGCTTGCGCTCGTCGAGGACTGGCTGACCTCGCATCCGGGCCAGATCAACGGCGTCATTGCGGAGAACGACGAGGAAGCGCTCGGCGCGATCCAGGCGATGAAGTCCAAGGGACTGGACCCGAAGAAGATTCCGGTGGCCGGCATCGACGGCATCGCCGACGGCATCCAGGCCGCCAAGCGCGGCGAAATGACGACGTTCTTCCAGGATGCGAAGGCGCAATCGCAGGGTGCGCTCGACCTCGCGATGCGCGCGGTGGTCGGTCCGTCCTACAAGCCGCAATCGGAAATCTGGACCGAGTACGGCGCGAAGATGCCGTGGAACGGCGGCAACGACAAGGCGTACACGGTGCCGTGGACGCAGGTTACGCAAGCGAACGCGGACGCCATCCTGAAGAAGGTTCGCGAAGTCTCGCAACAGTAAGCAGTCCGTCACCGACCGGAGTGGATCCATGGCGCAGCAAGCAGGCAATCTTTTCGATCTGAGCGGCCGCGTGGCGCTCGTTACCGGCGCGGCGAGCGGCATTGGCCTTGCGGCCGCCGAAAGCCTCGCGGCGGCGGGCGCGCGGCTCGCGCTGCTCGACATCAATCCGGCGGTGCGCGAGGTTGCCGCCACGCTGCCGGGCGGTGCCGGGCGCCACGTCGCGGTCGTGGCCGATCTTGTCGCGCCCGGCGCCGCCGAGGCGGCGGTGCGCGACGTCGCCGGTCAATGCGGCCAGCTTGACATCCTTGTCAATAATGCCGGCGTGGCGTTACTCGAGCCGGCCGAGACATTGAGCGAAGACGCCTGGGACCGCACCATGGCGCTCAACCTCAAGGCGCCGTTCCTGCTTGCGCAGGCGGCCGGCCGCGAGATGATCCGGCGCGGTTACGGCCGGATCGTGAACCTCGCGTCGCAGGCGAGCGTGATCGCGCTCGAGCGTCATGTTGCGTACTGCGCGAGCAAGGCCGCGATTGTCGGCATGACGAAGGTGCTCGCGCTCGAGTGGGCGAAGCACGGCATCACGGTCAATGCGGTTTCGCCGACCGTGGTTGAAACCGAGCTCGGCCGCAAGGCGTGGGCGGGCGCGGTCGGCGAAGCGATGAAGGCGAAGATTCCGGCGGGCCGCTTTGCCCGCCCCGAAGAAATCGGCGCGCTGATTCTCTATCTCGCAAGCGATGCCGCCGCGATGGTGAACGGCGAGAACATCGTGATCGACGGCGGTTATACCGCGCAATAGCAACGCAATCCGCAATCAGCAACGCAATCCGCAAACCGATAAGCGCAATCAGCAACGCAACAGGCAATGTCACAAGCGACCCGACGAGCGGTTCAACAGGCCGCTCGATACGCTCAATCAACGCAACCAGAGAGTTCGAGGAAATCTCATGAATCGCGTCATCAACAATCCGGATCTGGTTGTCGAGGACATGCTGTGCGGCATGCTCGCCGCGCATCCGGAACTGCGCGCGGCGGCCGGCAACCCGCGCGTGGTCTCGCATGTGAACGCCGGCCAGAAAGGCCGCGTGGGAATCGTCACGGGCGGCGGGTCGGGCCACGAACCGGCCTTTATCGGCTACGTCGGCGAGCACCTCGTCGATGCGGTCGCGGTCGGCGAGATCTTTTCGTCGCCGACCGCGAAGTCGTTCGCCGACGCCTTCAAGGCCGCCGACGGCGGCGCGGGCGTGGCGTGCCTGTACGGCAACTACGCGGGCGACAACATGAACGTGAAGATGGCGATGCGCATGGCCGAGCGCGACGGCATCCGCGTGGTGCCGGTCGTCGCCAACGACGACGCCGCATCGGCGCCGCCCGAGGAAATCGCGAAACGCCGCGGCGTGGCCGGCGAGATCGTCATGTGGAAGGTGGCCGGTGCGTGCGCCGCGCAAGGCGCATCGCTCGACGACGTGGTGTCGGCCGCGCGCCATGCGATCGAATCGACGCGTTCGATCGGCATCGGTTTGTCGGCGTGCACGATTCCGGCGGTCGGCAAGGCGAACTTCACCATCAGGGATGGCGACATGGAAGTCGGCATCGGCCATCACGGCGAGCCCGGCATCGAAGTTCAGCGCACCGTGCCGGCGAAGGATATGGCGAGGCGCATGCTCGATACGCTGCTGCCCGATCTGCCGTTCGCGCGCGGCGACAAGGTCGCGCTGCTGATCTCGGGGCTGGGCGCGACGCCGCTGATGGAGCAGTACATCCTGTACGGCGAGGTGGCCGACTATCTGCGCGAGGCCGGCATCGAAATCGGTTTTTCGCGCGTGGGCAACCTGTTCACGTCGCTCGAGATGATGGGCGTGACCGTCACGCTGACGCGGCTCGACGAGCGGCTTTCGCGTGCGCTTCACCATCCGTGCCGAAGCATCGGCATCACTGTAGGAGACGCATCGTGACCGACACTATCGACATGACCGCCGCGGGCAGCGTGGTGGCCGACCTGATCGGCGTCATCAATGCCAACCGCAATTATCTGAGCGAGATCGACGGTGCGATCGGCGACGGCGATCACGGTATCAACATGAGCAAGGGCTTCTCGCTGTGCGGCGAACGGCTGGCGAAACGCGCCGCGCCGCCGCCGCTGCCAATTGCGCTGGCCGATCTGTCCGATGCGCTGATGGGCGGTATCGGCGGGTCGATGGGGCCGCTCTACGGTTCGTTCTTCCTCGATATGAGCAGCGTGCTCGAAGCGCATACGTTGCTCGACAAACAGCTGTTTTATCGCGCGCTGTCGGCCGGTATCGACGCGATACAGGCGATCGGCGACGCGAAAGTGGGCGACAAGACGCTGATCGACACACTCGAGCCGGCGCGTGCCGCTTACGAGGCGGCCCTGAACAGCAACCGTTCGTTCCGCGAGTGCCTCGTGGCGATGACCGCGGCCGCCGAGGCCGGCATGAACTCGACGCGCGAACTGCGGGCACGCGTCGGTCGTGCCAGCCGCCTCGGCGATCGCTCGATCGGCGTGCTCGATGCGGGCGCGTGCTCATGCTTCCTGATCCTGCGCGGCATGAGCGAATCGCTTGGCGCCTTGCTCGCCGACGGCGCGAGCAACGGTATCGGCTCGAAGCAGGCGGAGAAACATCCCGCGTGAATGGACGGGCATTGGGCGCTCAACGGCGCTCAACGGCGCTAAAGGGACGCATGAGCCGTCGATGTATCGGCGCGAGGAGACCCGTCTATCTGAACGACGCGGGCGCAACGGCAAAACGGCAAAACGGCAAAACAGCAGAACAACAGAACTGCACAACAACTCAAGGAGACGAACATGCAGGCGAGCAAACGGCGGTCCTTGAAGTACCTGACGAGTATCGCGTTGCTGCCGCTTGCGGCCGGCGTGCGAGCCGCGGAGCAGAAGGTCAGAATCGGCGTGGTCGTGCCGACGCTCGATGCGCAGTTCTGGAACAACTACATCGATTTCATGAAGCAGGGCGCGCGTCAGCTCGGCGTCGAGCTGACCGTGCTCAATGCGGACAACAAGCCGGACCGCATGGTGAGCAGTCTCGAGGATCTGGCCGCGCAGAAGGTCGACGGCATCATCTTCACGCCGTACTGGTCGACGGCGGTGCCCGGCCTCACGCTCGCGAAGAATGCGGGCATCCCGGTCATCCTCACGGACTCCTATCCCGACTTCAGCCCGCAGACGCCGCGCTTTCCGAACTACATCGCCTTTATCGGTCCGAGCGACGAGGAGGCCGGCTATCAGATGGCGATCCGGCTGTTTTCCGCGGTGCCGGCCGGCGCCAGCGGAAAGAAGGTGATCGGCGTGGTCAACGGCACGGCCGGCACGTCGGTCGCGATCGACCGGCGCAAGGGCCTCGGGCGCGCGCTGAAGGAACACCCTGAAGTGGTGGTGGCCGGCGAGGTCGACGGCAACTTTGTGCGCGATACATCGCAGACCGCCTTCGAATCGCTGTATCAGGGGCATCCGGACATCAAGGGGGTCTGGGCCGCGAACGGCGGCACGGCAACCGGCGTGCTGGCCGCGCTCAGAAATGCCGGCAAGGTGCCGGGCAAGGATGTCTACGTGGTCGCGATGGACCTGAACCCCGAAAACGTCGACGCCGTGAAGCGCGGCGAACTGCTGTTCGATATCGGCGGCCACTGGCTGCAGGGCGGTTTTGCGCTCGTGATGCTGTTCGACCAGATCAAGGGCAAGCCCGTGAGCAAGCAGGACGATACGGTCAAACTGCATCTGCTGCCGCTGACGCGCGAGCAGGTGCCGCTGTTCGAAAAGGACTTCCCCGGCGGCATTCCGCCGTACGACTTCCGCAAGCACTCGCGCTTCTATACGCCGAGTGCGCCGGCGGCGTCGTTCGATATGAAGTACAGCTAGCCGCTCGCCATGGCGCGCACGCAACGCTTCAGTCCCATCAACGACGGTATTCGCCGATGACGCTGGTCGCCGAGCACATCAACAAGCGCTTCGGCAACACCGTTGCGCTGCGGGACGTGTCGATCGCGCTCGCGCCGAACGAGGTGCATGCACTGGTCGGCGAGAACGGCGCGGGCAAGTCGACGCTGCTGCGCATCCTCGCCGGCGCCGAGCAGCCCGACGAGGGCGCGATGCGCCTCGCCGATGCGCCTTACGCACCGCACGATACGCGTGAGGCCGAGCGGCGCGGCGTTGCGCTGGTTCACCAGGAAATCACGATCAATCCGTCTTTGACGGTGGCGGAAAACATCTTTATCGATCGGCTCGGCCGCTTCACGCGTTGCGGCTTCATGCAGCGCAAGGCGCTCGAGCGGGCCGCGCAGCAGGTGCTCGATAGCTTCGACGCGGGTATTCAGGTGTCGGCGGCGCTCGGGCGGCTCGATCTCGGGCAATGGAAATGCATCGAGATCGCGCGGGCGCTGTCGCACGAGCCGCGCATCCTGTTTCTCGACGAAGCGACGGCTTTTCTCGGCCACCGCGAGGTCGACGCACTGCTCAAGGCGATTCATACGCTCAAGGCGCGCGGGTTGTCGGTCGCGTTCGTGTCGCATCATCTGAGCGAAGTGACGGAAGTGGCCGATCGCCTGACCATTCTCAAGGACGGCAAGCTGGCCGGCAGCGCGAACGTGGCCGACATCGCGCCCGCCGAAATCCATGCGCGCATGGTCGGCCGCGATATCTCGGGCCACGTGTTTCCGCCGAAGGCGCAACGGCCGCCGGCGTCGGTCGTGCTGGGTGTGCAAGGCGTGAGCGTCGCCGGCCGCCTCGACGACGTGCGCCTCGACGTGCACGGCGGCGAGATCGTCGGCCTTGCCGGGCTCAAGGGAAGCGGCGGCGAGGCACTGCTCGAACTTGCAATAGGCGTGCTCGCCCCGCAGCGCGGCACGCTGGCGCTCGGCGCGAGCGCCTACGCGCCGAAGCATCCCGGGGCGGCATGGCGCGCCGGCGTCGCGTACCTGCCGGGCGACCGCACCGGCGAAGGGCTGATCGCCGATTTCAGCGTGCTGGACAACGTCGTGATGGCCAAGCCGCCGCGCCGCCTCGGATGGTTCAACGCGCGCGAGGCCCATCGCAACGCGTCAGGCCTCGGCGCGCGCCTCAAGATCAAGGCCGCGCATCCGGACGTCGCCTGCCGCACGCTGAGCGGCGGCAATCTGCAGAAAGTCGTGCTGGCCAAGTGCCTGCATGTCGCACCGCGTCTGCTGCTGCTGAACAATCCGACGCGCGGAGTCGACATCGGCGCGCGCATCGAGATTTACCGGGTGATCCGCGCGCTGGCGGAAGAGGGCGTCGCGGTGCTGCTCGTCAGCGACGACCTGCCCGAACTGATCGGCCTGTCGGACCGGCTCGCGGTGATGCGCGCGGGTCGCATCGAACACACTTTCACGGACGGCGACGCGCCCGACGAGACCACCATCGTCCGCCATATGACCTGAGACGCCCATGAACCGCCCGTCTACCTCGCTGTTTTCCGGCCGGCGCAAGCACGCCGGCAGTCCCGTTGACGCCGGCGCCGCGCACGAGCGGCCGGAACGGCTCCGACGCATGTTTCCGGTGCTGTTGCTGGCCGCGCTGTGCATCGCCTTCTCGATCAGCTCGCGACGCTTCCTCACGCCCGGCAATGCGCTGATCGTGCTGCAGCAGGCGGTCGTGCTGGCGGTCGCCGCGCTCGGCATGACCTTTGTCGTGATCGCCGGTTCGATCGACCTGTCGGTCGGCTCGATCGTCGCGCTGGCCGCGCTCGCAGCCGCGTCGAGCTCGAACGCGCTCGGCGTGTTCGCGATCGTGCCGGCTGCGCTGGTCGGCCTCGCGTGCGGCCTGGTCAATGGCGTAGTGGTCGCGAAAGGAAAAGTGCCGTCGTTCATCGTCACGCTGGGCACGATGGTGGTGTTTCGCGGCATCGTGCTGTATTTCACGCGTGGCGCGCCGGTCTCGATCGAGAGCGAAAGCTTTCTCGACTTCTATTCGGGCCGCTTTCTCGCCGTGCCGAATGCGGTGTGGATCGCGCTCGCCGTGGTGGTGCTCGGCTGGGTCGTGCTGCGCTTCACGGTGTTCGCGCGAGAGCTGAAGGCGACCGGCGGCGGAGAGCGCGTGGCGCGGCTGACCGGGATTCGCATCGATCGCGTCAAGATCGTGATGTTCGCGCTGCTCGGCCTGCTGTGCGGTATTGCCGGTCTGCTGCAAAGCGCGCGCGCCATGGCCGCCACCTCGCAGCTCGGCGAGGGGCTCGAGCTCGATGTGATCGCCGCGGTGGTGGTCGGGGGCACGCCGCTGACGGGCGGCCTCGGCAGTGTTCAGGGCACGATACTCGGAGTCCTGATCATTACGATCCTGTCGAACGGCATGAACATGGCGGGCGTCGATCCGTACCTGCAGAACATCGTCAAGGGCGTCGTGCTGATTGCCGCTGTGTTCGTGACGATCGACCGCAAGAAGATCGGGATCATCAAATAGACGCCCGAAGCGGCGTGCATAGTCACCATGCGAGTCGATCATTTGCGCATATGTGATCATTTGTTTTATTCGCCTGACACCGCCCCACCAGGGCTGCGCGCCGTGCATGGCGCCAAAGTCGGCAAGAATTTCAGCAATTCGCGACGAGAAATTGCTCTTGACTAATCAAATGTTCAATTTCACAATGCCAAAAATGCGAACTAATGCGCACGTCTGCGCGAAATCGCGCCTGGAGTGACTGAATGAAAATTGCAATCGGGTGTGACGAGGCCGCCTACGACCTGAAGGAGATACTGCTGGCTCACCTGCGGGAACGCGGTGTCGACGTGACAGATTTCGGCACCTATAATGCGCAGCCTGTCATCTATCCCGACATCGCGTTTACCGTGGCCGAGCGCGTCGTGGCGGGTGAATACAAGCGCGCGGTATTGCTGTGCGGCACGGGCATCGGCATGGCCATTTCGGCCAACAAGGTGCCGGGCATTCGCGCGGCGCAGTGTCACGATACCTATTCGGCTGAGCGCGCGAGCCGCAGCAACGACGCGCAGATCGTGACCATCGGCGCGCGCGTGGTGGGCCCGGAACTGGCGAAAACCATTGTCGATACGTTCCTCGCCGCGCAGTTCGACGGCGGCCGCTCGACGCCCAAGGTGCAGCGCATCGAGCAATACGAAACCGAGCTTCATGCGAAAGAGGAAGCGCGCGCCGCGGGCGGCAACCCGATACCGGGCTAATGCGCCGGTAGTGCGTAGGGCGGTGCGCGCCGGTGGGTATCCTTGCGATGGTCGCAGCCCGATTCCCCTTCTAAGGATTGCCTGATGGAAACCGACGAACTGACACGCCTTGCCACCCTCTACTATGTCGACGGGCTCACTCAGGAAGATCTCTCCAAGACGTTTTCCATTTCGCGCGCCAAGGTCGGGCGTTTGCTCAAGCGCGCGCAGGAAGAGGGGATTGTCGAAATTCGCGTGCGGCATCATCCGCGCGATACGAGCGAACTCGAACAGCAGCTTGTGACGCGCTTCAAGCTCGAGCGCGCGATCGTCTCGGTCAACCACAAGGATCAGGACAAGCAGCGGGAATTGCTGGCCGGCCTCGTCGCGAGCCATCTCGATCGCATCCTGTCGGACGGCATGATCGTCGCGGTCGGCATGGGGCGCAATATCAGCTCGATTTCGCAGCATGCGATTTCGTCGACGCGCCGTTCCTGCCAGTTCGTCTGCGCGATCGGCGGCGCGTATCGCGGCGGCGAAACCATGAATGCCGACCATATCTGCCGGCGGCTCGCGGCGCGCTTCGGCGGCGAAAGCGAAACGCTCTATGCGCCGGCGCTGGTGGTCGATCCGCAGGCCCGCGAGGCGCTGCTGCAAAACGATACGGTCAAGCAGACGCTCGACCATGCGCGGCGCGCTCAACTCGCGCTGATCGGTATCGGCGATATCAATGAAGACAGCAACATGGTGCGCATGGGCTGGTTCACGCCCGAAGAGATCGTCGCCGTGCGGCAGCTCGGCGCGGTCGGCGACATGATGGGTTACGACTTTATCGATCTGGCCGGGCAACCGGCGCGCACACCGTTCGCGGACCGTGTGATCGGGCTGTCGTTCGAGGACCTCGTGCGCATCCCCAACGTTATCGCGGTGGCCAGCGAGATGACGAAAACCACGGCCGTGCTTGGCGCGCTGCGCACCGGTGCGATCAATACGCTCGCTACCACCGAGGCCATTGCGCAGTCGGTACTGAGTCTCGATGGCGCCACGCGGCCCCGGCAAGGGGCGGGCGTCACGGCCGCTAGCGCGACCTGAGGCGCAGGTGGCGGGCGGGCATCGCCGCGCGGCCGCGCGGTAGGCACCGATCCCGGTGACTCACGTGTGCGAGCGGGCGCCGACCACCGGCGTCCCGCCAAGAATCCGTTCAACGACCGACCGCGTGGGGATCGGCGCAACCGCTCCAAAACCGAGCGTGGACAGGGCAGCCGCCACATTGGCGTAACGGGCGGCCGAAAACGGGTCGTCCCCGGCGCACAGCCGCGCGACGAACGCTCCGCCGAAGCAGTCACCCGCGCCGGTGGCATCGACCGCGCTCACCGGATAGGCGGGCACCAGCTGCCGACGGTCGGGCGTGGCGACATAGGCCCCCTCGCTGCCGAGCTTGAGTGCGACGATCCGCGGCCCACGCGCAAGCAGGAAGTCAACGATTGCATCGCGCGTGACGAGCCCCGTCAGTGCCGTGACATCATCCCAGCTCGGCAGACAGATATCGGTCTGGCGAACGACCTCGAGCATCGTCGCGCGTGCGCGCGCAAGCGGCCAGAGCTTGAGCCGCAGGTTCGTGTCGAACGACAGCTGCACGCCGTGCTCGCGCGCATGGGCTATCGCGCCGAATGCCGCATCGCAGGCCGTCGTTCCAATGGCGAGACTGACGCCGGACAGGTGCAGGACCGAAGCCCCGGCAAGCGTAGCGAGCGGAAGATCGTTTGCGGCGTAGCGGCTCGCGGCGGAACGGGCGCGCAGATACTCGAACTGATGTCCGCCCGGTCCGTGCGAAACGAAATACACGCCGGTGTGCGCCGATTCATCGATGCGCACCGCGGACGTATCGACGTTTTCGTGCTGCCAGAGTTCGAGAAGAAGGCGCCCGAACCGGTCGTCGCCGACTGCCGAGATAAAGCCGGTCTTCGCGCCCTGGCGTGCGGCCGCGATACAGAAATTCGATGTATCGCCGCCGAACCCCTGAAGATAGTCGGTAGCGCCCGCGGAACACTGACTGAATTCGACCATCGCTTCGCCAAACGCCACGATCCCGGGCTGTTGTTTGTCTTTTGCCTTCACGTCTTGTCGACCCCGTACACGGAACGTTTCGTCACATGACCGCGCCGCGCAGCCACGGCACGAACTCGCGGTCTCCCAGGCCGTTCTGTTCGCTGCAGGTTTTGCGCCCCGACGCGACCTCGAGTATCAGCTCGTATAGGCGCGCGCCGGCTTCCTCGACATTCAGCGAGCCATCGACAATCACACCGCTGTTGAAATCCATGTCGGACCGCATCCGCTCGAAAAGCGCGGTCGTCGTCGCGACCTTGACCGTGGGAACGGGCTTCGAACCGAACACCGAACCGCGTCCGGTCGTGAAGCAGACGAGGTTCGCTCCGCCCGCGATCTGACCGGTTGCCGAGACCGGGTCGTAACCGGGCGTATCCATAAACACGAGACCGTCTTCACGAACCGGCTCCGCGTAATCGTAGACGGCCTTGAGCGCCGAACTTCCCGCCTTCGACACCGCACCGAGCGACTTCTCGAGAATGGTCGTGATGCCGCCGGCCTTGTTTCCCGGAGACGGATTGTTGTTCATCTCGCCGCCGTTCTGCTCCGTATAGCCTTCCCACCAGTGCAGTTTGTCCATCAGGCGCTGCGCGACTTCTGCCGATGCAGCCCGTGCCGTCAACAGATGTTCCGCGCCATAGACCTCGGGGGTTTCCGACAGTATCGCGGTGCCGCCGCTGCGCACGAGCAGATCGACCGCCACGCCGAGCGCCGGATTCGCGGTAATACCGGAATATCCGTCGGAGCCGCCGCACTGAAGCCCAAGCTTCAGATGCGACGCCGGCACGGCCGCGCGCGTTGCGCGATTCGCCGCGTGGAGTTCCTCGCGAACGATTGCGACGCCGCGCGCCACGGCTTCGCGCACGCCGCCTTCATCCTGGATGACGAGCGTGCGGACCGGCCGCGCCGAAGACGCTTCGAGCCGATCGACCAGCCCGTCGACCTGGGCGACTTCACAGCCCAGTCCGACGAACAGCACGCTGGCGAAATTCGGATTGCGCGCATAACCGGTGAGCGTGCGGCGCAGCAGTGCCATTCCGTCGCCGTTGGAAGACATGCCGCATCCGCTCTGATGCGTGATCGCCACCACGCCGTCGACGTTTTCGAAGGCCGCGAGCGCATCGCCGCGAAATGCATCGGCGATTGCGTGGCACACGGTGGCCGAACAGTTCACGCTGGCAATCACGCCGATATAGTTGCGCGTTCCAGCCTGGCCGTCCGCCCGCCTGTAGCCGAGGAATGTATCCGCGCGATGGGCCGGCGCGGCGCGCGTAAGCGGCGCCTGCGCGTGCGCTTCGCTGCCGTGTTGCGACGGCATGCCGACGTTGTCCACGTGAACATGCGCGCCCACGGCAATGTCGCGCAACGCAATGCCGATTGTCTGCCGGTATTTCGTGACCTGGGCGCCTTGCGCGATGTCGCGTACGGCCAGTTTGTGTCCGGCGGGTATCGCCGACAGCACCGGTAGACGCTGTCCGTTCACCTCCACCCGCGCGCCGGCTTCGAGCGCCCGCAAGGCGACCGCAACGTTGTCGTCGGCGTGAAGGACGATGAGATCCTGATCTTTCATGACGCCGCGGCTCCTTTACCGGCCCAAGGCAGATCGTTCGCCGCCAGCAATGTGCGCAGCCGCGGTTGCGCTACCGGCAGCGACAGCGAATCGGCCAGTTCGACGAGTGGCTGTATCCGGCGCCGGATCTTCTCGCGATGATTGGCGGCGATATCGGCAATGCGATGCGCGAGAAAGGGATTCAGGAATCGCTCGCGAACACTATCGATATAAGCATGGGCGTCGCTTTGCAGACCCATCGCGCCGAATACGGGCAGCACTTCGTCGTGCCATACCGTCTCGAGTTCCGTTCGCACGCGGGCATCGCTCATTGCCTCCAGCACCGTTTCCTGCGCCGAACGGCCTTCGCTGAGCCACTTTTCGGCGAGCCACGTATGACCGAGATTCAGAAAGAACAGCTTGAGCTGCGCATAACGGCTCAGCTCATCGGTGAGGACGATCTGCTCGTGGGTGCACGGAAGCTCCATTCCTTCGCGCCGCTCGATTGCCCACAGCGCATATGGCTCCGCGACGGCGCCGACCGGATGGATGGGCGCGGACACAATTCGGTCGACGAGCGAATTGACCCAGACGCACCGCTCCTGCAGATAACGGATGAATGGCTCGGGCAGCGCCCATTGCCGGGCCATGCCAAGCACGATATCGCGCAAGGTATCGCCGTTTCGCTCGACGAGTTCGCACGGATAGACCGATACGCCGTGCTGCGGGCGCTCGCGCCAGCGAGCGTTGAGCAACACCAGCAGTTTGGCGGGATAACTGTGCGGCACGAGCGCGTCGCTCGCCAGCAGATCGGCCGTGTCGCGTTCATCGAGTTGATAACCGGCATCGCTGGTGTTCGATACGATGACGCGCACATCCTCGATCACCGCGCGACGGATCGCGGTCCAGTCGGTATCGGTTGCCCACGCATTGCGCACCACGCGGCATTCGACCACCCGGTCCACCACGCGGCCGCCTTCGCGACCCCGAATGTGGACGGGGTAGTGATCCGCGTGGGAAAGCGCCGCGATCCGCGCGCGGCTCGACTGGCTCGCCGTCGTCTGCACGACGCTGATGCCGCCCATCGCTGCGCCGCGTTCCAGCGCCTCGGAGACGAACAGTGCGACATGCGCAAGAAGGAAGCGGCTGGTGCCAAACTGCAGTATCGGTGTACTCATGAGTGCAATCCTGATTGCCCGGCAGCTTCCCTCAGCATTCGACCAGTGCTTTCACCACCGTTTGCCCCGGCTCCAGCAGGCGCGGAAAAGCGTCCGGCACGTCGGCGAGGCGCATGCGGTGCGTGTTGAGCGCCTGGTCCGGAATCAGGCCGGCGCGCATCGCGTCGAGCACCGTTTCGAAATCGGCAGCCGTCGCGTTGCGGCTCGCGAGCAGGGTCGTCTCGCGCTTGTGGAACTCCGGATCCGAAAAGGTGACCTGGCCGGGCACGATCGAAATGAGCGTGTAGGTGCCGCCATGCGCGACCAGGCCGAAGCCGCGATTCATCGCGTCGATATTGCCGGTCGCGTCGAACACGACATCGAAGAACTCTCCGTTCGTCAGCGACGACAGTTGCGCGGTGTCGTCGGGCCCGACCGGCACCGCCGCGCTCACCTGGAGCTGCGCGCTGCAGAACGCGAGCCGGTCGGCGCGCGTGTCGAGACACACGACGTTGCCGCCGCGCAGCTTCGCAAAGATCATGGCCGCCATGCCGATCGGACCGGCGCCCACCACGAGCACGCGCTGTCCCGCCTGCACGTTCGCGCGTCGTACCGCGTGCGCGCCGATCGCGAGGAATTCGAGCATGGCCGCCTGGTCGAGCGAGACGCCTTCCGCCTTGTGGACGAATTGAGCGGGCACGCTCAGATATTCGGTCATCGCGCCGTCGCGATGAACGCCGAGCACCTTGATGTTGACGCAACAGTTGGTCTTGCCCTGGCGGCAGGCCACGCAGGTTCCGCACGAAAGATACGGCATGACATATACACCGTCGCCGCAAGCCAGGCCCGAATCGACGTCCGCTTCGACCACGACGCCGGAGAGCTCATGCCCCATGACGCGCGGATACTGGAGGTACGGCTGGTTGCCGGTAAAAATATGGAGATCGGTGCCGCAGATGCCGACCCGGCTTACGCGCAGCAACACTTCTCCAGTCTTGCGCTCGGGCACGTCGGATTGGTGCGCGCGAAGCACGCCGGGAGATTCGCAAATGACGCTAAGCATAGTGATATCCTCGTGAGCGGGAAACGGGCGTGGCGTTCGGCGCGCCAACGCAAAAGACAGGCAGACGAGTCATGCGCGCCCTTCGGGCAGCGGCGCCCGCGCGTCGATCAGGTGTGCGGACCGCAGCGCGGCCCAGAAATCCGCGGGTATCGTCTGTTCGAGCCACGCAATGTTTTGCTGAAGCTGCGATGGGCTGCGTGCACCGACGACGCACGACACGACCGCCGGATGCGCGAACGGGAATTGCAGCGCGGCGGCGGGCAGCGGCACGTCGAAGCGCTCGCACAAGGCCGATAGCCGGCTTACCCTTTCGACAACCTCGGCAGGCGCGTCCGCGTAGTTGAACTTGCCGTTGCCGGCCAGCACGCCTGAATTGAATACGCCGGCGACGACGATCGCGGTCTGCAGGCGCGCGCAGACCTCGAGCAACGGCTCCAGCGCGGTCTGCTCCAGCAACGTGTAGCGGCCCGCAAGCATGATCGCGTCGAGCTCGGCTTCATTCAACGCATCGGCAGCGACTTCCCATTCGTTGACGCCGAGGCCGATCCCGCCGATCTCGCCGCTCGAACGCAGCGAGCGCAGCGCGCGGAACCCGCCGCCGTCAGTCAACTGCGTCCAGTAGTGTGCGTGCTGTCCGCCGTGCGTCATGCGGCCGATGTCGTGTACGTAAAGCACGTCGATTTGCGCGAGCCCGAGGCGCTGCTGGCTGTCCTCGTACGAACGCATGATGCCGTCGTAGCTGTAGTCGTATACCGGGCGGAACGGCAGCGGCTCGGCCCAGTTGTCGTCGCCGGGTTTGACGCTCGCGTCGGGGCGCATCAGCCGGCCAACTTTCGTGCTCAGCGTGTAGGCGCTGCGCTCGCGTGCGCCGAGCGCTTGCCCGACGCGTCGCTCCGAAAGCGTGTAGCCATAGTACGGCGCGGTGTCGAAGTAACGCAGGCCCGCGGACCACGCGGCGTCGGCAAGCGCGGTGGCGTCGGCAGCGGCCATCGGCCGGTAGAGCCCGCCGAATTGGGAGCAGCCGAGGCCGAGCGCGGTCATCGACAGGCCGCTGCGCGGCAGGGTGCGTGTTGCGCTTGCCTTCATGAAAGAGTAGGGATCCCTAAGTTCATTGCGACGAGCCATCGACGAAGCCCGCGCGCCGCGCCTGCGACGCAGCGGGACTGTCGCGATGCGTTGCGGGTTGTCAGTAGAGGACGTTCTTTGCCTGCTGCGAATCGAGGTTCTGCTTGTCGACCATCACGACGCCCGTATCGACCTGCTTCGGCACCGGCTTGCGCTCGATCACGCCGACGACCGTCTCGATACCTTTGTGTCCCATCTGCCACGAGCCCTGAACCGCGATCGCCTGCACCGTGCCGTCGCGCACGAAGCCTTGCAGGTCCTCGTTGCCGTCGAAGCCGATCGCAACCAGCTTGCCCGCCTTGCCCGACTGCTTGAGCGCACGGCCCACGCCCACGGCGGTCGGCTCGTTCGCGCCGAAGATGCCCTTCAGGTCGGGGTTGGCGGACAGCACATCGGTCGTCTGGTTCAAGGCCATGGCCATCTGCGACTGCGAGTAGTACGGTCCGACGATCTGCAGCTTCGAGTGGCTCGCGATGTATTTGCGAAAGCCCCCGACGCGGCTCACTTCCGAGCCGGCGCCCGGCACATAGGACATGATCGCGACCTTGCCGGTCTGTCCGACGCGATCGATCAGCGCCTTTGCGCACAGCTCGCCGGCCTTTTCGTTATCGGTCGACAAAAACGACTGGTAGTACTGCTTGCCCGAATCCGAAATCGCCGAATCGATGAGCACGACCGGGATATGCGCGTTCCACGCCTGCTTGATCGCGGGAACGAGCGCGTCGGGATCGGACGGCGCGAGCACGATGCCCGCGACATGCCGGTTGACCGCGTTCACGACCATATTGACCTCGTCGGCGATATCCGATTCGGCGGCCGGCCCCTGGAACGTCATCGTGTAGCCCTTCGCGTCGGCGAGCGCCGCGGTCGCGCCTTTCTGCACGTTCTGCCAATAGTTCGAATTGACCGTCTTGACGATCACGGCGATCTCGCCGCCCGCCGCATAGGCGCCGGTACTGAACGCCGCACATAGCAATGCGGAAACTGCCAGCATCGGGAATTTTTTCATGTCTCGCTCCTGTCTCTGGTGGTTGGACTTCTTGTGACTGCTTTTGAACGCCTCTGCTTACCTTATCGCCTGCGGTTGCGAAGCTGATCGATCCAGACGGTGCCGAGAATCACCACGCCGATGATGATCTGCTGGATGAAGCTCGACACGCCATTCATATTCAGCCCGTTGCGCAGCACGCCGATCACGAATGCGCCGATGGCGGTGCCCGAAATCGTGCCGACGCCGCCCATCAGCGATGTCCCGCCGATCACCGAACTCGCGATCGCGTCGAGTTCGTACATCACGCCTTCGTTCGGCTGCCCGGTCACGAGCCGCGACATCAGCACGCACCCGGTCACGCCGGCGAGGGCGCCCGAAAGCACATACGTAAAGAGCTTGACGCCCTGAACATTGACGCCGGAAAGCCGCGCCGCTTCCGCGTTCGATCCGACCGCGTAGATGTGGCGGCCGAGCGAGGTCCGCGAAAGCAGCACTGAGACGACGACGAACAGCAGCACCATGATGACGACCGGATAGGGAATGCCCGGGAAAGTGGTGTCTGGAAAACCGTCGGCGCCGATGTGCGAGATGCGGAACAGGGCGCCATTGCCGAGCGCGCCGAATGCGTCGCCGAGGTCCGACACAGGGCGCGCGCCGGTGATCTGCAGCGCCATGCCGCGTGCGACGAGCATCATGCCGAGCGTCGCGATAAACGGCGGCAGGCCCATACGCGTGACGCAGATACCGTTGATGAGGCCGCACAGCGCACCGACCAGAATGCCGCCCAGCATGGCGACCGGGACCGGTACGCCGGTCTTGGCGAGCAGCGCCGCGCACACGCCGGCAAGCGCCAGTACCGAGCCGACTGAAAGATCGATGCCGCCGGTGATGATGACGCAGGTCGCGGCCACGCCCAGATAGGCGATCGACGTCACCTGCAGGCCGACCGTCATCAGATTGTCGACCGAGAAGAATGCCGAGCTCGCAATCGAAAATGCGATCACGAGTACGACAAGGCTGCCCAACGCCGCGAATTTCTGAATGAGTTCGCGTCGCCGCTCCTGTGCGGACCGATTGGCGGCCTGCGTGCGATCCGATGTCATTTCAAGCATGGGTGCGCCCCGAAGCGTAGTGCATGATCTCCTCCTGGCTGGTGTGTTTTGTTTCGAGAACCGCCGCGATCCGGCCTTCGTGGAACACGGCGATCCGATCCGTCATGCCGAGCAGCTCGGGCAGTTCCGAACTGATCAGCACGACGCCCACGCCATCGGCAGCGAGCCGGTCCATCAGGCCATAAATGGCGAACTTCGCGCCGACGTCGATACCGCGTGTGGGCTCATCGAAGAACAGGATTTTCGATCCGCGATACAGCCATTTGCCGATCACGACCTTTTGCTGGTTACCGCCGGAAAGGTTGCGCGCGATCTGATTGACCGAAGGCGTGCGAATCGCGAGCTCCTGCACATAGCGGGCCGCAATGCGCGCTTCCTCGTTGAAGCGCAGGAAGCCTGCACGCGACGAGATGCCGCGAACATTGGCGAGCGTGACATTCGCGGCGACCGGCATGCCGAGGGCGAGGCCTTCCTTCTTGCGATCTTCCGAGAGATAGGCAATGCCGTGGCGAATCGCCTCGCGCGGCGAACGTATCGTGACCGGCTGGCCGCGCAGCGAAACCGTTCCGCCGTCGAGCGGATCGGCGCCGAAAATCGCGCGCGCGACCTCGGTGCGGCCCGCGCCCATCAGGCCGGCAAAGCCGAGAATCTCGCCTTTGCGCAGTTCGAACGAAAGCGGCCCGAACACGGCTTCGCGCCGCAGGTCGCTGACGCTCAGCAGCACTTCGCCGGTCGGCACCGACTGCCGCTGCGGATAGGCATCGTCGAGCGAGCGGCCGACCATGCGCGCGACGACGTCGTTCACGGTGAGCGCCGCGAAGCGGTCGGTCGAGATATAGCGGCCGTCGCGCAACACGGTCACGCGATCGACAATCTCCGCCATTTCGTCGAGGCGGTGCGAGATATAGAGGATCGCAACGCCCTCGGCGCGCAGCTCCTTGATGATGCGAAACAGGTGAACGGTTTCCGACTCCGTCAGCGACGAGGTCGGCTCGTCCATGATCAGCACCTGCGCGTCGAGCGACAGTGCCTTCGCGATTTCCACCATCTGCTGTTGCGCGATCGATAGCGCGCCGACTTTGGTGGTGGGTGCGATGGCGAGTCCAATACGGGCCAGGCATTGCTTCGCGTCGGCGTTGAGCCTGCGCCGGTCGACGAAGGGGCCGCGCTTGGGTTCACGCGCGAGATAGAGGTTCTCCGCGATGGACAGATCGGGGACGAGGTTCAGTTCCTGGTGAATGATCGCGATGCCCGCCGCCTGGGCGTCCGACGTCGACTGGAAATTCACCGGCTCGCCGCGGTAATGGATGGTCCCTTCATCGGGACGGTACTGGCCGCTGATGATTTTCATCAGCGTCGATTTGCCCGCTCCGTTTTCGCCGCAGATGGCGTGGACTTCGCCGCAATGCAGATCGAGGTGGATGCCGTCAAGCGCGACGACGCCGGGAAACTGCTTGCGGATGCCCTCGAGCCGCAGGATCTCTCCTTCCCAGTTGCGGCTGTCCGGCTTGCCGGCGATGTCCCTCAGGCTGCGAGGCGTGCTCATCGTGTCTCCTATGGACGGCCGACCTGGCGTGGCGCTGGTCAGTCCAGTTGTGACGCATTAAACCGCAATCTCGCGCTTTGGTCAATCCAGTTGGAAATTTACAAATTGACCTTACCAGTGCCGACAGTCCCGGTCAGAACACCTCATTTGCGGGTCCACATCGGCCGCGCTAGACTTCGCCACGACGCTGTTTCGAGCGCCTTCTGTGTACTGGATGCCAGCCGTTTATGAAAACACAAGAGCCCAAGCGGCTTTACCAATCCGTGGCTGCGGAGATTCTTGCGCTGATTCGCGAGGGCGAGTTTCCCGTCGGCGAGCGTTTGCCGCCCGAACGCGAGCTGGCGCTAAGACTCGGCGTCTCCCGTCCGTCATTGCGCGAGGCGTTGATTGCGCTCGAGATCGGCGGCCGCGTCGAAATCCGGATGGGTTCGGGCGTCTACGTGCGCGACACCGGCGCGGACGATGAAAGCGCGGTCGGCGCGGTGGGCGCATTGGGCGACAGCCCATCGGAATTGATGCAGGCGCGCGCGGCGATTGAAGGCAGTGTCGCAGCCCTTGCCGCCGCGCGTATGACGGCCGCCATGGTCGACCGGTTGAGGCGGACCGTGGACCGGATGCGCAGGCTCGCCGCGGCCGGCAAGACCCCGGTGGACGCCGACCGGCAGTTCCATATGCTGATCGCGGAGGCAGCGGGTAATTCGGTGCTTGCGCGCTTTGTGGGCGAACTGTTCGATAGCCGCCACGATCCGATTGCGGCCGCGATGCGCGGTCACACCGAGAGCGCGCAGACATGGACCGACGCCGTGCGGGAGCATGAAGATATCTTGCGGGCACTGCAGTCGGGCGATCCGATTGCTGCGCAGACCGCGATGCGCGCTCATCTGATGGCTTCGGAAGAGCGCTGGATCAGCGGCGTGCTCAAGCGGGATGCCGACTGAGCAGCGCGTCGCGCGCGCCCTGCGGGCAAGGCGCGCGAACTTTGGCGAGGCGCTGCGTCGATCGCTTTCTGGCGGTACGGTGGCTGGGCTATTTCACGAATGCCATCTGCACAACCTTCACGACAACCAGCGCCACCGCCACCAGCAGATAGCCGCGCAGCACGCCCATCCACACGCGCTTGGCTAGCGTGAGGTTCGGTGGCGGCAGTTCGTCCAGCGGCGGCATCCGCCACGTGTCGCGCGCAGATCTCGGATATATCTGCATCGGTGCATCGGCCGTTTCGCCTCGCAGCTTGCGAATCGCGACTGTTGCGGCATAACCGGCCACGGCCAGCAACGTGCCACCGGCGAGCACCTCGAGAATCGTTTGGCTCGCGATGTCGGGGTACATCACGGATGCAGTCAGGATGACGGACAGCATCACCAGCACCCAGACCACCGCACCGGTGAACAGATTGAGTTTCTTCGAGTTGACCCACGGCCCAAGCACGGCTCGGTCATTGCACAGCAGCAGCAGGAATACGGTCGCGCTGGGCAGCAATACGCCGGCGAGTGTCTGCACCGCTTCGGTGAGCAAACCCAGCGGGCTGCCAGGAATCAGAACCAGCGCCGCCGCCGCGGCAATAATGCCGAAGTACACGAGATAGAAGCCTTTCGCATCCGACACACTGCGGTGCAGTGAATGGCGAATCCTGAATACATCGCCGATCGCATACGCGGTCGCGAGCGATACCGCAGCGGCACCGATAATGCAGGCGTCGAGCAGCGCCACGGCGAACAGAACGGCTAACGTGCGGCCTGCATACTTCTGCAGACCGGCAATGACGCCGCCCGCATCCGTGAAGTTGCCGAATTCGGGCTTCCCTGCGTAAAGCGCAGCACAGAACGAGATCATCGCCACGGCGCCGATCATCACGAACACAATGCCGATCAGCAGATCGGTTCTCTCATACTTGATGAAACGCGGCGTGATGCGCTTATCGACGATATAGCTTTGCTGGAAAAACAGCTGCCACGGTGCGACCGTCGTGCCGACGATGCCGATGATGAGCAGCATCACGTCGCTGAGCTTCGCCTGTGCTGGCCAGTTGGGAATCAGGAAGTTGTGCGCTATCTGGCCGACCGGCGGGTGAATCGACACCAGCACCGGCACCAGCAGCAGGCTAAGCAGGCAAAGCACGACGGCGAATCGTTCGAAGCGCCTGAAGTTTCCTGTACTGACCGCAGCCATGGTCAGCGCCGCCGCGATACACACGCCAGGCACCTTCGACACACCGAAAAAGTCGAGGACGAACGTGATGCCGATGAACTCGGTCACGATGGTCAGTGCGTTGAGAATGAACAGATCGACGACACTGAACGCCCCCCAGAATTTTCCAAAGCGTTCGAAGATGAGGCGCGCGTGGCCGACGCCGGTTACCGCGCCTAGCCGCAGCACCATCTCCTGACTGACGAACAGCACGGGCACCAGCAGCATCAAGGTCCACAGCAAGGTGGTCCCATAGTTCTGTCCCGCCTGGGTGTAAGTGCCGAAAGCACCCGCATCGTTGTCGCCGACCATCACGATGAGGCCAGGGCCGAGAATCGCCAGCAGCGTGCGCAGACGCGCCCGCCAGCCGATGCGCGGTGCAATGTCGTGATGAGCGATGGTGCCCAGTGCGCCTTTGATGTCGCCGACGTGCGCCGTGTCGAGCACGGCGCTCCGCGTTGTTGAAACGTGCGGTGGAGTAGACATTTTGCCTGGTTCTCCAGGTGAGCTTAACGAATGGAATATGCGCGGTTCTGCTACGTCGGGACGTGCGTCGTCGAACGACGACGTCGCCGACGTATGGCGGAACGGGTGCGCTGCTTTACGAAGCGGGGGTGACGAGGCGCCGCCAGAGCGCGGCGAATTTATGCGGCGTGCGAACGTGCAGCGACAGCATCGAGTCGTAGTGGACGTGCGCTTCCTGCGTGTGGGGCAGGTGCGGCAGCAGAAGGCCGAAGGTCATGGTATTGCTCCCTGCGTTTGGCTTGACGCGGTTCGTGGAAAGCCAGCAGATGCAGAGGCGCACGCACCCTGTGCGCGACGGGGAGCGTCTACTCGCTTTCCTCAGGTAAAGGTAGAGATGAGTGGCATATGGGATAACTGTCACTGTCTGGCATGGCGGCTCCTTATTAACGTTGGCGACGGACGTGTTGATCCACGCGTCAGCCCACGCCCATTACTCGAAAAAGGCGCGAACGGACGCGGCAGCGAGTGGACACTCGCGACGCGATGCCACGCGGACGCAAACAAGCGCTGCGTTCACGTGACGCTACTCAAGGTGCACGGGAAGGTAACGACGACGCGCACCGTCTGCCTGCGGCAAGACGGCGGCTGGGAAAAGCGCGGACGTCCTGCGGTCAGGCAGCGAAACTGTTCGAAGGTCGACTACTGCAAGTGTCCAAGGCATCAGCCCCGTTCATTGAGACGGGCGAATTTTAGGCACTCTCCGAATCGGAAGTCAACAGGCTTCTTAAGCAGAGCAAATATAAATTTCGAACGCTGTTATCGAGCTGAAAACCAAGCGCCAAAGCACGCTCGAGCCTTGCAAAATGACAGGCAAGAAAGGGAGTGGAAGGGCATCGAAACGATGCGTGCAGCTGATCGATATGCGAGCCACACCGACGCACACGCTGCGCGCGTGCGGACCGCAACGGGCAGAGGCCGGCCGTCTCCCGAGACAGGGGATGCGGGCCGGACTGCGCGATACGCGCTAGGCCACCGTGAACTGCGTCATCATGCCGGAGTCCTCATGCTCCAGGATATGGCAATGCGCCATATAGGGCGCGTCGGCGGCGGCCGGGAGAGGAAAGCTCACCAGCAGTTCGCTGACGCCGGCATTCGCAATCGGCGCGATGTCTTTCCACCCGGCGCGATGCGGCGGCGGCGGCCGCCCGTTCTCCGACAGGATGCGGAACTGGCAGCCGTGAATGTGCACCGGATGCAGCATCTTGTCGTCGCCTTCCGAAATCCGCCAGCGCAGCAGCTCGCCGCGGGCGGCCGTAAAGCCCGGCTCCTTCAGTGAGAACGGCTTGCCGTTGACGCCGTTGAGGGCGAGCTGCTCGGCCATCGGCAAGGCCGGCTCGTTCTCGATCAGCTGCGTCACGCGGGCAACGACCTCCGGCGCGACTGGGCCCGGCGGCGCCGCACCCATCGGCAGCCCGGCCTTCATCAGCGGCATCATGCCGGCCTGGTCGCTGAACATATTCATGACCAGCGCCTGACTGACCGCGGGCGGCTCTGCGGGCAATGAAGGCAACTTGGCCAGCGCGTCGGGAAGCTTGCCCTTTCCCTGTGTGCCCACAGGCCGGATTGTCAGCAGCGGCAGCGGCTTGTCGAAGGGCGGCAGACGCATGATGGCGTCGCCCTCGGGCAACGTGACAAGGTCGAAGGGATTGCCGGAGCGGCAATCCACCATCAGTTCGAAGCGCTCGCCCGCATGCACGGTGAGCTGGTTCACCTCCACCGGCCGTTCCAGCAGCCCGCCGTCGGAGCCGATCACGAAGAGCGAGCGACCGTCCGAGGCGCTCAGCCGGTAGCTGCGCGCATTGGACCCGTCGAGCACGCGCAGCCGCACCCAGCCGCGCGCGGTGCGCGCCTCGGGATATTGCGCGCCGTTGATCAGCGGCACGGTGCCGACATAGCCGTTGGTCGCCGTGATGATGTTCATCGTGTCGAAGAACGCGCCGTCGCTGCGGAAGCGGCGATCCTGGATGATCAGCGGAATGTCGTCGATGCCCCAGCGCGAGGGCAGGGCCAGCCGGTCCGCCTCCTCGTCGTCGACGATCAGCAGGCCGGCGAGCCCCTTGATCACCTGCGGGGCGGTGGTGGGATAAAAGTGCGGATGGAACCAGAGTGTGGCGGCCGGCTGGTCGATCGGCAGCGTCGGCTGCCAGCGCCCGCCGGGTGGCACGGGCCGGTGCGGCCCGCCATCGACGTCGCCAGGGATGATGAGCCCATGCCAATGCACGGTCGTCGGCTCGGGCAGGTGGTTCGTAAAGTCGATCTTCACGGTCTGGCCGCGCCGTAGGCGCAGCGCCGGCCCGAGGAAGGCGCCGGCATAGCCGTAGGTCGGCGTGTTCCGGTTGGGCAGGAAGCGCCGGCTGGCGCCGCGGGCGTCGAAGGCGATCACGCCTTGCGCGTCCGGCCTGCGCTCCGGCGGGAGGGGCAGGCTAACCCGGGTATCGCTGGCCCAGACGGGGCGTGCTGCGAGTGCGCCGAGTGCGCCGAGTGCGGCGGCGGTCTGGAGCGCTTGACGGCGTGACATGGGCTTCATGGCGATGTCCACGGAAAAGCCGGCATGCCGGCGTCAGGATGGGTAGAAGGTCTTCACCGTGTCATGCAACTTCAACGACAGCTGCGAGGCGGCGTACGCATCCGTCACCTCCGCGATACAGGCGGCGCACTCCATTGCTGCATCCCGCTCCGCGCCGGCGGCGTTCACGCGGGCGCCGAAGCAGTCATTGCAACCCGGCGCGCGCGGCAACTGCGCATCACGCGCAGCGGACGATGTCATTGTAGGTGATGGCGCGCTCGTTGCAGAGCGGCGTTTCGATCGGGCCTTCATCGTTGTTCAGTACGACGATCATCGGCTTCAGGATGCGATGGGTGAACGGACATCCCGGTTTGAGATCGGAATCATCCAGTATCGGTATTCGTTATTCGCGACCGCCGCAAGTACCATTGAATCGAGCGCCCGAGGCACGTTCCCGTTCGGATGCCACCGGTTGAAACAGACGCCACGCCCATCACCCGTCAAGGATCGTTTTACATGGCTATCAGGATTGCACGTATCGAAACCCATCTGTTCCGCGCCGAAGTGACCGAGGCGGTGCAAACTTCATTCGGTTCGATCCCTCGGCGTTCGGTGCTGCTGCTTCGCGTGGAAGATGCCGAAGGGGCGTACGGCTGGGGCGAAATCTGGTGCAACTTCCCGCCGTTTTCGGCGGACAACAAAGTGCGCCTGATGGAGACGGTCGTTGCGCCCGCAGCGTTTGCCGGCGAGTACGACGACGCCGCACACGCATGGCACACCGTGACGGAAAAAACGCGGCGCTGGACCATCCAGAGCGGAGAGGCTGGTCCGATCGCAGCCTGCATCGCCGGACTCGATCTTGCGCTGTGGGACCTTCAGGCGAGGCGTGCCGCGCTTCCGCTTGGCCGCCTGCTCGGCGCACCGGCTAGCCGGAACCGTGTGCCCGTTTACGCGAGCGGACTCAATCCGGACTCGGCGGTCAGGACGGTGCAGCGCGCGAGAGAAAAGGGCTTTAGCGCCTTCAAGGTCAAGGTTGGCTTTGGCCTTGACAAAGACGTCGAAGTTCTCAAAGACCTGCAGAAGGAACTGCGCCGAGGCGAACGCCTGATGGTCGACGTCAATCAGGGCTGGGATATGACGCAGGCGCGCCGCGCCCTGCCGCGCCTTGCCGAATTCAATCTCGGATGGGTGGAAGAGCCGATTCCCGCGAACAGTTGCGCCGACGAGTGGGCCGAACTCGCGATGATCTCCCGCACACCGCTTGCGGGTGGCGAGAATGTCTCGGGCTTTGCGGCATTTTCGTCCTTGATCAATCAGGCCAGTCATCGGGTCGTGCAGCCGGACCTGCTGAAATGGGGCGGTGTGACCGGGTGTCTCGCGGTCGGGCGCCATGCTGTCGCGCGAGGTCTGACCTACTGCCCGCATTGGCTGGGAAGCGGAATCGGTTTGCTCGCCTCGGCGCATTTGCTTGCCGCGGCGGGCGGCGACGGTCTGCTCGAACACGATGTGATGGAAAATCCGCTACGCGAAGCGTTGGCGACGCCATTTCCGCGCGTCGAAAATGGAACCTTTGAATTGCCGGATACGCCTGGACTGGGCGTATTGCCGAACCTCAACGAAGCTTCCCGGTGGCTGTTGGATCATCAGGAATTCCGCGGCTAGCCATGCGGATCGAGACGCCGGCCGTCGCGAGTCACGATTGCCACGGCTCTCGCGTTGCATGCGAAGCCGATCTTCTTTGTATCACTAAGAATCGCATCTCCCCCAAGCCGGTCGAGGCGCACCTGAGACGGACGCTCGGCGCCTTCGTCTGCGAAGATTAAGTCTCGCTAGCCCCGAGTACTGGTCACCTGGGTTTCGGCTATCATCGCGGTCGCGCCGCGAAACCACGCCTGTCGTCGCGCGCCCTCAAGCCTGGCGCGCGAGCCATCGCATCGCCTGAAGCGCGCAAGCGATCTCCGGTTTGTCCGGCATGGGCCGCCATCCCGTTTCTTTCGACCGGGCCTGTCTCCCATTGCGTCGCCGCGCTCATTTCTTCATAGGGAAAGGTGAAATGGACAACGAAGCAGTCTGGCCGTTCAGAACGGTGGCCGCGCGATACGTCGCGGCCACCGGCTTCGTGACCGTCTCCTTCGCGTGCGCCGACTGGCTGTCGCAGCACTTCGTGTCCGCCGCCGCGTCGATGTCGCTGTGTGCGATCGTCCTCAGTTCGTGGCTCGGCGGCATCGGTCCGGGCATGTGGGCCGTCGTGCTGTCGCTCGTCGCATTCGATTACGGCTTCGTGCAGCCGCTGCATTCGCTGCGTGTCGACCCGATCGACTTGCCGCGCATGGCGATGTTTTCGCTCACGGCGACGTTTATCGGCTGCCTCGGCGCGTTGCAGCACCGCACCGCGCGCTCGCTTCGCGACGCACACCGGCGGCTCGCGCAGACGGTCTCGATGCTGACCGAGGCGAACCAGGCACTGCAAAGGGAAAATGCTGAACATCTGCGCGTGGCCGACCAGCTGCGGTTAAGCAGGGCGTTTCTCGCCGAAGGCCAGAAAATCAGCCGGACCGGCTGCTGGCGGTGGAACATCGGATCGGCGACGCTCGTTTGGTCGGAGGAGCACTACCGGATTCTCGGCTTCGCACCCGCGGCCACGCCGCCCAGCTTCGAAGCGATCCGGCGGCGTATTCACCCGCTGGACCGCGACATGGTCCGCGATGTCGTGCAGCGGGCGATCGAAGCAAACAGCGCGTTCGAATGCGAATACCGGATCGTGCTCCCGGACGGGGCGATCCGTCATGTGTTCGGCACCGGCCGGCCGCTGTCGTACGAGGACGGACGCGTTGTCGAATACATCGGCACGACGGTCGATATCAGCGCGCGCAAACGGGCCGAGGACCTGCTGCGCAAAAGCGAGAAGGCGTTCCGGACGCTCGCCGAAAACCTGCCGGACAGCGTGGTGCGATACAACCGGCATTGCGAACGCATCTACGTGAACCCGGCCTTCGAGCGCAACCTTCGCCTGTCCGCCCAACAGGCGCTCAACGTGCCGCTCAGGGAGGCGTGGGCATCCGACATTCCGGTCGAAGACTACGAGGCGATTGTCCGCCGCGTGCTGACCTCGGGCAAGGCTGACGAAATCTCGGGCGTCTGGAAGCGGCCCGGCCATGCACGGGTGTATAACTCCGTTCGCATTGCGGCCGAACGCGACGCGGACGGCGAGATCGTCAGCGCCATCGCGATCAGCCGCGACGTGACGCAAGCGAAAGAAGCCGAAATGCGCATCAAGGAATCGCGCCATCTGATCCGGCAACTGGCGGACCGCAGCGAGGCGGCGCGCGAAGAAGAGCGCAAGCACCTTGCGCGCGAGCTGCACGACGGCCTCGCGCAGTCGCTGCTCGCGGTGCGGCTGCAACTGGGTGTGCTCAGCCTCGAATTCGGCGCCGACGCCCCCGCGCTCACGAGGCGGGCGAACCTGATCGCCGGCCACGTCGACAGCGCGATCAAGGTCGTGCGCAACGCGGTAACCAGCTTGCGCCCGGTCGCGCTCGACCTGGGCGTATTGCCGGCTTTGGAGTGGCTGGTCAAGGAGTTCACCGGCGAGACCGGTATTCCGTGCAGGTTCAGTACCGATCTGTCGACCATCGCACTGCGGGAAAGCGAAACGACCGCGTTGTTCCGCATCACGCAGGAAGCACTGCGCAATATCATCCGGCATGCGCGCGCCACGCGCGCGTGCGTGCTGCTCAAGCGCCAGGCGCAAGGGTGGCTGCTCGAAATCCGCGACGACGGAATCGGCTTCGATGCATCGGAAAAGAAATCGAAGTCGTTTGGGCTGGTGGGGATTCGCGAGCGCGTTTTGATGTTTGCCGGCACTTTCGATCTGCTTACGTCACCGGGCGCGGGCACGACGTTGCGCATTCGCATTCCCGCCAGCGTATCGTCAGAGGCATCATGATCCGCATTCTGATCGCGGACGACCACGCCATCATGCGTGAAGGGATCAAACAGCTATTCGCGCTGGAGCCCGGCATCGAAGTCGTCGGGGAAGCCGCGAACGGCGGCGATGTGCTTGCCGCACTGCGTCGCACGCCGGTCGATCTGCTGCTGCTCGACATGTCGATGCCGGGTATCAGCGGCGTCGACCTGATCGAACACATCCGGGCGCGCGAAGCGGCACCGCCGATTCTCGTGCTGAGCATGCACAGCGAACTGCATTTTGTCCGCTATACGCTCAAAGCCGGCGCGGCCGGCTACCTGACGAAAGACAACCAGCCGCACACGCTGCTCGCCGCCATCCGCAAAGTCGCGGCGGGCGGCCGCTTTATCGATCCGCAACTGGCCGAGCATATGGTGTTCGACGCGGGCGAAGCGCTGCAAGGCGCGCCGCACGAACGGCTGTCGGCACGCGAGTTCGCGATTTTCCGGCTGCTGGCGCATGGGCGCGGCGTCAACGAAATCGCGGCGGAATTCGCGATCAGCAACAAGACCGTCAGTACGCACAAAGCTCGCCTCATGCAGAAGTTGAACTGCCGCAATAACGCGCAGCTCGTGCGTTACGCGGTGTCGCATCAGTTGATCGACTAGGCGCGCACATCGGCGCATGCGCCGCCCGTCACTGGCTGCACGCGTTGCCGGCGATGTCGGCCTGCGTCGACACGGGTATCGGGATCGCCCTACAACAGAATCAGCCCCGCCTGATTTTCACGTGCCCGTGCGGCGCGGATAGTTTCTCGCTTGCGTAGCGGCCTGTCTGGATCAGGTTCGACACGCTTACAAAAACAGAACACTGTATTCGAGAAACGGGCGGGGAACGGCGTGACGATTATTAGGAATATGGCGCTGACGTTGGCAGTCGCGCTACTGGCACTTGTCTTTATCACCGGGTATGGCTTGTGGCAACTGACCGCTTCCGAAGCGCGCTATGCGTACGTCGAAGCCAATACGATACCGGCCCTCGTCGACCTCGCCGAAGCCACCGCGCAGATGTCGGAAATCCGTGCAGCGACGCTGTCGCGTGCGATGACGTCAAATCCGCAGCTGCGTCTGCAAAGGGATCAGCGCATCGGCGACGCGCATCGGCGCCTCGATGAAATTCTCGTGCGCTACGCACACGATCACGTCGTCGACGACAAGGACCAGGCGTTCCTCGCGGCGGATACCGCGAACCTTGCCGCGTACCGCTCCGTCCAGGCGAAGTTTATCGACAAGACCTCGCAGGTGCTCGACGATAGCCAGCTCGACGCCGCGCTCGCGCCGCTGACGCCCGCCACCGCGGCCGTCGTCAAAGGCCTGAAGAACCAGACCGACTACAACATCGCCCAGGCGATCGCGCTCGGCGCACGCGGCGAGCGTGCCGCCACCGCGTCGGTCTGGACGCTCGCCTTGACCGCACTGGCCGTATTCGCATTGACCGGCGGGCTGGCCTGGCGACTGTTCAATCGCGTTCGCCGCGGACTCGCCGGCTTGCAGCAGACCTTGGGTGCGGTCAGCCAGTCGCTCGATCTGTCGCTGCGCGCACCCGTCGAGCGCCGCGATGAAATCGGCCGGACCGCCGAAGCGTTCAATCAGCTGATCGAGCGCGTCAAGGCCGTGCTGCGCACGGTGCAGGAATCGAGCTATTCGGTGCGCACGGCGGCTGCGCAGATTGCGGCGGGCAATGCCGATCTGTCGTCGCGCACGGAAGAGCAGGCCGCGTCGCTCGAAGAAACGGCGTCGAGCATGGAACAGCTGACCACAGCGGTGCAGCACAACGCCGATAGCTCGAAACACGCCAGCACGCTGACCGGCAGCGCCGCGCAACTGGCGCGCAAGGGACATGAAGTGGTGGTGCAAGTCGTGGACACGATGAGCGAAATCGACGAGAGCTCCGACCGTATTGCGCAGATCACCGGCATCATCGAGGGCATCGCGTTTCAGACCAATATTCTTGCGCTGAACGCCGCGGTGGAAGCCGCGCGCGCCGGCGAACAGGGGCGGGGCTTCGCGGTCGTCGCGGGCGAAGTGCGCAGCCTCGCGCAACGGGCGTCGAGCGCGGCAAAAGAGATCAAGGACCTGATCGCGCTGTCGGTGCAGAAGATTCATGCGGGATCGTCGCTTGCCAATCAGGCCGGCGAAGCGATCTCGGATGTCACGGCCGCGGTCGGCAAGGTGGCCAACGTGATCGGCGACATCGCACTCGCGTCCGAAGAGCAGAGCCGCGGCATCGAGCAGGTGAACCGGGCGATCATGCAGATGGATGAGGTCACGCAGCGCAACGCCGCGCTCGTCGAAGAAGCAGCGGCCGCCGCGCGCTCGCTCGAGGATCAGGGCACCGAGCTCGATACGGCCGTCAACGCGTTCCGGCTCGACGCGGCTGCCCGGCTGGGCACCGGACACGCCGGACACGCCTGACGCGCCCGATACCCGGCCGCGCCCGATGCGCGCGAACGTCCCGATCGGGCAACCGCGCGCGGCGCGATCGCGACACGCATCGCGCGCCCGATGCATCGGCCGTCGCACCGCGCGCACCGCCTCCCAGCCTCATTATGTTCAAGCGAATCAGGATACGCACGCTGATCACCGTGGTGATCGTCCTTCTGCAGACCTTGCTGGTGCTCGTCAGCGCCAGCGGACTGTATGGCATCGATACCGCGACGCGTGCGCACGAAGCGACTTATATCAACGTGTCGCAACTGCTGGCGATCGAGCGTCAGGAGCAGGGGCTCGCGAGGGCGCGCATGAAACTCGACCGGATCGTCGCCGACCCGGCAGCGAACGATCGCGAAGCTGCTCTCGACGATGCTAGCGCACTCATTGCGCGATCCGACCTGCAATGGCGGATGTACCGGCGCACGCTAACCCGCGATCACGAACGGTCGCTCGCGAGCGAAGTGGATGCGGCCCGGCAGCGGCTCAAAACGTATGGCTTCGCGCCGCTGATTGCGTCGCTGCGCACGCACGATCAGGGGCCTGCGCGTGCGCTGTCTTTCGCGGCACTCAATGCCGACTACAGTGCTTACACGCGGGCCGTCGCGAAACTGGAAGACGATCAGATCGACGAATCCACGCGCCTGTACGCGTCCGCCGTGCAGGCCGAGCAGTGGACGATGGGATTGACCGCGTTCATGATGCTCGCCGGCCTCGTGACCGCGCTGCTGGCGGCATTCGCTTTGCGCAAGACCATCTCGCGGCCGCTGCGCCATGCGCTCGACCTGCTTGCGCGGATCGAGGCGGGAAACTTCTCGGACACGGTCGTCATCGAACGCAGCGACGAGATCGGTGCGCTGCTGGCCGGCATGAAGCGGATGAAGGACGCCCTGAATGCGTCGCTTGGCAAGCTCAAGGCGAGCGAGCAGCGCTTTCGCGCGCTCTACGAGGCGACGCCCGCGATGCTTCACTCGACCGACTGCGACGGACGCCTGATGCACGTCAGCGAGACGTGGCTGGCGACGCTTGGCTACACGCGCGATGAAGTCATGGAGCGGCTTTGGACCGACTTTCTGACGCCCGATTCGAGGCGGCGCGCGATCGGCGCGGACTCGCCGTGCGACACGCCGCCTGGCTGGACTGCCGCTGCCGAGTATCGGATGCGATGCAAGAACGGGGCGCTGATCGATATCTCGGTCGCGTCGATCGTCGAGCGGGATCACCACGGTTATCCGGTTCGTTATCTGACGGTGCTCGAAGACGTGACCGAACGCAAGCGCGCGCAAGCCGAACTCGCGGCGCAGCTCGAGCGGCTGCGCGTGACGCTGCATTCGATCGGCGACGGCGTGATCACCACCGACGCGAATGGCAATGTCGAATATCTGAACCCTGTAGCGGAACAACTGACGGGCTGGCATAACGCCGATGCGCGAGGGCAATGGTCCAGCGCGGTATTTCGGATCGTCAACGAAACCACGCGGGCGCCGGCCAAGAATCCGATCACCGTTTGTCTTTCGGAAGACCGGATCGTCGGCCTTGCCAATCACACCATTCTGATTAGCCGCGACGGTAGCGAATATCACATCGAAGACTCCGCGGCGCCGATCAAGGACAGCGCGGGCCGCACGCTCGGCGTCGTGCTGGTGTTTCACGATGTCTCGGAGCAGCACCGGTTGAGCCAGGAGATGACCCATCGCGCGACGCACGACATGCTGACCGGTCTGCTCAACCGGGACGAGTTCGAGCGCCGGCTGCATGCCGCACTCACGTCCACCCGCACCGACGGTTCGAGCCATGCGCTGATGTATATCGACCTCGATCAGTTCAAGCTCGTGAACGACGCCGGCGGACATGCGGCCGGAGACCGTCTGCTCAGGCAGGTGGTGGAAGTGATCCGCAAGCTGATCCGGCCGGCCGACACGTTCGCGCGCCTCGGCGGCGACGAATTCGGGCTGATTGTCGAGCGATGTTCGATCCAGACTGCGCAGGACATTGCCGACCGGATCTGCCGCAGCATCGACGCATTTCGCTTCCGGCACGGCAACCTGCGCCTGCATACGGGAGCGAGCATCGGGCTCGTGCCGCTCGACGGGCGCTGGCCGAACACCGCCAATGTGCTGCAGGCCGCCGACAGCGCGTGCTATGCGGCGAAGGAGGCGGGCCGCAACCGCGTGCACACCTACGTCGAAGCGGACCAGATGATCGAATCGCGGCGTGAAGACATGCAATGGGTCAGGCGTCTCGAACAGGCTATCGATACGGGCCGCTTCGTGCTCCATTGGCAGCACATCACGCCGCTCGTCGACAGCGACGAGGGCATACACGGCGAAATGCTGCTGCGGCTCGTCGGTGAGGACGGCAAGCTGATTCCGCCAGGCGCGTTTTTACCGTCCGCGGACCGTTTTCAGATGACGTCGCGGATCGACCGGTGGGTGATTCAGCAGGTGTTCGCATGGATGACCGAGCACCGGGCGATGCTGTCGAACGTCAGTACCGTCGCGGTGAATCTGTCGGGTCTATCGATCGGCGATCGCGACTTCCAGCAGTACGCGCTCGACCTGCTGAACGCGATGCCGTTCGATCACGAGAAACTGTGCTTCGAAATTACCGAGACGGCGGCGATTACGAATCTCGGCGATGCAACCTGCTTCTTTCGGACGATGCAGGCGCGCGGCGTGCGCTTCGCCCTCGACGACTTCGGCAGCGGCGTATCGTCATTCGGATACCTGAAAAGCCTGCCGGTCGAATATCTGAAGATCGACGGCCAGTTCATCCGCAACCTCGAGCACGATCTCGTCGATCAGGCGACCGTGCGCTGCATTCGCGATATCGCGAGAATCACCGGCAAGAAGACGATCGCCGAATTCGTCGAATCGGAAACGGTGGAGACGCTGCTGCGCGAGATCGGCATCGATTACGCGCAGGGATTTCTGCGGCATCGGCCCGAGGCGCTCGAACTGGTTTTCAGCCCGTCGGCGTGAATCGCGGCCGTCGATGGCGAAGAATTCCCCGGAAAGATGCGCCCGCAACCTTCCGCGAATGGAGAAGATGACCGCGTCGCGGAACGTTGAACATTATTCAACCAGGGCGTTTATTGTTGAACATGACGAAGCCCTTCTAAAGATCTTGAGCATACGTGTCGATACGCCTGATTTCGGTGTTCCACACTACAGGAGCGCACCATGCGCATTGCGGGATCGGACTACTTCCAGACGATGGCTCTCGTTAACAAAATTGACGCGCAGCTCAATCAATCAGGCTCGGGTGGGGCGCCCACCACCGATCCTCTGCTGGACTCGGGATCGAGCGACCCGTTGCTGGGTTCGGGTTCAGAATCCGGTTCGGGCGACGCCGCGCCCGCTGTCGGCAACGCCGGCAACGGGCAGGCGCCGAGCGGCACGCACCGCAGGCACGTGTCGTCCGGAACGCCCGATAGTGGCACACAGGCACGCGGTAGCGCCCCGGCATCGCCGCCTTCCCATCGCGGCGCCAGCAGAATTCACGAAATAGTGTGAAAGCCGTGCCTCCCATGGCGCACCCGATGGGTTCGCGTCATGGAAGGTGGCGCTTTTCCGCGCGTCGCTACGCACGCTCAGTCAATGATCAATACCGGTTCGGCAACCGGTTGCGGCACCGCAGCGTGGGCGGGCGTGCGCCACGACACCGGTTCATGCCGCTCGCGGTCGACCGTCAGCGAAAACACATCGAAGCGGTTGTAGTACCCGACCACATCGTGGAACTGCTTCGGTTCGACACAGCGGTTCAGATCGAACTGCGCATAGGCA
>NZ_BAAILL010000029.1:0-9955 GCF_054589215.1 Paraburkholderia sp. 2C | reverse complement strand
CGAACTGCGCATAGGCAATGCCGTCCTCATCGCAAAGCGAATCGCCGACCGGCGCGCCGGTCGGATCGACGAACAGGGTCATGGCGCGCGACGAACCGTCGAGCACCGCGGCGGCGGCGGGGTCCCGCGCCACGAGGAAGTCGCGCATTTCGTTATCCATATAGCCTGCGCAGATAATGCCGAATGCCTTCGCTTCGAACGAATGCGCGCCGGCACGAAGCCGGTTCGCCGAGACGTTGTCGAAGTTGCCGCCGCTGATCGGGCGGCGCGTGGGCCACAGCGCGGGCCAGCTCGAGATGTGAATCTGCTCGCCCTGCGCGATCAGCGAATAGCGGGCGAGCGGATTGGTGTTCTCGCCGCAGATCAGCCCGCCGATCCGGCCGATGCGCGTATCGGCGACGTGCAGACCGGCGCCGTCGCCGGCTGCCCAGACGAGCTTCTCGTAGAACGTCGGCACAAGCTTGCGGTGATGGTTCAGCACTGCGCCGCGATCGTCGATCAGCACGTTCGAATTCCACAGGCAGCCGAC
Source organism: Paraburkholderia sp. 2C (assembly GCF_054589215.1). Lineage (NCBI taxonomy): Bacteria > Pseudomonadati > Pseudomonadota > Betaproteobacteria > Burkholderiales > Burkholderiaceae > Paraburkholderia > Paraburkholderia sp. 2C. Next base: position 9,426 of record NZ_BAAILL010000029.1, on the reverse strand, counting down.
GCTGGCGCGCGAGCGCTCGCTGAACCCCATCGAAACGAACACGCCGTTGCGCTCCGCTTCGGCAGCGATTTCCGCGAGTTCGCTGCCGTCCGCATAGAGGCTTTCCGCGGCGAACCGTTCGAACAGGTCGTGATTGTCGATCGGCGCCCAGAGCGATGCCCACACGGGGAACGCCGGAATGTACGACTCGGGAAACGCCACGAGCTGGGCACCGTTACGGCTTGCTTCGCGAATCAGCGAAACCGCTTTGGCAACCGTTGCACGCTTGTTCAGGAACACAGGCGCCGCGTGGACCGCAGCAACTTTTACGACGGGAAGATAGGACATGATGGTATTGGCTCGATAGATTGTATTAGTGATCGAATGCGGACACGGCGCCGTAACCTGTCTCGCGGCGCACAACGAGTTCCGCCCAGCGCTTGCGCGCCGCGGCGTCGCGCGTGAGCAGCGAAACCAGGATGACGAGCAGGAACCCGACAGGAATCGAGATGATCCCCGGATTGCGCAAGCCGATGAGCGGCGCTTTGAGCCCGACGAGGCTCGTCGCGTCGGCGCGGATGGCATCGGCTGCCGCTTGCGCCGCGCCGCGGCTCGCCAGCAGATGCTGCCGGTTCGCGCGGTCGGGCGGTGCGGCGGCAAGTTGCCTGTCGATCTCCGCCACCTGTTGCAGCGCTTGCCCCCGCACCATCGCCGGATAAGTCATGTTCGGCGACACGAGCACGAGGGCGATGGCCACGAGCGTCCCGCCGACAATCCCGACGAGTACGCCTTGCGTCGTGGTTCTTTTCCAGTAAAGCGTCAGCACGAGGGCGGGAAGGTTGGCCGAGGCGGCGACCGCGTAGCCGAGCCCGACGAGCTGGGCGACGTTCTGGCCGCGCTCGAGGATGCTGACCGCGATGGCCACCGCGCCGACGGCAAGCGTGGCCACGCGCGCCGCCATCACCTGTTGCCGTTCGGTCGCGCGTCCGTTCTTCATGGCGCCGACGTAGACGTCGTGCGCGAGCGACGAGGCGGCGGCCAGCGTCAGCCCGGCCACCACGGCGACGATGGTCGCAAATGCGACCGCGGCAATAAAGGCGAGCATCAGGTCGCCGCCCACGCTGCCCCGGCCGCCGGTCAGCGCCTGCGCGAGCAGCGGCGCCGCCAGATTGCCGCCCTTGTCGAGCGACGCGATCAGCGGGGCGCCGACGAAATAGGCGGCCGCGAAACCGATCACGACAATCGACAGGTGGCACACGCCGATGCCGAGCATCGCCCACATCACGGACTGGCGCGCCGCTTTCGCGTCCTTGACGGTAAAGAGGCGCATCAGGATGTGCGGCATCGCCGCGGTGCCGAGCACGAGCGCGAGCCCGAGCGAAAGCAGTTCGAGCGGCTTGTTCAGATACAGCCCCGGCTCGAGAAAGCGCCAGCCGAGTTCGTCGCCGGCAAGCCCCCGCGCGGCCGCCATCGAGGCGACATGCGCCTGCACGAACGAGCTATGCACCACGGCGTCCATGAAAGCAGGGACGCGGAAGCCGAACGGCAGCCACGCGAGCACGACGAGCACGAACGATGTGCCGATCAGCAGCACGGCCTTGATAACCTGCACCCAGGTGGTTGCTTTCATGCCGCCGCACGCGACGTACACGAGCATCAGGCCGCCGACGCCGCATACCGATACGTTGTAGTCGATGCCGACGAGCGCGCGCACGATAACAGCGCCGCCGACGATCTGCGGAATCATGTAGGCCAGCGCCACCACCACGCTCGACACGGCGGATACCGCTTTGGTCGCGCGGAAACTATTGCGCGCGACGAGCACGTCGCCGATCGTGTAGCGCCCCAGATTCCGGCACGGTTCGGCGATAAACAGCAGCACCGGGATAAACGCCGCAAAGAATCCGACCAGATAGATCATGCCGTCGAAGCCGTACAGTGCGATGAGTCCGGAGGCGCCGAGGAAGGCCGCCGCCGACAGATAGTCGCCGGCAATGGCCAGGCCGTTTTTCGCCGGTCCGATGCTGCCGCCCGCGGTATAGAAGTCGCCCGCGGTACGGTTGCTGCGCGATGCGAACCATGTGATCAATAGCGTCGACATGATCACGAGACCGAAGACCGCATAGGTCAGCACAGGATGGCTGACCGCGGCCGCGTCAGCTGCTTCGGCGTGCGCCGGGATCGTGGCGGCAAGGCAGGCCGCCGCGCAACCGGCACGCAGGCTAGTACGCATGATGTTCCTCCGCGAGCGCGACGCCGGCATCCGGACGCTCGGCAAGACCGGCCGCGGCGCGATCGATCGCTGCCGTGCGGCGCATGAAAATGTAGACGATCAGTCCGCCGAACGGATACTGCGAGACCGCGAACGCGGTGCCCAGATTGACGCCCGGGGCGAGCCTGATGCGGAAGATGTCCGGCGCCCAGGCGATCAGCGCGGGAATCGAAAAGTAGTAAAGCCCGGCTACCAGACCGAGCACCACGATCGTGTTGCGCCGTCGGCGTGCCAGCCGTTTGAAACGCTCGCTTGCGAGCATTGCCTCCCAGTCCGTGTCGCTTTCGGCCATCGGTGTCTCCGTCAGGTGGTGTCAGGTCATCAATCGGCCGGGGCGCGTGCGGGGGGGATGCAGGGGCAAACCCGGGTGCGAAACGCCGGCCGGTGACCCGAAGTTTATGAAAGCGACCTTTCAGCACGAACCGGAAAACAATCTATGGCATGTGCAAAATTGCACGGCGAGAATAGCGCGATGAAAACCGCACCGACCTTGCCATGAACATGAACCGCCTGAGCTGGGATGACTTGCGCGTCTTCCTCGCCGTAGCGCGCGCCGGCAATCTCTCCAAGGCCGGGCGATTGCTCGGCATGGACCACGCCACGGTCGGCCGGCGCATATCGGCGCTCGAATTCGCGCTCGAGACGCCGGTATTCGAACGCGACCGTCTCGGATACCGGCTCAATGCGCAGGGGCGCGAGATGCTGGCCCACGTCGAAGCAGTCGAGGCGAACGTGCTGACGCTTGGCGACCTGATGAACGGAGCACTTCCGGGACACGCCGGCCATGTGCGCATCGCAACGATGGAGGGCATCGCCTCGCTCTATCTAAGCGAACAGTTCGTCGACCTGAAACGGCGCCACCCGGGTTTGACGGTGGAACTGGTGACGTCCGCGACGGACGTGCGCATATCGCACCGCGAGGCCGATCTTTTCCTCGGCTTTTTCGAGCCGCGCGGCGTCAATCTGGACATCGAACACATCGGGCGCTTTGCGCTGCACCTGTACGCCCATCCGGATTACCTCGCGGCGTTCGGCACGCCTCGATCGATCGACGAGTTGCGGGCGCACCGCTTCGTCGGCTATGTCGACGACCTGATTCAACTGGACGCGGTTCGCTGGCTCGACGATGCGATCGACGATCCGCCGATCGCTTTCCACTCCACCAGTATGATCGCGCAGATGTTCGCGGCCGCGGCCGGAGCGGGGATCGTCATGTTGCCGGCGTTCGCGCGGGCCGAGCGCTTCGGTCTCTTGCCGATTCCGGTGAAACGGTTGGCGGTGACGCGCGACGTCTGGATGAGTTCGCATCAATATCTGCGCAGGGTGCCGCGTATCGCGGCCGTCGCGTCGTTTCTCACCGAAATCATGGCGCGCGACTATCCGTTGGCGTGAACGTCTCACGTCGACGCATCGGCGGTAGCACAGAGCCCCTTCGCGCCATGCGTGTCGCGAGGATCTGACTGCGTTGAAGAGACGGGCCTTTACTTTAGGCGGGCCGCGGGTCGCGGCCTATTGAGCCGGCGTGTCGTGTCGAATGAACAGCACGGCGCATAGATCTACGGCGAGGGCAAGAACAAGCGCAGCGGTTCCGATCGCGAACAGAATCCGGTAGTTGCCGCCGTCGTGTCCGAACAGGTACGAAAGACCATAGGCCCCGGCGGCTTGCAAGGTGGCGAAGCAGGTCGTCGCGGTGCTCCATGCTCGCTTCTGCCCGGCCGGATGCTGAGCCAGCAGTTCGTGCAGGCGCCCCAGTACGAGCGGCACGATGCCGGGCACGGCCGCACCGACGAGCACGCTCGATATGATCAGCGCGACCGGGCCCGCATCGAAGGCGGGTAACGCGACGGTGACGATCTGCAGCACCAGTACGCCACGCAGTGCCGGACCGAACCCTACGCGGTCGGCGATATGTCCGGTAATCAGCGGGCCGAGGATTGCGCCCAGGCCGAACATCACCCAATACTGCGCGCCCGCATCGAGCCCCTTACCGAGCCCGCGCGCAACGAAATCCACGAGGAAGATCATGTGCGGAACGAGCCCCACCGCGTTCAGCGCATACTCGGTGTACAGCGCGCGCAGCGCCAGCGGGGTAGCGGCGCGTGCATGCGAGCGCCGGCGGGGCGCCGCGTGTTTCGGCCGCTGTTTCGGCTGCGGTGGCATGGCGGATGCGGCTCCGCTCGCATGCGGCTTTGGCCAGCCATTCCAAGCCACGATGGTCAGCAAAAGGCCGCAGACGCCGAGTCCGATCCATGTTTCGGTGAGACTTTCGCGCAGCAGCGCCGGCACGATGGTGCCCGATGCCGCGATACCGAGACCGATGCCGCTGAAGATCGCACCGCCGACGAATCCGCGGCGTGACGAGGACACGTGAGAAAGAATCGTCGGTGCGGCCAGCACCATCAGCGCGCCGCCCGACAGGCCCGATGCGAAACGCCACGCGAAGAACCACGAAAAAGAGACCGGCACGGAGCAGGCGAAAAACGAGGCGCTCGCCAGCAGCATCATCGCGCGCAGCACGAGCGTGGAGTCGGCATGTTTCGAGAACCAGCCGCCGAGCAGCGCGCCGGCCAGATAACCGCCCAGATTCGCGGCGGCGAGATAGGCGGCCGTCGATGCCGAGAACCACTGGGCAGCGATGATCGCGGGCAGTAGCGGGGTGTAAGCGAACCGCGCGAGACCGATCCCGACGAGACTCGAACACGCGCCTGCAAGAGCACCCCACCAGACGTTGAAAGCGGGTGTCATCGTTGCACGGGTCGCTGCATGTCGCATAGGGGTTCCTGGGTATCCTGATTTTTCAGACTGAGAGTCGCGTCGCGATCGTTCCGGCAGGCTTCGCGGCGTCCGATGGCGTCGGTTCGTCGAGCGCGACGTCGTCTTCCTCGAGCGCCGCTGCAATCCATGACCTGAAGAACTCGATCCACGTCTTGATCTTGGCGTCCAGGTATTGCCGCGACGCGTACAGCATATAGATGTTGAGTTCCTGCAGGCGATACTCCGGCAGCACTCTCACAAGGGCGCCCGAACGGAGCGCGGATCTGACCGTGAGGGTCGGCAGTGCGCCGATACCCATGCCGTCATGCAGTGCGGCTGCCATCGCATCGGGAACATTGACCCGGAAGCGTTTGGCAGGCAGCGCAAAGCGGTACGTCCCGCCGGGACCGGTCAGCGTCCACTCGTCGGCGGGAAAGAGCGGCATCGCCACCTGCAGACAGGTGTGGCGAGCGAGTTCCTCAACCGTCGACGGATATCCATGACGTTCGACGTAGGAGGGCGCGGCACACAATACGCTGTGCACCGTACCGAGTTTGTGCGAGATATAAATCGAGTCGGGCAGGCCGGCCGGAGACACGCGAAGCGCCACGTCATACCTTTCTTCGAGCAGATCCGGGACGTTTTGCGACAGTGTGAGATCGACCGTCACCTCGGGGAAGCGCTCCTGATAGGTTGCGATCGCCGGCACCACATAGTTCTGCCCGATGCTCGACATGGAATGCATCTTCAGTGTTCCGTCGGGCTTGGCAAGCGTGCTCAACGCCTCGGCTTCCGCATTGGTGACGGACGCAACAATGTCATGGCATCGGCTTAGATAGCGCAAACCGGCTTCTGTTAGCGCGATCCTGCGCGTCGTGCGATTGACGAGCCGCGTGCGCAGATGGGCCTCCAGTTCGGAAATGCACCGCGACACATAGCCGGCCGTCGTGTCGAGCTGCCGCGCGGCCGCTGTGAAGCCCCCAGCCTCGGCCAGGGAGATAAACGTCTTCATGTTGCGCAATGTATCCATACTCTGGCAGGGCAAGACAAAAGCTCGGGGCTGGTAATCGAACAACGGAACAATCGAACAGCTGGATCCGGCCGCATACGCGGGCTATATCTGCACGGACTGACTTGTCGCGTCCGCTTCGCCGGCGCACGCATACAGGCCGCCCTCCCTGAAGAACTGGACGCAGAAGTCGACAAAGGTTCTGGAGCGTACCGGCAGCAGTTCGCGATCGGAGTAGAAGAGGCAGATTTCGCCTGCCGGATTGCGTGCGGAGCAGTGCGCGAGAACCGGCACGAGTGCGCCCACCGCCAGGTCTTCATGCAACATCGCTTCAGGCAATGTCGCGATGCCGATTCCGGCCAGCGCGGCGGCGCGTAGCGAAACTTCGTCGGCGTCGATCGAAGACATGGGTGCGACGCTCGCCGCTCGCCCGTCTTCGATCAGGTCCACCGAGTTCGAGCCGCCTTGACGCAAGTCGGGGTGAACCAGAAGATAGTGCGCGGCGAGGTCGGCCAGTCGTTTCGGTGTCCCCCACTTATCGAGGTAACCCGGCGACGCGACCAGTACGCTTGCGGACCGGTACAGCGTGCGTCGAATGACGCCCTGCTGATCGACAAGAGGTGCCGGCACCATGGCCATATCGTACTGGCCGTCGTACAGATTGACTGCGCCGCTTTTGACGGATACCTGAAGATTGACGTTGGGCGAGATCGAATGGTAGTCCGATATAAACCGCGAAAATGCCGGACCGACAAGCCCGTGATGCACCGCGAGGCGTAACCGGCCGCTGTCGACCTCTCTCTGCCGCATGATGCGCCGATGCGCCTCGTCGAGTTCCTCGATGAGTCTGCTGCAACTTTGATAATAGGCAAGGGCGGCATCGGTCAGCGTGATCGAACGCGTGGTTCGATGCAGCAATCGTGTCTGGACTCGATCTTCGAGTTTGGAGACTGCCTTGGAAATCGCACCGGTCGTTACACCGAGCGATTCGGCAGCCTTACTGAAGCTCCGGTGCTGCGTAGCCGCAACAAAGGCTCTCAACATCTGGAGCTGATCCATCCACACCTCACTGCAAAAAGTCAAATGGCCGCGCGCGTTATCGCTCGAAGCTCGGCAATTTGGTCGTTGCTGGCGAAGGCTGCTCGTTGGACGCCAAACCCATGGATTGTTGAGCGAACGCGTGTGAATAGCTTAACAAGCTTCTCGTTCGATCAATGACGGTTTGTTGCGATGGGGATATCTGAAACGCAGATTGCTGCCGATGGGGCGCGTCGAAGCGGTGCGGCTCGGTTATGCCGCGGCCATGCGCGCCCCGAGTTCCGAACGTGCGACGTCGATAAACGATTGCATGGCGCTGGACACATAGGCGTCGTGGCGGCGGATGAAAAGCGTCTCGACATGGCCTTTGCCGTCGGGGAGCGTATGCATGGTCAGCAGGTTGTGGCTGGCGTTTGCGGACACCACCGATCGTGGCAGAAGTGTGACACCGACGCCCGCGACGACGCAAGCGATGATGGCGTCGATCGAGCCGAACTCGAGCGGCGCGGAAACGAAGATTCCCATCTCGGCAAGCAACGCTTCAAGCCGCTGACGGTATGAGCAGCCTATCCGGAACACAATGGCCTTCAGATCCTGAACGGCCGATAGCGCATCGAGCGACCGTATCGCACACGAACTCACCAATACCAGCTCTTCGCGGAAAACGGTTTCGGTATGGACGTCGGGATAGTCGAGCGGACCCGCGATAAACGCGCCATCGAGCCGGCACTCGATGACATCGCGCGTCAGGCCGGAGGTGGTGCCGGTCGACAATGACAATCGCACCTTCGGATACATGCGCGTAAACGTTCCGAGGACCGGAGCGAGGCGTATGGCCGCGGTTGTTTCAAGCGTTCCGAGGTTCAGTGCGCCGCCTGGCGGGCCGTCGTCCACGGCCGCCGTCTTTGCATCGGCAAGCAGCTTCCCCATGCGCGCGGCGTACGGCAGCATGCGCTGTCCGGCCGGTGTCATGCTGACGCCGCGAACGTGCCTTTGAAACAGCGGCACGCCTATCTCGCGTTCGAGCGAACGGATTCGCGCTGTTACGTTGGATTGCACGGTATGCAGTTCGAGGGCCGCCCGATTCATGCTACCGAGACGGGCAACTGCTTCGAAGACCTTCAGATCGGCGATATCCAATCGTTGCACCTTTACGTTTGCGCGTTTCGAAAACCCCGCTTCCGGATGCATAAAATTCCACGTATATCCGGGCCGCATAATGCTATATCAGTTCGGCTCCTGAAGCAGGGGTACCGCCCGCAAGGCTGACGGATAACCTTCTGCGGCTTACGTATGGATGGACGCACGTGCGCGGGGCTGCGGCCAGGGAGGGTCACGCGGATCACGCCGCGGGGCAACGCTGACCTAGTCGCGACGCGTGCGATCGGGTCGGTTGCCGCGGGGGTGCAGGGCGATCGAAAGCCTGCTTTTCCAGCGCGACATCAATATCGAAACACGGACACTCCAGACAACGGCGCTCGACAGCAGGGCAAGGTCCAACGGCATGAAGGGACGCTTGACGTCCAGCAACAGGACGACACGATATTCGTCGCTTTCGTTACGGACAGCATGCTCGAAGGTGTCGTCCCATAGCACGAAGTCTCCTTCGCGAAGACGATAGTCATGGTGATCGATCGTCAGTACGGCGGCCGGTGTGCCGTCGCCATGCGTCGGCATCGATAGAACGAGATAGCCACGCAGCACGCCGCGAAACGGACCCCTATGCGGCGGGATGACATTGCGCGGTCCGAGAATCGAGAGCGAAGCCGATAGCACGTCGGGACAGCTCGCCAGAATGTTTGCCACAGTCGGACATTGCGCGAGATTTTTGTAGAGCGTCACGCCGTAGGCACGCATGATAAAGATGCGCCAATCCGCGCCGCCATCGGTGAAATTTCGATTCTGCGCGGATGCGGACGAATGAAAACGAGGGATGGTGTGCAGATGCCGTATCGCGCGCGACGCCTCGATACTGATTTTTTTCCAGTTCGACACGAGCATCCTGGCACCCGGAAACAGTTTCTCCGCGTCGAGAATCGCTCCGTCGGACATCCGGCGGTCGAACCACCAGCGAAGCGTCCCGACCGCGCAGTTGTATATCGAGGGCATGCGGTTCCTCACGCGCCGAACGGCCTGCCGCTCCTATGCACCGTCGCTGCCCGGTGCGTGCGCCGCTTCGAACAGTTGCTGCGCCGGGCCGAAAAATTCGTAGCGGACTTGGGCCGCTGGTACACCGAGCGTGGCCAGATGGGTGCCGACTGCCTTCATGAAAGGCTTGGGCCCAAGGAAATACACATCGACATCGCTCGAAGCCGGCATGAATTCACGCAGCCGCGCTTCGTCGAGATAGCCCGCGGCGTCATGCGCGCTGTCT
>NZ_BAAILL010000028.1:0-11779 GCF_054589215.1 Paraburkholderia sp. 2C | reverse complement strand
ACGAACGCGGGGACGTCGGGAACCGGCGCGCTATCGACGAAACTCTGGTCCGCCGGCGGCGGCGGCGCCGATGCATTCGTGCTGCTGTTGTTATTGCCGTCGCCGCCCCCGCATGCGGAAAGCAATAGCACGCCAGACATCAGCGACGTATGCAGGCCAAAGCGTATTTTCCGGGAAAACATGTAGTCAGACTCCTCATTTATTCAACGAAAATCAATAAAGGCGGGAGTCTATGCATCTTGCATGACAAAAAAGTTACCGACCTCCTCGAAAATTCGAGCACAAGCCATTGCAGCTCTTCATGCATCGACGATTTGAAAAGTGCTATGAAAGAGGTGGGCGCGCCAGTCTGGCTGGCACGAGCAATTCAATGAACCCGAAGAGAAAAGAAAGCATCGCTGATGTCGTTTTCAACGAATTTTCAGGGGGCTCGCCAGCCGCACCTGACCGCTGGCTTCCCCTTGACTATCGGCGACTTCCCACAATGAGGCGAGCGCACTGATACGCGGTGGACGCGACCTTGCGGCGGCAAGCTAACGCAAAGTGATTCACAATTCAATGCGTTTGACGAATTGGAAACAATAACTGGATTTGTGAATGGTGATAAAAATACAGATAATTCTATACATCCGCAGGGCATGATGATTTCACCGTTAATTCATATCATCGTTACTTCGCATTTTCATTCGCTTGTGCGCAACCGGTTTGTTCTTTATCAAGGCATAAATCCAATAATTCATTTGACTCAACGATGGACTTTCGTTTTCGTGAATTATCTGATCACCGACTGAATCGCACAAAGCGTTTTAACTCTTCCAGACAAGATTGCGTGTACTAGAAACGACCAACCAGAACCACAAGAGCGGGCGTCGATGCGGGCACCATCCGGCGCACAACGCGCGCATGGGCGAGTCGCCCGTCACCACTGGCGACTCACCCATGTTCGTTCACTCAGCTATCGCTTCGATCAGCACGAATGGCGTCGACGTCGGTTTGACAGCAGTGAAACGAAAGCCCGCGGCATCGAACAACGCCTGAAATTCCTCCAGACTGCGCTCCTTGCCACCGAGCACGACCATCATGGTCAGGTCCATCAGCGGCGCGAGGCCGGGGGTTCCGACTGCACCCATCAACACCTCGGCCACCACCATGCGTCCGCCGGGGTTGATGGCGCGTCTGCAGTTTCTCAGAATGGCCAGGCATGCATCGTCATTCCAGTCGTGCAGGATCAACTTCAACAGGTACAAATCGGCTGGCGGAACGGGGTCGCTAAAGAAATCGCCGGCGACAACCGCGAAGCGATCCTGCAGGCCGAGTTCGTGCGCCGCTTCGACCGCCGCGGGAACCGCAGCGGGAAGATCGAACACCGCGCCGCGCAGAGCCGGGTTGACCGCCATCAGTGCATGAATGAAGGTACCGCTTGCACCACCGACATCGACCGCGACCTCGACTGCTTGCGTGTCGACGAGGGATGCGGCATCGCGGTTGAAGATTATCGAACTGCTCTTCATCGCATCCGCGAAGGCAGCGACTTCGACAGGGGAGTCTCCCAGATGTTCCCACGCGCTGCGGCCTAGCGTGGCGACCGCCTGCGGCTCGCCGGTCCTGATCGCTTCGCTGAAGTGCCCCCACGGCAGCCAGTGGCTCGCGGAAGCCTGAATCAGGGCCAGTCCTCGCATCGAGACAGGATTGTCCTTGCGCAGGGTATTGAGCAACGAGGTCGCCGCAAATTTCGAATGTCCATCGTAGGTCAACAGTTTCAGCGAGGCGCAAGCGCGCATAAAGCGAAATGTCGCCTCGACGTCGAGGGACTCGGCGACCGCGATGCTTTCCGCTGTGGCGGGCCCTTGTGCAAGGTGTTCGGGTAGCGAGTACAACGCTGCGGCACGAATGATCTGCGAGACGTTGAAGCCGAAGATCAACCTGAACATTTCCGCATGATCGTTGCCGACACCGAACAGTTCGCGCGTATCTGACGTAACCTGGGTGCTCTCGATATTTTCCATGGATGGAAAACTCTCCTGTTTTGCGCATCATCCGTTTCAGGCTGACCGAATGTGCGCGTTGCCTGCCGCTCCCGATGAGCGGACTCGCGAGAAGGCAAACACACAACTGCCATCGACTATTCCCGCATCGACACCGCCTGCTTTCTTCCGTCTCTCGCCCTCGCATCGCTTCCGACGGCTCATCCGTTAAACGAAGTTGCTTTCGGGCCGGCGCGGTACGCCGCCCCAGGGACATGGCAAGACGGTTACAGCTGGAAAATGACTTGTGCCGCCAGGGAAAGAGTCCGGGTATCCGATGGAAATGTCGCTCCTGTCATTCATCCGTCGTTCCCGCAACGGCCAAAACATGGTGCCGTTCAGCCATGAACGCATGGTTCGCGACGGCGGCTCGCTAGACTCCATCGCTCGTATCGGAGCCTGAGCACCAGCCAGTTCACACATGAACGACACGACTTCTGAGCGATCTGCCGGACATCGCGGTCCGCATCAGAAACATGCGTTCGGACAACGAAAAGGGATCGACGCGCAGTGGCATATAGCGGTCCTGGTTTTTCCGGCATTTTCGTCGCTGGACGTCGCCATCATCGATCAGATATTTCACTACGCGAACAGGCTCAACGGCATAAGCGAGCGCCGCTATCGGGTCCGGCTGCTGTCGGTTAGCGGCGGACTCGTCAGGGGTACGGCTAAGATGCAGGTGTGGAGCGAGGTTGCCGCGTCGTCGCCGTTGGACATCGTGTTCGTCGTGGGCGGGGACGGCGTGGGCGCCGCATCGCGCGATACGCGCCTGCTTGGCTGGATCCGGGAAACGTATCGTCAAGGTGCGCTCGTGATCGGCGTTGCCGAAGGGCGCAGGCTGATCGAGGCAGCGGACGTCCCGCCTGCTGACGTGACAGGCGGGCTCAGATCGCTGTTCCGGCACGGTCATCGCGCAACCGGGAATACCGATGTCGCCGCGCGTGTGCATGATATTTACGACCCCGGTGGGGCGCTCTTCAGCGCGCTATCGATCGTGAGCCGCGACCTTGGAACGCCGAGAGCCCAGGAAGTGGGCGAGCGCGTCATACCCGATTCGAGTCGCCGGTTGTCCGCGTTTCCCGGCGAGCCAAGCGAAGACATGCGGCGCGACAAGATGCGCGAAGCGGCAGACTGGATTGAGCAGAACTGCAACAGACCGATTACGGTCGCGGACATTTCCCAATTCGCGCTGATGAGCAAGCGGACGCTGCTACGGCACTTTACGCAGGTCATCGGCACCACGCCCTCCGACTATCTGCTCAACGCGCGTTTCGAGCTCGCCTGCCGCTTGCTGATCTCCACCGCGCTGCCGATCGACAAGGTAGCGAGACGTTGCGGATTCAGCAGCGGCATGGCGCTCGCAAAACTGTTCCGGCGACGCCTGTCGGTGTCCGCAAGTGAATATCGTGCGACCGCCCGCTCGCAGCAAAGCAGCGCCGCTCACGAGCGGTCCTAGCTCCGCCACGTTATATGCGTTGGATAACGAATTACATGTCATCCGGCGCCGCGCCGCCAACATATGGTTCTTTTCGGTCACGTCAATTTTGACAGGAAGGCCGATCAGTATGATTCGAACCACTCAATTCACATGACGCATCAGTCACGGGGAGTATCGAAGTGAGTCGGCTCAGTGCGGATCCGGCCGCCGTGGCCCACGGCGAAGTCATACTGCCCATCGGGAGAAGGCGCGCATGCGCCTTTGTTCGCAATCACATCAACGCGCGAATGGCGCGGCGCTCGAGCAGCGCGCACGTGCGGACTTAGGAGCGCGTCATGCAGGCCGATATACTTCAGCGTGGGGCGAGGGCGCGTAACGATTTCACCGGCTTCGTCGCAAGAGTGGCCGATGTCGCGACGATTGCAGGGATGGCCGAGTTAGCCGCGCAGGCGCGCTTCGGCAGCCTGCTTACGCAAGGGACACTCGATGCGCTCTTTGTCGCTTTTTCGATTGCATGCGCACTGGCGTTGATGCCGGCCTTCGGTGTGTATCAATCATGGCGGGGCCGCCCAACGATGCAGCTTGTGCAGCGCGTGCTGCTCGCATGGATGTGCGTGCAGGCCGGCTGCGTTCTGCTGATCTTTTCGCTGCACTATGCAAGCGATGTGTCGCGCCAGTGGTTCGGGTACTGGACCGTCGCCGGCGGCGCCGCGCTGATCGGCACGCGCATGGTCGCCTATGCGATATTGAGCCGGCTGCGTCACGCGGGCCTCAATCAGCGCCTTGTTGCGCTGGTCGGCGAAGGCACGCATTGCGAAGGCGTGCTGCGCAAGATCGATGCCGTGCGGGGCAGCGGCTTTCGGCCTGCGGCGCTATTCGACTCGCAAGGAAACGCGCGTGGCGCGGCGCATGGGTTACGTGTTTTCGCCGACTTCGATGCGTTCGTCGACTATGTACGGGCCGCCGGCATTCAGGAATTGTGGCTTGCGCTGCCGCTCTCCGAGCAGCCCACAATCTTGCGCTTTCTCGACACCTTCCGCGACGAGTTGATCAACATCCGTCTCGTGCCGGATGTGCGCGGCCTTGCATTATTCGAAAGCGGACTTGTCGAGCTGGCCGGTTCGCCGGCAATCAACCTCGCCGCTTCGCCGCTCTCGCCGGCCGCACTCGCTCAGAAAGCGCTGTTCGATCGCGTGTTCGCGGCGGGTGTGCTGCTTGCGCTGGCGCCGCTCTTTGCGGCGATCGCGTTGGCCGTCAAGTTTTCGTCGCCGGGCCCCGTGTTCTTCCGGCAACGTCGCAAGGGCGCGGATGGCCGCGTATTTCGCATTTACAAGTTCCGCTCGATGCGGGTTCATCAACAGACGCATGGCGTCGTGCAGCAGGCGACGCGCTCGGATCCGCGCATTACGCGGGTCGGCGCATTCCTGCGCCGCACCAGCCTCGACGAGCTGCCGCAGTTTATCAATGTGCTGCGCGGCGAGATGTCCGTGGTCGGCCCACGGCCGCACGCAATCGAACACGACGAGCTGTACGGCAAGCTGATCGACCGATATATCCATCGCTACCGGATCAAACCGGGTATCACGGGCTGGGCACAGGTGAATGGATATCGCGGCGAAACCGACCGGATCGAAAAGATGCAACGCCGTGTCGAACACGACCTCTACTATCTGTGCAACTGGTCGCTTGTGCTGGATATGAGAATCGTGGCCGCCACGATAATCAAGGGCTTCATTCACCACAACGCGTATTGACCGGCGACACAGCGCGATGCAGCGCCGCGGGACTTGGAAGACCGGGCGCGCGGCGCGGTGGCGATAGGCTGCCGGGCGCGTCGTACGACGCTGGCGCGGAAATGTTCGGTGGTTCAGTGCGCGTTCAAGGCACCGTCAATGCGCGCTCAATGCAGGATGCTCGCGAAGATCGAGGCCGGTCCCGTATGCAGCTGGCAAACCAGTTCCACCGATGTCGCGAGCGCATCGATCTCGGACGGCGTCAAATTGCCGATCAGGGTCGTCATATCGTCCGAGAAGCCGAACATATGTTGGCCATTGCGGCGGTCTTCGAGAATCAGTCGCTGCGCGAGGCGGAGATAAGCACGGTTCCAGTCACTGATCTCATCGTGCAGGTCTTCGTCGTTCGACATGGGAGCGGCGTGTGAAAGGGTGGGCGTGTGAAAGGGTGGTATTCGCGGCATCGGTAGCGCCCGCAAGTGCTTTCGTACGTACCGATATAGACATCCTTAATAGTTTAGCGATCCGGATTGATTGCGGGCGCCAAAAGTATGGCGGATTCGGTCAACACGAAAACAGGCAAGCTGATCTGGACCTCAACCGTCAAGACCTGGCGTCATTCCGCCACCGTGCCGACGGGCTGCCGCGCCTTTTGTAACATTGATATTGCAAGACGGACATGTCTTGTTGCAATGCGCTTTATCGCGCGGCGCGGCGCAAACGGGGTCGATGAAGGAGACGCGGCAATAAGCGCGGATGCAGCCTACCCAGCATGAAAAATTGAAAACTATAGGCATCACAGTATTCGACGGCTTCGCCTTGCCCGAAATTGCGCGCATCGTCGAGTCGTTCGAGTGTGCGAACGAATTGAGCCAGTACGGCCAGCCCGATCCGGACTGCTACAACGTCCGCCTGTTTTCGAGCCTCGGAGGGCGTATCGCCAGTTCGTCCGCCGTCCTCGTCTGGACCGAAAGCATCGAGACCGGGCGGCAGCTCGATGACCTGCATGCGCTCTTCGTCGCCGGCGGGCCGGGCGTCAGCCACGCGCTGCGCGACGACGTATTGCTCGCGTGGTTGCGTCGCGCCTGTGCGTTGACCGGATATGTCTTCCCGGTCGACGAAGGGCGCCTGCTGCTCGATGCAGCCGGACTCGGGCGAGACACGGGATCGAGGCCCAGAATGAGCGCACTGCTCGCGCAGTTCGTCCCCAATCCGTTCGCCGATATCGTTCGTCGCAACGAGACGAACAACGTGAGCGAGAAGATCCAGTCGTCGGCGCGCTGGCTCGAAGCAAACGGCCATCGGCAGGTCGGCGTGGACGAAGCCGCCCGCATGGCGCAGATGAGCGAGCGCAATTTCCTGCGACGGTTCAAGGCGGAACTCGGCGTGACCCCTTCGGATTATCTCCTTTACGTGAGGCTCGACATGTCGTGCCGGATGCTTGCGGAAACAACCTTGCCGGTCGGCAGTATCGCGCGGCGTTGCGGCATCGGCAGCGGAGGGCGGCTTGCGAAGCTGTTCCGCAAGCACCTCGGCAAGACGCCCACCGCCTACCGGGCCAATCATCGGCGGCTCGGCGCATAGCGGAGCGGCTGTGCCGCTCGCGAGGCCGGGCGCACGCTGCCGACGCTCAGGTCGCGGTTCTTGATGCCTCGCGGCCCATCCGGTATTCGGTCGGCGTAGTCGAAAGATACTTCCTGAAGAGCTTGGCCAATTGGCCGCCGCTGCCGATGCCGCAGCGGCGCGCAATCTTGTCTACCGGCAGGCGCGATTCCACGAGCAAGCGGCAACTCATGTTCAAACGCGCGCGCAGCAGATAGTCGGACGGCGTGATGCCCATCTCGCTCTTGAAGCGCCGCAGGAAATTCCGCTCGCTCATCGCCGCCACTTGCGCTGCGTCGTCGATCGAGATCGGCTGGTCGACGTTCGCCTCGAGCCAGCGCGCGGATTCCATGATCTTCTCGCTGATATGCGGCACCTTTCGCCCGTTGATCGGCGAGGCGAACGGCGTCTTGTGCTCGGGTACGACCGATTCCGAAACCAGCCGGGCGAGCTCCGCACCGAGATCGTGCTTGACGATTCGCAACGCAGTATCGACTGCGCCGGGTGGCTCGCCAAACGGTCTTCGCGGATAGGCGTCAAGCCATTCGTGGCTCACTTCGAAGAGCGGCCGGTCGCGACTCGCGAAACCCGCTGCCTCGAGAATCTGATGGCCCTCCTGAATGGAATGAACGATTTCGCTGGACGAATGCCTGCGGCGCAGCCAATCTCTTAGCCGTTCGTCCCGGCATGCTTGTTGCGCACCTGTGCCACCCGCGACGAAAAGCATATGCACGTCACTCGTCTCCCGGTAGCTATCAACACTCTCGGTCCAGACAAACACGGAAGACGAACTGGCAATGCGGCCGCCGGCGGCCGACCATAGCGAAACGTCATAGCGCGAACGCCCAATCGGTCTCGGCGCCGCGAGCGCGTTGGCTTTCTGAAACACCTCGATAATCGCGGCGATCCCCGGCAACGCAAAGCCGTTAAAGAGGGCAATATCGATGCGTGTGGTTCTGTCCACGTTGGGCTGAGCGATGCTTTGCCGCAACGCATGTGACGCGGTTCGATCCAACTCCATTTGTTTTCCCCGAGTAATCAAGACTCCCAGAGCTTTTTGCTCCGCTCTGTGTTTATTGTGTCGACGCATCCTATCCAAACGGTTCTACTGCCGTTATTGCATGGCCGATTAGGTCAAGACATTGGCCGCTCGAGACACAGTTGGCAATATGTACACCGAACTTCCATGCATTTTGAGTTCGATGTGAATGGATATAGTGCTGGAATCGGCCAAATCAAAACAATGCCGTGGCATTGTGAAGAAAATACAATGTAGCAAGGTGTGCTTGGTAACTGTACCAGCGACGATATTAATTTCGGCAAAGTGAAGATGCGCAAACGATTGCGCACTCAAATAAATATAAAATGCATCGGATTCTTTACTAATATTTTTATATTGAGATAACGCAGGAAAGAGCGGTATTGATCGAATGCGGCCATGCCGGCGCCATGCCGCGGCATTCTCGATTCGGACAATATGTTGCCGCTGACCGCCAAACGGATATGTCCGATTTCGCGCTCGCTAGAATGGCGCCTGGTCACTCGAAGGAGACGGGCGCGAGCGCGTTTTCTTCGGGCTTCTTGCCCGCCGCGCCCCCCGCCGGCGGGCCTTTTTCGTCCTCGCCTGGGAATCGCGGCAAACCAGGCGCTGCGCAACACTAAAGAAGATTGGTGTCGGGCCGATAATGCATTCATGCACCGACAAGACATTCAGAGAATCGTCGACGCCGCGCACGAAACCGCCGACGCCATTGTCGGCGCCCGCGCGTGGAAGACGGCGGAGGATGCGAGCGACATGCGAGACGTGATCTTTTGGGATCTGCTCGCGAAGCAGCTGCCGGAGATGACGGTGGCGCAAATCGTGTCGGAACTCGATCGCAGTCTCGACTGATGCCGCGCCGGCGCGCCCGACTTAGCGCGCGAAACGCTTAGTCACGAAGGCAGGTTCAAGGCGCACGGCTCAGAGCACGGCTTGGGCGGCCGCGTCCGGTGCGCGGCCACTTCAGGGCAAAGCCGATTGGCAAACCGAACAGAAGCACCCAGCGAATCACGTAGTAGACGAGCACGTTCGAGTCGAATAGAAAGTAAAGGAACGGCATCGGCCACAACACGGCGGCGAGTGCGGTCCAGCGCCGCGACGCATTGGCGACGCTGTTGAGGATCACCAGCAGCCACGCCGGAATCAGGAACGACAGCACAAATCCCGCCAGACCGAAATTCACCAGAAACTCGCCGGGCATACCGAACAGCAGCGTGGTTTTTTCAAGCGTGCCGCGTTCGACCGCTTTCACAATGTCGGTCTTTTCCTCGGCGAACGTGTCGGGCTTGTCCTGCCAGACGGCGGTGGGAATGATCGACGCAAG
Source organism: Paraburkholderia sp. 2C (assembly GCF_054589215.1). NCBI lineage: Bacteria > Pseudomonadati > Pseudomonadota > Betaproteobacteria > Burkholderiales > Burkholderiaceae > Paraburkholderia > Paraburkholderia sp. 2C. The sequence continues at coordinate 2,619 of NZ_BAAILL010000028.1, read as the reverse complement.
CGCGCCGACGAAGCTTCGGCCCATCGCAAGCGTATAGGCCGGCTTGCTGATCTCGTTGATCGCGACCGTCTGGACATCGAAGCGCGATAGATCACGGAACAGAAACGAACTCAACGGTCCCATGCTCAGATCGAGATCGCGTTGCTCCGCGAAGCGTTCGGGCAGTTTCCCCAGCTCGGAGTAACCGAGACCTAGCTTCAATGGGATCAGCAGGATGCCCGCCAGCAGAACACCGATCCCGAAGAGGCGAGCCTTTGCGGCGCTAATCGGCTGAACGAAGCCGTGATAGATGAACAGGGCGAAGACGAGCACGAACACGATGCCCTGGCGGCTGCCCGCTATGCCGGCCGAAAGCCACCCCAGAACACCGAGCTGTACGAACGCGAGTATCGTGAATAGCCAGTTCCGGCGCCGGCGCACGGTCAGACAGACGAACACCCACAGCGGCGACGTGTTCGCCAGTGCCTGAACGACACCGAGCCCGCGGAACGGGTCATATTCGGTGCCGTTGCTTTCGAGACGGGTGTCGTACAACTGGGCAATGCGCGAATATCCGCCGAGCTTCACATAGATAAATGCCAGCGCGCATAGCGACAGGGCCGCAAACAGATAAGCGGGAATGCCGGCTTGCGCGGTGCGGCCGGTTTTTGAAGGCCGTTCAACGAGCGCACGGCTCTTTGCGTCCAGCACGAGTTTGGCTAGCGTAATGCCGAAAATGCAGAGCAGGTACCAAACGATGACCGGTGCGCTGTCTTGCGGATAGAGCTTCAGGTAAATCTCGTCACCGGCCAGCAATTGCCAAAGCGGAAAGATGCCAAAAAAGAAAAACAGGAAAAACCGGAACCATCGGACCGTTTGATTGCGTGGCCTGATCGCCAGGATTGCAACGATCAATAGCGCGTTCAATACGATGGTCAATGCATGAGCGCGCTCCGTGTAAAGGACGAAAAACACGATTGCACACAGCACGCCGGTGACGAGCGTCGCTGCCAGCGGGTGAACTCGCCGCTGCCGCGCGACAATACGTTGGAGAGGGGTCATGGGCGAGGCTTCGGGCACCTGCTACAAGCGTTGATCGGCGGGTTGAACGACGCGCCTGAGTCGTCGCAGCGTGGTCTTTGCATACCGGTTGAGATTGAGCTCCAGAACCGAATAGCACGCGTATCCGACGATCAAGGCGACCAGACAGAGGAGCGCGACCGACACGGCGGCGTCGCGCTGAATGCCGAAATGCCGGACTGCGAATCCCGCACTGGCAAGCGCGAACGGATGCGAGAGATACAGCGAATACGACGCATCGCCGAGCGCGCAGCACGCTCGCACGACGACGCTACGCGAAACGGAGCGGATCACGGGTTCGCTGCCGGCCACCGCACAGAAGATCAGCATGAACGGCATGCCATAGGTCAGCACGCGATTCATGCGCAGATCGAACGCACTCAGGCCCACCAGCGCAAGCAGTCCCACGGTCAGCAGAAGCACATTGCAGAGCGGCCGGCATACGGTGCTGCGCAAATACAGATAGGCGCCGATCCCCATGACGAACTCGAGCAGCAATGGGTCGGTCAGAAACCGGGCCGTGAAATCAGCGGGTCTGGCGACTATGCCCAGCACAACCAGCCCGAACATGACTGCACTGACGAAGAGCAGTCGGCCGCGAAGCGCAAAGCGCAGCGAAGCGGCGAACACGATGTAAAACCAGAACTCGTAGCTAAGCGTCCATCCTGTCTGGATCAAAAACTTGGCGCCGGTCGGAAAGAGCACGAATGACCCGAACACGTCGGTCACTCCGCCACTGCTGTTGACGAGAGCCGGATGCGCAACATAGGCCGCCAACGCGACCAGCGTCAGTGTCCAGTAAAGAGGAACGATCCGCAGCAGTCTTGCTGAAAGAAACTCGCGAGCGGTGATTCGCCTGCCCGCGGTGACGTGGCACATGATGAACCCGGAGATGATGAAGAACAGATCCACCCCTGATCCGCCGAGTTCCCATACGCTGCCGTCGCCGGACAGCTGACCCTGTTTGTGCACGGCGTGGCAAACCACGACCAGCACGGCCGCGATCGCCCGCAATATCTGAACGGAAAGCAACATCTGTGAGCCCGAAGAGGTTCCTGTTGAGCGATTGGCGACGCGGTCTTAATGTGCGACGCAGCCGGATATTACGCATACGAAGTCGAAACATGGCTTTGCGGCGCTTTTCGACCAGACGTTGTCGGCTCCGAACCCATTCATGCGAGGCGCGCCTGCCAAGCGGGTGCGATGAACGTTGAATCGCTTTCCTGACTATTTCGCTTCCGACGCCTCAGGTCGCATTACCAAAAATGCCAAAACGTGGTGCGGTTCGGCCACGCTGCGGCGGGCCCACGGTGCTTCAACTACGCTACGCGCCGGTCGTGCAGAAATTGACGACAGCTCCGGCCATCGGGTGCGGAACGGGACGAATTCACAGGATGCAATGGATTACTCATGCTCAACGTTACTAAAGCGGTCTTTCCCGTCGCGGGCCTCGGCACACGGTTTCTCCCGGCAACCAAGGCAAGCCCGAAGGAAATGCTGCCGATCGTCGACAAGCCGTTGATCCAGTACGCAGTGGAAGAAGCGATGGCAGCAGGCATC
>NZ_BAAILL010000027.1:0-260 GCF_054589215.1 Paraburkholderia sp. 2C | reverse complement strand
CTCTCGGTGGGCGGCGAGTACGGCACGAGCGCCACGTACATGAGCGAAGTCGCGCTGCAGGGCCGGCGCGGCTTTTTCGCGTCGTTCCAGTACGTGACGCTGATCGGCGGGCAGTTGTGCGCGCTGCTCGTGCTCGTCATCCTGCAACAGACGCTCACCACCGATGAACTCAAGGCATGGGGCTGGCGCGTGCCGTTCGTGGTCGGCGCGGTGGCCGCGCTGGTTGCGCTGTATCTGCGCAAGTCGCTCGATGAAACGTC
>NZ_BAAILL010000026.1:112431-129757 GCF_054589215.1 Paraburkholderia sp. 2C | reverse complement strand
CTCCTGGAATGCGCTATTTCACTTCCCATCGCGCCGGGCGCGCGGCGCCGCGATTTATCGCGGCGCCGCCCTCGCTATCGATCAAGCCTTGCTGCCGCCGCCCGGCACCGTCGCGATCACCTTCGGCGCGCGCAGGAAGTCAAAATCGCAGCCGTCGTCGGCCTGCATGATCGTTTCGAGGAAAAGCTTGCGATAGCCGCGCGCGTCAGGATCGGTTTCGCGCGCTGGCAACGCCGCAAGACGCGCGGCGATTTCCTTGTCGGAAAGCAGCAGTTCGATCGCGCGCTTCTGCACCGACAGACGAATGCGGTCGCCGCTCTGCACGATCGCAAGCGGACCGCCGATCGCCGCTTCCGGTGTGACGTGCAGCACGATCGTGCCGGCCGCCGTGCCGCTCATGCGGCCGTCGGAGATGCGCACCATGTCCTTCACGCCTTCGCGCGCGAGCTTGCGCGGGATCGGGATATAACCGGCCTCGGGCATGCCCGGCGCGCCGACCGGCCCGATGCGCTTGAGCACCAGCACATCGTGCGCGGTCACATCGAGCGCCGGGTCGTCGATGCGGTTGGCCAGGTCTTCCGCATCTTCGAATACGACGGCGCGCCCTTCATGCTCCATCAACTGCGGATTCGCGGCCGACTGCTTGATGATCGCGCCGCCGGGCGCGAGGTTGCCGCGCAGCACCGCGATGCCGCCTTGCGGATAGACCGGTTGCGCAAGCGGCTTCACGACATCCTGTCTGAACGGCGCCGGCGCCGCGTCGAGCTCTTCGCCGAGCGTGCGGCCCGTGACGGTCAGCGCATCGAGATGCAGCAGGTGCTTCAGTTCGCGCATCACGGTCACGAGGCCGCCCGCACGATGCAGGTCTTCCATGTAATGCTGGCCCGACGGCTTCAGGTCGACCAGTACCGGCGTTTCGCGCGCCATGCGGTCGAGCGAATCGAGATCGATGCGGATGCCGAGGCGCCCCGCGATCGCGGTCAGGTGGATGATGCCGTTGGTCGATCCGCCGATCGCCAGCAGCACGCGCAGCGCGTTTTCGATGGCCTTCGGCGTCAGGATCTTCGCGGGCGTGAGGCCTGCCTTGATCATCGCGACCGCCTGCGTGCCCGTGCGCTCCGCGATGCGGATGCGGTCCGCGCTGACGGCCGGCGGCGACGCGCCGCCTGGCAGCATGATGCCCATCGCCTCGGCGATGCAGGCCATCGTGCTCGCGGTGCCCATCACCGAGCAGGTGCCGACCGTCGCCACGAGCTGCGTGTTGACCGCATCGATTTCCGCTTCGTCGATCTGGTCGCCGCGAAAGCTCGCCCAGAAGCGCCGGCAGTCGGTGCAGGCGCCCACGCGCTCGCCGCGATGCGAGCCCGTCAGCATCGCGCCGGTCACGAGCTGAATGGCCGGCACGCCGGCCGCGGCCGCGCCCATCAGTTGCGCGGGCACGGTCTTGTCGCAGCCGCCGATCAGCACGACCGCGTCCATCGGCTGCGCGCGGATCATCTCTTCGGTATCCATCGACATCAGATTGCGCAGGTACATGCTGGTCGGATGCGAAAAGCTTTCGGCAATCGAGATGGTCGGGAATTCGACCGGCAGACCGCCCGCGAGTTGCACGCCGCGCTTGATCGCCTCGATCAGCTGCGGCGCGTTGCCGTGGCACGGGTTGTACGCGCTGCCCGTATTCGCGATCGCGACGATCGGACGCGACAGCGCGTCGTCGGTATAACCGGCGCCTTTGATGAAAGCGCGCCGCAAGAATAGCGAAAAGCCTTCGTCGCCGTAGCTGGTGAGGCCTTTGCGCAGGCCGGTTTTCGCGTTGCCATCCGGGTGGTCAGCCATTGGGGACATGTCCTAGATCGAATACTGCGGAGCGGATTGCTGCAATGTTGAGGACGATTCTATCGGGGCTGATGGCCAACTTCAAGTAAGCGCTTTCTATAAACGCGGCGAGCAGAGACTGGCGGGATTGCGGCGGATGCGCTCTATCTCGAACGCGCGCAGACGGTCAGCATCGTCCACGTTTGCCTCATGATGAGCGTGCGTCGTTTCCGCGGGCGCAGCCGCCGGCGAGGGCGCTACGAAGCGGAATGCAGGACGCAGGGTTGCGAGAAGTCTTGCGATGCTGGCCATGACAGTCTCCAAAGCGAGTCGGGAAACACGCGAGCTGCATTGCACGGCTCACATCGCAACGCACTGCTCGCATGACACGACCTTATTGTCGGCCGCGATGATGAGCAGAAAATTAGCCGGCGACGGCTTCCTCGCGTGTCCACACATCGCGTGCATGGCGGCCCGCGTCGGCGCATCACCGCGTCTGCGCGGTGCGCCCTCCATCGGGAGCCGCAAGTTCGCGCGCACGACGGCTAAAAGGCTGGCCGGTCCCGATTCCGGCGCCGAGGAAAAACATGGCCGATTCGTCGACTTCGTCGAGACGAAGCAAGGCATTCAATTCGCGTTCGTACAGGCAACCGGTGAGCCAGGCGTCCAATCCCGATGCGGTGGCCGACAGCTGAAACGTCTGCGCGAGACAGCCGATGTCGCTCAGCGCCATCCGGTACGCGCGATCGCCCGGATATTTCCAGAACAAACGATCGAACCTCGTCGTCAGAATCACGCCAAACGCCAGATCGTTGGCGTAGGCTTGCCCGCCGAGCAGGCCGCCTAGCGTCGTCTGATCGAAATCCGTCGTGATGCGCACCAGCTTGTGGGCGTGCGACTGATAGTGATAAATCGCCGGTTCGAGGCCGCTGACTCTTTTCGCAACCAGATAGGCTTCGGTTGCCTGAAGCGAGCCCGCGGAGGGCGATGTTCTCCGGTTGCCCAGAGAGACGAAGCCGCCGTTGACGAGATCGGCTCGGCCCGCACCATGGACAAAACCGAAGGTCGCATACAGGATGTTTGCGGCCTGCTGCAGCGTGACTTCCGAGCCCAGGAACTCACGCGTCGTGCGACGCTTGACCAGTGACTGCCACAACGACATCGATTCGAATGCTTCCGTTTGCGGATCGGGCAGGTCGTACCGTGTGCCTTCACATTCGAGCAAAAGCTTCACTGGCGTCCTCGCGAAGTGACGGAGACTACCGCCGACCTCGTTCGGCCGGATGCTCGCCACAGCGCGCCGCATCGCCGAACTCGATAGACAGGGGCTCCAGGCCTAACCCTTTTCGATGTCTATGAAACAACTGTTTCGCATAAGCGGCAGCGAATCATTGAATGCTTTAACGCAGACGTCAGGTTGATCTCCATGCAGCGGTCTCAATGGCAAGACTATATCTAGGACTTTTTTAGAACTGGCCCACGAATTCTCACCCGTGCTTCCTAAAAGCCTTTCCCGATTGTTATGTTTTGTCAAAGTTCGAAATGCTCTATGGACATCCTTTACCAATCCCACAAAACTTCGTCACCACCGTAACGCGCTGTATTCCCGTCGACGAACATGGCGTGGCGCTCGTCCATCAGTAAGGAGAAGAAATGAAACGTCGTATTGCGGTTGTCGGCGACACACTGACAAGCGGCGGGTACGTCCTGCCATATGAGCAGAAAACGGGCTTCACTTTCCACGGCCATGCAGCCGCACTTATCGGCGGTAACGCGTACTGCGAGACGTGCCATAGCACCGGCACTATCGCCAAGGCGGGCGGTCCGAAACGCATCAGCTACATGGGCGCGCGCGAGGCCGCGCTTGATAGAGATATCGTGCTTTGCAAGTGCGAAAGGCACCCGCAGATCATCGCGGTACATGCAGGCAATTCGACGGTCGATGACGAAGCCGAGAGATATGCGGCCGCAGCGCGTTCAACGGAGATGAACCGCAGCGACGCCAGCAACGCGCACGCTTATGCGCGACCCGGCGCGGCCTATGACGAACAGGTCGCCGCTCGCGCTCGTCATGCTGCTTTGCCGGGCTATCCATACGTGATTGAAACGGCGGACGGCAAATGTATCCGCGGTCGTATTGACGGTACCGGCCATCTGCCTCGTGTCCATACCGATAGCGACGTCACCTACTCGATTCATTGGGGCGAAGACGCCCTGATCCATAAGGACTGGAACTGATGCCGAACAGCAAAACTGTTGTACGCACGAACAATACGCCGGGGTCGATAAAGGAGGTGGAACTCAGGGCTGTCAGTTTCGCGGAGCTATGGGACAACTATCCGAGTGGCAATCCTTACGATAACCCTGATTACGAGAACCAATGCGCGATTCGTTTGAGTGTCGCCCTTCATCGCGTCGGGATTGGGATGAAGTCTTTCTCGCAGAAACTGATCCGGCCAATGAACGGTGACAAGATCGGGCGAATTCTGCTGGACGGAAAACCGACGGCGACGCGTGCCGACGAAATGGGTCAATGGCTCAAGTTGCAACCGTTCGCGGGTCTGCCAAAGGCCGTGGACATAACCGGTCCCAATTGGCAATCGAAGGTCAAAGGCCACACAGGCATTATCCAGTTTTCACGTTACTGGGCGCGCGACGGCGAGAGCGAAGCGAATGCCAGCGGCGGTCATATTGACCTATGGAACGGAAGCCGCCTCACCATATCCAGCGCTCACGGACTTCTAGATGTCATCGGGCGCAGGTTTGGCATGGAGAGTGCGCACATTCCCGGCACGAACATTGGCTATTCCGACCTGCGCAGGTCAAAGTCAATTATTTTCTGGGAAATCAAGTGAAGCGCTTCGCGGCCGGAGTGGGAGGATTCTGTTGCGGGTTACTCATTACCTGGTTATGCCTGGTGGAGTTGAGCCGGCTGGATTGGTTCCGCGACCCGCATCGAATCGTTCACGGTTGCACAGAGCTAGGGAAGTGTCCATTTCCCTGGTATAACTGGCCGATAGTCTACGTGTACATTCTTGGCCCGGCGACGGCAAACGCGGCACTTAACGCGTACGCGTGGCACCGATTAAGCGTGAAACGTTGGACCTACTGCGCGCTAACAATGATGGGCCTGGTTGTCGCTCTTTATTTTGGTAGTGCAATCGTTTTTCGTTAGGCGGCACGAAGCTCTGCAATTGCAGGGCTTCTTTAGTAAAGCGCTACCCGTTCAGCGAACGCCGCAAGCGGCGGCCCTGTAAGTGGGCCGATTGACTCCATGGCAACGATCGGCCGCACGTTTGGTATGAATTCCTCCTTTGCGAAATATTCGTTTGGGTTCTCTGACCTGCGTAATTCAAAGCAAATACTTGTCCGGGAGATCAGATGAAAAGGCTGGCGTCGCTCGCGTTGTTCGGCTTGTCCGGTCTTGCTACTGGAATTGCGGTCGCGGCCATCCTTCTCGCGTTCGTGCCGCGATGCGGGTACGACTGTGAAAACTACTCTTTCGGTGTCGCCGTCCTGTCGATAATCGGGTGTACCGTCGCGTTCCAATTGATCGGATATGTGTTCACGCGCGGCGCACGGCTTTCTCTGCTTCGCACGTTGGCGATATCGGGACTATTCGCCTCAGTCGCGATCGTCGCGGCGGGTGGCCATTACGTCTTTGAATTGCGCGAACTGTATGCCAGGGCCGAAGCCGCCAGACCGGTTGTCGCTGACTTTGACTTTATGTATATGGCGATAACGACGCGACGCGTACGGACTTACACGAAGGCCGAAGGCGGCGCAGTAAAGCCGGCAAGCACTATCCCTCAATGGCAACGCTGCGTGATCGACGGCGCCGGGTGCGATAGGCAACCGAGACAGGCGCATATGCGTTGCAAGGGCGGCGTCGTGTACGTCGATGAGTCGGACTGGAAAGCCTTTTCACTGATCCCTCAGGAAAACCTGAAAGGCGCAATCGGTATGAAGTCGATGGATCTTTGCGCGCCTGGCAATGATCCCGAACCCGAGCCATAACGGAGCACCGTCATGGCCCTCGCGATCCCGGCGAGGCCACCCCACCACCGCGCCGAACACGCATGCGTAATCACGCCCACGCGTCGAGCGCATAGCGCTCGAGCGCCGAGGTGTCGAAATCGAAACCGAGCCCAGGCGTGGTCGGCACCTTCAGCATGCCACCGGCCACTTCGAGCTGCGTATCGACGAGCCGCCGGAAGTTCAGCACCTGGTCGTCCGGAAAATATTCGACGTAGCGCGCATTCTCGGTCGACGCCACGAGGTGCACGTGCAGATCGTGAAACCAGTGCGGACACATCGTCGCGCCGACACCGGCCGCGGCCGCCGCGATGCGCCGCCATTCGCTGATGCCGCCGCACACAGCCGCATCCGATTGCAGGATTGCCGCCGCGCGCTTATCGAGCAGTTCCTGGTGCCGCCAGCGCCCCGCTTCGATCTCGCCTGTCGCAACCGTCACCGGCGTGCGCTTCGCGAGCTGTGCATGGCTCTCGATGTCGTCGGGGCTGAACGGCTCCTCGATCCAGTACGGGTGGTAGCGCTCGTAACGGCGCATGTATTCGAGCGCGGTCGGCACGTCGGACCACGCATTGTTCGCATCGAGCATCAGCAGCACGCTATCGCCGATCGCCGCGCGTGCGGCCGCGATGCGTTCCTCTTCCGCGCGCGGATCGAGCCGGCCGACTTTCATCTTCACCGCGCGAAAGCCCATTTCGACGTAGCCCGCGAGCTCTTCGCCGAGATGCCGGGGCGTCTTGCCGTCGACGTAGTAACCGCCGCTCGCGTAAGCGGGTACGCGCTCCGCGGTCATGCCGCCGAGATAACGCGCAAGCGGTAAACCCGCCGCGCGCGCATTGCGATCCCACAGCGCGACGTCGAGAATCGACAGCGCGCGCATCACGCTGCCCGCGCGCCCTTGCAGCAACGATTCCTGATACAGCTCGCGCCACAGCCCTTCGACATCGACGGCGCAGCGACCGATCAGAAGCGGCCCAAACAGCTCGCGCACCGCATGCGTGACGAGCGAGCCCGCACGATGACCGCTGTAGCAGAAGCCGATACCCCGTTGCCCATCGGCGGTTTTGATACGCACAAGCGTGTAATCGCGCGCAGCCACCGCACGCGTGGCAAAAGAAGTCACGCGATCGAGCGGCACGCGCACCGTGCGCGCTTCAACGGAAACGATTTTCGCGGCCTGTTGCCAGGCAGCCTGCGATGGCTCAACGACACCGTGTTTCATGATCTATTCCTCAATGCGACATGACAAAATCCGGCTCATCCTTCTTATCCATTCGACGCTTATCCATTCAACGACGCGGCTACGCGCTCCCTGACCCGATGCGTGCCCTGCACGAACAGCAGCATCGCGAGCACACCGGCGAAATCGATCAGCGCACCGAACAGAAACGCGCTGTGATAGCCGCCGAAGTATTGAATCAGCACCCCTGTCAACGCGGGCCCGATAATCCCCGACAGGTTCGACAGAAAGTGGATAAAGCCGCCAACGCCGCCTTGCCGGTGCAGCGGCAGAATCTCGTGCTGCACGGCCCAGATCGACTGGCACGAGCCCGTCAGAAACAGCAGCGCGGCCGCGATCAGTGCGACCGCCGCGGCCAGCGAGGCCGCCGACGTAATGCTGAGCACCGCCACGCCCGATAGCGCGAGCGGAATCGTCGCAACCAGCTTGCGTGCCCTGACCGGATCGTTCATGCGCTTGTAGACGTAGTCGCCGACGAGGCCGCCGCCGAAATAGCCGATCGCGCCGCAAATCCACGGTATCGACGTGATGATGCTCATCTGCTTGAGGTCCAGATGCCGCACATTGGTCAGATAGCTCGGCAGCCACGAGATAAACACGTATTGCGTGTAGTTCACCGCAAAGAGCCCCGCGCCGAGCGCAAGCGTGGCCGGCCGGCGCAGATAGGCGCCAAGCGTCATGCCGTCGTCTTCCATGTTGACCGCTTCGGCGGCCGCGCGGCTTTCGTCGATCAGCTTCGTTTCGGCCGCGCCGACGCGGCGGCTTTGCGCGGGCTTGTCGGTCACGAAAAGACGCCAGCAGATCAACCACACGAAACCGAGCGCCGCGATCACCACGAACGACGTACGCCAGCCGAACGCCACGGCGATAAGCCCGACCACGGGCCCCGCGATCGCGTTGCCGAGCGTTTGCCCCGAGAACGTGAAGCCGATCATCGTCGCCGTTTCATGCCGCGGAAACCAGTTCGAAATCGTGCGGTTCGTATTCGAACTCATCGGCCCTTCGCCGATACCGAAGAACACACGCGTGACGAGCAGCGAGACGAAACCGGTCGCAGCCGCGGTAAGCCCGCAAAACAGCGACCAGATGCCCATCGCCCACGTGAAGACGCGCCGCGTGCCCCACTTGTCGGCAAAGTAGCCGCCGAGAAACGAGAAGATCGCGTAGCCGACGAAAAAGCTGCTGAAAATCACGCCCAGTTGCGACGGCGACAGTTCAAGCGCCTTGCCGACGATCGGCGCGACGATGCCGAGCGCCGCGCGGTCCATATAGTTGATCGCGCCGGCCATAAACAGCAGACCCGCCACCACGTAACGATATTTGCCGGTTTTCATGGGGGGTTTCCGTTAGCGGTTGACGAGCTTTGCCGGCATGCGCGTCAGAATCAGCAGCGCGGACAGGCACAGGCATCCTGCGATCAGAAACAGGCTCGAGTTCAGCGAATGGGTTATCGTCTTGAGCCACCCGACCACCGCGGGGCTCACGAAGCCGGCCAGATTGCCGGTCGAGTTGATCAGCGCAATGCCGGCCGCCGCGCCCGCACCGCCAAGAAACGAGGTCGGCAGCGCCCAGAACATCGGCAGCGCGGTGACAACGCCGGTCGCCGCCATCGTGAGGCCGGCGAGCGCGATCCACGGATTCGCGCCCGCGAAGGCGCACACGACGAAACCGCTCGCCGCGACCAGCTGCGGTATCACCACATGCCAGCGGCGCTCGCGCGTGTGGTCCGCATGGCGGCCGACCAGCATCATCGAAATCAGCGCGCACAGGTAAGGCACGATGGTCAGCAGGCCGATCGTCAGCGGATCCTTGATGCCCGAGGTGCGGATGATGGTCGGCTGCCAGAAGCCGACCGCGTACGAGCCCATCACGATGCCGAACAGGATCGCGCAGCATAGCCAGACCCTCACCGACGAGAGCGTCTGCCCGACCGACGAATGGCTCTTGGTGCGCGCTTCGGCGTCGATCTCGCGCTGGATATGCTCGCGCTCGTGTTCCGCGAGCCACTTCGCATTCTTGACGCGATCGTCGAGAAAGAAGTAGATGATCACACCCAGCACGAGCGCGGGCAGCGCTTCGATAATGAAGAGCCACTGCCAGCCGGCAAGGCCGCCGTGGCCCGCGAGCCGCTGCAGGATCAGGCCCGACATCGGACCGCCGACGATGCCCGACACCGGGTTGCCCGCCATCAGGAACGCGACCATCTTGCCGCGCCGCTGCGCGGGGAACCAGTACGTCAGATACAGCACGAGCCCCGGAAAAAAGCCCGCTTCCGCAATGCCGAGCACGAAGCGCAGGACGTAGAACATGGCCGGCGACGTGACCCAGGCGGTCGCCGCGGAAATCACGGCCCACGTGACCATGATCCGTGCGATCCAGCGCCTTGCGCCCACACGGTGCATCAGAAGATTGCTCGGGACCTCGAAGAAAAAGTAGCCGACGAAGAAGATGCCGGCGCCGAAGCCGTACATCGCTTCGCTGAAGTGCAGATCGTTCAGCATCTGCAGCTTGGCGAAGCCCACGTTGACGCGGTCGAGATATGCGACCACATAGCCGACGAACAGCAACGGCATGAAGCGCCACGTGACCTTTGCGTAGATCGAATTGCCTGACGCCGCGCTGCCAGGCGACGTAACCGCGATGCCGTTCGTGCTCAAGCTTTGTCTCCGTGTTGTTCAGGTGGCCCTTCGAGCGGGACACGCTGCGCGCCTCTTGTCGGACGACCCTTGCCGGGCGCCCCCATGCAGCGCTTCATTGACAACCTTCCTGCAGCAGCGAACCGGGCGTCGTCGGTTCGTCGGCCGCGGCACGGGCCTGGCGCCGAACATGGAAGCGCGGCCTGTCGTGCAGACCATCAGCCTGACGGCGCCCTCAATCTGGCCCGCCGCTGACATGCCGCTGACACGCCGCCGACACGCCGGATAGAGTAATCGTTTGCTCAAATAGTCGGACCTCGGCAATCACCCGCCCGCACAGCGTCGCCACATGCCGACACTTCGGCCACTCTAGAAGATTCCTGTGCGCATTTCAAGAGAAAGCGCTTACCGAAATCGACCTGGATCGCCTTATACTGTCCGCCGACCGAGCCTTTTCGAGCACCGCACCCGGAGACAACTCATGTGGCAACAGGCCGAGCGCTATCCCGACCCGCGCGTGATCTCGATCGATCCGTCCTTCGATCGGTACCGCGTCAACTTTTCCGCCGTCGAACGGCTCGCGACCGGCTATCGCTGGACCGAGGGACCGGTCTGGTTCGGCGACGGCCGCTACCTGCTGTGGAGCGATATTCCGAACAACCAGATGCTGCGCTGGGACGAGGAAACGGGCGCTGTCAGCGTGTTTCGCAAGCCGTCGAACTTCGCGAACGGCAATACGCGCGACCGCCAGGGGCGGCTCGTGACCTGCGAGCACGGCCGGCGCGTCACGCGCACCGAGTACGACGGCAGCCTCACCGTGCTGATGGATTCGTTCGAAGGCAAGCGTCTGAATTCGCCGAACGATCTGGTCGTCAAATCGGACGGCTCGATCTGGTTCACCGATCCGCCGATGGGCATTGCCGGGCATTACGAGGGGCATAAGGCCGAGCCCGAACTGCCGCACTCGGTGTACCGGATCGACGGCGCGACCGGCGTCGCGTCGGTCGTCACGCGCGAGCTGAAAGGGCCGAACGGCCTGTGCTTTTCACCGGACGAGAAGCGGCTCTACGTGATCGAATCGCGCGGCGTGCCGAGCAAGCTGATCCATGTTTACGACATGTCGGCTGACGGGCGCTCGATCGGCCAAGGCCGCGTGTTTTTCGACGCGGGCAGCGCGACGATCGACGGCATGCGCGCGGACATCGACGGCAACTTGTGGTGCGGCTGGGGGATGGGCAGCGACGCGCTCGATGGCGTCATGGTGATTTCCGAGGCCGGCAGGATAATCGGCCGCATCGCGTTGCCCGAGCGCTGCGCCAATCTGTGCTTTGGCGGCCGCGCGCGCAACCGGCTTTTCATGGCCGCGTCGCAATCGATCTATTCGGTGTTCGTCAACACGCAGGGTGCGCCGGGCGGTTGATCGCCGCAACGCCCTATTGATACTGCCGCAGCTTGATGCCGATCGCCGGATCGGTAATATTGGCCGCGGTCAGCGCCAGTACGTCGATGCTGATCTGCGGCGGCACGACTTCGCCGGCCTGGGCCTTGAGCAGCGTCTGCATCGCGACATAGCCCATCTGGTACGCGTCCTGCGCGATCACTGCATAGAGCACGCCCGTCTGCAGATACTGCCGGAAGGTCGGACGATAATCGAAGCCGACGATCTTCGGCCGCTGCTTCGGCGCCAACTGGTCGAGCGCGCGCACCGCGGCCAGCGTCGTAAAGTCGGTCGGCGTGAAGATCGCATCGAGCGGACGGCCGTACGACTTGATCGCATCGACGGCGGCCAGTTCGGCTTCGTGTATGCCGTGCCCGATATACGCGTCGACGGCAATCTCGAAGCCCATCGCCTTCGCCGCATCGATAAAGCCCTGCTCCCGCGCGCCCGTCGACACGACATCGGGTGCGAGCCGCAGCACCGCCACTTTGGCGCCGCGCGGCAGCACACGTTCGAGCGTGCGCGCGGCGACGCGGCCGGCCGCGTAATTGTCTGTGGAGATCGTCGAGAGCGCGCGGAAATCCTTGCTCGGCCGGTCGACGAACACGACCGGCACCGGCAGCGGCACGGGCGTCTTCACATTCTTGACGGGAATCGGCGCGAGGATGATCGACTTCACGCCGGAGTCGATCATCCATTGCACCATTTTGAGCTGCAGGTTCTGAGAAGTGGTTTGCGGATCGTCGTCGACGGGACTGCGTACGATCACATTCACGCGGCGCTCCGCCGCGGCCTGATGGATGCCCTCTTCCATCGCTTTCCAGAATTCGCTTTGCGCGCCCGCGAGCACGGCGCCATAGTCGGCCGCGTGCGCGATGCCGCTGCTTGAACCGCCTGAACCGCTCGTGCCATACAAGCCGGGCATCACAGGCAACGCGAACAGAACAAGCGCGCCGATCAGCCAGGCTGCTACCCGAGGCCCCCTGTGCAGCACCCGTTCGGAGTTCATCGCGTCACCTCCCGCGTGCGGCTATCGGATCGGCGCCAACCCGCTTGCATCAGAGGATTCCGTGCAAGCGCCAACTGTTGCCGATAGCCATACTTACTATACTAGTAAGCCAAATTCGAACAGGGGGCTGACTTGCCACGGCGAGCGAAAGCAACGCTTCGGCCCGACGCGACAGAGCCCGAACGCGCGTCCCCTGCCAGCGCCGAGCACACGGGCGGATGGCGCATGGCCCTGCGTGGTGCGGGCGCCGGTGGTGCCGGCAATGCGGCCACATCGTGGCGCACCATGGCGGGCCTGCGGCGCGGCATCGGCGTGCGCCTTCTGATCGGCGTCCTGATCTTCAGCTCCGTGATCACACTGATCATGACGGCCATCCAGCTCTATATGGATTACCGCTACGACGTCGATCAGATCGAGCGGCGCCTCGACGAGATCGGCGAAGGCTACCCCGATATCATCGGCGAAAGCCTCTGGCATCTGGACCGCGAACAGCTGCGCATCGAAGTGGAGAGCATTCTCAAGCTGCCCGACGTGCAGGCCGTGACGGTCCGTGAAACCGGCACCGGCCACCCGCTGCAGATCATGGCGCGGCGCCGGCAGAGCACACCGGTCATCACACGCGAGCTGCCCATCAACCGTGTCGTGGAAGGCAAGCTCAAGCAGATCGGCACGCTCTATATCGAAGCGGCGCTGACCGACGTGTACCGAAGACTGATGGACGAAGCACTCGTCATTCTCGTGAGCCAGGGCGCCAAGACCTTTCTCGTTTCGCTCTTTATCCTGCTGATCTTTTCGCGGCTCGTCACGCGCCATCTCGCGACGATCGCGCAGTTCATGCGCGCCTACGACTTCCATCACCCCGCCGGCGCGCTCGCCCTGAGGCGGCGGCCGCCCGCGGCGCCCGACGAACTCGATCAGGTCGTCATGTCGTTCAACGATTTGTGCACGAACCTGCGGGTCGCGTATCGCAACCAGCAAACCGCCAACGAAACGCTCAAGCAGGACGTCGCGGTGCGCATCCGCAACGAAGAAGCGCTGCGCGAAGCCGAACAGCGCTATCGCGAGCTGTTTCACAACATGCCGATGGCGCTGATGCAGATGCGCGGCAACTTCGATATCTTTCCCGCCCTGCACGAAGCGGGCGTCACCGATCTGAACGCGTATTTCGATGCGCATCCGGATGTGCTGCGGCGCCTGATGAGCGCCATCACCGTGGACGAAGTCAACGCGCGCTCGGTCGAACTGCTCCGCGCGCGCGACGCGGCGCAACTGGTCGGGCCCGCCGGGCGCCTGTGGACCGAAAGCCCGGGCACGCTGCGCCGCGCGTTCGAAAGCCGGTATCACGGCGAAGCGCGCTTCGACGAAGAGATGAAGGTGGTCGCGCTCGACGGCCGCGTGATCGACGTGCTGTGCACGCTGTCGCGGCCGCAGCCGATCGGCAGCCATACGCCGACGCTGCTCGGGCTGATCGACATTACCGACCGCGTACGCGTGCGCGACAAGCTGCAGCAGCTGGAAGCCGACCTTGCGCACGCGGGACGGATTTCCCTGCTCGGCGAGTTGATGGCGTCGATCGCGCACGAGATCAACCAGCCGCTCGGCGCCGTCGCGGCCAGTGCGCAGGCAATGCAGAACTGGCTGAAGCGGCCCGAGCCGCCGCTCGACGAAGTGCGCGAGCTTACGGCGCTCACGCTCGCGTCGGCGCGCCGCGCGAGCGACATCATCGTGCGCACGCGCGCCATGGCCGCGAAGGGCAAACCGCGGCGCGAGCTGATCCGTCTTGACGAAGCGGTCGACGAATCGTTGCTGCTGCTTGGCCATGAAATCCAGACCCGAGGCGTGGAAGTCTCGCATCGGCCCGCCATCTTCGCGCCGCGCATCATGGCGGACCGCACGCAATTGCAGCAGGTGGTCGTCAATCTGACGGTCAACGCGATGCAGGCGCTGGCGTCGCACGGCGTGCGCCACGGCAAGGTCATGCTGACCACCGGCGTGCCCGCGGCAGGCCAGGTCAGCTGCACGATCGAAGACAATGGGCCGGGCATCCGCCAGGACAATCTCGCCCTGCTGTTCAACCGCTTTTTCACCACGAGCGAAGGCGGCATGGGACTCGGCCTCGCCATCTGCCGGACGATCATCGAAGCGCATGGCGGGCGTATCGCCGCCGACAACGAATCGACGCTCGGCGGCGCGCGGTTTACATTTACGCTTCCGGCAGGCGAGTAATCCGTTGTCCTGTTCGTGTAACGTCGCAGAAAGGCCCGCGCACGCCAGCCGTCAATCTCAACTCGCTTTCAGGATTGAACGCACCGATCGACATGCGAATACGATAATTCCGCACGCGGCGACATCGAGGCCGCGCGGCCTCGCGCTATCGTGCGGAGCGGCGCTGCCTTGCAAACGCATCGGCGATCGTCTACAACGCGACGATGTGCCCGTTTGTTCGCACCATGGTAATTGGCACCATGCCTTTCGCTTTTGCTCACGTAGCCTTTGCGCGCATCTTCCAGAAAGCCTGCAGCGCCTCTTTCGAAAGCACTTCTGCCAGCGTTAATTAGTTCAACCGGAGAAAAGGAATGACGATCGTAGCTGATCAATTCGTCGACGTATTACTGGCCGCAGGCGTCAAGCGGGTTTACGGCATCGTCGGTGACAGCCTGAACGGGCTCACCGACGTGATCCGCAAAACGGAAGGCATCGAATGGGTGCATGTGCGCCACGAGGAAGTGGCCGCTTTCGCGGCCGGCGCCGAAGCGCATCTGACCGGCAGCCTCGCGGTCTGCGCGGGTAGTTGCGGCCCGGGCAACCTGCATCTGATCAACGGGCTGTTCGATTGCCATCGCAATCGTGTGCCGGTGCTGGCGATCGCCGCGCATATTCCGTCGCGCGAAATCGGCAGCGGCTACTTCCAGGAAACCCATCCGCAGACGCTCTTCAAGGAGTGCAGCCACTACTGCGAACTCGTCTCGGTGCCGAGCCAGATGCCGCGCACCGTCGAAATCGCGGTTCGCGAAGCGATCGGCAAACGCGGCGTGTCGGTCATCGTGATTCCGGGCGACGTCGCGCTGCAGGAAGCGGTCGAGGCGCCGCCTGTCTCGGCTGCGGGGCTGATTCCGCCGCGCGCGATCCTGACGCCCGCGCCGGACGATATCGACGCGCTCGCCGATCTGCTCAACGCGAACGAACGCGTCACGATGTTGTGCGGTTCGGGCTGCGCAGGCGCGCACGATGAAGTAATCGCGCTCGCCGAAAGCCTGAAGGCGCCGATCGTGCATTCGCTGCGCGGCAAGGAACACGTCGAGGCCAACAACCCCTACGACGTCGGCATGACGGGTTTGATCGGCTTTGCGTCGGGCTACTATGCGATGCGCGATTGCGACCTGCTGCTGATGGTCGGCACCGACTTTCCGTATATGCAGTTCTACCCGTCGAAGTACGAGGCGAAGATCGTGCAGATCGATCACGAGCCCGGCAATCTCGGGCGCCGCACGACGCTCGACCTCGGCATCGTCGGCGACGTGAAAGCAACGCTCGCAGCCTTGCTGCCGAAGCTTACAAAGAAAACGAAATCCGCGCATCTCGAGAAAGCGCAGCAGCACTACAAAAAGGCACGCGCCGAACTCGATGCGCTCGCGCAGGAAAGCACGCGCGCGTCGCTGATTCACCCGCAGCAGATCGCGAAGGCACTGAGCGACCAGGCGCGCGACGATGCGATCTTTACCTGCGACGTCGGCCTGCCGACCGTCTGGGGCGCGCGCTATGTCGCGATGACGGGCAAGCGGCGCCTGCTCGGTTCGTTCTGGCACGGATCGATGGCCAACGCGATGGCGCAGGCAATCGGCGCGCAATACGCGTTTCCGGGCCGCCAGGTGATCTCGATGTCGGGCGACGGCGGCTTCGCGATGCTGATGGGCGATTTTCTGAGCCTCGCGCAACTGGGCCTGCCGGTGAAGGTCTGCGTATTCAACAACAGTGCGCTCGGCTTTATCGAACTCGAGCAGAAGTCCACATCGTTCATTCCGTATGGCACCGGCCTCACGAATCCGAATTTTGCCGCCATGGCCGAATCGATCGGCATCAAGGGAATCCGGATCGACAAGCCATCGGAGGTCGAAGCGGGCATTGCGGCGGCGTTGAAGCACGATGGACCGGTGCTGATCGACGCCGTCGTCAATCGCCAGGAGCTGGCAATTCCGCCCGCGATCAACCTGGAAATGGCGAAGGGGTTCTCGCTCTATATGCTGCGGGCCATTCTGAACGGCAAGACCGACGAGGTGATCGACCTCGCGCAGACCAACCTCTGGCGATAGCGCAAACCGCGCAAACCGTGCGCAAGCGGCTTCATGCGTGAAGTTGCGTTAGCACCGCTCATCACCGCAGCCGCATGACCGGAGGCCCATGCGGGCGGCGTGCTCCGATACATAACAAGATGCCGCATAATAGCGACGCCTTCCCCTCAATCCGGCAACGCACGTAACGCCGCCTTTACCGACAAACGCCTTGCACACACCTGACGTGTGCAAGGCCGCGAATCGTTGCGTATCGCTCGTTGTCGGCAGCGCGACCTCGCGAGGTAAAACATGGTTCCTCAATCCGCGTACTCGTCTTTCTCTGCGATCACCGGACTTCGCCGCTACGCTGTCGCGCTGCTCCTCACCGCCTGCGCAGCGGTGCTCGCATGGATCACGAAAGCGCATGTATCGTGCTTTCTGCTCGCGCTGATCATGAGTTCGCTGTACGGCGGCCGCAGCGCGGGATTCGTCACGCTCGCGTCGTCGCTCGTTGCGTTCACGCTGCTGATCGGACCGCCGCCGGCCCATGGACTCTCGTTCCATGAAATTCCGCGGCTGATCGTCTTCGCGATCGTATCCGTGATCATCAACGATGTAATCACATCGAAACGTCATACGCAAAGCACGCTGCGCGAACAGGCGCTGCGTAATGCGATCGACAGCATTCCGTGCATGGTTGTCGTTAGCGATGCCGAAGGTTGCCTGCAATACGCGAACCGGCAAATGCTGAACTTCGTCGGCAGGCCTGCGAGCGAACTGGCCGACGGCGGCTGCATGCAGTTGCTGCATCCGGACGACGCGCCGCGCGTGATCGCCGAGCGGCGCCGTTGCGAAGCCGCGGGCGTGGCGCTGACCGACACTTAC
>NZ_BAAILL010000026.1:99253-112263 GCF_054589215.1 Paraburkholderia sp. 2C | reverse complement strand
CACGACAGCATGACGACGGCCAACGCCTTGCGCGATACGCAGGCGCAGTTATCGCGAGCCGCGCAAGCGGCCACCGTCGCCGAACTGTCCGCGTCGATCGCGCACGAGGTCAACCAGCCGATCGCGGCCATGGTGACCAACGGCCACGCGTGTCTGAACTGGCTGCGCGCGAAGGAGCCGAACCTCGAGTATGCGATCGGCGCGGCCGAGCGTATCGTGCGCGACGGCACGACCGCCGCGGAAGTGATCCGCCGCATTCGCGCGCTATTCCGGCAAGCGCCGCCCGCGATCGCCGCGTTCGATATCAACGCGACGGTCCGCGAAGTGCTCGAACTGAAGCAAGGCCAATTGCGCCAGCATGACGTCGCGGTCGAACTCGATCTCGATGCGGCGCTGCCCATGCTCAACGCGGACCGGCTGCAGATCCAGCAGACGCTGTTCAATCTCGTCGACAACGCGATCGATGCGCTGCTTCAGGTCGCGGCGGAGCGCCGGTGGCTCACGATCCGCACCGCGCGTGACGGACGCGACGGCGGCGATGGCGTCGGCGGCGATCATCTGCTGATCGAAGTGCGCGATTACGGCCCGGGCCTGCACGACGCGAACCGCATTTTCCAGCCTTTCTTCACGACGAAGCTCGACGGCATGGGGATGGGCCTTGCGATCTGCCAGTCGATCGTCGACGCGCACGGCGGCCGCTTGTGGGCCTCGAATCACGAAGGGCCCGGCGCGACGCTGCACATCCGGCTGCCGTTTGCACGCGTGCGGGCCGAGACGATGCCTGGTACGCCGCTCGCTCCGCTCGCGCCGATCCCCGTCGGGCAGTTTTACGGCTCGGTCAGATAGCTGTCGTTTTCCGGCACGGCGTTTTCGTCGGCACCGGGCAGCACGAACTCGAAGGTCGCGCCGCGCGGCGAATTGGCCCGCACGCTCAGCGTCCCGCCGTGCGCTTCGACGATCGAACGGCAAATCGATAATCCCATGCCCATGCCGCCCGCCTTGGTCGTATAGAACGGTTCGAACAGCTGTTCGATCGCGTCGGCAACGACGCCCGGGCCCGTATCCGCCACCGTCACGCGCGTGGCCTGCGTGCGATCGGCCGAGGTCGTGATCAGCAGTTCGCGCGGTCCGTCGCCCGCGCCGCTCATTGCTTCGATCGCGTTGATCATCAGGTTCAGCATGACCTGCTGCAACTGCACGCGATCGCCATGAATAAACGGCAGCGCATCGGTCAGGCGCGCCTCGACCGTCACCTGATGCTTGACCGCTTCGCCGCGCGTCAACGCAATCACTTCGCGAATCGCATCGTTGATCGCGACGCGCTCCGTGCGCGCCGGCGCTTTTTTCACCAGCGCGCGAATGCGGCCAATCACGTCGTTGGCACGCGAGCCGTCGTTGACGATACGCTCGAGCGCCGCGTGGACCTCATTGAGATCGGGCGTGCGCGCATTGAGCCAGCGCAGCGCCGCGTGCGCATTCGTCATGGCCGCGGCGATCGGCTGCCGGATTTCATGCGTGATCGAAGCGGTCAGCTGCCCCATCGTCGCGACGCGGTTCGCGTGCGCGAGCTCGACCTCCATCTCGCGGTAGCGGCGCTCGCTGGCACGCGCATCCGATTCGGCGCGCTTGCGATCGGTCAGATCGACGATAAAGGCGACGCCCTGATCGTGCGATTCGCCGAATGTCGCGGCGCCCAACAGCACGGCGACGCGGCTGCCGTCCGCGCGCAGATATTCTTTTTCGTACGGCGGCACGGAACCGTGCGCCTTGATATCGGCCACCGCACGCGCATCGCGCGCGCGCCCGCTGGCGGGTGTCAGGTCCGGCCAGCGCAGGCGTCCCAACGCGAGGTCCGTGCGATCGTAGCCGAGCAGATGCAGGAACGCGTCGTTCGCCTCGTGAATGCGCCCTTCGAAATCCCAGATAAACACGCCGACGATATTCGCGTCGACAAGGCGCCGGATGCGCGCCTCACGCTCGGCGAGTTCGCGATAGAGCCGCGCATTTTCGAGCGAGATCGCCGCTTGCGAGGCAAGCAGCTTCAGCACCGTGATGC
This sequence comes from Paraburkholderia sp. 2C, assembly GCF_054589215.1. Taxonomy (NCBI): domain Bacteria; kingdom Pseudomonadati; phylum Pseudomonadota; class Betaproteobacteria; order Burkholderiales; family Burkholderiaceae; genus Paraburkholderia; species Paraburkholderia sp. 2C. The sequence goes on along the minus strand of NZ_BAAILL010000026.1, from coordinate 110,207 downwards.
GGCTCGCCGTGAACACATCGGGCGCGAGATTGTTCTCCAGATACAGCACCGCGATCAGCTTGCCCTGGTTGACGAGCGGCATACAGGCAATCGAGCGGACCGGCGCCCCGAGACGGGCGCGCGCGATATACGGATCGTCCGAAAAGTCGTGCTGGGTCGATGCATCGTCGAGTATCACGCACTCCTTCGCACGCATCACGTAGTGGACCACCGATTCCGGCAGCAGGTCCGGGCTCAACGCCTGCTTCCCGAGGCTGACGCTCGCTGCGTCGCCGTGCGTCGACGCTTGCGCCACGATGCATGGCGCGGCCTCGGGCGGCACGATCAGCAGGCCGCGCTCCGCGCCCGCATGCACGATCGCGCTGCGCATGATCGTGTGAATCAGATTGTCGGGCACGATCTCGCTCGATACGGCCTGCGAAACCCTGATCACGGTGGCAAGGTCGAGATGCTCGACCGGCGTCTCGATCGTGCCGGCGCCGTGTGGCCGCGGGTCCGGCGTCGCGAGCTGCGGATGAAAATCGTCGAGTTGCCGCACCTTGCCGTTTGCGCCCCAGCGCAGATACGCATAGCGCGCGTTCTTCAGGTACAGATGCGCGAATTCCGCGAGCCCGCGTGCCGCATAAAAGCGCGCGGCCGTTTCGTAAGCGACGGCCTCGTTGTGAATAAACCCGTTGTCGCGCGACGAGCGGATCGCGATCTCGTAGAACTGCTCGGCATCCGTCATGCGGCCGTGAAGGCGCGCGAGTTCCGCGCCGACGAGCGCTGCGCGATTGCTGAAGTTCTGCGGACAATTGGCCGCCCAGATTTCGAGTTGCCGATGGTGGGCGATAATCGCCGCCAGGTAGTCATCTTTCACGTCGGGCGATGCCGCATCGCATAGCGCCGCATACGAAAGCGCGCTATAGAAGTGATATTCGGCCGTTTCGAAGAACGACGGCGAAGTCCACAGCAGCGCGCGCGCCTTGACCGATGCGTCGACGGCCGCCGCAAAGTTGCCCGCGAAATACCGCGCCTGCATCTTGCGGATCCAGTACCAGCACGCCGCGATCGCAAGCGACGGATCGCGCGCCAGGCGGCTTTCGATCTCGGTTTCGCTCAAATGCCCGTCGTCGAGCAAGCCGAATTTGAGCGTCAGGCCACGCAGTGTGCGAATCAACGCGAGCTGCGCGGAAATGATCGCGGCCACGAGCCCGAAGCGCACCTTCCTTGCAAACACGAGCCCATGCTCGGCCTCGCGTTGCGTGTCGTCGAGCGGGTCGCCGGACGCGAGCATGTTCGTATTGAGGTGATTGCAGCTGTAACCGGCGTAGGTCACGTCGCCGCTTCGCGTGGCGATCTCGAACGCCCGGCGCAGCAACGGCCTGCCGTCGCGGACATGCGCGGTCCACGGCATCACGATATTGCCGAAATCCACATAGACGCGCGCCTGAGACTGATTCAACCCGCGTTGCTCGACGAGTTCATAGCCGAGTCGCGCGAGACGAAAGCCTGTGTGATAGTCGCCGAAGTGCGGGCCAGCGATCATGCCGAACGCCACATACATGTCTGGGGATGCACCGCAGTTGCCGTGCTCGAGCCCAAGGCTCACGGCTTTGAACAGCACCATTGCCAGCAGGTTCGCGTCGCTGAAGATCGCGGCCGGCGCAAGCTTTTCCAGCACGCGGACCGTTGCAAGCGAAGTCGGATCGGTCATCGGCGGCAGATCGATCAGCGCTTCGATCGAGCGCTCGACGAGCCGCGCTGCGATGCGCGCATATTCGCTGCGCACTGCCTGGTCCGACGGATGCGGCGACCACTCGATGCCAAGACGCCGCAAATAGTCGAGACCGACGGCGACCGCCTCGCCGGAGCGGTCTAGCGTGACGTACAGGTCGATGGTGAGGCAGGCGAGCGTCGTGAGTTCGGCGATGCCGCTCGCCAGCGGGAAGAGCCCGATCAGCCGCGTTTGCGCGCTGCCCGGATCGCCGCTCAAAAACTCGCATTCGGCGCGGTGCAGCTCGAGCGAAAACGCGAGCGTGTGCTGCGTCTGCCAGCGATCGTCGGCGAGCGCTTCGCTGCCCGCTTTCAGATAGTCGAGCGCCGACGCATACGCGGCCGACGCCTGCGCGCGCTTGCCGGCCATCAGATTCAGTTCGGCGAGGCGGTCGAGTTCAGCCCGCGCGTCGATCAGCGCGGCGCCGCGATTGAGCTGATTGACGATTTCGAAGACCTCGTCCTCGAGCTGGCCAGGCGGCGTATGCGCGGCCAGCAGCCGGCCGATGCGCAGGTGCGCCTCCGCACGCCGCGCTTGCGGAATCAACGAATAGGCGGCTTCCTGCACGCGGTCGTGCACGAACCGGTACACGCCTTCCTGGTCAAGCACATACTCCTCGCGGATCGCTTCCCAGAGGTCCGTATGGACCTGCGCTTCGGGTTTCTCGAACACGAGCGCGAGCGTGTCGGACCCGGCCTCGTGCCCGATCGCGGCGAGACACTGCAAGGCCGTGCGCGTCGCTTCGGGCAGCCGCGCAAGCTTCATGACCATCAGATTGACGACGTTGTCGGTGTAGCCCTTCGCGCGAATGCCTTCGACGTCCCACATCCAGGTGGCCGATGCATGGTCGAAGCCGAGCAATCGTTCGCTCGCGAGCGCGGTCAGAAACTGCAACGCGAAAAATGGATTGCCGCCGGTCTTCTCGTGCACGACGCGCGCAAGCGGTTCCGCGCGCTCCGGTGTGCACCGCAGCGCATCGGCGACGAGCTGTTGCAGATCGCGGCCCGACAGCGGCTGCAGCACGATCTGCCCGACCGCGCCATGCAATCGGCGAATCGCATCGAGCTTGCGCATCAACGGATGGGTGCGGTCGACCTCGTTGTCGCGGTATGCGCCGATCAGCAGCAGATGGCGCAGATCGGGATCGACGAGCAGCCCTTCGAGCACGTCGAGCGTGCCCGAGTCGAGCCATTGCAGATCGTCGAGAAACAGCACGAGCGGATGCTCGGCGCGCGCGAAGACGCCGATAAAGCGCTTGAGCACCAGTTGAAAGCGGCGCTGCGCGTCCTGCAAGGGCAGATCGGCAACCGGCGGCGGCTCGCCGATAATCAGCTTGAGCTCAGGCACGAGGTTGACGATCAGCAGACCGTTCGGACCGAGCGCATCGCGCAGCCGTTCGCGCAAGCTTTCGAGCTCGGCGTCGCGCTTGCCGAGAAACGGCCGGAGCAGTCCCTGAAACGCGTGGGCGAGCGTCCAGTACGGAATGTCGCGCTTGTACTGATCGAACTTGCCGGCCGCAAACAGACCGCGCGGCGACACGAGCACCTTCTGCAATTCGCCGACGACCGCCGATTTGCCGATGCCCGAATAGCCCGCCACGAGAATCAGTTCGGGCCGGCCGCCGGCCATCACGCGATCGAACGCTGCGAGCAGCGTCTCCACTTCGCGCGCGCGGCCGTACAGTTTTTCCGGAATCAGCAGACGGTCGGGCGTGTCGCGCTCAGCGAGCGTGAATGGCTCAATCCGGCCGTGCGCCTCCCAGCGCAGCAGGCACTGCGCGAGATCGTGCTCGAGCGCGGCCGCGGTCTGGTAGCGGTCTTCGGCGGCCTTGGCGAGCAGCTTCATCACGATGTCCGACAGCACGGCCGGTATTGCCGGGACGCGCTGGTTCGGCGGCGGCGCCTTGCGCGCGATATGACTGTGCACCCAGTCCATCGGTTCTTGCGCGGAGAACGGCAGTACCCCGGTGAGCAGCTGGTACAGCGTCACGCCGAGCGAATAGAGGTCGCTGCGCGAGTCGACCGAGCGGTTCATCCGTCCCGTCTGTTCGGGCGCCATGAACGCGAGCGTGCCGGCAATCGATTCGGGCGGATAAAGCGCCTGGCGCTCGCGTGCAAGAAACGTGGCGATGCCGAGCCCCGTGAACCGCACAGCGCCGCTCGTCCTGTTGATCAGGATATGGGCCGGCGTGATGTCCTTGTGGACGACGCCCGCCGCGTGCAGCCTGCCGAGCGCGCGGGCGATGTCGATCGCGGTGCGCAGGAAACGGTGCAAGGACATCGGGATCGGCTCGCGCGCGATTGGTTCGTCGCTGTTGTCTTCGAGCACGAGGACGAGGCGCTTTTGTTCATGCAGCAATTCCAGCGCTCGCGCGATCGGCGCACCGGCAAGTTTTTCCGCTAACGCAAATTCATGTTCGAGACGGCTCAGCGTGGCGGGCGCGGGCTGCTCCGCGACCGGACGCACAGTCAACACAGATTCGCGGCCGCCGTCGGGCTGCACGCGCCATTCCCTGCACAACACACGCTCGCCGTCGTCCCACAGCACTTCCGATGATGAGGCGCCTGATGTCACGCCAGGCGCGCCTGATGGATCGGGCGACCGATTCACTGCGCGGCCTCCATGGTGAAGGGAATCGCCTTCCCTGAAGAAAGGCTCCAGCATATCAGCAGAGATCGGCTCCCTGCGCGGCGCTTCGACAATTATCAGGGTAACTAATCGCGCGTGAATGTGCACGGCCTGGCCGCACGAATCGTTGCGGTAACTCGTTGCGGTAACAACGGGCTATAACGCGAGCTTGCCCTCTTCCGCCAGTTGCCGCGTGCGCGCCAGCGTGCTGAGCAACGCGGCCCGATAGCCGTGCTCTTCGCTGTCGAGCCGCGCCTGCTGCCGCTGTTCCTCCGGACTGCCGGGCGCGTGGTCGCGCAGACCGCGCAGACCGCGCAGACCGCGCAGACAATAGAACCTGAGAGCTGGTCGCGCGTCAGCGCGGCCTCGCCTTGCGGATTCGCCGGAACGGTTGCGCTCGAATAGATCATCGGAGGTTCTCCATGTCGAATGTCGAGTCCTCCCGATCGAGCAGTAACCATTCCACGTGGCCGGCGCTCGCCGATACCGCGGATTCCCGGAGGGCTCGCAGCCGATCTGTCACATCGTCGCAATGTGGCGCCCCTATCGTACGGTTTTCGCTGCCAGGGTGGACCGATGGCCGATCAGACGAGCCACGCGTCGCAAGAAGGGGCAACACGGATCATTATCGCGAGCACGGCGTTGAACGCGGTATTGGCAATCGTGCAGGCAGCCGCTGGTTTCTCCGCGCATTCGTCCGGTCTGATGGCCGATGCGCTGCACGCGATAACCGATATCGGCGTCGATCTGATGCTGCTTGCCGCATGCTGGTTGGCGCGGCCGGCCCAGTCGGCGCGCCCGCGCCGCTATGCCGGGCTCGTACAGCACGCGGCGCCGGCCGTGGTCGGCGTGATTCTGGTGATGGCCGGCATCGAGATCGCACGCTATGCGCAGGACCGGCCGCCGCTCGCCGGGCCCGCCACGATACTCGCGTCTGGCATTGCGCTCTTTTCCGTCGTCAGCCGCGGCTTGTTGTATCGGGCGCTGTCGCTCAGGGCACGGCGTTTGCGTTCGCCCGTGCTGTCGGCTGCGGCATGGCATGTCGGGACCGACGCGCTGTCGTCGCTGGTGGCCACTGCGGGCATTGCGACGGCGTCGCTCGGCTACGCGGGCCTCGACGCGATCGCGGCCGCCCTGATCGGACTCGTGATCGCCTATGGCGGCGTGCGTCTGCTCGCGCAACCGGCGGCCGCGCTGCTGCGCCGCCTGTCGAAAGCGATCGCGATCGGCGTCGCGGCGAAAAAGAGCGGCTAGCCGCCCTTCAGCATCGGGCCGGTTTCAATCGAGCCGCGCCTTGATCCGCCACCGGTTCGGCGTATCGCCGACCATCCGCCTGAACACGGTCGTGAAATGCGCCTGGCTGCGAAACCCGCAATCGAGCGCCACGTCGAGCAGGGTCTTCTCCGAACGCTGCAACAGACGCTGCGCATGCTCGACGCGCCTTCTCAACAGATATGTATGCGGCGTGTAACCGGTCGAGCAGCGGAACTGCGCGGCGAAATGCATGCGCGTCAGCCCGACGCTCGCGGCAATATCGCCGAGGCGCACCGGCTCGGCCAGATGCGCATCGATAAAGTCGAAGGCGCGGCGCAACCGCCATTGCGGCAGCGGCGTCGCGCGCGAGGCCGTCGGCGCCACGCGCCGCGTGAAGTGCCGCTCGAGCAGACGCGCGACGATCGCGATGCAGATGCTGTCGACATACAGCGAAGCGAACGTCGCATCGGCGTACTGAATTTCCGCGAGCGCGCGGCTCAAACGTTCGAGCGACGAATCGCGCGTGATCTGCGACGCGCCGATTGCCAGCTCGCCCACGTACGGACGGCCGAACGCTTCTTCGTAATGCAGCTCGAGCACGCGCCGCGGAATAAACAGATGAATCGCGTCGCTGGAAGCGCGAAACACGGCTGCGGCGCTTTCGCCCGGTCCCGTCACGTGCATCGAGCCCGGTGCGAGCTGCCCGTCGAACACCAGCGAACCGGAACGAAAATGCACGGTGGTCGCTTTGAGCGCGATGCCTACCGTGTGCTGACCGGCGCCGCTGCGGCTCATGTGTTCGACACCGTCGATTTCATGCCGGGTCCAGCGCGACGCGATCACCAGATCGCGGCGCGCACCGTCCGCATCGACGGCATCAATAAGACCATGCGTGCCGCCGACGTCGACCATCGCGCTCGCATCGGGCACATGGGGATACGGAGGGGGCACGCGCCAGCGGTCCTCCATCGCGACGAGCACGCGTCGTGGTGCAGGCGCGCTCAGCGGCCGCAGCCCATCCAGGCCGTCGCGTTGCACGCAGCATGCGGGCATTTGCCCGTCGGCGCCGATACCGTTCTTCTCGATGTCCATGTTGGGCTCCGTTACGACGTACGAAGCCGCGCGAGACCCGCGACGCGGCATGCGGAAAGCGCATCGTGTCTGCCGGTGATAGCGCAGTCGCGCGACGTTAGGCACAAGCTTCGATGCTAGACGACACCACGCGATGCGCAAAGCATGTCCATTTGTCAGACGCGCGCAAGGCGTCTGAAAAGCGTCGCGAGCGGCAGTACGCAAAAGCGTGACGGCTGCATCGAGCCGGAGTGGATACACTGCCCTGCGCCGGCCCGGTTTTCAACGATTACAAAATAAAACTGTGTTGCTTGACGCTTCGGTCAATCCAGTCCCGTCGACCGTCGCGCGGCGCTCAAGGTTGACACGGCAGTCGAACGGCGTAGGCGAGCTGATCGTTCGCATGACCGTTCATGCCGGCGTTCGAAAGCACGCCGTTCGACGACAGTGCAAGATGAAAGTCGGTCAGCTTGCCGAGCCGCAGGCGCAGTTCACGGCTTGCGCAGTCGAGCAGATGCCCACCTTTGGTGCGGTCTTGCGACAAAAAATAAAAGTGATAGCCGGGCTCCCGGAGCGCGCTCGACACGCCTGGCGACCAGATGCCGACCAGCGTGCCGTCGACATCGCTAAACGTGGACACGCGCTGCATTTTTTCGGTGCCAACGAAACGCACGCTTGCTTGCAGCGACGGCGCGGCGCGCGTGAGCACGCTTTCGAACCGGCCATCGAGCCGCACCGCGAAAAAAAGGTTGCTCGACGCGCGCACGACATCGCATAGCTCGTAAAGACGCTGCAGGGTCGGCGCCGCGGAAATCGTCATGTCGATATCGGGCTCGAAACGAGTGACGACCGCGAACGGCGCCAGCGCGTCGAGGCTCGCCTCGAGTATTTCGCCGTCGCCTTTCGCCCGATAGACGCGCCCGTCGATGACGATCATCTCGCCCTCGAGTGTGGCGAACGTGCCGAGGCCAAAGTCGCCGTGCTGCAGGATGACCGCCGCGCTGACCGCCCCGTCGAACAGACCCGCCACGAGTGCGCGGGCGCTCGACACCTGGAACAGCGTATGAACCGGCTGGACGGCCGGCGGCTTCCCGTGCGGAATCGCTTGACCCATTGCGCCCTCGAATTGGCAAGGATGGGCGCAAGTGTGCCTTCGAGCATTCGGATGATCTTTTCGCGTGCCACGGAAATTTCAACGCGGCACGAAACAGGCGATGCAAAGCGCGCGTGCGCGCTCGCCAGGCACACCCAACACAAACCATTACAAAAAAGGTCGGCATGGCCGGTCGGAACACAGGAATAAGCGACTGCCTTGCTGCGTTTTCCCTTTGCGTCCTTTAGCTCGCGTTTGTTTCGCTTTGCCGCTTTGCCTCGCTTTTTTTTCCCGCTTTTTCCCGCTTTTTTCCGTTGGTTCTATTCATTACCACGCCACTATGCATTTAACCGAAACCGCTTCCGCCACCCGCTCGTCCTCCGTGTCCTCCTCATGGTCGCGGCTCGCGATCTTTTTTCATTGGGCCACCGCGCTCGCCATTGCAGTCGGGCTCTTTGCCATCGAAATACGCGGACCTAAAGGTTCCGACAGCCGCGTGTTCTGGAACGGCATCCACATGTGGGCCGGCACGATCGTGCTGTGCCTGTCGGTGCTGCGCGTGTTATGGACGCTGTGGCACGGCACGCCGCGCGAGTTGCCGGCGAGCCGCGTGCAGCACTTTCTCGCGCGGCTCGTGCATCTCGCGCTGTATCTGCTGATCTTCGTGCAACCGCTGCTGGGCATCGCCATGGTCAATACGAGCGGCGGTGCCGTTCAACTGGCTGGCACCAGCGTGCAATTGCGGCTCTTCGCGAAGGACCCGGTCGCGCATCAGTTTCTGCACAACGCGCACTTTCTGATCGGCAACGCGGCATTCTGGCTGATCGGTCTGCATGCGCTTGCCGCAATCGTGCATCACACCGTGTTCAAGGACGCGACGCTCACGCGCATGCTGAAGGTCCATAAAGACGACTAACGGCGGACGATTAGCAGCGGCGACTAACGGCGACGACTAACGGCGGACGACTACCCGCGAACGATCCTTAGCCGCCGCATCGCGTCACGCAGCCTCCTGTTCCCAGATCTCGTAACCGGTGACGCGGCGAATCAACCCGTCTGCGATATGAAAGGTGTTGAGACGCCGCACACGCGCGTGCGCGCCGACCGGCAGCGGGTTCCCGTCGAAGGCGTCGCCGGTTATCGTGAAGCTCACGAACGAATCGACGAAGACACGCTCGGGCGTCGCAAACTGCTCGAGCAAAGCGAAGCGCACATCGCGCACGTTCCGAAAGAACTTCTGAAAATTCGCGCTGATGGCGATCAGCCCGTCGTAGCTGACGTTACGCAACGGCGCGTCCCACACCGCATCGAACGCGCAAAGGCGCAGGCACTGCTCGAGCCGCTGCGCGTTCTCCTCCTGCAGGAAAACACCGACGAGGTCGAGCGCGTACTGGCATCGCTCCTCATAGCTTTCGGTGGTCGAGCGGCGCGACAGAATCGCGTCGACGCAGTCGGCACGGCTGGCGCTGCCGGCGCAAGGCGTCTGCAGATCGTTCATGTTTTTGCCCTCTGCCTGGCTGAATAAGCGGTATTGACTCGTCGCGATGAGGTTCGAACAAGGGAGGCTCGAACGGGCGCTCGCGCGCAGCTTGACTGCCCGCTCGTACTGCAAAGTGCCTCCGCTACCGAAAACACGCGAAGCAAGAGCCCTATTCCAGCATCGCCCGACGGCGTGCTTCGCCGTGCGCCGCGATGGATAGTCATGACCATCGATACGCCCGGATCCCTAGCATGTATCCGCGGCATCCAATCAGCCTGGCACGCCGTGGGGCCCGCCGTCGCGCGCGCCCGTCGTGCGACGCATCCGGCTGCCACGTCCTAACCGATCGAACCTCACGCAAGTCCAACAGAACATGGCCCGAACCCATCAGAACGCGTCCGTTGCGCCGCGCCGCACCTTTATCGCCGACATGGCCCGGCTGGCCGCAGCCGGCGTCGTCAGCGGATGGACGCCCCTCTATCAGATCGCCGCGCATGCCCAAGGCGCGGGCGCGACGCCGCCGGGCTTTCCCGCCGGCGTCGCGCTGTACCGTCAGGCATTTCAGAACTGGAGCGGCGAAATCGCCGTTGCGAATGTGTGGACCGCGGCGCCCGCCACGCCGGCCGAGGTCGTCGCGATCGTCAACTGGGCGCGCGCAAGCGGCTACCGCGTACGCCCGCGCGGCCATATGCACAACTGGTCGCCGCTGACGCTCGAAGCAGGCAACGCGCAGCAGGTCGTGCTGCTCGACATGACGAAGTCGCTGACGAAAGTATTGGTCGATGCTTCGTCGCGTCCCGCGCGCGTCACCGCGCAAACGGGTGTCTCGCTCGAAACGCTGCTCGCGAAGCTCGAGATGTTCGGCCTGGGCGTCACCGCGTGTCCCGCGCCCGGCGACATTACGCTCGGCGGCGCGCTCGCGATCGGCGGGCACGGCACCGCCATTCCGGCCGCGCGCGAAACGCAACTGCCGGGGCATACGTACGGCTCGCTCAGCAACCTCGTTTTATCGCTGACCGCCGTCGTGTTCGATGCCGGCAAGCAGCAATATGTGCTCCGAACGTTTCTGCGCAGCGATCCGGAAATCGGCGCGTTGCTCGTGCATGTCGGCCGCGCGTTGATTGTCGAGGTGACGCTCGAAGCCGGTGCGAACCAGCGGCTGCGCTGCCAGAGCTTCGTCGATATTCCCGCGTCGGAGCTGTTTGCCGCGGGCGGCTCGCGCGGCCGTACGATCGCCTCGTTTCTCGATCAGTCGGGCCGCATGGAAGCGATCTGGTTTCCGTTCACGACCTGCCCATGGCTCAAGGTCTGGACCGTGCAACCGGTCAAACCGCTGTTCTCCCGCACGGTGAACCAGCCGTTCAACTACCCGTTCTCCGATTCCATTTCGCAGCCGCTATCGGATCTCGTGAAACGCATCGTCACACGCGGCGAATGCCATCTGACGCCGCTCTTCGGGCAAACGCAGATGTCGATTGTCACCGCCGGCCTCGCGCTGACATTCGCGTCGGATCTCTGGGGCTGGTCGCGCAACGTGCTGCAGTACATCCGGCCGTCCACGCTGCGCGTGACCGCGAACGGCTACGCGGTGCTCGCACGGCGCAGCGACGTGCAGCGCGTGATCGCCGAGTTCGTGCAGTTCTATCAGAACCGCGTCGACGTCTACCGCGCG
>NZ_BAAILL010000026.1:68171-99127 GCF_054589215.1 Paraburkholderia sp. 2C | reverse complement strand
CCGCGTGACGGGCCTCGACCAGCCCGCCGACGCGGGCAGCGGCGCGGCCGCGCCGCTCCTCTCGCCGCTTCGGCCTCGCGCCGACCGGCCCGACTGGAACATCGCCGTCTACTTCGACATCCTGACGATGCCCGGCACGCCCGCCGCGAATCGGTTCTACCGCGAGATCGAGCAATGGATGCTGTCGAACTACGCGGGCTCGTACGCGACGGTACGGCCCGAGTGGTCGAAAGGCTGGGCATACACCGACGGCGCCCCGTGGCAGGACCTGTCGCTGATCGGATCGGCGATTCCCGCTGCGTTTAGCGAAGGGCAGCCGGCGAGCGGCAGATGGGACGCCGCGCGTGCGGTGCTCAACACATTCGACCCGCAGCGGATTTTTGCTTCACCGCTGCTCGACCGGCTGTTGCCGTGAGCGCACGCGCAGGACGTACGCGCAGCCCGCTCCGGGCGCGTCAATCGGCTTGCGGGCGGCCATGATCCCCAGCAATACCCGGCCAGACGGGCTATCTGGCGCACTCAACGACAAGGAGGCCTTCGTGCTCTCTGGTGTTTCGAACAATCAACGCTCCGGTTACGGCGTCGACCCGAGCGACGATGAATCGTCCGGCGGACCGATGATCAACATGATCAACGGCGCAAACAATATCCTCAACACCCCGGCCCTCTCATCGGTCGGGCAAGCGCTGGACCGGATGGGCCCGCTCGGCAAGCTCATTCACGTCATACCGGACTTTTTTATCGGCGAACTGGGATCGAAACTCGGCGAAGGGATCGCGCACCTGTTCGGCGAACAAGGCCAGGTCAAGACGCACTTCGAAAAAGAATGGCTGGGCCGCGACGGCGGGTTGAACAACGACGGGCCGTCCGGCAAAGACCGCGCATCGCGCGATAAGGACGTGTGGTACGGCTCCGACCAGCAAAGCACGCGTGACGCCAAACGCGCCGCGGATTTCCCGCTGCCGGGCCTGAACGGCGACTCCACGCGGATCGCGACGAATACGGTCGAGGTCGCGAACGGCGGCGCAATCTGAAATTGACCGGCCCTGACGACGGCGCCGGCCGACACCCGGCCAGACGGGTCTTCTGGCATCCTCATTCACAAGGAACAACATCTATGTGCATTCAAGCGATAGCGAAGGCGCTCACGGGCGACTTCGGCGGCGCGTTCAAGGCCGAGGCCAACGCGTGGGGCATCGGCGCGGCGGGCGCGAACGGCGCGGGCGCGCGCGGATCGTACTTCGAAAGCCGTCAGGCGCAAAGCTGGGGGGCCGGCTCGAGCTCGCACGGCGGCGCGTACGCCAGCGGCCATGGCTACGGTCGCACCGGCGCGTCGTTCGAAAAGACCACCACCCAGACACGTGTCGGCGCGGACGGCAGCGTCACGCAAAAGACGACGCAGATCAGCCATTCGGGCGCAGGCAGCGCAGGCTACGGCAACTATGGCTACAACCCGCATACGGGCTATGGTCAGTTCGGTCAGAGCGGCAGCGCGCAATTCATGAGTTCCGGTGCTGGCGCGCGCGGGTTCAGCCATTCGTTCGAAAGCAGCACCTTGAACCCGGGCGCTGCGTACAGCGCGTCGGGCGCGTCGGGCGCCGCGGGCGGCTCGTTCGCGGCTGCGAGCGTATCGATCGGGCCGGCGTTCGGGCTGGGCAGGATCCTGAGCAGCCTGTTCGGCCTTGGCGCGTCGAACGCGTCGGCGGGTTAACCGGCGCGGCGACGCGTACCGCGGCGTCCGATGGCGTGTGTTCCGGACACAGGGCCGGGATGCGCGCCATTCGGCTCAACTGCCGCTAGCGGCCCGGCCGTGTGCCTTTCCCGCCACGCCATGTACGCCTGCCCACGTGGCGAGCGTGCGGTCCATGCTACGATGCCCGGAACCGTATCGCGCATCGACCCGAGATGGCAACCCTATACACGAAGCTGGGCGTAGCGGAAGACGCGAGCGCCACCGAAATCAAACGCGCCTATCGCAAGGCCGCGATGAAGTGGCACCCCGACCGCAATGCCGGCAATGAAGAAGCCGCGCGCGCGACCTTCCTCGACATCAAGGATGCGTACGAGATCCTCTCCGATCCGGACAAGCGCAAGGTCTACGACTCGGTCTACGCGACCGAAATGCACCGCTGGCAAACGCAGCAGAAGCGCCGTCACGAACCGCAGCGGCAGCATCACGAGCATCCGCATCGGCAGCACACGCAGCAACAGCAGCAAGCGCAGCAACAACAGCAGCAGCGCGAGCGCGAACGGTCCGAGCGGGCGCGGCGCGAGCGCGCCGAGCAGGTCGCGGCCGAAGCGAAATATCAGGAGCGCGTGAGTTTTGCGATGCGTTTTGCCGAACAAGGTCATAGCCGCGATGTGCTGTTCGGCGTGCTGCTCGGCCGCGACTGCCCGCCCGAGATCGCGGCGCGCATTGCCGATAGCGTCTGGGCGCTGCAGCAGGCGCGGGTGGGCGCGGCTCGCGCGGAAGCCGCGATGCGCAAGAAAAGACCTGCCCCGCGCGCGCACAGCGCGGCCCCGAGCGCCGCGCCGCGCACCGCGAGCGGCAAGCCCGACGCGCATGGCAAAAAACCCTCCGGCTTCTTCGATTCGTTGTGGCATAGCTTCTTCGGCGTGCGATCGTAAGCATGACTTCGGGCATGGCGCCGCAACGCGCGGCCATGCCGTCACGTCGGGTCGCCGCCGCCCGCGAGATGTCCACGCGCCGCGCCCATCAACCGTATGACGAAACATCTCGGCGCGGACATCCGGTCGGCCCTTGGCCCTTGGCCCTTAGCCCTTAGCGTCGCCACGGCGCGATTCGCGCCGCATCGGCGCTACCCTGCCCGCCATCGCCTTCTGCGCGGTAACGCGCAATCGCTTCACGCACGATGCCGCGATCGATTTCGCCGTCATCGGCCAGCGCATTGAGCGCGGCGATCACGATCGATACGCGGTCGACTTCGAAGAAGGCTCGCAACGCGCTGCGCGTATCGCTGCGGCCGAAGCCATCGGTGCCGAGCGTCACATAGCGGCGCGGCACGTAGGCGCGAATCAGCTCGGGCACCGCCCTCACGTAATCGGTCGCGGCAATCACAGGGCCTTGCGTGACGTCGAGCGCCGCCGTCACGTAAGGAACCGGCGCTTCGTCCGACTCGCCTTGCGCCGTGCCGCTGTTACGCGCCTGCCGCTCCGCTTCCATGCCGTCGCGCTGCAGTTCGGTGAAGCTCGTCACGCTCCATACCGCAGCGTCGATATGCCAGTCGTCGGCGAGCATCTGCTGTGCGGCGATCGCCTCGCGCAGGATCGCGCCGGAGCCGAGCAGTTGCACGCGCGCGTTTTCCTGCTGCGTCGTGCGGGCATGACTGGAAGCGCGGTTATTACCCGCGTCAGCGGCGGCAGCCGGCAAGCGGTACATCCCCTTCAGAATCGGCTCGCGCAACGCATCGAATATCGCGGCCGGCGCGGACGGCTGCGCATAGTTTTCGTTCGTGACGGTGATGTAATAGAACACGTCGCGCTGCGCGTCGACCATCTCGCGCATCCCCGCATCGACGATCGCCGCCACTTCGTAGGCGAAGGCCGGATCGTAGGCGCGGCAGTTCGGAATGGTTGAAGCGGCCAGATGGCTCGTGCCGTCCTGATGCTGCAGCCCCTCGCCGCCGAGCGTCGTCTTGCCGGCCGTCGCGCCGATCAGGAAGCCGCGCGCGCGTTGGTCGGCCGCGGCCCAGATCAGATCGCCGATGCGCTGGAAGCCGAACATCGAGTAGTAGATGTAGAACGGCAGCATCGGCAGATCGTGCACGCTGTATGCGGTCGCCGCCGCGATCCACGACGACACCGCGCCTGCTTCGGAAATGCCTTCTTCGAGAATCTGCCCTTTCGTGTCTTCGCGGTAGTAGAGCATCGAGCCGAGATCCTCGGGCTCGTAGAGCTGCCCGAGCGGCGAATAGATGCCGACCTGGCGGAACATGTTCGCCATGCCGAAGGTGCGCGCTTCATCGGCAACGATCGGCACGATCCGCGGCCCGAGCGCGCGATCTTTCAGCAGCGCGGTCAGCATGCGCACGAGCGCCATCGTCGTCGAGATTTCGCGGTCGTTCGAGTCGAGCGCGAACTGGGCCCAGCCGGCGACCGGCGGCACCGGAAGTCCTTGCGTCGCGGTGCGGCGGCGGCGCGGCAGATAACCGCCGAGCGCTTCGCGGCGCGCGTGCAGGTATTGCATTTCGGGGCTGTCCGCCGCGGGCTTGTAGAACTTCAGTTGCTCGACGTCGTCATCGGAAAGCGGCAGGCGGAAGCGGTCGCGAAAGGCCTTCAGTTCGTCGATGCCGAGCTTTTTCTGCTGATGCGTCGTCATGCGGCCTTGCCCGGCCGCACCCATGCCGAAGCCTTTCATGGTCTTCGCGAGAATCACGGTCGGCTGGCCGCGATGCCGGCGCGCCTGCGCATACGCGGCGAACAGCTTGCGCGCGTCATGGCCGCCGCGGCGCAGGCGGTCGATATCGTCGTCGCTCATCTGCTCGACGAGCGCCGCGAGCGCGGGACGCTGCCCGAAGAAATGTGCGCGATTGTAGGCGCCGTCGTTGGCGGAGAAGGTCTGGAACTGGCCGTCGACCGTATGGGCGAACGCGCGCAGCAAGGCGCCCGTTTTGTCGCGCTCGAAAAGCGCATCCCAATCGGAGCCCCACAACACCTTGATCACATTCCAGCCCGCGCCGTTGAACTGCGCTTCGAGTTCGTCGACGATGCGTCCGTTGCTGCGCACGGGACCGTCGAGCCGCTGCAGGTTGCAGTTGATCACGAACACGAGATTGTCGAGTCCTTCGCGCGCGGCGAGCGACAGCGCGCCGACCGATTCGGGCTCGTCCATTTCACCGTCGCCGAAGAAGCCCCACACGGTGCGCCCATCGGTGTCGGCGAGACCGCGGTTGTGCAGGTAGCGCATGAAGCGCGCCTGGTAGATCGCGTTGATCGGACCGATGCCCATCGAGCCGGTCGGAAACTGCCAGAAGTCTGGCATCAGCCACGGATGCGGATACGAACAGAGGCCGGGGCCCTCGATTTCGCGGCGGTAATGGCGCAAGTGCTGTTCGTCGAGAAAGCCTTCGAGAAACGCGCGCGCGTAGACACCCGGTGACGAATGCGGCTGGAAGTAGACGAGGTCGCCGCCGCTTCCTTCGCTACGCGCCTCGGCATTGGCCGCGCAGGCGCGAAAGAAATGATTGAAGCCGACTTCGAACAGATCGGCGGCGGACGCATAGCTTGCGATATGGCCGCCCAGTTCGCCGTAGGCCTTGTTGGCGCGCACCACCATCGCGAGTGCATTCCAGCGCAACGCGGCCGCGAGTTTTTCCTCGAGTTCGATATTGCCCGGATAGCGGCCCTGCTGCGCGAGGGCGATCGTGTTTTCGTAGGGCGTGACGCGGGTGCGGGCGGATTGCACGCCGAGCGCGCGCGCGTGTTCGGCCAGACGATCGAACAGGAACTGCGCGCGGTCTTTGCCCGCATGTTCGAGCACACCCTGAAGCGCGTCGAGCCATTCGGCCGTTTCCTGCGGGTCGGCGTCTTCGTGAAGCCGCAAGCGTTGCTCGTTGCCATTCGAGAGATCGGTCATTGCGCACTCCCCATCCGGTTGCCGGTTCATGGTTCATCGGGATGAGGAACATGTTATCGACGGACCCCCAAAATGTGTGTCTCATTTGCTTGCGGTTTTCGGTTCGCGTAGTGTATTTATTCTTAAACTCGGCCCATCACCGGAATATTTGCACTATGACCTCCCCTAACCGCCCCGGCGGCACGTCCCGCCGCCTCGACCGCATCGATATCGGCATCCTGAACGAGCTGCAGCAGAACGCGCGCATCACGAATTCAGAACTGGCGCGCGCGGTGAACCTGTCGCCGACGCCTTGCTTTAACCGCGTGCGCGCGCTCGACAAGCTCGGGCTTTTCAAGCAGCAGGTCACGCTGCTGAACCCGGAAGTATTGGGGTTGCAGATCAACGTGTTTATTCAGGTGAGTCTGGAAAAGCAGGTCGAGGATGGCCTGCGGCGCTTCGAACAGGCGATCGACGAGCGGCCCGAGGTGATGGAGTGTTATCTGATGACGGGGGACGCGGACTATTTGCTGCGCGTCGTGATGCCGGACATTCACGCGCTCGAGCGTTTTATTGTCGAACACCTGACCAAGATACCAGGCGTGTCAAACATCCGATCGAGCTTTGCGCTGAAGCAGGTGCGCTACAAGACGGCCCTGCCGTTGCCGGCGGGTGGCATGACGCTGCATGGCCGGGACGAAGACGAACCCGCGTAGGCGGGCTTCGTACCAGGGCGTCAGGCGTTGTTTGACGTTCGCGTCAAGAGTCGACCCAATCGGCGAACGTGGCTGCCTGACCGCGGTAGGTGCCGTCCTTGTCGACGAGATTCCACACGATGGCTTTCTCGATCCAGAAGCGACGTCCGGACTTGGCGATGCGCTGCCCGCGGTAGCCGGCGGAGTAGCCTTTTGTGCGCACATCGTCGAGCAGACGCGCGCGTTCTTCGCGATTTGGCTGCTCGGCGGATAGGCGCGAATGCAGCGTGACGAACTCGTCCCAGTCGTACTCGAAGCAGCGTTGCGCAGTTCGGTTGGCGTAAACGAAGCGCGGGTCCGCGTCGGTGTTGTGCGAGACGACGACGAACGGAGCGTCTTCGTAGAGCCAGCGCGCGACGTCGGCGGCGGGGATGTCCTGGGGAACCAGCGGTTTGCCGACGAAGTGTTGATAGCTGTCGGTCAGCAAGGCGGCGAAAGCGGGATCGGTGGCGAGGGAGGTCATGGGGTAAGACGAAGCGGAGTTGGGACAGGTACGAGTGCAATTGCACTACAACGGCTCTCATACTAACTTGAGCTCCAAGACCCTGCAGCGGAGAGGGCAAAACGGCTTGGCGGTGCGCGCACGCGTGGCGCGAAGTCGTTATGCCTCACCGGAACGCGCGCGGCGCGAAACGGGAGGCATGAGCCCTTTGTCGCTGGCCCTGCTGAGGCGCTAGTGTTTCGTCACCGGATCGGATGCGCTGTTCAATAGAAGCTCGATGTCGTCCCACCGATCGGGCTCGCAGTCGCAGAAATATTCGATGCAGTTTCTATCGAGCGCGGCTTCCGATTCGGCGAGGGTCGCGAGGTGTTCGATGGTGTCGAGCATGGCGACGCGATCGATGAGCGAGACGCCGGAGCGCCGGATTGCGCGCGCGAGGGCGGCGATCTTTGCGGCTTCATCGCTGAAGCGCTCGGCGTTGGCCATCGCCGTGGCATTGACGCGGTTCAGCAGGATAAGACGTCTTGCAATCTGATCGTGAGTCAGCGATTGAAGCGCTTCGAGCGTGATTTGATTTGACATAGCGCCTCCCTGGAGCAAGACCCGCAGCACCCGTTTGGAGAGGGTGAGCGGGCACAGTGACAGGGTTAGCAGACCGAGGACGCGAGGGAAACCCCGGCGAGCCTTGCGGCTCCCCTGTCACGGCCCGCCCGTAGAGAGCAGACGCGAGGGTTAGGCACAGCCTGCCGAAGCAAGTGTGCACTCGTGTGTTGATTCAGGCTGCTAAACCCGGCTGCCGATGTTTCGACGGCTTGGTGAGTATAGGCGGTGTGTTTTTTGAGAGATCAACCGCACTGGCTAAAACGCGCCAGCCCAGGATTCAGCAAAACGACGTAGAAAGACAGCGCCTGACAAACAGCCTTAGCAGAAGGCGTTATGCCCAACCGAGACGCGCGCGCAGCGTGCGAAGCGGCTTTCTTTTGCCTACTTTTCTTTGTCCCCCAAGGGGACAAGGAAAAGTAGGTGCCGCCCCGCACAGGGGCAACGCCTGCGCCGCGAGGCGTGATCGCGGATGCCCGCGCGGGGCGTAATCAACCACACAAAAAGCACAAAACATCCAAACCACAAAAACCCACACCCCGGGAATATCCCGAATCCAACGGATGTTTAACAGTGAAGTCAACAACGCGCGCCAAACCGCGCGCCCCCGCAAGGAGAACTCCCATGCTCCAACGCTTCCGCCCCGGTCCTTCGCTCCAGGAACAGGTCGAACAACTCGGCCTGCTGGCCGACCTAAGCGGCCGCTGGTCAGGCCGCGGCTACAACCTGATCTCGCTCCCCGACTTCGATCCCAACGCGCCCAGCACGGGGCCAAAGCCCTTCCGCGTACTCCTCTCCGCCACACACGAAACCCTCGAATTCGAGCCCATCGGCGCGCACGTCCCCAACCGCGGCTCGGAATCGCAAACCACCCCCACCACCGGCCAACCCGACATCACGATCTTCGGCCTGCGCTATCTGCAGCGAATCAACGACGTCGATTCTCACGAACCGTTGCACATCGAAAACGGCTTCTGGCTCAACGTACCGTCGAGCGCGATTCCGAAGGAAGATCCGTCCGTCGTGCGGCAAGGCTCGATCCCGCACGGCTCGTCGATTCTCGCGCAAGGCAAGGCATTCGAATCGCCGACCGGCAAGCCGCAATTCGCCACGCTCGATTCGACGCCGCAGCGCAATCCGGCCGGCGCTGCGCTCTCGAGTAACTACCTCGAGCCCCTCACCAACGCGACACTGCCCCCGCGCATCACGAACAAGAACGCGGTGAAGAATCCGAATGTCGTGCTCGCGGATGCCATCCAGCCGCTCATCGAACACATGACGGCGACGACCGTGCTCACGATCTCGAGCAAGACCGCGGGCGGCGTGCTCAATATTCCGTTCCTGCAGAACGTGACCAACAACAACGCAGCGGCCACGGCCGTCGAAGCAACCTTCTGGATCGAGACCGTGCAGCCCGACAAGGGCCATCCGTTTCAACTGCTGCAGTATTCCCAGATCGTGACGCTGAACTTCCTCGGCATCGACTGGCCGCATATTTCGGTGGCAACGCTGTACAGGCAGTGAAGCAAACCGCGGCGCGCACCCCGTTCGTCAAGCGGTAGCGGTACGCGCCGCGTGGCCCGTCCGACATGCGGCGCGCAGCCGGTTGCATCAGCAATCGGCGAGTCGCGCTCGACCGGCCTATGCAGCGGCTCGACCTCTAGTGAACAATGCGTCGAGCTGAATCGAACTGGTAAGCGGCTCGCCTTTGTATTGCTTTCCCAACCAGAAAAACTCGCTCTCGCCTTCTTTTACGAATTGCTCAATTGCGCTGCGCAAAGTAGATAGCGTAATTTTGTTATGTCTGACCAGCATATCGCCATACTTCATTATTATTTCCCCAGCCGACATAAACATCCCTTCGCTGGCCTGAACGGTCGACACACTAGCGTGCCGCGCGTCAGCAAATCGTCGCGCAACGCTCAACTTCGATGTAAATGATTGAACTTCTCCTGCCGAGCCACTTGTTCTCGATGTGTGTCGCAAAATCGCGGCCAGGCGGTCTTCCATGTCAGGGTAGCTCTGAGCCAGGTCGACGGGAAAATTGTCAGCTCGATAGTACTGTGATGATTTTTCAGGAATGAGAGACTTATAGTCCTTAGGCGATACTTGAAGCTGCTTCAGGCAGATATCGAAATTGGGGTGAGCCGATTTGCTCGAGTCTCCGCCTGCTGTGCTCGACGACGCAGGCGCCGCTTCATCGGAAGCCACTCCCCAGCCTTTGCTGCCGTAACGGACTTCCACATCCGGACTCCATGGATTAGAGCCGTTGTAAACATAAAATTTATCCTCGATTTTCTTGACGGAGAAATACTTTCCATCGGATTTGATAAAGGTTTTGCCGCTCCCGTCTTTTAATATGCCTGGTGTCGGCGTGGGCAATTCCATCGAAGGGGCCTCGCGGTAAGCGTAGCTCGGAGGCAGCGAAGGGTTACGCCCCATGATCGATGCCAGCGCGGCTTTCAAGCGTGCGCTGACGGGAATATGAACTTGAGGCTCCGGCAAGCTCGATTTCACGGCGGGGCGCAATTCCGCCGTACTTCCGGCGCCACTCGCTCCCAGCTCAATCCTTGTTCCTCGCCCCCCTATCCGGCCTTCACTCAGTGCTCCCCAAAATACACCCGAAGCCACATCCACCCCGGCGCGGCTGCCATCGCTCATCGTGCTGCGCGGACAAACCTGATCGGCAATCATGCTGCCAAAAATCGGGATAGCGCCCAGGTTAAAACGGCATAGGCCCTCTGCTACTTGACCTTGCAGTTCGAGTTCCGTCATGGGATGGTTTGACTGATTAGCCTGCAAGGACCGCAAATAGGAAACCTTGATCGGATCGTCATCATGCAACTGGCTCATATTGACGCCTTTATGGGTGGCCACGATATTCGATTGAATATCCTGTAACTGCTGGAGCAGATTCCTTCCGTAGTTCTCATCCGTGGGAGGAAGATTCTTCAGTCTGAACACATCCAGAAAACTGGCCGGTGGCAACTGGGGCAATTTTTTATTGGCTTCACGGTTCGACTCGAAAGCCTGCTGATCCCAGTTTCTGATCTGATTAAACAGCGGGTCGTTCGGATCCTGCTGATACATGTCCGCAAAGGCGCGGGTCGTCCGCTCATCCGCCAGAATCGCTCGGCCAAAATATTCGAGACGGTCCAGAGCACCGATTTTTTCGCCCTGCAGATTCTCCGCGCCCCGCAGATTTTGCTTGACCTTATCGCCGGCCGCATCCCAGTCCGTTTGCTCCTGCGTCGTCCTGCCTTGAATGCTCTTTTCGATATCGTTTTGCAAATCCAGCTTGAGTTGACCGGCCTCCTGAAAAATCTTCTTTCGATCCTCCGCAGTTTTCGCGCGATTAAAACTATCGCGCATGCCTTCCAGCTTCTGTATGGAATCCTGTTTATCCTGCCTTAGAAAGCCATTACCGACCGGCGCATTGAAAAAAGCCTGAACTCGCAGTGCCGGATCATTGATTGTCTGATTATAACGATCGACAATGGCATCATGAATTTCCGACAGTTCGTTCCAGATCCGGGTGCGAGTATTTTCATTGCTTCCGGATGAATCGGTATCCTGTGTATCTGACTGCTGCGCAGATGTCTGATCAGCCCGCGCATAACTCTTGCTGACCGCAGCCAGAATCCCGTTGTAAAAGTCACGCTCGTCAGGAAGCAGTTGACTTGTCCTGGTCAGGGCATCCTGTATCGTGCCTTCCAATTGCCTGGCGTCGGCCGGATAGCCGCGCATGGTGACGTCCTGCAACGCAGAAGACAATTGCCCATTGCGGTCATCGCGCGCGCCACCGGCCAATTCAGGATCGTAAGCGGCGAGCAGTTCCTTGAGTTCGGTTTCGGTTGCACCTTTTAGCGCGGCTGTGGCTCCCGTCTCGGGTTGTTTGCCCGTCTGCGTGGCCGGCTCAAGGTCGGCAGGCGCGGAACGCCGGACTCGCCCCGTTTGCCCGTTCGACCGGGAGAACTGGAGCGGCGGTGCCACCTCCGTCTCCGCGCCGCCAGCATCTTCGCTTTCGCGAGACCTCGAAGAGAAAAGGCCGAATCCCGATCTGCGCTCCAGCAGGTCTGCCGTGCGGGACGACGCCGCCGACGTTGCCGTATGCGATCTCGGGTTCGTGGGACGGCGTCGGGGACCATTATTGTTTTGCCGAGGCGAAGTAACGTTTTTATTCGGCTCCGCCTGATCAGACGTCGGCGAATCATTACGCTCGGGTGAACGGATATCGGCGTTATTTTTTAAAGAGGAAAGGGTCATTAGTCGACTTGAAACCAGTGGCGTGAGTTCAGAACCAGATATTGTTCGTCTGATTCTGAACGCCTCGCGACTGGTCAGGTAATGCGCATGCATGGCGCATAGAGTCGAATGACGGCAGGCGCCCGATATGAATACGCCGTGGCCCAATCCGGAGGAAAGCTACGCGCGCCGTGTGCGAGCGATCGTGTGCATCAGATCGATCAGCGCATCGGGGCTCACCGGCTTCACGAGGTGATGCGCAAAGCCCGATGCGCGCGAGCGCGCGAAATCCTCGGGCTGGCTAAACCCCGTCAGCGCGATCAGCACCGGGCACACGCGCTGCGATTGCGCCGCGAGATGCCGCGCAATCTCGTGACCGCTCATGCCCGGCAGCGCGATATCGAGCAGCGCGACGTCGGGATCGAACTGCCCGGCAAGCGCGAGCGCGGACGGACCGTCGGCCGCCGTGCGCGTGTCGTGCATATCGAGCACGAGCGCAAGCGACTCGGCCGCGTCGCGATTGTCGTCGACAATCAGAATGCGCAGGCGTCGTTTGGGCGCGTCCGGGTATCCGCCCTCGACCGCGTAATGTCCATCGGCAAGCGGCGCATCGGTGCCGGCCGGCACCGGCGCCGCCGCGAGCGGCAGCGTGATCGAAAATTCGCAGCCCTTGCCGACACCGTCGCTGGCCACCGAGATCGTGCCGCCATGCATGTCGATCAGCTTGCGCGCGACGAACAGGCCAATGCCGAGACCATCGCGCGCGCGGCCCGCGGGCGGCGTCGCCTGCATAAACAGGTCGAACAGCGCCGGCAGTTCGGCGGCCGCGACGCCGATGCCGCTGTCCTTCACCGCGACGCGCGCGCGGCCGTTCACGACTTCCGCGCGGATATGAATCTCGCCGCCGTCGTCCGTGTACTTGATTGCGTTGTCGACGAGATTCGAGAGAATCTGGGTGAGGCGCGTGCGGTCTCCATCGACCGGAATCGGCGTGGCGCGCGTGTTCAGAAAAATGCGGTGGCGCCGCTGCTCGGCGGCCGGCCCGTTGATTTCCATCGCGCGGCCGATCGCGTCGCGCAGGTCGAGCACTTCGCGCTTCAGATTGATGCGGCCGGTCGTGATGCGCGACACGTCGAGCAGATCGTCGATCAGATGCGACAGGTGATGGCTTTGCCGCTCGAGCACCGCCTGCACCCAGCGGATTTTCGGCGGCAGGTCTTCACTGTCCTGCTTGAGCACATGCGCGGCATTGCGAATCGGCGCGAGCGGATTGCGCAGCTCGTGCGCGAGCGTGGCGAGAAACACGTCCTTGCGCCGGTCCGCCTCCTTGAGCGCTTCCTGCGCATTGGCGCGCGCCGTGATATCGGCCAGCGTGCCGACGAACGAATGCGGCACGCCCTGCGCGTTGTAGCGAAAGCGCCCATGCATTTCGAGCACGCGCAGCGCGCGGTCGCCGATGCGAAACGCGCGAAATACCATATGAAACGGCCGGTGCGCCTGCTCGTCGGCCCGATAGCGCTCGACGAACGCGGCGCCATCGTCCGGATGCATGAAATTGCGCATGAAGTCTTCGTTCGACAGCGGCCCGGCGTCGATCGGCTGGCCGGTAATCTCATACATGCGCGCGTTTTCCCAGACGCCCGAGCGCGTCGCCGCGTTCCATTCGAAGATGCCGAGGCCCGCCGCGCCCGCGGCGATGCGCAGCCGCTCGTCGCTTTCCTGACGCGCCGCGAGCGCCCGGTCGCGCTCGCGCAGCGACGCGCCGATGCGCTGGTTCTGCTCGTCGAGCAACTGGCGGATTGCGCCGTGTATGGTCGCGCTGAAGAAGCTTTCGATGATCTGATGCGCGCCCGCCTGCTCGGCGCGCGGCGACAGCGTGCTGGCGAAATATTCGCGCACGACGTGCTGCACGCTGACCTGCAGCAGATCGAGCTCGCGATAGAGCTCGTCGAGCTGATAGCCGTGCATCCAGCGCTTGCGCGCGTACTGACGCGCATCGAAATCGATCCGCGCATTGAGCGCGGAGTTCGGCACCGCGGTCAGCGCGGAGCAGATCTCGCCATAGAGCTGCGGGAGCAGATCGATCAGCTGCCGGTTCGTCAGCCGGTCGGCCGGTTCGATCGACGGGTCGGAGCGGACCGCGCGCAGCCAGCGGCGGGTAATGCGCCAGCGCTTGAAGCGAATGTGGACTGCGAGATCCGCATATGGCCCGGCTTCGGGCGCTATTGTCGTGTTCAACCCTGTGTCATGCGATGTTGCGTCAAGTTGTAGAACATATCACGCTCAGCCGGTCCGTATTTTGACGAATGCGAAACGTGTTTCCGGCAAACGACATATTCGTCAGTCGTTTGAGTCCTGACTGCCCGGCATCCCGACCGTAAGCGGCATGCGAGCGGTACGGCCCTTGCTTGCAGACTTCGCGCCACGCTTACCGCCCCCTCCTGCATCGCATCTTCCAACTGAGGCCTAACGCGCTCATGACCCACGAAGCGACGTGGTATCTGATTATCGGCGGCTTACTGATCGCCATGGCGCTCGCGCGCAAGCTGATTGCGCATCTGCCGATGACGGGCGCGATGGTTTATCTGGTGGTCGGCTTCGTGCTCGGCCCGACCGGCACCGGCCTCTTGACCTTCGATGTCACGAGCGGCGCGTCGGTGCTGCGCATCGTCACCGAGGCCGGACTCGTCGTGTCGCTGTTCGCGATTGGCATGCATCTGCGCGTGCCGCTGCGCGACCGGCTATGGTGGCTGCCGCTGCGCCTCGGCGTCGGCGCGATGCTGCTGACGATTGCCGCGATGACCGCGATCGGGTACTACGGACTGGGCCTCGCGCCCGGCCTGGCGCTGATCGTCGCGGCGGCGCTCGCGCCGACCGATCCGGTGCTGGCCAACGAATTGCGCCCGCGCGCGGCCGGTGATTCCGAGCCGCTGCGCTTCGCCCTGTCCGGCGAAGGCGGGTGCAACGACGGCGCCGCGTGGCCCTTCATGCTGCTCGGCCTCGCGCTGTGCGGCGTCGAAATCGGCGGCACGAGCGGCATAAGCGGCATCAACCTCGGCGGCTTGAGCATCGGCGGTAGCGCGAGCAGTCAGATCGTCAGCTTCACCGGCTTCACGGCGAGCGTCGTATGGGGCGTCGCCAGCGCGCTCGCGATCGGCTGGGTGCTCGGCGCGGGGGTCGTCGGGCTCGTCACGCGCTTGCGGATGCGTTTCGATCTCGCGCTCGGCGTCGAAGGCTTTCTCGCGCTCGGGCTCATGTCGGCGTGCTACGGCGCCGCGCAACTGCTGCATGGTTATGCGTTCGTGGCGGTGTTCGTCGCCGGGGTTTCGTTGCGCCATCAGGAATTGCGCGCGACCGGCAAGCATACGGCGCCCACCGCGGCGCTCGAAAAGGTCGAGCACGGCGAGCGCGACAAGGCCGCGCGCACGCCGGAACTCGCGCACGCGTTTATCGCCGAATCGATGATGGCGTTCGCGGTCGAGATCGAACAGACCGTCGAACTCGTGCTGATGCTGCTGATCGGCAGCGTCGTCTCCGCGCACTGGCGCGAGCTGCTGCAATGGCACGCGATCTGGCCCGCGCTCGCCCTGCTGTTCGTCGTGCGGCCGCTTTGCACGCTCGTCGCGCTGGCCGGTTCGAGCGCGACCTGGCCGCAGCGGCTCCTCGCCGGATGGCTCGGCATACGCGGCGTCGGCGCGTTCTATTACCTGCTGTTTGCGATCGAGCGGCTGCAGCGCGTCGCGCAGGACGCGGCGCTTGCGGTCGTGATGGCCGCGATCGTCGGATCGGTGCTGCTGCACGGCGTGTCCGCGACGTTGCTGCTCGACCGCTATTTGCGCGCGCCGCGCGAGCCATGACGCGTCGATGGCGCGTGCGCGGCAAAGTGGACATGGTGAACAGCAGCAGGCTGCAACGGCTTGTGCGCCGCGGTACGCCTTCGCGCGTGGCGGCTAGGCCTCCGGGTTCTGCAGATCGCCGGTCACGACGTTTTCGCCGTAGCGCTGCGCGGCTTCGCGCGCCTCGCGGCCGCTGTCGAACGGGCCGATATCGGGCGCACCGGCGAACGGAAACAGCAACCGTCCATCGGTCTTGCGCACCACCTTCAGCAGTCCGACAAAAGCACCCTCCGTCGTCCGCCGATAAGTTGCGTAGATCTCATAGTCCGTTGTCGATCCGGCACGCGCAGTCGCGGGGTCTCGCGACTTGGGGAAAATCATCCGTGGCCTCGTCATGTTGCCGCTCCGCATCCGATACGTACGCCGGCGACCCGCCGGCAGAAAGGGCTTTGCAAAGGGACCGCAAGCGATGTGCCTGTGTGCGGCGCGCTCGAAAGTCCCGTCGGGGAACGCGTCCGGAGCGTCGGGAGTGCCGGATGCGCCGCATTTCGGCAGGCGCCGCGGCCTGCGCGCGCTGACCGGACGCAGGCCTCCGCAGGCGTCGGCCGAGGCAGGGGAAAGTTGCGCGAAAAGTTACATCGATCGCGTATGTTTGCAACGCGCGACAGGCACGATCGGTGATCCTGGCAGACCGAACCGCCGTGATTCCGCATCCGCCGCCCGGCTGCGCGCGTGGCACACTGTCATTCATCGCAGCGACGGGAGCACAGCATCATGGAGCGTGCCTTTACCGATCGCGCCGAGGCCGGCCGCACCCTGGCGGGTCTGCTCGACGCCTACGCGCATCGCGACGATGTCGTCGTGCTCGCGCTGCCGCGCGGCGGCGTGCCGGTCGCCTTCGAAGTCGCGCGCACGCTCGGTGTGGCGCTGGACGTGCTGGTGGTCCGCAAGCTCGGCGTGCCGTGGCAGGCCGAGCTCGCGATGGGCGCGATTGCATCGGGCGGCGCGCTCTATGTCGACACCGCGCTCGTGCGCGAGATCGGCTTGCCGCAGGCCGCGTTCGATCGCGTCCTTGCGAGCGAGCGCGCTGAACTCGAGCGGCGCGAGCAGTCGTACCGCGCGCAGCATCGGATACCGCTTGAAATCGAAGGCCGCGTCGCGATCGTGGTCGACGACGGCCTCGCTACCGGCGCCTCGATGAAAGCGGCGGTGCGCGCATTGCGCGCGCGCCGGCCCGCCAAAATCGTCGCCGCGCTGCCGGTCGCGCCGCCCGGCGCCGCCCAAAGGCTCGAAGAACAAATCGATGAATTCGTCTGCGTGCTGACGCCGGCGAACTTCTATGCGGTCGGCCAGTTCTACGCCGACTTCAGCGAGACCACCGATGACGATGTGCGCGCGCTGCTCGCACAGGTCGGCCCGCGCGACACGCTATAACGCATCCTTCCGATAACACGGCTGTCGAACATCGGCCGCGCTCGCCCGTGTTGAGCGACGCGCCGGTGCCGTGGCTCAGAACGCGCTTCTGCGTTGCGTCAGCAACGACTTCGCCATAATCAGCAGATGAAAGTAAAGCCGCCGGCTGAAGCCGTAGTTGTATGCGGACAGATGCGAAAGCGCGATCTTGAGGCTCTCGAGCGGCGCATGATTGCGCGCGTGAATCGACACGACGATCGGCACCATGCGCCGCAGCGCAATGCGGCGCGCCGGCTCGAGTTGCGGCGGCAAGGCGAGTGCCCTGAGGAAGTTGTACGCGACGAGCGTCGACGCGCTGGTCGAGGTGCGTGTGGTCGTGGTGATCGACACCTCGGTCTGCCGGTTGTACGACACGTACTCGTTCAGGTAGACCACGCCTTTCGCCGCGAGACAGATCTCCGTGCCGAACACGTAATCGCAGGCGACGCCGTTCTGTTCGCGGTAGCCGATGCGCTTGACGAGATCCGCGTCGGCCATCCAGCCGTTATTCGGGAACATCTGCACCAGCCCGGTTCGCCCCGGCTGCGGCTGCAGCCCGGCCACCTCGCGGGTGCGGTGATAGGCGCGGTTCAGATGCGCGCTGGCCGCCGGCAGCACCGTGCCGCGTGCATCGGTCACGTACTGGTCGCCGAACGCGACCTGAACGTCCGGATACGCGCTCCACGCCGAAAGCATGCGTTCGACCGCGTTCCCGACGAGGAAATCGTCATCGTGAATCAGCAGAATCCGCTCGCCGGTCGCACGCGCGAACAGGCTGTCGACGTTGCGCGCCTGGCCGAGCGAAGGCGTGTTCCTGAAGTAGCGCACGCGCGGATCGGCCGCATACCGCGCGTCAATCAGCGCGCGCGTGCGGTCGTCCTTCGAGTCGTCGCCGATCAGCACCTCGATGTTCGCGTGCGTTTGCGACAGGCATGAATCGAGGCATTGCCCGATAAGCTCGGGGCGCTCGTAGGTCGGCAGGCAAATCGAAACCTTCGTTCGTGTTGTCATGAATGCGACCCCTATGCTTCATCAAGCCGTTGTCCACTGCCGAATTACGCTTCCGCTATAAAAATCGGCGTGGGTGAGTATGGTTCGATCATGGGAGTGCGTCAATAAAAGCAACAATTTGTTTATTTTTTCTTTTATCGATCGCTTTATTTTTTACATAAACTAAGCTCGGCGCGGTATTGCCGGAAAGCCTTGCGCCGCGTGCCTCGAACCATCCGCTGGGCGGTCCGGCGGACCGTACTGAATCTGAACCCAGGCTGAAGCTCGTTGCAGCTCGTTGAAAGCCGGGAAACTATTACGCGGCACGATCAATTGACTCGCGGTAATTTCTATATGGATAAACACATGACTGGAGTACTGTCTATCCAGATGCGTGCGGTCGGTCATAAGACATACGCGAAACTGATTCGCGACACTTCGGTTGTCGAAACCGATGTCCATGTCGACTCGTTCTGGGTCGACGACGAGCGCTCCACCATGACCAAGGTCGTGCGAAAGGTGGCTGAATTCCGCGTGCCGAAGCTGAACCGGCGCAATCTCGACTTCCGGCGCGCGCGCGCCGAGTGGGCCACGGGCAAGATGGGCGCCAGGCTTGCGCGCAGAAAGACCCATCAGAAAGACTATGACGTGCTGCACTTTCACACGCAAACCGCGGCGTTCGGCAGCGTAGGCCTGATGAAGTCGATTCCGACGGTCATCACGATCGACATGACCGCGTTCCAGCTGATGCGCGAGCATGGCTCCGGCCCCGAGTGGACGTATCGCCCGAACGTGCTGATGGAGCGCCATGTGTTCGAACAGGCGGCGCATATCGTCGCGTTTTCCCATTGGGCCCGCGATTCCGTGATCAACGAGCACGGCATCGCGCCGGAGCGCGTGTCGGTCATCACGCCTGGCGTATTGAAGGAAGCTTTTCATCGACCGCAATTCGAATCGGGTTCCGTCAGGAAACCGAAAATCCTGTTTGTCGGCAATGAATTCCGTCGAAAAGGCGGCGACGATCTGATCGCCGTGTTTTCGGAGCATTTCGCGCACCGGGCCGAGCTTCATCTGATGACGAACGACACGAACGTGCCCTCGGGCGAGTCCGTGTTCGTTCATCGCGGCGTCTCGTCCTATACGCCCGAGTGGCACCGTCTCTATGAGGAAGCCGAAATCTTCGTCATGACGAGCCACGCCGAGGCGCTCGGCATGGTGTTCCAGGAAGCGGCCGCCTCCGGGCTCGCCTTGATCGGCACGCGGATCGGCGGCATTCCGGAAATGATCGACCATGACGGCAACGGCTTTCTGATCGCACCGGGCGATCGACACGCGTTGCGTCAGTATCTGGGCGCGCTGATCGATAACCCCGCGATGCGCACGCGGATGCGCCACGCGAGTTACGAAAAGGCCGTGCACGAATTCAATGCGGGAACCAACACGAGGCGCGTGTTCGAAGTCTTTCGATCCGTCGCCGTGCCGCACGACGCGCAACGGGTGCTGGTCGGCTCGTGAACCGAACCGAAGTGCCGCGAACCGAAGTGCCGCAAACCGAAGTACCCGCATGACCGGGCGGCCCGCACGCGCGGCCGCCCTACGCTCGTTTCAACGATTTCACCCTGCGGGCGCTAGCGACACGGCGCGCGCCGCCGCGCACGCGTGATGCGCATACGCGCGTTGCGGCTGCGGCGCCAGCCGCGCGCGGCGGCCCGGCGGTGACTGACGCGGCCGAGCGCGGCGAGATGGGTGCGAAGCAACGGCGGCGCGGCCAATCAGGCGGCCGCGGCCGTAAGATGCGCGGGCAGATAGCTTTGCAGGTACTCCTCGAACTCGGCGCGCACTTCCGGGTGACGCAGCGCGAATTCGACGGTCGCCTTCAGGTAGCCGAGCTTGCTGCCGCAATCGAAGCGCGTGCCGAAATAGCGATACGCGAGCACCTGCTCTTCGGTCAGCAGCGATTCGAGCGCGTCCGTCAGTTGCAGTTCGCCGCCTGCGCCCGGCTTGAGCGCGCGGATATGGCGGAAGATGGTCGGCATCAGCACGTAGCGTCCCACCACGCCGAGGTTCGACGGCGCAACTTCGGGGGCCGGCTTCTCGACGATGCCCGACAGCTTGATCACGTCCTCTTCCCACTCGCGGCCTTCGACCACGCCGTACGAACGGCTATCTTCGCGCGCGATCGTTTCGACGCCGACCACCGAGCTGTGATAGTGATTGAACACGTTGACGAGCTGCTTCATGACGGGCTTTTCGCTGTGCAGCAGGTCGTCCGCGAGAATCACCGCGAACGGGCTGTCGCCGACGAGCTTCTCGGCGCACAGCACCGCGTGACCGAGGCCGAGCGCTTCGGCCTGACGCACGTAAAAGCAGTCGACATTGGCCGGCTTGATGCCGCGCACGAGCTCCAGCAGCTTTTCCTTGCCGCGTGCTTCGAGTTCCGCTTCGATCTCATACGACTTGTCGAAGTGATCTTCGATCGCGCGTTTGCTGCGGCCCGTCACGAAGATCATTTCGGTGATGCCGGCTTCGATCGCTTCTTCAACCGCGTACTGGATCAGCGGCTTATCGACGATCGGCAGCATTTCCTTCGGACTCGCCTTGGTGGCAGGCAAAAAGCGCGTGCCGAGACCCGCCACGGGAAACACGGCTTTGGTGACTTTCAGCATGGTATGCATTCCCACTCGGTTGATGACGTTGACAACCGCCAGTTCCCGGAGCGAGGCGTCCACCCGCGTCCGCGCAGACCCGGCGGCAAATCTGGTGTGAAAGAAGCGTAGCGGAAAAATAATCGGATTTTCGTTAAAGACACGCTAATTTCTTCGAGTGGCTTTCTCAGATTTACCGAAGCCGTCCTCATTAAAACGGATAACGCGGTTTTGCATGCTGCATAAACGGGAGCCGACAGTTGACAATACTGTAAATATTGCCGACCGCCGGCTTTGAATCGGAAATTATTGGAGAGCCGATTCTTCGTTTTCATCGAACTGCGGGAGCTTCCCCGGGTTGATGCGAAAACGGCCGATTGGCTCGTTGCGCAACGCTTCACGGTATGCCGAGACTGCTACCAGCACAAGCAGGACGACAACTCCAGCCAGCACATGTACGCTCATTGACAACCCCCTCGTCAAGAATTTGGCCAGTCCAAGTTATCACAAAAAAAGTAGTGGATAACGCGAACAGTATTTACCCGCAATATTTAATCTTGACACTCCCGTGACAGTGACCGTTGTAGATCAATTGCGCATATTTTCCAGCACTTTTTTATCGCTTTTATTTCAAACATGGTGCATTAGCATAGGAACGTGCGGCTCGCATGCGGTCCAAGCCATGCCCGCCGCGCCGATGCCGTGCATCGATAGCTCCGCTATCGACACCGAACTCGATACCGCGCGCACCGCTTTCATTCACCTGTCGTGCCACCGTGCCGGCACGCAGTAACGAGGACCGCATGAGCGACACCGCTCTGAATGCCGACACGGCAACCCGACGATCGCTGACCTTCTCCGCCGCGCCTTCCGGCAATGCGCATGTGGCAAGCGCGGGCAAAGAGCATGTGATCGACGCGATGCGCGGATTCGCCGCCTTGCTCGTCGCTTACTTCCACTGCCGCCAGGTGGTGTGGGTCGGCATGCAGAGCTTTCACCACGCCGTCGGCACCTCGCTCGCGCCGGGTTCGCTCGTTGCCTATGCGACGTTTCCGATCGCCTGGGGTTCCGCAGGTGTGCCAATCTTTTTTGTGATCAGCGGTTACTGCATCCACCGCGGCGCCGCATTCAGGCTCGCGCAGGATCCGCGCTACCGGCTCGATGCGGGCAATTTCTGGATGCGCCGCTTCGCGCGCATCTATCCGGTGCTGCTCGCCGCGCTGCTGCTCACGCTCGCGCTCGATTCAGTCAGCCTGCATCTGCCGCCCGTCAACCACAAGATTCGCGAGATCGGCCTCTATCCGTTCCTCGTCAACCTGTTCTCGCTGCAAGGCGCCGCAGGCCATACGTATGGATCGAACGGCGCGCTCTGGACGCTGTCGCTCGAAGTGCAGTTCTACGCGGTCTACCCGCTGCTGTTCGCCTTGCGCCGCCGTTTCGGCATGAACGCGATCGTGCTTGGCGTCGCGCTCGTCAATATCGTGTCGGCGCTCGTGCTCGAGCGGCACGATATCCAGCTCTTCCCGTCGTACTGGTTCTCGTGGACGCTCGGCGCATGGATTGCCGAAGCGCAGGCCGGCGCGACGCGCGTGCGGCCGCCGCGTTCGGCGCCGGTCTGGTACGGGCTCGCGGCGCTGTTCACGCTCGCGGGCTGCGCCGCGTTCTACGTCGGCCAGTACCTCGCATTCCAGCTGTGGGCGATCGGTTTCGCGTGTTACCTGTACAAGGCGCTCGAAACCCGCCGCACGGCAGAGTCGGCGCCGATGCGGCTGCTGTCGCGCCTCGGCGACTTCAGCTTCTCGCTCTACCTGATCCACCTGCCGATTTTCGTGCTGCTGTCGTCGCTGATCTACCGCTCCGAGCTGCAGATGTCGATCTGGCCGTCGTTCGGCTATATGTGCGTCGCGATTCCGGCCGCGTATCTGTTCTACCGGCTCGTCGAGCTGCCGGCCATGAAGTGGTCGGCCAGCCTGAAGCCGAAGCCGCGCGCGAAGGTGGAAGGCTCGGGCGTGCGGGTTGCCTGATCGCCCAGCCGCCTCGCCCAGCTTCCTCACTTCAAGCAGCCTTGTTCCGCGCCGCCTGCCCTCGCCCTTCGCGCTGCCCTTGTGCCGCGACCCGTTTCAGAATCCGCTCGACCCCATCGACATACGCCGCCGTGCCGAACGAGTCGATCGCGGTCTGGTAGCCGTGCGTGACAAGCTGCTCGCGCAGCGTCCGGTTCGCCTGCAATTCAGCGAGCGTCTCCGCGAGCGCACGGGCGTCGCCCGGTTCGCAGAGCATGCCGTTCTCGCCGTCGTGGACGATTTCGGTGACGCCGCCCGCGCGCGCCGCGACGACCGGCCGCCGCGCGAGCATGCCTTCGACGATCACGCGCCCGAACGGCTCCGGCGTGATCGACGTGTGCGCGACGACGTCCATCGCGCACATGCAGGCCGCGATATCGTGCTGGAAGCCGAGGAAATGCACGCGCTCCGCAAGCCCGTGCTGCGCGACGAATGCGCGCAGTTCCGCCTCATACGCATCCTCGCCGAACAGCGCGGAGCCGACGAATACCGCGTGCAGCCGCGGGTTCAGAACCAGCGCTTCGAGCAGCACATGCTGTCCCTTCCAGCGCGCGAGGCGGCTGAACGAGCCGACCAGAAACGCCTCGCCCGGCAGTCTCAGGCGCGCGCGCACGACCGCTTGCGGCGTGTCGCGCAGCGCATCGAACGGCCCGCTCGCGATGCCGTTGAACACGACGTCGACCTTGTCGTCGGCGAAATTCGTCAACTGCCTGAACGCGCGTGCGGAAGCGCCCGAGTTCGCAATCACATGCGCCAGCCCGAAGCGCGCGCACCATTTGATCACTGCAAGCTGCCGGCGGCCGAAATGCTCGGCGCTGACGATGTCGCGCAGATGCCAGACCACGGGCTTGCGCGCCAGCTTGCCGGCCAGCACGCCGACCACCATCGAGCGCTGCGTGTTCGCATAGATCACGTCGTTGTTGCGCGCTCGCGCGGCGGTCGCGCGCACGAGCGACCCGACGCTTTTCAGCGCGCGGCCGAGCGGCGGCGAGGCACCCTGCTTGCGCATGTCGCGCGTCGCGCCTGCGTCGAGCACGGTGACCGGCACGCCCGCGCGGTCCAGCGCCACGCGAAACGGACCGTCGTCGAACAGCACGACGTCCATGCGCGCGCGCAGCGACTTGACGATTTCGAGCAGCGACAGCTCCGCACCGCCGAGCACGCCGCTCTGGTCGACCGCAAGCACGCGCAGCGACGACGTCGGATTCGTGGCGGCACCCTTTGGCGGCGGATCGTAGGGCGGCAGCGTCGCGCCGTGCAACGCGGGCACGCGCGACCGCACGTGCGCGAAGAACCGCTCGCGAAACAGCGCCGCCGAAAAGCGCTCCGCGCTCGCGCGGCAATCCGCGGCCGTAAAACGACTTCCACCCGGTCCCGAACCGGGACTTGCACCCGGATTCACGCCTGGACTGAGCCCCGGCGCCGACTGCATCTCGAAGTTTTCAACCGCGGCGATGATCGACTCGGCCGTCTGCTCGTCAAAGAAAAGGCCGGTCGGATGCGGATCCGACCAATCGCGCACGGTTTCAAGCGCGCCGCCCTTGCCGTAGGCAATCACCGGCGTGCCGCATGCCTGTGCTTCGACGACCGAAATACCGAAGTCCTCTTCGGCGGCGAACACGAAGGCCTTTGCGCGGCGCATCCGGTCGCGCAGCACCGCGAACGGCTGATAACCCATGATCTCGACGTTGTCCGCCGCTTTCGCGCGAATCTTCTGCATGTCGGGCCCGTCGCCGATCACGACGAGGCGCCGCTGCGGCATCTTCGCGAACGCTTCGACGATCAGATCGATCTTCTTGTACGGCACCATGCGCGACGCGGTCAGATAGAAGTCTTCCTTTTCCTCCAGCACCGAAAACGCTTCCACGTCGACCGGCGGGTTGATCACGTCCGCTTCGCGCTGATAGACCTTGCGGATACGCCGCGCGATAAAGTCCGAATTCGACACGAACGAGTCGACCGAATTGGCCGTACGCACGTCCCAGTTGCGGATGTAATGCAGGATCAGGCGCGCGAGCGCCGACTTCGGGCCGGCCGTCAGCTTCGATTCGTTCAGGTACTGATGCTGCAGATCCCACGCGTAGCGGATCGGCGAATGCACATAGCTCACGTGTACCTGGTCGGGACCGGTCAGCACGCCCTTCGCGACCGCATGGCTGCTCGAAATCACCACGTCGTATGCCGAAAGATCGAGCTGCTCGATCGCGAGCGGCATCAGCGGCAGATACGAGCGGTACTTCGTTTTCGCTTTCGGCAGCTTCTGGATAAAGGTGGTCGTGACCGGCTTGCCGCGAATGAAACTGCGGTCCTCGAGAAAGTCGACCAGCGCGAACAGGTCCGCATCGGGGAAACACGCGATGATCTGCTCGAGCACGCGCTCGGCACCCGCATAGGTGACGAGCCAGTCGTGCACGATCGCCACGCGCACGCGTTGCGCGGCGTGCCCCGGGTACGCCGTCGGGCGCAACGTCGGCACCGTCGCCGGCCGGTCGAGCGTGGCCTGACCCGCGCCCGCCAGCGGTACCGACGGAACCGTCGAGGCGGCGGATTGCGCGAGCGTGCGCGTCGGGTTCGGCAGCCGCGTGTCTTCAGCGATATCGTGGTTCATGATGCGCTCTTCCTTGAATACAGTCTCGAGAGCCTGCCGAGCACGGAGCGCGCGAGATCGCGCAACGCCGGTGTCATCGTCAGCGACCATGCAACGTTCGCGCCGGTCATCAGCACGACCGCCGCGGCCGCGAGCGGGATGGTCGTGGCGATCGTGGCGATCCACAGCGCCGCCACGAGAAAGGCGAGGTGCGGCAGCATATCGATGACGATCGGCCGCGCGTGCACACGCGACAGCCTGAGCAGGACGAAGTAATCGAAGAAGCCGCGCGCGGCCACCGCGATCGCCGCGCCGGTCAGCCCGAAGTAATGCACGCCGGCCCAGATCGCGCCCGCGAACAGCGGCGTTTCGATGATGCTCACGCGCGCCGCCACGGCCGGATGCACCTGTGCCTGAATCATGATGCGTGCGAGGTTCGACTGGCCCGTCAGCCAGACGAAGATGATCAGAATGCGGCCCACCGGCGCACCCGCGCTCGCCACTTCATTGCCGACCCACAGATGCAGGAACGGCTCGAGCACGAGCATCGCGACCAGCATGACCGGCGTGAACACGCCGTTCAGGAATTCGATCGACTGCCGCAGCACCCGGTCCGCGTTTTCGCGATTGAGCGCGGACAGGCGCGGAAACAGCGTGCGCATCATCGCGCTCGGTATCACGCCGAGACGCCAGACGAGGTTTTGCGGCACCGAGTAATAGGTAACGAAACGCGCGCCGAGCGCGGAGCCGACCAGCACGCGGTCCATCGAATCGCCCACCAGTTGCAGCGTGGAGGTGACGAGCATCCAGCCGCCGAAGCTGAAGAGCCCTTTCGCGACACCGAACTGCGGCGGCAGGATCTTGCGGATCTCGAGCACCCTCAACGCGGAGCGGCCGAGCATCAGCGCGGCGATGATGCGCGCCGCCACGGCGGCTGCGAGCACGTTCGGCAAGGTCGGGGCGATCCACCACGCGGCGAAGAGCGGCAGCAACTGGAACAGGAACGTGCCGATGGTCTGGTTCGTGTTGTAGCTGCCGAACTTTTCGGCGCCGCTGATCGCACCGGCGAACACCCACGACACGTTCGCGATGGGAATCGCGAGCGCGAGCCACGGCAGCGCGCTGATCACTTCGTGATGCAGTTCGGGCGGCACCTTCGAGAAGTACGCCGTATAGATGAACGTGCCGAAATAGATGAGCAGACCGCCGATCGCGCCGGTCCCGAGATTGAGCCATGTCGCGCTCCAGAACACGCGCGCGCATTCTTCCTTGTCCGCGGACGCGCGCGCCTTCGAGATCTGGTTCTGCGCGGCCATGCTCATGCCCAGATCGAGAATGCCGAAGTAGCCGATCAGCACCCAGACGAGGCTCACCACGCCGTACCGTTCGACGCCGAGCGCCTTGATATACGCCGGCACGGTCACGAGCGAGACGAACGTAGGCAGGATCAGGCCGATAAAGTTGATCCCTACGTTCTTCAGGATGCTTTTGTCCATCCGGTACCCTTCGCGTCAGCCGTCGACGCACGTGCAAATCCTTGCATTTAAGAATCGGCGCCGCCCGTCTTGTGCGGCACGAAGAAATCGTCACGCCAGCCTGTTCCAGCAAGCAGCGCACCGCACCATTACGATGGCTTCCAGCGGTACATCGTCACCTTGCCGCGCGCATCTTCCTCAACGAAGACGAGGTACTCGCCGTCGCTGCGCCGCGCCGCGCTGACACCGTTCGCCACGTCGACCCAGCCCGATGCGCGGCCCACTTCCGGCCCCGGGCGAAGCACGCCGAGTTCCTTGCTGCTGTCCTTGTCGTACACATGCACGACGCCCGCGGGCTCGACCGCGAAGATGTATTTACCTTCCACCGTGAGGCCGATGATCGTGAAAATCGGCTTCGCATTCGTATCCCACGGCAGCTTCATCGTGTAACGCGCAACGGGCTTGCCGCTCGACCACTTGTCGTAACGCACGAGCACGCGGCCGACTTCCTTCCATTGCTGCTTTTGCGGCGGCGTGTCCTCCGTATAGCCCGTTACGTAGAGCGAATCGGTCGACGCGTCGTAGATCGCGCGCTGCGCCTGCGTAAACGGCGCCGGCACGTCGTACGCCTGCATGTCGTCGTACGAGTAGATCGGGTTGCCCGCCTTGTCGAGGCCGCCGAAATGGAAGCGATAGATGCCGTGCGAATCGACCGTGCGCCAGACGTCGCCGGCCGTATCGACCCACCAGCCCCAGCCGCCGACGAGCCGCTTGCCCGTCGTATTGCGCGCGAACTCGCCGTCGTCGAAGCGGCCGTTGCCGTTCGCGTCGCGCCAGATCCAGTCGCCGCCCGGCGGCGCGGCCGGAATCGCCTTCGGGTCGCGCATGCCGCGCCCGCCGAAGAAGGCCGATGGAATCGCCGTCTCGCCGTCACGCGCCGCGTCGAAGCGGTAGATCTTCAGGTGATCGGCGTACATGTCGGTGAGATAGAGGAACGTGTGGCCCTTCAGTTGCCGCGCGATCGGCATGCCGGGCCACTGGTCGGTATGGAACACCGGATCTTCGGGATACTTGAAGCGGTTCGACAGGAAGCCGACGTAGGTCCACTGCTGGCCGGCCGGCTTCGACAGATCGAGTTCGAAACGCTTGTTGCCGGTATAGACGCTGTTCGGGCGCGCGGGATCGATCCATGCGCCGTCGACAAAGAGCAGGCCCTGAACCTGCCAGAGCCGCTTGCCGTCGGGCGCATAGCTCTCGAGCGTGGCGCCGAGGCCGGCGCCGAGCGCGGCGCCGAACCCGGAGCCCGGCGGCGAGAAGTTCGGCCCGATGCCGTTGGTCGACACATAGATATTGCCGCGCCCATCGACGCCGACGCCGGTCAGACCGTTGAAACGCTGCGGGCCCGGCCGTCCGGCCACGCCCGAGAAAATGCCGCCGCGCTCGCCCAGCGAGCCCGACGCTGTATAACGGCCGTTCTGGCGGCTGAAGAACAGCACCTGCTGGCGCGGGCCGTTGTCCGCGACCAGCACGCGGCCCTGCGCATCGACCGTGACGTCGGCCGGCACGCTGTCCGATGGCAGCGGCAAGCTGTCGTCGAGTTTCTCGCCGCTCGCCGAGTAATGAGCGAGCTGCGACTTGCCCGACAGCGTATCGGTCAGCACCCACAGCGAACCGTCGGGCGCAAGCGCGAGATGACCGGGCTCGTGCGCCTTGAACGAGCCCTTGCGCATCATCGAATCCGGATCGTAGATATCGACGCGGTCGAGCGCCGCGGTCGCCACGTACAGCACCTTGTCGTTCGCGGCGAGACCCGTCACTTCGTTATGAACGTTCCATGCGACGTCGCTCACGATCGCGAGACTCGCCGCGAGACGCGCGCGCGGATCGGTCGCGTTCGCGACCGGCTGGAACGGCGCCGTGCGCTGCGGGTCGCCGATCTCGCGCCGCGAGACGCCATACCAGATATGGCCTTTCTGCGGCCATACGCCTTTGCCGATCAGATGATCGCGTTCGGTATTGACGCTCACCGCGATAAACGCATAGCGACGGTTGACCGCGACCGCGTTGCCGCCGCCGTTGCCCCAACCATGCGTACCGTTCGCGTAGCCAAGCATCTTGCCGTCCTGATAGACACCCGATTCAGCGCCGCTTTCGTCCCATGGCGCATCGGTATAGACCTTGCCGTCGGGCGCGACCGCGATCGCGGTCATGTTGATCTGCGTCCAGGTTCCGTCGCCGTAGCCGAACGTGTTGCCGATCCACGAGGTTTGTGCGCTGAGTGCGGCCGCGCCGCCTGGCGACTCCTGTGCGGGGTCTTGCCCGCGGTTTTGTCCGCGGTCTTGTCCACATGCGCCTGAAATCGCGATCAATGACGCGCAAACGCAAAGCGCTCCGGCAAACAGGGCTCGGATCAAAGGCACTTCTCCACAGTCGGAACCCGGGGCTGACCCACCATGCGGCCGCCGCCGCGCCGGGTTGCTTGATGAATGAAAGATGCTGCGTTCGAGGAGCGGCGCATGAAACGCCGCAAAACGGCGCGCGAGAGCGCCGAAGCCGCAGGGAAGTCCGCGCTTCAGATTAAGCGGAAAGGGCGTGCGTAAAATAAATCCAAAAAATTCAAAATAATTCAGCGCAAATTGAAGCGGCGATTAACCGGTATATTGCGCCCATCACATTTAACTTGCGGACGAAAATGCGGCTATCAGGCCTTTCGTAATCCGTAGCTTTTGCCAGACAAATACCGGCCCGTACATCTTACCTTTCGCGTCGCGTCCGCAGCATCGCTGTCCGGCGGGCGTTTCAGGTTAGCCGCGCGCGCGCCGGGCGCTGAGCGCGCACACTTTTGCGGGATCGCGTCGATTGGTTCGCAGTGTCGATGAATAATCGTTTTCCTTCCAATTTTTTCATCCATTTTCTCTTTCTAGAATAAGTGGCCACATTGGCCACTGTTGCGTTGACCGCGAGGCCTGCCGATCTGGCGGCCCGCCGCGGCGCGCGTACTACCCGCGCATCAAACGACGCACGTACCGGATTCCAGGCAACGAGAAAGGCAAACGATGACGACCCAACGCAAAGCCATCATTACCGGCGTATCCGGCCAGGACGGCGCCTACCTGACCAAGCTGCTGCTCGGCAAGGGCTATCAGGTGACCGGCACTTACCGGCGCACGAGCTCGGTGAACTTCTGGCGCATGGAAGAACTCGGCGTGCTCGACCATCCGAATCTGAGGCTCGTCGAGCACGATCTGACCGACCTCGGCTCGACGCTGCGCCTGCTCGAATCCGCGCAGGCCGACGAGCTCTACAACCTCGCCGCGCAAAGCTTTGTCGGCGTGTCGTTCGACCAGCCCGCGACCACCGCGCAGGTCACCGCCGTCGGCGCGCTGAATCTGCTCGAAGGGATTCGCGCCGTGAACCCGAAAATGCGCTACTACCAGGCGTCGACTTCGGAGATGTTCGGCATGGTGCAGGCCATCCCGCA
Organism: Paraburkholderia sp. 2C; assembly: GCF_054589215.1. Lineage (NCBI taxonomy): Bacteria > Pseudomonadati > Pseudomonadota > Betaproteobacteria > Burkholderiales > Burkholderiaceae > Paraburkholderia > Paraburkholderia sp. 2C. The sequence continues at coordinate 68,981 of NZ_BAAILL010000026.1, read as the reverse complement.
GCGCGAGGACACGCCGTTCTATCCGCGCAGCCCGTACGGCGTCGCGAAGCTGTTCGCGCACTGGACCACGGTCAACTATCGCGAGTCCTACGGGATCTTCGCGACGAGCGGCATTCTGTTCAACCACGAATCGCCGCTGCGCGGACGCGAATTCGTCACGCGCAAGATCACCGATACGGTGGCGAAGATCCATCTCGGCAAGGCCGACGTGCTCGAACTCGGCAATCTCGATGCGAAGCGCGACTGGGGCTTCGCGCTCGAATATGTCGACGGCATGCACCGCATGCTGCAGGTCGACGAACCGGACACCTTCGTGCTCGCGACGAACCGTACCGAGACCGTGCGCGACTTCGTGAAGATGGCCTTCGCGGCGGCCGGCACGCAGCTCGAGTGGTCGGGCAGGAACCAGAGCGAGACCGGCATCGACGTCGCCACGGGCCGCACGCTGGTGCGCATCAATCCGCGGTTCTACCGGCCGGCCGAGGTCGATCTGCTGATCGGCTGCGCGGATAAAGCGAAGGCGAAGCTCGGCTGGGAACCGCAAACCACGCTCGAACAGCTGTGCCAGATGATGGTCAACGCCGATATCGCGCGTAACCGGATTCACGAGACGTTCTGAGCGGCCGCGCCGTTTCGGTTCGCTGCGCTTTCCACGCACGCCCGATGCGCAGGCGTTGCCCCGGCAACGCCTGCCGCGCGCGCCTTGCGCTCTCGCATTGAGACACCGCCGTGCGCGCGGTAATGCTCGTACACGACCTTGCGCGACGCCAGCAGGACGAACATCACTCCACGTAAGCGGCATACGTACCC
>NZ_BAAILL010000026.1:45654-68024 GCF_054589215.1 Paraburkholderia sp. 2C | reverse complement strand
CCCACCGCCCCGCCCCCTCAACCGACACCGACACTGACACCGGCGCCGGCGCCGACAGCCACGCCCGGCTCAACGATGCCCGGGCGGCCGCCCTGCGCGCCACACGCGAGGCACCCGCCACGCCACGACGATCGAACGGATCGTTGCCAGGCATCGCCGCGGAACAACTCGACCATCTGTATCGCACTTATGCGGAGCTTCGCCAGCCCGCAGGCGTGACCGGCGTACCGACGCTCGAGAACGACAGACGCAACGCACAGATGCTTGAAGACGGCGTGGCGCAGAATCTGACCGGCTACCCGCGCGAGGTTGCCCAATTCGAACAGCGCCATGCCGGTTTGCTGGGCCAGCTCGCGGCCATACCGGCGAGCCAGTCCCGATCGTACGCAGCGGGCGCGGCGACCTTCGCCGCGGCCTATCGAATGGCGACGCGCGAAGGACGCGCGGAGATCGGCCTGCAATTCGGGCAACTCGAAAGCGCGGTGCTCGACGAATACAACCGCGCCCTCAACGATCCGCTCACGCGTGTGCTCGGCGTGTTCAATACGCCGGTCGGCGCGGGACATCTCGATCGCGACGGCCAGCACCGGGTCGGCCAGTTGGCGCGCATGCGCAGGCGATTCCTCGCGGCGTCGACGCCCGCGCAACGCGAAAGCCTCTACCAATCGGCGTTGTCGTTCAAAACGAATCTGCAATCGCAGATATCGGATGCGATCGGCGCCCATCTCGGCAAACAGGCCGCGGACTGGAAAGCAGCCAACGACGATATCGACAGGATGCTCGGCGAAGCCGAGCGCATCCGGAGCGAACCGGGCAAGCGCTACGAGCTGATCGGCCGCCAGCTCCATACGTCGAACCCCGGCAGCGGCGAAGACCCGTTCGAGGAGCGGCGCATTCTCGCGTTCACGCAACGGATGCAGGACGATCCCGCGTTGCGTGCGAAGCTGGCTCAATGGGACTTCGATGCGGGAAAACGACTGAACAGCTTCGGTATGGGTGGACAGAAGCGCTACGAAGATATTGCGAACGACCTTCCCGCCGCGGGCCCCGACTACGTGCGCGACCTCGCCGATCGTTACGACGCGGTACTCAGCGACAGCACGGCGAAGGACCAGTCGATCACGCCGCAGGCGCGCGCGACGCGTCTGGCCGGGCAGATTCTCGAGGGAACGGCGCGCGTTCTGCTTGGCATGACGCCGTTCGCGCCGCTCACCGCGGTGCTCGACGAGCATTCGTCGCTGCCGCCTGGCGCGCGCCTCGGTATCGATGTCGCGGCAGGCGTGCTCGGCATGGCGATCGAGCCGGCCAATGCCGTGAGCGGCGCGATCTCGGATGCGAAGACCTTCGCCCAGGCGATCAGGGAACTCGACACGGTCGCCGAACTTGGACACGGCGCCGAGGCTGCCGGGATGGCGCCGGCGGCGCGGCCTTTGGCATCCGCGCTGCCGATCGGCGATCCCGGTTTGCGCGAAACCATACCGGGACGTTCGCTCACCGTCCCCACGCAATACGCTTCGAATGTTCCGGCCGACTCGCTCCAGGCATCCGCCGACGTGCGCGCGATGCGGGTGGACGAAAACGGGCACACCTTCGTCCCGATCGGCGGCCAGGCGTACCCTGCCCGTTACGACGCGAATACGGGAACAGCGCGCGTCTACGACGCGAACAACCCGTGGAAGCCCAGCTACCCGGTTCGCCTGAATTCGAAGCAGGAGTGGGTGATCGGCGACGACGCACCCTTGCGGCTCAGAGGCGGTGGCGGAGGCGTTGACGGAATCAACATCGGGGCCGGTCCATCCGCAGCGCCGCCGATGTCACGGGAACTGAAGACCGCGCTGGAAGCAGACGACTGGCAATCGCCCGCGGACGCGTACCTCGCCGATCCTGCCTATCGTCAAACCTACCAGAGCGCATTCGACAAGCTGGGCGCCGATCAGCAAAGAGCCCTCAAACGATGGACCGCGCTCGACGAGACTTCGGCAAGCGACAGCGACAGCAGCGGCAACTTCAGCGATAGCGGGAGCCGTCACAGTATGTCGGGTCTCAACTACGACCTGAACGAGGACTTGCGCGCGGGCAATCCCCCTGCCGCGCAGATCAAGGCCCGCGACGATCTGGCCAGCGCGCTCGCGGGCCTGCCTTCTCCCACGGCGCAAGAGGTCCGCCTGCTGAGAGTGGCCGATGTCCCTGCCGGCTACGCAAGCCGCTTCAAGCCGGGCGATCTTGTCACCGACAAAGGCTTCCTGGCCGCCTCGAGCAGCAATCAGTACCTGCTCGATTCAATCGCGGACGGCGGCGCGGTCGGCGGTTCGAGCAAGCCGGCCATGGCCATTTACGATATCAAGGCGAGTTCCGCGAAGCCCTTTATTCCAGACATCAACACCGATGCGTCGAACGAGAACGAGTGGCTGATGCGCCCCGGCACCGTATTCAGGGTCGACGAAATCGCCACCCTCGTTCCGGCCGACAGCGAACTCAAGCCGCGCATCGGACTGCGCCTGACCGAAGTGCCGGTGACAGCGCCGGTCAGTGCGAAGGATATTTATAGCGGACGGCCGCTGCGGGTTTCGCCGGGCGGCCACGTCGCCGATGAAGCCGAGGCCGAGGCCGGCCCCGCGCCCCCTAAACGGCCGAAAACCGACGCGTCCCAGGCGAGTTAGCCGCCGGCTCAATGCAGCGACGCTTCCGAGATCGCTTCGCTATACACCGCCGCGACGCGTTTCGCGATCACCGGATTGTCGAAATGCGCACGTGCGTACGCGCGGCATGCGTCGGCGTCGGGCAGCTTGAGCGTCCCGTCGAGCGCCTTCGATACCCCCTCCGCGATCGCGTCCGCGCCGGTCGACGGCAGCACGAGATCCTGCGATAGCCCCGCGACCGCCTCCGGCAAGCCGCCGACCGGCGTCACGAGCACCGGCGTGCCTGACGCGAGCGACTCCACCGTGATCAAGCCGAAGCCTTCGAGCGCGACGGTCGGCACGACGCTGAGCGTCGCCGCGCGATAGAGCGTGGCCAGATGCGGGTCGGGCACGAAGCCGAGCAGCTTCACGTTGTCGGTGAGACCGGCTTCGTCGATGCGCTCCTGCAGCTCGAGTTCGAGACGCCCCTTGCCCGCGATCAGCAGCAGCACGTCGGGCTCGCGGCGCTTGACGATCTTCATCGCGTCGATCAGATCCTCGAGGCCCATGCGCCGCACGAGACGCCGCACCGCGAGCACGATCGGCCGGCCGAGCGGCAGTTGCAGTTTCAGACGCGCTTCGTTCTGCGTAAGCGGCAGATTGAACTGGTCGACGTTCACGCAGCCCGGCACCACGCGGATGCGCTCGGGCGAAATGCCGAAGCGCGACGTGAGAATCTTGCCGAATGCGTCGGACAGCACGATCAGCCGCGACGAACGCGCATAGACGGTCTGTTCGAGATAGCGCTTGGCGCGCTGGCCGAGCGAGTCGGCCCCTTCGACGTGACTCTCGTCGGCCCACGGCCCCTGGAAGTGCGAGACCTGCGGAATGCCGCGCGTGACGTCGAGCCCCGGGAAGGTGTAGAGCGCGAAATGCGATGAGATCACGTCGGGGCGCTGCGTGCGGATTTCGCGACGCAGCGCGCGGCGTGCGGCCATCAGGCGCAGCGGCAGCGATTGCGCGGCCGGACCGAAGCCCTGGATCGCGCCGTTCGTGTCGGCCGCGACGCGCGGCGAGCCGGCCACCACGCCGCGCACCTGCACGCCGGCGCCGGGCAGCGCGCCGATCAGCGAGTAGTACATGCGGTCGAGACCGCCCGCGCGCTCGGGAAACCAGTGCATGCCGATCTGCAGCGATTTGATCGAAGAGTGAGTCATGGCCGTTCCTGTGTGGGTTCGTCGTGTTGCTGCTTCGGGTTCGTTCATGCGTTCAGTCGTTGATTCGTTGATTCGTTCATGCGCCGTCCACGCCGCGCGGCGAGCCCGCCAGCAGGCCCGGCGTCGTGATGTCGGCGTCGCGGCTTGCGGCGCCGTTGCGGCTGCGATCCTCGCGCGGCCCGGCGATCTGCCGGTACAGCGCGATGTACTGCTCGGCCATGCGCGCCCAGCCGAAGCCGACCGCGAGCTCGCCGGCCGCGGCGCCCATCGCGCGGCGCAGGTCGTCGTCGGCGGCAAGACGGCCGATTGCCTCGGCCAGAGAACGCGGATCGTCGGGGTCGTCGAGCACGATGCCGCACTCGGGCGTGATGATCTCGGCGCCGCCCGCGGTGCGCGCGGTGACCACGGGCAATCCCGCCGCCATCGCTTCGAGCAGCGACAGGCTCATCGCTTCGTAGCGCGACGGAAACACGAACGCGTCGACCGAATGCATCAGCACCGGCATCTCCTTGACGAGCCCGAGAAAGTGCACGCGGTCGGCGATGCCGAGCGCGCGCGCTTCTTCCGGATACGGGCTGCCCGGCAGATAGCCGGCCACCGCGATCTGCACGTGATGCGGCAGATGCTTCAAGGCGCGCAGCACGGTGCCGAGATTCTTGCGCGGCGTGCGCAGATCGCCGACGAACAGCAACACGAACGCCTGCGCCGGCAGCTTGAACTTCGCGCGATCGCCGCGTGCCGCGGCGAAGCCGCGCGTATCGACGCCGTTGTAGATCACGTCGAGCCGGTTGCGCGGCGTGAGGCCGATCGCGCGGATTTCGGCGGCCACCTTTTGCGACACCGCGGTAATCACACGCGAGCGCCGGTAGGCCCAGCGCTCGAGCATCGCGTTCACGCGCGTGTACACGTACTGGTAACCGGACCACACACCCTGGGTGATGCCGAACGGGTAGTACTTGCTCGCAAACCAGCCGCTATGCACGAAGTGCGCGGTGTTCACGTCGGCGGGCACCCACGAGATAAAGCCGTTCACATGCAGCACGTCGTATTCGCCGCGATGCGCGCGCAGCCACTGCGCGCTCTTTAACGCGAACACCTGCTGGCGCAGCAGATTGGTCGGCCACCAGCGGCCGATCTTCATCGGCACCCAGCGCACCAGTGGATGCTCGAGCAGTTCCGGCGCCACATGGGACGCCACGAGCGTGACCGAAATGCCCGCGTCGAGCGCGGCGCGCGCGATCTCGTGGTTGACGCGGCCCTGTCCGTCGTTATGACGCACGACATGCGTGACAATCGCGACTCTCAATCGGTAACTCCGTGAAGAACAACCCTCGCCCTGCGGTGCTGCTTGTCGTAATGCGCCGCGGAGAGGATCGAAAACAGACTCATGAAAAGCAGTGCGCCGCCTGTGCCGACCAGCGTGTTGGTGAACACGATCATGGCGAGAATCGCCAGCGACAGCGACAGGCACGAGGCAACGAACTTGTCGTCGCCGAGCTTGAAGGTGGCGAAGACCGCGCGCATCACGAGCCACGCGATACCCATCACATACAGCAGCGTGCCGGGCCAGCCGAGCACGAACGGAATATTCATCACGCCGCTGTCGAAGCTGCCGTACTGGCCCTGCTGGCCGTCGTTGCCGTTCGCCAGCTTGGTCGAGGTGCCGGTCGCGCCCATCCCTTCGCCGGCCACGTCGGTAAACGCGGTCTGCGCGAAGGTCGCGTAGAACTGGTTGCGCGCCTGATAGCTCGGGTCGCTGTCGAGGTCGGTGAGGGTCTGCAGACGCGTCTGCATGCGGTCGGCAACCGGCCCGATGGCGAGCAGCGGCACGCCCAGACCGACGAGCAGCACGCCGCTCGCGATAATGCGAAAGCGCACCTTGTTGTTCGATTTGACGAGCAGCATCGCGAGCGCGATGACCCAGCCGCCCCACGTCGAACGCACGAGCGAGAGCGCGAACGAGATAAAGCCGAACGCGCCGGCAATCCAGCGCACCTTGTGCTGCGCCGCGAGCACGAACACCATCGCGCCGAGCATCGCGAGCGCGAACGGGCCCGACGAGTTCATCGTGCTGAACACGCGCACGCCTTGCGGCACCGGGTCGCCCTGCGAGCTCATCTGCGAGCCGAGCATCCACAACACGTCCCACGCCGGCATGATGAAGAACTGCACGACGCCGTACACGCCCATCACCAGCATGCCCCAGATAAACGTATTGACGATCGTCTCGCGAAACTTCGGGTAATCGCGCGTGTTCACCATGATGTGAAAGCCGATCAGGATCGGATACAGCCAGTTCGCGAGGTCGTACAGCGCGGCGAGCGGCCCCGCCGACACAATGCCGATCAGCAGACCGTACGCGAGGCCGAACAGGATCAGCAGCACCGGCAGGCCGCGCCGTTGCGCGAGGATCGGGTAGTAGCGCACGAGCGAAAAGCCGCAGATCATCGTCACCGCAAGCGGCGCAATCTGGATCAGGCTGGTCGGCGTGTACGAACCCTTCGACCAGTCGGCGAGGCGGCGCACCTCGGGGCTCAGGAACCATTGCCACCAGACGAAACCGACATAACGCGCCGGGCTCCGGAAATAGAGCCATCCGCCGACCAGCACCGACAGCAGCGGAAAACCGTACGTGAGCGCGGTGCCCTGGTGGCCGATGATCAGCACCGCCGTGATCAGCCACAGCAGCGCCGGTGGCATCCATTCGCTGCGATCGCCGCTGACGAGACCGCGTGCGCCCGACGCGCCGGCATGCAGAAGCGAGGCCATGGCCTATGCGCCTCCGCGGTGGCCGCGCGCCGCGACACGCGGCGCGGCGGCGCCGTCGGCGCTACTGCGGGCACCGCCGTGGGCACCACTGCGCACAGCACTGCCGGCGCCGCCCACGCCGCTTGCCGACACGCCGCTGCCCGAGGCGCGCATGCGACGCTGCAGCAGATCGCGCGTGATCCTCACATGCTGCTGCGCGAACTGCTGCGTCGTGAAATCGCGCGACAGCAATTCAGCCGCGGCCGCGCGCGCCTGGCGCACCGCGGCGTCGGGCGACGCGGCGAGACGATCGGCCGCCGCGCGCAGCGCCTCCGGATCGAACGGCGGCACGTAGCTTGCCGCCTGGGCCGAGAAATACTCCTTCAGGCCGCCGACATCGGTCACGATCATCGGCTTGCCGACGGCCGCGGCCTCGAGCGTCACCGTCAGCCCCGAGACATGCGAGTTGTGCCGCAACGGCACCACGATCACGTCGGCCCACGCATACAGGTCGCGCTGTTTCGCGAGGCCCGATGCCGATGCAATCTCGACGTTCGGTGCGCGCAGCGACGCCGGAATGCGCCGCCGCGTCGCGAGCTTCACGTCGTAGCGCGCATCGTTGCCGAAGGCTTCGATCAGTGTGCGCCAGTCGCGGTCGCGATCGTTGCCGATCGCGGCGATGCGCAACGGCGTATGCGGCTGCCAGGCGTCGGGCTGGCGCACCGGGAAATCGCTGGTGTTCAGGCCGTAGAACACCTGCGTTGCTTCACGCCGCAGGTAGCGGCGGCACAGCGCGGCATTCAGGCTCGAGTGCGTCGTCAGCACGTCCGCGCGCGCCACCAGCTTGCGGTAGAACCAGCGGCGCAGCATGCCGTAGGCGGGCCATTTGTCGAGCAGCCAGATGCTTTGCGCGAGCAGCAGCGGCGCGGCGCGGCCGCGAAAGCGCTGACTGTGCAGCATCAGCAGCAGCGCAACGGCGAGATGCTCGTGCTCCGTATGCGTCCAGACCACGTCCGCGGCGAGAATCTGCTCGCGGTTGCGCCATGTGTGGATCATGTCGAATCCGGCCAGCGCCTTCAACGCGCGGCGCACGAGCTTCACGGGCTTGCTCTCGCGCGCGTCCTCGGAGTACGTCAGGCGGAACTCGTCGGATTCGGCATGGTGATACCCGTACAGGCAGCCGATGTTGTCGCCCTTGCGATAAGTGCGCGGGTCCGCGCCGTAAAACAGATGGACGTTGACATTGATGCTCATGCAGGCTCCGGTCTGCGTGTTCAGTGGCACATCGCGGGGCATCTTCATGCTCGGCGCCACGGCGCGCAACGAAAATGCAATCTGAAAACGCGATGCAGGAATACGCGACAGCGACGCAACCACGCCGCTACAACGCCAATGAGGCAGTGCCCCTACAGCAGCGCCCTTACAGCAGCGCGCGGCGCGCTTCGCGCGCGCCCATGCGCACTGCCTTCCAGCGCGACAGTTGCACGCGCTTGCGCGACGCCATCGCGAGCAGCGCGTGCGCGAAGCCCGGGTAGGCGCGCGTGCCGACCAGCGCGTACCACCACCACGCGGTTTCGCGGTGCAACGGCGGCAGGTGCGCGCGCAGGATCAGATGCAGGTTGTAGGCGGCGTTGCCGATCGCGGCCAGGGTCTGCGCGTCGCGGCGGTCGTCGTCGTGGCGCTCGGCGGGAAAATGATCGACCGCGACGTGCGGGTCGTAGACGAGCTTCCAGCCCGCGCGCTTCACGCTCATGCTGAACGCCATGTCGTTGTGCACCTGGGCGCCCGCGCCGCGCAGCCGCGTATCGAAACGGACCGTGCCGATCGCCGCGCGCCGGTAACTCATGTTCGCGCCCTTCAGCATGTCCACTTCGCGCGCGTCACCGACGCCGAGATGGTGATTGCCGATCAGCTTGCCCGAGCGCGTCAGCTTGCCCACCCGTTCGCGCGAACCGTTCAGCACGCTGCCCTTCTCGTGCACCCAGTCGCGCCCGCCGAGCGCGCCCAGCCGCGGGTCGGCGGCGAAATGCGCTTCGATGCGCGCGACCCAGTCGGCGTGCGGCGCGGCATCGTCGTCGGTGATCGCGATCACGTCGCCGGTCGCCGCCTCGAGACCGCGGTTCAGCGCGGCGACCTGCCCTGGCACGTCGACCGGCGCGACGACGAGCGGCAGCCGCTTATCGGCCCCATGCCTGGCCCCATGCCTGGCCAGATGCGCAGCGAGGCATGCGTGCGTCGCGTCGTCGTCGGGACGCGCGACCACCACGACTTCATCGGGCGCGCGGTGCTGCTGTTCGAGCGCGACGAGGCAGCGCGTCAGATCGTCGGGACGGCGAAAGGTCGGAACCAGCACCGTAATTTTCATCGTTCCTCCGTACAGGCTCAGCAGATTTCGATCAGGTGCTCAGGTATTCCTGAACGGCCGCGTAGCTGCGGTCGTAACCGCCGCGCGCGCGGGCTGGCATCGCGTTGAAGATCGCGCCCTGCACGTGCACGCCCGCCACACTGAGACGCTTCAGCGAATCGCTGATCTCGTTCTCGGTATGCATACCCGAGCGCACCACGAAGAACGTCGAGCCGACATAGCCGCCGATGATCGACGCGTCGGTCACGGCGAGCACCGGCGGCGTATCGATGATCACGACGTCGTAGCGCTTTTGCAGGGCGTCGAGATATTGCGGCAGGCGCGGCGACATCAGCAGCTCCGACGGGTTCGGCGGACGCACGCCGCACGAGATGAACATCAGGCCCGGCGTGTCGGTCTGGCGGATCGCCTCTTCCAGCGAAATCTGCCCGGACAGCAGCTCCGACAGGCCGTTCGCCTGGGTGCCGCCGAGGTGCCGCTCGAGCGAGCCGCGCCGCATATCGCCGTCGATCATCAGCACGCGTTTACCCGAGTGCGCAAGCAGCACCGCGAGATTCACGGTCAGGAAGCTCTTGCCGACCGCCGGCATCGGGCCGGTCAGCATGATGATGCGGTTGCGCGCGTCCATCAGCGTGAACTGGATCGATGTGCGCAGGCTGCGCAGCGCTTCGACGCAGACGTCCTTCGGCTTCGCGTTCGCGAGCACCTGGCGTTCGCGCGAGGCGCCGCGCGAGACCTGGTTTTCGAGCACGGCCTGCTCGGCCGACAGCGGCACGAGACCGTACACGGGCAGATGGAAGATGCGCTCGACATGCTCGGGGTCGTCGATGCCCTTGAACATGTTGCGGCGGACCAGCACGAAGCCGATGCCGGCGATCAGGCCGAGGATCGTCGCCGCCGACAGAATCAGGAATTTCTTCGGCTTGACGGGCTCGCCCGGGCGCAGCGCCGCGTCGACGATATGCACGTTGCCGCCCGTCCCGGCGCGCTGCACCGACAGTTCCTGGACGCGGTTGAGCAGCAGCACATAGATGTCTTCCGCGACCTTCGCGTCGCGTTGCAACTGCACGGCGCGCACTTCGGTGGCCGGCAGATCGCGGAAACGCGCCGAGTAACGCGCTTCCTGCGCCTGCAGTTCGGCCATCTGCTCGCGCGCGGCCTTCAGGATCGGGTGATCGTTCGCATAGGTCTGCTGCAGCGACGCGATCTGCATCTTCAGCGAGGCGATCTGCTTCTGATAGTCGACCGCGCCGTTCAGGTAGATGGTCGCTTCATCCGATGCATTGATCGAACCGGACTTGCTCTGGTATGCGGTCAGCGCGGCCTCGGAATTCTCGAGCTCGGACTTCAGACGCGGCTCCTCGCTCTTCAGGAAGTCGAGCATGCGGCTCGCGTCGGCCTGCTTGGTCTGGATGTGCTCGCGCAGGTACGACTGCGCGACCGCGTTGGCGATCGCCGCGGCCTGATCGGGGTCGCCGCTTTCGAGCGAGATCTGGATCACGCCCGTCTGCTTGCCCTGCTCGGCCACCTTGATCGCCCCCTGGAAGCCGGCGATCGCGTCGAGATCGTTCGCGCGCACCACGGTGAACTGCGTGCCCGGCCGCGCGACGAGCTTGTCGACGACGATCGTCACGCCGCCGCCCTGCGCGGTTTCGCCGACCTGGCCGCGCAGCAGCAGCTGGCCGTTCGGTGCGCGCAGCTCGTACTGGTTGCCCGCGAGCGCGGTCATGGTCAGTTCCTTGCCTTCGAGCTCGGGCGTCACTTCGACCGAATCGACGGTGGCCTGCTCGCCGCCCCATGCATAGCTCTTCAGACCCAACCACGGCTTGGCGAGCCCATCGTCATGGTGCAGGCGCGCCGCGAGCCGGCCGAGAAACGGAAACGTCTTCGGCGTCACCGAGAAGTTCAGCTTCATCTGCTGCACGACCGGCCCGAGCACGCCGCGGCTCTTGATGATTTCGATCTCGGCGTCGGTCGGCAGCGCGGCCGACCCGCCGCCGGCGCCGGTCGTAATGGCCGCGCCGGTCTGGTTTTGCGTGAGCGCCTGGGACGTGTTGTCCTGCGGTTCGACGCGCACGTGCGCATCGGCCGAGTAGACGGGCTTGGCGATATAGCAGTAAACGCCCGCGATTGCGACGATCGTCGCGGCGATCGCGATCAGCCACCAGACGTCGTCGATGATCGTCTGGATCAGCTGACCGAGGACGACGTCCTCTTCCTCGGTGCGGCCCTGAATGGCCAGATGCGTGTTGACTTGAGTACTCACGGTTTATTCCCCGCTCGGTTCGAGGCTGACTGCGGTTTCGGGGGCGGCCGGCCTGCGCGATGCAGGACCCGGCCGCCGGCGATCGGGTTGCGTGGGCCCGTTGCCTGCGCGTTCAGGCGGCCGCCGTCGTCGGTTGGACGTCAGGCGGCGCAACCACGGTCGCAAGGGCGATCAGTTCGTCAGCTCCTTGATGAAGAACACGGACTGCAGAGCCGGCAGAATCTGCTGGATCATGCGGTTGAACGTCGCGCCGGCTGCCGTGCCGACATACACCACGTCGAGCGGCTGCAACTGGAATTGCGAACTCAGCATGACCGCGTCGGGCTGCGTCATGTCGAGCCGGAAAATCTGCGGCGAGGTCGGGTTGTCGCGCATACCGCGCATCACGAAGATCTGCCGCGGGTTCGCATCGGTGTCGAGAATGCCGCCCGCGCCGGTCAGCGCATCGGCGATCGTGAAGCGGCCCTTCAGCATGCTGAGCGTCGCCGGGCTCTTCACCTCGCCCATCACGAAGATGCGGCTATCGGTGCGGTCCGGCACGTTGAGCACGTCGCCTGGCTGCAGCAGCACGTCCTGCGAGGTGTCGCCGCGATCGAGCATGGCGTCCGCGTTCAGGATGTAGAGCTTCTTGTTGCGCGTGAGGCGCACGCGCTGCAGATCGGCATCGGGGTTGGTGCCGCCCGAGCGCGTGATCGCATCGACGAGCTTCAGCGGCACGTCGCTGATCGCAAGCGGCCCGGGTGTTTTCACTTCGCCGGTCACCTCGACGCGCTGGCTGCGGAACGCGAGCACGCGCACGTCGACCTGCGGGTCCTTGATAAACGGCCGCAGTCCGATGGAAAGTTCGTCGCGAATCTGCGAGGTGGTTTTGCCCGCCGCGCGAATGCGCCCGACGAACGGGAAGAAGATCGTGCCGTCGGGGCTCACGGTCTGGCCGAACGGATCGGCCTGGCCCGGCAGCGCGGTCGTGTACGGCTGCTGCAGCACGCTCGAGATGGTCTGCGTCGTGTTGCCGCCGGTCGAGAGCGACGTGCCGCTTTGCGTCGTCAGCTCGGGGTGATTCCATACGGTGACGCCGAGAATGTCCTGCGGCGCAACGTGATAGACGTAGTCCTGCAACGTGTATTGCGACGGCGGCAGCGGCGGCGGCGCCATCGCGGCCGTGAACTTCGCCTGCTCGACCACCAGTTGTGCGTCGATCACCCTCACGTCGTAGGTCGGCGCGGGGCCGGTCGACGGTTGTTCGTTCAGGCGCGACGTGTCCAGGTGGTTACCGGGCGCGATCGAGCACGCCGACAGAAAGGACGCCAGCGCAAGGAGGAAAAGAAAGGTGATATTTCGCTTTAGCATATTTTGTTGAGCCATCCCATGACCAGATGTTCGATGAGCACGAGGCTTTCGCGATACTCCCGCTCTGCACCGCCGTGCGGGTCGACGACGTCGGACCCCTCCCATTTGCCGAGCGCGTGGACCTTGCCGCGTGCGGCCGGATCCAGCGCTTCGACATCCTTGACCTGGCGCTGCTCGGTCACGAGCACGAGGTCCGCATCGCGCACCATCCGTTTGTTCAGGCGCCGCGCGTGATGTTCGCCGGTTGCAATGCCGCGTTCCGCGAGCAGACGCTGCATGACGGGATCCATGCTGTCGCCGTCCACCGCGCGGATGCCGGCGGAGTGGAACGCAATTGGCGCGCCCGGTTGTCTGTACTGGCACGCCTTGAACAGCATTTCCGCCGCAGGCGACCGGCAGACGTTGGCGTGGCACACGATCAGGACATTGGCGAACATGTCGGTATCCGTGGATGACTTGCTGGTTGAACGGTTTTTTGTCCGATAGTGGTCAAAAGTTCTCAAGCGGTTTGTCAAAAAAACCTGGGCGCAGCCTTGCATGCCCGAAAGCTCGCAAGGCTGCAGCGCCCATGCCGATGCTCAGATCGTGGTCGCGGCCATCGCCTTCGATCCATCGCGCACGGTCGCATCCTGCTGCGCGTGCTGGCGGCCGATCGCGTGATACTCGATGCCGAGTTCACGCATCGAATCGGGTTCGTACAGATTGCGGCCGTCGAAAATCAGCGGGGACTTCAGGTTCGTCTTCAGGCTGTCGAAGTCGGGGCTCTTGAAGACCTTCCACTCGGTCAGGATCACGAGTGCATCGGCGCCCTTCAGCGCGTCCATTTCTTCGTCGGCGAACGAGAGGCGCGCATGACGCTGCGGCATCGATTCGAGATCGAGCGCGAGCACGCGCTTCGCTTCATCGATCGCGACCGGGTCGTAGGCCTTGACCTTCGCGCCGCGCGCGAGCAGTTCGGCGATCAGCGGGCGGCTCGGCGCTTCGCGCATATCGTCGGTGTTCGGCTTGAACGCGAGACCCCAGACCGCGAACGTGCGGTCCGACAGATCGCCGCCCAGACGCTCGACGATCTTGTTCGCGAGAATTTTCTTCTGCGCGTCGTTGACCGCTTCGACGGCTTCGAGAATCTGCAGGCCCTGTCGGTGCTCGTTGGCGGTGCGGATCAGCGCCTGCACATCCTTCGGGAAGCACGAGCCGCCGTAGCCGCAGCCCGCATACAGGAAGTCGTAGCCGATGCGCGGGTCCGAGCCGATGCCGCGGCGCACCGCTTCGATATCGGCGCCGACGCGGTCCGCGAGGTTCGCGAGTTCGTTCATGAACGAGATGCGCGTGGCGAGCATCGCGTTGGCCGCGTACTTCGTGAATTCGGCCGAGCCGACATCCATATACAGCGTGCGCTCGCGGTTGCGGTTGAACGGCGCATAGAGACGCTTCATCATGTCGCGCGCCTTTTCGCCGGGCACGTCTTCGTCGCAGCCGATCACGATGCGGTCCGGCCGCGTGAAGTCTTCGACCGCCGCGCCTTCCTTCAGGAACTCGGGGTTCGACACCACCGAGAACATCTGCTTCGAGCCGCGCGCGGCGAGTTCTTCCGAAACGGCCGCCGCGACGCGGCGGGCGGTGCCGACCGGCACGGTCGACTTGTCGACGATCACCTTGAAGCCGTCCATGTGCTTGCCGATGTTGCGCGCGGCGGCGAGCACGTATTGCAGGTCCGCGGAGCCGTCTTCGTCGGGCGGCGTGCCGACGGCGATGAACTGGATGTCGCCGTGCGCGACCGACGCCGCGACGTCGGTCGAGAACGTGAGGCGCCCTGCCTTGCGGTTGCGGGCGATGATCTCGAGAAGCCCTGGCTCATGGATCGGCACGCCGCCGTTATTCAGCACATCGATCTTGCGCTGATCGACATCGAGACAGAACACGTCGTTGCCGATGTCGGCAAGACAGGCGCCCGTCACGAGGCCGACATAGCCGGTTCCAATGATCGTCACGTTCATGAATCACACCTCAAAAAGTGAGTAGTCCACCGTGGACACGAATGACACAACCGAATAACGGATGTCGTAGCGCCGCACCACGCAAAAGCGCGGCGCAGCCCACGCACACGTGGGCTGCGCAAGCCGTTGGCTTTCAATATGCGTTGCTGCCGACGAAACCTTTCCAGAAAGTCAGCACGACGATCTTCATATCGAGCCAGAAGGTCCAGTGCTGCATGTAGTACAGATCGAGCTTCACGCGACCCATCATCTTTTCGATGCGGTCCGTTTCGCCGCGGTAACCATTGATCTGTGCCCAGCCGGTAATGCCCGGCTTGATCCGGTAGCGGTGCATATAGCCGCGCACCAGATCCTTGTAGATATCGTCGTGCTCGAGCGCATGCGGGCGCGGGCCGACCACCGACATCTCGCCCTTCAGCACATTGATGAACTGCGGCAGCTCGTCGAGGCTCGTGCGGCGCAGGAAGGCGCCGACCGGCGTAATGCGCGGATCGCGCCGCGTCGCCTGGGTCACCTGGCCGGCCTGCTCCTTGTGCATCTTCATCGAGCGAAACTTGTAGATCTCGAACTCGTTGCCGTCGATGCCCTTGCGCTTCTGCCGGAAAAACACCGGCCCCGGCGACGACAGCTTGACGAGCACCGCGATCACGACCATCACCGGCGACAGCGCGGTCAGCGCGGCGAGCGCGAACAGGCGATCGAACACGCGCTTGGGCAGCACGCGCAGATCGGTGATCGGCGAGGCCGCGAGGTTGATGGCCGGCACGCCGAGCAGATCGACCATCGGCTGATTGAAGAGCGTGAGGCTGCGCACGTCCGGAATAAAACGGATGTTCACGAAGTCGTTGCGAAACTCGGTGACGAAGCGATGGATCGTGCGCTCCTTCGACATCGGCAGCGCCATCCACAATTCGCGCACCGCGTCGCGCCGCATCATCTGCACGAGATTCGCGAAGTCGCGCACGACGGGTACGCCTTCGATATCGTGCGGCCCCAGCTCGCTCGCGGCCGGATCGTCGAGCGGATCGCTTTCGCGGCGGTTGTGCGCTCCGTCCTCGGTATAGACGATGACCGGCGCAAAGCCCGCATCGGGGCGGCTACGGATCTGCTCGATCAGAAACTTGCCGTACGGCACGCTGCCGACGATCGCCACCGCCTTCTGATTGAAGCCTTCGCGGCGCAAGCCTCTGAGCACGGTATGCACGAGCGCCTTCGTGACGATCAGCAACACGATGCTCGCCACGGCCCAATAAGCGAGCCACAAGCGCGAGAGAAGTTCCGCGCGATGCAGGCTGAAGCTCATCAGGATGCCTGTTACCTCGACCAGCAGCCATCCGCACGACACGCGCCACAACAGGTCGTACAGCGATTTGCCGCGCCACGACTGATAGATGCCGAGCGCCGGAAAAAACAGCACGATCAGCAGACAGTCGAAGGTCAACGAAATGCTTTGCATATCGTCGAGCCACACGAAGTGCCCGCCGTGCACCGCGGCCGCGATCATGGCGCCCAGGGCGACCATCGCAATGTCGATGATTCTCGATAGCACGCTCAACATACTGCTGCACCTCGTTGATCAATACGGTCCGGACCATGGCGGCAGCCCATGCGGGCGCCCCTCATGCAATCCGTCTGCCCGGTTTTTATTCGCGCGGGGATGCACTGGCGAATTGGTGAATACCCTCGTACTGGTATGAATAAAGAGGCATTAAAATTCCTGCCGCAAGTTTCTAAAAAAAACAATTTGTATCGGAAACTATTTCCCGATTTTTTTCTGATTTCTGCGGCAACTATTACCTCTTTCCGGCGGCTGGAAACGGGTTTCCAGCGCCATTCAGCCGGGTCTCGCGGCATTTCTTACAGATCTTTCATCCGGCTGTTGTATTCATGCATCGGGAACTTGTCCAGAGCGTGCATACGGCAATTTATTAATTGTCACTTTTATCTGAATTTTTACGGGAGCGTGACTTAAATCTATCGCAATCGAGCGGGGAAAAATTGTTAGAAAAATTCGCTGTGAATTAAGCTCTCTTTTATTGACCAATTACGACGTGTTAAAACTCGGAGCACTCATTCCAGCTCGAGGAGTCAACCATGAGTGCTCTCGGTACGGCGTCCACCGCCGTCCAATCACGGCCCGCTTCCGCTGCGCCGCTTTCCGTCAAGCTCAAGGTCCAGCCGGTGATTCTGGCCGGCGGTTCCGGCACGCGCCTCTGGCCGATGTCGCGCGAGCAGCATCCCAAGCAGTTGATCGGTCTGCTCGGCGAGGACTCGCTGCTGCAATCGACGACGCGGCGTCTCGACGCGCTCGATGCCGGTTATGCCGTTGCCGAACAGCTCGTCGTGGTGTGCAACGAAGAGCATCGCTTTACGACGGCCGAACAGTTGCGCCTGGCCGGCAAGGCGAGCCGGCTCATGCTCGAGCCGGTCGGCCGCGACACGGCGCCCGCGCTGACGGCGGCCGCGTTGTCGGTCGCGGCGCTCGACGAGGATGCCATCATGGTCGTGATGCCCGCCGACCATTCGATCGCCGATCTCGCCGGCTTTCAGGCGGCGGTGGCGGCCGGCGTCCAGCACGCGGCGGCCGGCCATGTCGTGACGATGGGCATCGTGCCCACGCGCGCGGAGACGGGTTACGGCTATATCCGCGTCGGCGCGCCGATGCCGGCGGCGTCGGACGATGGCGCGTCCGCAGTCGGTGCGCGGCACCTCGACCGCTTCGTCGAGAAGCCGCATCTGGAACTCGCGCAGCGCTATATCGAATCGCAGGATTACTGGTGGAACAGCGGCATTTTCATCATGCGCGCATCGACGTGGCTGAAGGCGATCAAACACTTCCACCCGGCGATTTACGATGCGGCTGCCGCGGCTTATGCGGGCGGCACCGCGGACGGCGACTTCTTCCGCCTGCAGCGCGAAGCGTTCGCCAACTGTCCGTCGAATTCGATCGACTACGCGGTGATGGAGAAGCTCGGCAGCGACACCACGGTGGCAAGCGGCGTCGTCGTGCCGCTCGCGGCCGGCTGGTCCGACGTCGGTTCGTGGGACGCGATCTGGCAGATCTCGCCGAAGGACGATGCGGCAAACGTGAGCCGCGGGCGCGTGATTTTCGAAGGCGCCGAATCGACGTTCGCGCACTCCGAAGGACGGCTGATCGCTTGCGTCGGCACGCAGGATCTCGTCGTCGTCGAAACGGACGATGCGATTCTCGTCGCCAATAAAGCGCATGTGCAGGATGTGAAGAAGGTGGTCAGCAGAATTCGCAGCGAGCGCGGCACCGAGGCGACCAACCATCGCAAGGTGCATCGTCCGTGGGGCCACTACGATTCGGTCGATACGGGCGAGCGTTTCCAGGTGAAGCGCATTGTCGTGAAGCCGGGCGCGCAGCTATCGCTGCAGATGCACCACCATCGCGCCGAGCACTGGATCGTCGTGCGCGGCACCGCGCTCGTCACGCGCGGTGAAGAGCGATTTATCGTGTCGGAAAACGAATCGGCGTATATCCCGCTCGGCGTCACGCACCGGCTCGAGAATCCGGGCAAGATGCCGCTCGAAATCATCGAGGTGCAGTCGGGCTCGTATCTCGGCGAAGACGATATCGTCCGCTTCGACGATACGTACGGGCGGCGGTAAACGCGAAGATGGCACGTGCGCGGCAGGCTTTTGCGGCCAGCCGTTGCGCGGCTGCTCTGCCGTTGCGCCGCGGTTACGCCGCCATTGCTCCGCGGTTGCTCCGCAGCGCAGTTGCCCATTGACCAGGCCGGAAAGCCGGGATTCGACTTCAACGAAAGCTGGAATTCAAACAATTGCGCCGCGGACCTGGAGAGGTCCGCGGCGCAATTGTTTTGTGGATCGACGCCTGCTGCGGTTGTTCGCCGTTGTCTGCCGTTTTCTGCCGTCGTCTGCCGTCTGAAGCGCGAGCGAGCGTGCGAGGCCGCCGGTTCAGGCAACGGTTCAGCGCATTTGCGAAAGGAGCTTGCGCGTCGGCGGGAAACGGTCCGTCGTTTTGTCGGCGGACGACGCGCTGTTGTTGCCTTCACTCGGATAACGGCGCAATTGCATACGGTGCGCGTTGACATGCTGCGGGTACGACGACGTGCCCGGCGACTGCGCTGCGCCATTGGTGCCGCCGTTGTTGCCGCCGTTGGTGCCACTCGCGCCGCCGTTGCCGTTGGCGCCGCCGCTGGCATTGCTGCCATTGCGGTTCGCGCTGGCGGGCAACGCATTCTTCACCGCGGCCGACTCCGGCATCGCACGCGTCACGGGTACCGTCGCCGGTGCGGTCGCCGCTGACGCAGCCGCTTGCGACACCGCTGCCTGCCCCGGCTGGGGCGCCAGCCCCGCGACGCTCCGCTGCGTGCCGACCGTCTCCGCATTCACGGACGCGCGGTTCGACACCTGCGCATGCTCGGCCACCGCTGCGCCGCCATCGCCATAGCCCTGCGTGGCCAACTCGCCGCATTCGCGATCGATCCATCCGATTGCCCATTCGAGCGCGAAACGGCGTGCCGCTTCGTCGTCTTCGAAACGCGGGCCGATCAGCCCCGAACGCTCGATGCGCCGGCCATCCCTCATGATTTCGGCCCATGCTCGATACATCGAGCTCGCGACCTGTTCGGCGACGACGTAGATCACATAGCCGCGTTCGTCGTCGAACTGCGCGCCGCCTGGCATCGCAAGATTCATCCACAGCGGTGCGTGATAGTTGGCGAGATCGTGCGGACGGCTGTGGCCCCAGTCGTCGTCCGTTCCCGCATCGTGTGGCGTGCGCGCCGCATAGGCGTCGCGATCGTATTGACCGTCGTGGCCGTCGTGGCCGTCGTGGCCGTCGAGCCGATGGCCGTCGTGCCCGTCGACGGGGTAACCGCGCGGTAGACCATCGAGCGCGCGCGCGCCGTTCAGACGATCGTCGAATCGCGAACCGTCGAACTGCTGCGGCTCGCCGAACGTAGCGCCTTTTGACAAAGCGCCATTCGACGCGCCGTCGTATGCCGCGCCATATCGCCCGTCCCCCTCGACATGCGTGTCAAGCATCTCGCGCGGCGCATACGCGTGTGCCGCATGCGCGGGCTTCGCTTCGCGCGCCTCGTCTTCGGCAAGCGAGCCCGCCGCAGCGGCGCCCGCCGCACCATCATGAGCCGGCGCGATGTCGTCCGACAACGTTTGCGCGTCGACCCCACCCGCGAGCTGGCGCGTGATGTCGGCCATGGCGCCGAGCGGGCGCCAGCCGTGCGTGACGCCCGCGGCGGCGCTCGAGGTCTGCCACGACTCGGGGCTCTTCCAGTACACGCCGCGCACCGTATCGTCGCGCGGCTTGGGCTGCTCGACTTCAGGCGCCGGCTTCGCCACGGCGGGCGGAGTCGGTTCAGGGATATAGGCGAACGCACGGCCCGTCTCGGACAGCAGACGAACCATTTCGATCAGGGTTCCATTCGCCTGCCATTCTTCGAAACGGCGGCGGCAGGTCGGGCCGGACGGATAACGCCCGGGCAGTTTCGACCAGGGTTCGCCGGTGGTGAGAATCCACAACACGGCGTTGGCGACGATGCGTGGTTCGGCGCGCGGCCGTCCACGGCGATTCAACCGGACGGCTGGCTCATCGGAAACGAGCGCGGATAAACGTGCCCATTCGTCATTGCTTAGCTCATCGAAAAACATGCATTTCTCCACGCGGGCCAGGCCAGGCCGCGGCTTTGGGCCGTCACGAACTTCTGTGGTTCGTGTAAGCGCCCCCGGTTGCACAATATGTTTTCCGTTCCGGCTGCATTGCGAAGAAAGCGCATGGCGCACGGCGCCAGTGCGTGTTTTCCCAATTAGCGCGCACGAAACGTGGTCTCACTCATGCATGGGAGAATTTGTGCACGAAGCATACCATTACCAGGGTAAGCGTGAATGTGACGCGGGCAAGTGTTACGGATAGAAACAATCTTGTCCTGTTTGCCCGGATGTTTTGAATGCGTTTGTCACGTAAACGTCGTGCATTCTGTTGCAGCGAACCCGCGCTTCGCGATCAGCATCCGTTCGCTTATGTGCTTCTTCGTTTAACTTATGCAAACGATGCCGTTATCCGCCGCACAACCCACTTTGCAGCGCGTACGCGGCGCATGCGTTGCGTGATTCATACGCTTCGTTACGCATGCCGTTTGCACCGCGCTTTCGTCGCTCTTTCCGGTGACATGCGTTTCGATTACCTATGAGCTTCGTCCATTGCCACGACGAGTCGCGATTGCGCATTTTGCGTGATGACTTCGATTGCCGATCTCACTTATTGATACACGCGTGATGACGAGCTTATTGCGCTCGTCATCGCGGCCGTGATCGTCAATAACGAATGACGAACCGCAAGCCGCAAGTGTCCGCTTTCAATGCACGGGCGTTGCGGCATCCTCACCGACTACCGTCGTCCACGGACGCACGCGCCAGCGTTTGACGAGCCCGGCGCGCACATACGGGTCGGCTTTCGCGAAGTCTTCGGCGACCATCGGCGACGCACTGCTGAAGAGCAGCACCGCAAGGTCGGCGGGTTCACCGACCGCGCCGCCCAGTTGCAACTCGCCGCGCCCGGCCGATTCCCATGCGAGCTTCAGATGCTCGGCGCGAAACTGGGCGCGCCGCTCGAGATAATCGTCGACGAGTTCGTACATCAGCAGGTAATGCATGACCAGTTTCCTCCAGCAGGAAAGTCAGCGCGTGAATGAGCGGAGTCAGTGTTGCGCCGGATGACGCATCGATACGTGCCTCGATATTCGCGGCACCCAGGGAAACACCTGCCCTGCCGGCGCGCATAACCGTCAACCGGCGCCCCCGTTTGCCCGTTCTGACAATTACCATTCAATACGATGGTGGTGTCAACCAGCCGGACGTCTTTGCCCCGGGTCGAATAACGACGAATAACCGATAACCGATGGAGTGTCCCATGAAGATCCAATCCGCAATCGCCGCACTCGTGCTCGGCGGACTGCTCGCGGCGCCCGCTTTCGCCGAAAACAGCCAGCAGAACAAAATGACGATGTGCAACCAGCAGGCCGGCGACAAGAAAGGCGATGACCGCAAGGCGTTCATGAAGAACTGCCTGTCGGCATCGTCGGCGATGGCCGCTTCGGCGCCGATGACGCAGCAGGAGAAGATGAAGGCGTGCAACGTCCAGGCCGGCGACAAGAAAGGCGACGACCGCAAGGCGTTCATGAAGACCTGCCTGAGCAACAAGGGCTAGGCAGAGGCTAACCGGACACTGATCGGGGCTACCGGGCCTGCCCAGGGTTCCCAGCGGTGATCTGCGAGCCAGGTGGATCCGCTGGCTCGAACCGGCGCGTTCGCGCAATGCGCCGTTCGTTTGTTCGTTTGTTCGTTTGTTCGTTTGTTCGTTTGTTCGTTTGTTCGTTTGTTCGTTTGTTCGTTTGTTCGTTTGTTCGTTTGTTCGTTTGTTCGTTCGATCGTTCGATCGTTTGTTCGTTCGATCGCTTCGCGCATGTCCGGCTAGCGTCTCGACGGCGCGTCGAGCCGCGCGCTCATGTCCAATCGATCCTCTTCGTTGCACCCGCAAGCATTCGCGCGGCCCGTCACGTCGGCAAGTTACGCCGCGTCGGTTTTCTTCTATGATGGCGGCACAGACGGCCCACAATACGCAATACAAAAGACAGCCGACACACCAGAAAGGGCCGCCCGCTTGGTCGTATGCCAAAGCGCATGCACGGAGGCAACAATGGTTGGGAGACACAAGAATCGGTGGCTGCGCCGCTGGCTCGTCACGATCATCTTCTGGTCGGTGCCGGTGGGGATCGTCGCGGTACGCGAAATTCAGGAGGAGAT
>NZ_BAAILL010000026.1:34934-45528 GCF_054589215.1 Paraburkholderia sp. 2C | reverse complement strand
CGCGCTCACGAGCTGGCAGTTCACCGATGCGCAGCGCGCCGCGGGCGCGCCCGCTCACTGCCGCGGCACACCCGAGGTCGCGCGCGACGCCGGCTGCCCGGCCGATGTGCTCGCCGCGAATGCGCCGCGCCAGCAGGAAGCCATCGACGAATACAACCTGCGGCGACGCACGCTTGCGTCTTACCTGTGGCACGCGTTCGTCGGTTATTGGGTCGTGCCGGCGGCGACGCTCTTCGTGATCGGTGTGCTGATCGGCGGTATCCGGCGCGCACTGCGCCGGCCGCCTGCGAATCAGGTGGCCAGTCACGTCGTGCCGGGCGGCGCCGCGCCAGGCACGACGCCGGGTTCCGCGCAGCATCCGGCCAAAGGCACGGCGAATCGCTAGCTCCCGGCGGTGATGCGCAGTCGCAACACTTTCAACCTCATTTCAATGGGTCCGCGGCAGCCACGCGAACCCAGTAAAAACAACGCGTTTTCTGCCGCGCGGCGCGGCCCGTCAATCCTCAGTCCAATGCCGCTGCGGCGGGAGCCGCGTGCCATGCGAATCCGCAGCAGGCACCTATGCCGTGCATGTCATTCGCGAGGTCAGATTTACCCGAAGTGTCGGCCTCACGACCGGAAACGCCCATCACACAAGGCGCTGCGGCCGGCCCCCAAAAGGCACTCTTTACTCATCTGTGTGTTATAACTAAACCGCAACCCGCGTGAACTGAGGCTGCATCCCCGGAACCACGATGGAGAAAAACGATGCAAAGACGAAACTTCATTCTAAAAAGTAGCGCTGCGCTCGCTTTCGGAAGTCTTGCACTGGCAGGCTGCACCACCACCGGGTCGTCGGGAGAATCGGCCGCGACCGATATGTCGAAGCGCCAGTCGATCGACGCAAGCGTCGACGGCACGATGTCCCGGCTCTATTCCACGGTCACCGGTTCGCGCGAACTGGTCGCGAAGTCGCGCGGCGTGCTTGTGTTCCCATCTGTGATTCAGGTCGGCTTCATCGTCGGCGGGCAATACGGCGAAGGTGCGTTGCGCGTGGGCGGCAGTTCGGTCGGCTACTACAGCACTGTGTCGGGCTCGTTTGGGCTGCAGGCCGGCGCGCAGTCGAAGGCGATCATTTTCTGCTTCATGACCCAGGACGCGCTCGATCGCTTCCGCAGTGCGGATGGCTGGTCGGTTGGCGCCGATGCGTCGGTCGCGCTCGTGAAGGTTGGCGCGAACGGCGCGGTCGATTCGACCACGGCGACCGCGCCTGTCGAAGTGTTCATCCTGACCAATGCCGGTTTGATGGCCGATGTCTCGCTGGCGGGCACGAAAGTGTCGCGGCTGAAGATCTAGCCGCGCAGCGCGTTCGGCTGGGTATCTGCCTTCCCCGCTGTACGTGCACACGGCTTTCCGACGCGCACACGTCGTGCGTCTTGCTGAACCGAACCCACAAAGTCGGCACCCGACTTTGTGGGTTCGGTTCATCCGGGCGCGAGATTCTTTTTACCACGATGCCTGTGCAGCAGCGCGCAATGCCGCCGGGTCGCAACGCGGCTGGCCGTATGCTGGCCGCTGTATCGCTGCACGCTGTATCGCTGCACGCTGTATTCCTGCACGCTGTATTCCTGCATTTCCCGCCCGTTCTGCCTCTAAGCAAAATGGAAACAACACGTCAGCGCAACGACGTGTCCATCGCGCGCCCTCGCCGAGCGCGTGCGATTCTCCAACCTGCTTTAAAGGAAGGACACATGAACGTCACCAATCAGGCTTTTACGCCGCGTGCCGATGCCGGTTCGAGCGAATATGCATCCTTGCGCCACCATCCGGGAGAGGTGCGCCAGCGGCCATCATGCGAGTGCTCGCCCTCGCACGAATGCGCCGACTCTTCACGCGGGCGCCCCCCGATGTTCGGTACAGGCATCCACCGGCCGTATCACAGACCCGACGCCGGTGCCTGACATACGACCCGCCGGTCGCTGGCCGAAGTAGCAGGCAAGGCGTAACAAGCCGGAGCTCGACAGTCGGCACGGGTTGCGTTGCATGGCCTATCGGCGCAACGCAACCTCACTGACTCGTCGACGTATCGATTACCTTGAAGCGCGAGCGCTTCTGTGCACGAATCACCGACTGATACGCGTCAACGTATTGCTGGGCCATTCTGTGCGATGTGAAGCGCTCTTCGAAGCGCCGGCGCACGCCGGCGCGCGGCACCTTGTGCAAGCGGTTCAACGCCGCGACCGCGCCGATTTCGTCTTCGACGATAAAGCCCGATATGCCGTCGTCGAGCACTTCCGGCACCGCGCCGCGGTTGAAGGCGATAACCGGCGTGCCGCACGCCATCGCCTCGATCATCACGAGACCGAACGGCTCGGGCCAGTCGATCGGAAACAGCAACGCATGCGCGCCCGACAGGAATTCGGCCTTCTGGTCGTCGGCGATCTCGCCGATGTACTCCACATACGGCAAGTCGAAAAGCGGCTTGATATCGCGCTCGAAGTACTCGCGATCGGCCGCGTCGACTTTCGCCGCGATGCGGATCGGCAGGCCGCAGCGGCCCGCGATACGGATCGCCGTATCGACACGCTTCTCCGGCGAGATGCGGCCGAGGAACGCGAGGTACTTCTGCTCGACCGGCTGCGGCGTATACAGCGCTTCGGGCAGGCCGTGATAGACGGTCGTGAGCCAGCGCGCCTGCGGCAGCGGCTGGCGCTGCGAGTTCGAAATCGAAATGACCGGCGCGGTGTTGAAGGTGTCGAACACCGGCTGCTGTTCCGGCAGATCGAGACGGCCATGCAAGGTCGTGACGAACGGCGTTTCCTGGCGCTTGAACACCGAGAACGAGTAGTAATCCATATGGAAATGCAGCACGTCGAACTGGTCGGCCTGGCGGCGCACCAGTTCCATCAGCAGCATATGCGGTGCGACGCGGTCGCGAATGCCGGGGTCGAGGCGCAGCGCGCGCGGCCAGACCGCTTCGAGCTTCGCGTTCGTCACCGAATCGCCGCTTGCAAAGAGCGTCACGTCGTGCCCGAGGTCGACGAGCGCCTCGGTGATGTACGACACGACACGCTCGGTGCCGCCGTAAAGCTTCGGCGGCACCGATTCGGTCAAGGGGGCGATCTGCGCAATTCTCATGGCGTCTCCGTAGTGGCGAGCGAGTATGCCAGTGCGGCGGGCCAGCGGGCAATTGGAGCGAACCGCAGGGTCGGCCAAGCCTGTCGACCTGCGATCCGCTCCGCATGCTTACCCTCCCATGCGCAACGGCTTTATGCCTTGTCTCTAGTGGGCGATTTGCCTGTCGTTTTCCTTTCGTGACTCGATTATTGCCTGGGTCGCCGAAAAAAACTGCGTCTATTTCACTTGAAGAGCGCTGTTACAGTCGGGAAACATTCGCTCACGAATGGCCATCGGCCCCGCCCCGCTGCGGCATCGCACGCTGCGCGACGACGTGCGGCCTAGCGCGCCGGCCACTTCCATGCCGGGATGTCGAGCTCGTCGCTGCCCGCGATGCGCGTCGCGCCAAGCTCCTTCTCGAGCACCAGCGAGTGGCTGCCGCTGTCGCGCTCGAGCGCGGCAATGAGGCGCGCCGCATGCGACACCACGAGCACCTGCGAGTGCGCCGATGCTTGCACGATCAACCGTCCGAGCGCGGGCAACAGGTCCGGATGCAGGCTTGTCTCAGGTTCGTTCAGCACCAGCAGCGCGGGCGGACGCGGCGTCAGCAGCGCGGCGACCAGCAGCAGATAGCGCAGCGTGCCGTCCGACAGTTCGGCGGCCTTCAACGGCCGCAGCAGCCCATGCTGCCGCATCGTCACTTCGAAGCGTCCGTCGAGGTTGGCGATGTCGATGCGCGCGCCCGGAAACGCGTCGCCGACCGCGTCGTCGAGGGCGTGCGGCGAGCCGATCTCGCGGATCGTCTGCAGTGCGGCGGCGAGATCGGCGCCGTCGTCGGCGAGCACCGGCGTATGCGTGCCGATTTGCGGCAGCCGCGCGGGCGCGCTCGCGTCGGTGCGAAAGTAGTCGTAGAAGCGCCACGAGCGGATCTGCTCGCGCACCGCGAGCATTTCCGGTGCGCCGCGCGGGTCGGCGAACTCGGTCATCATGCTGTCGAAACTCGCCACGGTTTGCGGCACGGTCTGCCAGTCGCCGCCGTCGGTACGCATGCGCAACGAGGCGCCGTGACGGTCGACGAGCAGCGCCGCCGGGCGCAACACCGGCCCGCTCCAGATGCATTCGCGTTTGATGACAGGGTCGAGGCCGAACTGCGTGGGGCCCGGAACCGGCAAGCCGAGGTCGATCGCGTAGCCGAACGCGTCGCCCGCAAAGCCCAGGCGCAAGTTCACGGGCTCGTGGCGGCGCGTGCCCTGCACCGGCTGTTCGCCTTCGCGCATCGCGCGCGAGAAGCGCTCGGGGCCCGCCCATAGCGTCGACTGCAGGCCGCCTTCACGCGCCAGCGACGGAATCACGCCGCCGCGCGCGGTCGCCGCGAGCAGCCGCAGCGAGCGATAGACGTTCGATTTGCCGCTGCCGTTCGGTCCGGTCACCACATTGAGCCGGCCCAGCGGCACGATCATGTCGCGCAGCGAGCGGTAGTTGGCGATCGCGAGGGTGGTTAGCACGCGGGTGGCGGGTCGTCGGTTGAGCGTGGGTTCAGCGTCGGGCGAACGTGGCGCTCACGACGACGCCGGCGCCCCGCCCTGCGCCTTGCGCGACGCCCCGGGGCCTGCGCCATTCGGCGCAGCCTTCGCGAGCGGCACCGCGCGCAGGTCGCGCAAATACGTATCGCGCCACACGCCCAGGTCGTTCTTGCGCAGCGCGGCCATATTCGTTTCGTAGCGGCGCTTGCGCTCGTCGACCGGCATCGACAGCGCGCGCTGCAGGGCCTCGCACATGCCGACCGAATCGTGCGGGTTCACGATCAGCGAACCGGTCAGCTCGGCCGCGGCGCCCGCGAACATCGACAGCACGAGCACGCCCGGGTCGTCCGGGTTTTGCGCGGCGACGTACTCCTTCGCCACGAGATTCATGCCGTCGTGCAGCGGCGTGACGAAGCCGATCTGCGATTCGCGAAACAGCGACATCAGCTTCCAGCGGTCGTAGCGTTGATTCAGATAGCGGATCGGCGTGTAGTCGAGGCCCGAGTAGCGGCCGTTGATGCGCCCTGCTTCATATTCGAGGTCCTGACGGATCTGCTGATACGTCGACACATCGGCGCGCGTGGGCGGCGCGATCTGCACGAGCGTTACGTTGCCGCGCCATTCGGGCGAGCGCTCGAGCAGTTGCTCGAAAGCGCGGAAACGCTCGACGAGCCCTTTCGAGTAATCGAGCCGATCGACGCTCATGATCAGCTTGCGCCCTTCGAGGCTCTGCTTGAGATCCATCACATGCTGCCGGCTCTCGTAGCGTTTGGCCTGCTCGGCGATTTCGTCGGGGAACACGCCGATGCGATAAACGCCTGTGCGCAGCTTGCGGCCGAACGCTTCGACATGGCCGCCCGGCTTCACGATGCCGCGCGCATGGCGCTCGATATAGTCGTGAAACGCGAGCTGGTCGGTATCGGTCTGGAAGCCGATCAGGTCGTAGCAGCACAACGACTTCACGAGTTCTTCGTGCGGCGGGATGTTGATGAGGATCTGCGGGGACGGAAACGGGATATGCAGAAAGAAGCCGATCCGGTTCGTCACGCCTTCGGCGCGCAGCGCTTCGGCAAACGGCAGCAGGTGGTAGTCGTGCGCCCAGATGATGTCGTCGGGCTGCAGCAGCTTGACGAGCTTGTGCGCAAGCCAGGCGTTGACGCGCCGGTAGCCCGCGTATTCGTCGCGCTCATAGCGCGCGAGATCGTTGCGGTAGTGGAACACCGGCCAGAGCGTCGCATTCGAAAAGCCGCGGTAGTACTGGTCGTAGTCCTTGCGGGTCAAGCCGACGGTGGCGAAGGTCACCGCGCCGTCCTGCTCGAGCGTCGGCCCCGCGTTCGCGACGGTCTCGCTCACGACATCGCCGCTCCATCCAAACCAGACGCCGCCCGTGTCCTTTAACGCGCCGAATACGCCGACCGCGAGGCCGCCAGCGGAGCCTTTGGTTTCAGTCGGCGTCGCCACGCGATTCGATACGACGATCAGTCGGCCCATGCTGTAGTCCTCCTTATCCTGTTCAGGTTCAGATCAGGCCGAGCCTGGTGTCCGGTTCGACCGGCGTTGCGCCGGATCGGTTGCACGATCATCCGGTTGTGCGGAACCATGGTGCCCGCTATTCCCCGCTTTAGCGGTTAAGCCCGGTCACGTTGTGCGATCGGGTACGCGCTTGCGGCCCGGGTCTGCGCGCTGCTCATTCGGCTGCTCATTCGGTTGCTGATTCGGTTGCTGATTCGGTTGCTGATTCGGTTGCTGATTCGGTTGCTGATTCGGTTGCTGATTCGGTTGCTGATTCGGCTGCGCATCGGATCGCTCGCCTGACCGCTCATCCGACGGATCGCGCGCGCGGCGCCCGCTTCGCTTCGCCACCGGGTCCGCCGCGGTGTCCGCCGCGGTGCTCGATGCCGGCGCGGGCGTCGCCTTCGGCATCCAGTCTAGCTCCCCCGTGTCCGCGGCGGGACCGCTGCGGCCCGCGGCGCTACCTTCCACCGCATGCTCCAGATCGCCTGACGCCGCGCCCCAGTTCGCCGCGAGATCGGCACGCGCGCGCGGCAGATACTGCGGATAGTGCCGCTGCACGAAGCTCACCAGGCCTTCGCGGACGCGGCAGCGTAAATCCCAGTTGAGGCCCGAATCGTTTGAGCTGACCAGCACGCGCAGCTGCATCGCGCGCTCGGTCGCGTCGGTGACCTGCAGCACCTGCACGCGGCCGTCCCATTCGGGGGCCGCCTCGACGATGCGCGCCAGTTCGTCGCGCAGCGGCGCAAGCGGCATCCGGTAATCGACGAACATGAACATGCTGCCGATAATCTGCGCATCGTTGCGCGTCCAGTTCTGAAACGGATTCTCGATGAACCATTGCAGCGGCACGATCAGACGCCGCTGGTCCCACAGGCGCACCGACACATACGTGCCCGTGATTTCCTCGATGCGCCCCCACTCGCCTTCGATCACGACCACATCGTCGAGCCGGATGGGCTGCGACAACGCGATCTGCAAGCCCGCGATCAGATTGCCGAGCACAGGCCGCGCCGCAATACCGGCGACCAGACCGGCGACACCGGCCGAGGCCAGCAGGCTCGCGCCGATCTGCCGGACATTCGGGAAAGTCATCAGCGCGGCGCCGATCCCGATGATGACGATCACCACCATCACCGAGCGCGCGAGCACACGCGCCTGCGTATGGATGCGGCGCGCCTGCAGGTTGTCGGCGGTATCGAGCGGATGCGCGGCGACGATCGCCTCGCCGATCGAGGCCGCGATGCGCACCGTGAGCCACGTGATGGCCGCAATCAATGCGAACGCGGCGGCATCGCGCAGGCCGCCGATCAGCAGCAGCGTGTCGGGCGCTTCCCACCAGACGATCTCGAGCGCGACGATCGCCACCACGAACCGCGCCGGCCGGCCGATATGGCGCAGCACGACGCTCATGAGCGGATACGGCCGCGCGATGCGCACCAGCACGCGCTGCCCGAGCCAGTGCACGCCACCGGCGAACGCGACGAAGCAGACGGACACGACGAACGTGCCGAGCCACGAGTGAAGCGGTGCCGCGGCAATGCGGCTGAAGTCGTCGAACGTCACCATCAACGCAATGATCCTCGTCAAGGTTACGGAGAATGGGACCGGCGCCAAGCCAGAGGCCAAGGGCCGGGAGCCGGGTCCGCGCGGCTCAGGCGTCGATGCGCAGCCGATGAGCGGCGGACGGTGCGCGCACGGTGCGCGCGAGGGTGCTGCCCGATGCGTTGACCGGTGTGGCCACCGGTGCGATCACCGATGTGATCACCGATTTGATCACATCAAGCGGGCCGAGCGGAGAAGCAGCGCTCGTGCCTGTGCCCGACGGCGTCAGGCCGATCGAGGCCGCGACGCCGCGCCGTGCGCAGCAACCGGCTGGAGATGCTGCCGGTGCCGGGCCGCCGGGCCGGTCAGACCGTTAGGGTGCCCAGGTGACGTGGCGCACTGAGGCGCACTGAGGCGCACGCCCGCATTCCATCCCTCAGTTCGACCCTTTACACGGAAACGCCTTGCCCAGCCCGAGCGACACAGCCGTGCTCGCATTGAAGCTCGCCGCGTTGGGATTTTCCGCAATGTATTTGCGTACCGCATCGGTCAACTGCTGCGAGCGCGCCTCGGGGGGCAGGCAGAAGTACTGTCCGACGCGCGGCCCGGTCGTGCCGCCGATCGCATCGATCGTGTTGAATACCCCGTCGGCCGCACCTTCGATATACGCGCCGCATGCGCTTCGCGAAGCAATATCGGTCTTCGTGCACAGCTTGTTGAGGTCGGCCCCCGTAAACGCGTTCGCCGTCAGCGGCACGGCGAGCACGCTGGCGCAAATCAGAACCCGCAGCATGTTGATCCTTCGAGGTATAAGCGGAGCAGATTTTTTCCGGCCACTCCGGGCTTCGGCCGGCCCGCTATTTTGCACTGTTTTGCGACGCCGGCGCAGCGCCGCCGGCGGGCGCCTGTTGCTGCACCTGCTTCATCCGCGCCGTCAGTCCGTCGACGACGTCCGGTTCCTTGTACTGCTTCGCAAAGTCGAGCGCCGTGAGGCCCAGCTGGTTCTTCACGTTCAGATCCGCGCCGCTGTCGAGCAACAGCTTCACCGTCGACACATGGCCGCCGCGCGCGGCCATCATGAGCGGCGTCGTGCCGTTCGGCGACCCGGCGTCGATATACGCGGAGTGGTCGAGCAGCACCTTCACGACGGCATCCTGGCCGTTGGTCGCCGCGTAGTGCAGCGGCGTCCAGCCCTTCTTGTTGACTTCGGCGTCCTTCGAGATCAGCAGCTTCACGAGATCGACGTCGCCATTCAATGCGGCCATCATCATCGCGTTTTCGCCAGCCTTGTCGACGATCTCGATGTTCGTCTTCGGGTTGTCGAGCAGGAGCGCCGCGACGTTGTCCGACTTTTCGCGCGCGGCCAGCACAAGCAGCGGATAGCCGTACGGGTCGGCCATATTCGGGTCCATGCCGTTGGCGAGCTGCTTCTTCACTTCGCTCACGTCGTCGAACTTGACGGCCTTGATCATCGTGTCCGCGGGCGCCGCCGCGGCCGGCTGCGAAACGAGCGCGGCGAACGCCGCGCAGGCGAGCGTGCCGGCCGCGACCGCACGGGCGGCGGCACGGGCGGTCGCCAGCGCGGCGGCGCCGCGCCGTCCATGCGGTCCACGAGTACGGGGTTCACTGAAATAGTTCTGCATATTTAACTCTAATAATATTCGGTATCTTATTGATATCAAAATAAAAGGTCTGGGCCTTGGACAATCACCCGCCGACTTGGAAGCCGGCCGGTTCCTGCAGGCCGAACAGCCGGAAGAAGTTGCGCGTCGTCGCCGCGGCCAGTTCCTCGTCGGGCATGTCGCGCTGCTGCGCGATGAAGCGTCCGACATAACTTACGTACGCAGGTTCATTAGGCTTGCCGCGATACGGCACCGGCGCGAGGTACGGCGAGTCTGTTTCGATGAGCAAACGATCGAGCGGCACGCGGCGCGCGACGTCCTGCACATCGGCCGCGCTCCTGAACGTCACGATGCCCGACAGCGAAATATGGAAGTTCTGCTCGAGCGCGCGCTCGGCGACCGGCCACGGTTCGGTGAAGCAATGCATGACGCCGCCGGTGTCGCCCGCGCGCTCTTCGGCCATGATGCGCAGCGTGTCGTCGGCCGACGCGCGCGTATGGATGATGAGCGGCTTTTTCGTGGCATGCGCGGCGCGGATATGCGTGCGAAAGCGCTCGCGCTGCCATTCCATATCGGCGATCGTGCGGCCTTCGAGGCGGTAGTAGTCGAGGCCCGTTTCGCCGATCGCGATCACCTTCGGGTGCTTCGCCAGCTCGACCAGCTCCGCGACGCTCGGCTCGCGCGCCTCTTCGTGATCCGGATGCACACCGACCGACGCGTAGATGTTGTCGTGCCGCGCAGCGATATCGAGCACCGACGGCAGCGTTTCGAGATCGACCGAGACGCACAGCGCATGCGTCACCGCATGCTCGCGCATCTTGTCGAGCACCTGCGGCAGGCGATCGGCGAGTCCCTCGAAATTGATATGGCAGTGTGAATCGACAAACATGGCAAGTCCTGGTTAAGCGTTAGGCCGCGCTGAGTTGCGCCGAGCCGCGTTTTTAAGCCGTACCGCGCGCGCCCGCGGGTCCGACATGCTTGCGCGCAGCCGGCCCGGGCAGTCCCGCGCATGCGTTACGCAAACAGCGCGCGATAGCCGAGAAACAGTTCCTCGAAGACGAGCCGCGCATTGAGCGGATGGTTCTCGACCGCGCGCTGCCGCGTGACGGTTTTCATGAAACGCGCGAATGCGCCGGGGTCCGCCTCCTGCGCGCAGCGCGCGAGCGCGGCCGTCGCGTCCGGGAAGTAGCGCGGCGCGCCGGCCGTGCGCTGCGCGAGCAGATCGTAGAGCCAGCGCTGCAGCCAGCCGAGCACGAGCGGCACCGGCAGCTTTTGCAGCGTTTCGCCGCACGCGAA